>NZ_JACCCM010000001.1:0-1025249 GCF_013409665.1 Pseudoclavibacter sp. JAI123 | reverse complement strand
CCCCGGCAACAGCCTCCCCGACGTCATCAAAACCGAACTCACGAGGCTCAAGCCCAAGAACATCGTCATCCTCGGCGGCAACAACGCCGTCACCACCAGTGTTGAGAAGGAACTGAAGAACTACATCAAGTAAGGAGGCTTTGCGACTCTGTGCCGCGGAGAAAACGATGGCCATCCACCTCGCTCAGAGAGCGAAGTGGATGGCCATCGTTTGGTTGCGAGGCGTGCGCCAAGGCGCCGGACCTCAAGCAGCGAGGCGCCGCGCGGAGGCTAGCCGTTCGCCTTCGTGGCGCGCTTGCGCACTACCAGTGCGGTCGCGCCCGCGACCAGAAGCGCGAGTGCGGCCAGCAGTCCGGTGTTGAGGTTCTCGGCGCCGGTGGTGGCGAGGGCGTCCGAGACACTGTCTGCGTTGTCGCCGACTGCTACCGGCGCAGTCGTGGGCGTTGCGGATGCGGAGGGTGTGGTGGGTGCCGGCGCGGTGGGCGTCGCGGTGCCGGTCGGCTCCGAGGTCGGCGCCGGCGTCACGGTTGGCTCGGCGGTGCCGGGAGTGGTTGGCTCCGGCTGCTCGGCTCCTGCATCTACGAGGCTGATCGTCCCGTCGGCGTTGACCTCGACCTGAGCTGCCATGGCGGCGGCGAGGTTGAGTCGCTGCCAGCTGCCCTCGGTGCCCTCGTCGAGGGGGTATCCGGAGTCGATGGCCGTGAGCTCGAGCACCTGACGGCGCTGCTCGGGTGTGAGGTCGGGGTGGCTCGTGATGAGCAGCGACTCGGCGTTCGAGGGGATCGTGACGGCGTCGCCAGCGGGCGCGATCTGCGGGAACTCGTACGACATGCGCTGCTCGTAGAGCGCGAGCGCATCCTCATCGGACAGGTACGGGGTGTCGGCGGCGATGCAGTCGGCGAGTGCCGCACCGCATCCGGCCTCGAGGACACCGCGCAGCTCGGTCTCGGCCTCAGCGAACAGCTCGCGGAACGCGGGGTCGCTCATGCGGCGCTCGACGATGTGCTGACCCATCATGCGTCCGCTCATCACATCCAGCGGGTAGTGCGCGGCCATGACGATGCGGTTGTTGCCAGCCTCGGAGGTGCGGGCGAGGATCTGCGGGGCGAGCTCTGGCAGCATCATCGAGAGCGACGTGCCCTGCCAGTACGCCTGCGAGGTGTGGCCGCTCGGGTAGGCGCCGCTGGTCGAGTCCCAGGCGTCGCCACCCTCCTTGTCGCGGTACTGGAGCAGCTCGGGGAAGCGGATGTAGGGGCGGTCGTAGTCGAAGTAGTTCTTCGACGGGTTCGACGACGAGTAGTAGCCGACGAGGCCGCCGCTCTTCGCGAGGAGCGCGTCGATCTTCGGCAGCTCGCCCGCGAGGCGCGCCTCGGCGTAGATGGCACCGAGGTTCGCGCCGAGTCCGTCGGCCATGGAGACGGACATGTCGTCGTACTGGTCGACGATCGCGCGCTCGACCTGCTCGGGGGTGGCCGAGTTGTTGATCTCGACGGTCTGGCTGTCGTTGAGCGCGATGATGTCGGCACGGTCGGTGACGAGCCACGAGAACTGGTCCATGATCGGCACGTAGTCATACTCGGCGTTCGACGGGTAGTCGTAGGCGAGCTGGTCGTCGGTGAACGGCTCGGCGGCGGATGCAGCCCCCGCGCCGAAGCCGGAGAGGAGCACCCCCAGCCCGGTCGTCACAGCGAGAGTGGAAGTGAGGCGTCGTCGAGACGTCGTGATGCGCATGCGGGGTTCGGCCTAACGGTCGGGGGATGAACTCCGCGAGCGTAGGGATCCGGGGAATCGCGGCAGTGTCCGTTAGGTGGACGGCTAGTGAACTGGCTGGGGATGCAGAACGGGGACCCCGCACACTCCGCGCGAAGTCCCCGTGACGTTATTGCGCCGGGTCAGTCGGCGAGCTGCGCCGCAAAGGTCTGGAGCCACGGACGAAGCTCGGGGCCGAGCTTCGGGTCCTGGCTCGCGAGCTCGACCGTGGCCTTGATGTACTCGAGCTTGTTGCCGGTGTCGTAGCGACGTCCGTCGTAGACGACACCGACCACTCCCCCGAACGCCTCAGGGTCACCGGCGAGTACCTCGAGCGCATCGGTGAGCTGTATCTCGCCGCCGCGGCCGGGCGCCGTGCGCTCGAGTACATCGAACACCTCGGGGCGAAGCAGGTAGCGACCGATGACCGCGAGGTTCGAGGGTGCGTCTTCGCGGGCGGGCTTCTCGACAAGGCCCGTGAGCTGGATCGTGTCGGGGCCAACAACACCTTGCTCGCGCGGGATGCTCGTGTCATAGGCGGCAACGCCGTAGGCCGAGATCAGGTCGAGGTCGATCTCCTGCAGTGCGACGACGCTGGCGCCGGTCTGCTCGTGGACTTCGATCATGCGCTTAAGCAGCGAGCCGCCAGACGACATGATGTCGTCGCCGAGCAGAACTGCGAACGGCTCGTGACCGATGTGCTGCTTCGCGCGGAGCACGGCGTGACCCAGGCCGAGCGGGTCACCCTGGCGGAGGTAGTGGACGTCGGCGAGGTTCGTCGCCGCGTTGACGCGGGCCAGCTTCTCGTGCTCGCCGCGCGCCGCAAGGAGCGTCTCCAGCTCGGCAACACGGTCGAAGTGGTTCTCGAGCGACGCCTTGTGGCGTCCGGTGATCATGAGCACATCGGAGAGACCGGCCTCAACGGCCTCCTCCACTACGTACTGGATCGCGGGACGGTCGACAACCGGGAGCATCTCTTTCGGGATGGCCTTCGTCGCAGGCAAGAAGCGGGTTCCGAGGCCAGCTGCGGGGATGACGGCCTTGGTGATCGATGTTGGCATATATGGATGTTACCGAGATCACATGGACGTGCCTGTCCTGGCTCACTCAGCGTTACCCTGCAATACTGGGCCGAAGGAGCGGAGAATCTGTTCTCCCCCGACTCACAGCCGAGACGTCCACGAATTGCGCGCTCGCTGTGGATGTGCGGCCCGACGCAGGAAGCACGCGTATGAGCACGAATCAGGAGCAAGTTCGGGGTGAAGGGTCTTTAGATCGCCCCCTCTGGAAGCTCATCCTTCTCGGGCTCGCCGTACTTCTGGCCTGGCCAATCGCTCCCATCTTCACCCCCCTGAAGTTCACACCACAGACGTCCGATGTGATCCTGGTTCTTGGCCCCGCGACGCCAACTCGTCTAGCGCTGGCAGACGACATGCTCGAAGCCGGGTACAGCGACTTCCTTCTCATCTCAGCTGCGGAAGAAGGACCAGGCCGATCCATACCGATGACACCGACGTGCTCTACTCCGTCGAATTTCCGCGTGTACTGCAAACAATCTCTACCCTTCACGACTCAGGGCGAGATCGGGATGCTGGAAGAGCTAGCGCAGAAGAACGGGTGGGACTCAGCAATCATCGTCACGGACACCGCCCAGGTATCACGCGCACGTCTGTACGCAGAACGGTGCTTTTCCGGCCGGGCAGTCGTCCTGAGCGACGAATCACCTATGTCGATGGCGGACGCCGCTCAAGAGTACGTTTACCAGTCCGCGGGATTCGCTAAAGCACTCCTCATCACGACCGGCTGCGCCTCAAACTGACGGCCGCTGCCACGCGATAGAGCTCCCGTCCTAGTTTCGAAGCCCGCAATCTAACGGGGTTCCGGCGGGGGGGGGGGGGAGCGCCTCCACGTTATGGGCGACCCATCCCGTAGTAATCCCAGCCTGCTGCACGCCAGGCAACAGGATCGAGGCAGTTGCGTCCGTCAACGACGATCCTCTGAGCGACGACCTCGCCAGCCTCTGCAGGATCGAGATCCTTTCGGTACTCGTCCCACTCGGTCACGACGAGAACAATTTCGGCGTCTTGCAGCGCGACGCGGGTATCGGACTGATACTGGAGCTGAGGGTGCAAGCGCTGAGCATTTTCGAGGGCCTCAGGGTCGGTCACCGTCACGGCGGCGCCGAGTCCGTGCAGACGGACAGCGACATCCAGCGCGGGAGAGTCGCGGATATCGTCACTGTGTGGTTTGAAGGCAGCACCGAGTACGGCAACCTTCTTCCCGTGCAAGCTGCCGTCTAGCGCAGAGACGACGAGCTCAACAGCTCGGTCGCGCCGACGCAAGTTGATGGCGTCCACCTCACGCAGGAACCCTACTGATTCCCCCTTGCCGAGTTCCTCCGCGCGTGCCGCGAAGGCTCGAATGTCCTTGGGCAAGCATCCACCCCCGAAACCGATGCCAGCGCCCAAGAACCTGCGACCAATGCGCGCGTCGTGACCGATGGCATCAGCGAGCTGCGTGACATCCGCGCCAGTCACCTCGGCGATCTCCGCCATGGCGTTAATGAATGAGATCTTGGTTGCCAAGAAAGCGTTCGCCGCAACTTTGACCAGCTCAGCCGTCGCGTAGTCGGTGACGAGGAACGGCGTGCCCTTGTCAGTTGCCGGGTAATATAGTCTTCGGAGCACCTCGGCCGCACGATCGCCTTGGTCCCCGTCCGGCACTCCTACTACGAGCCGATCTGGATCGATGGTGTCCTGAACCGCCCACCCCTCGCGAAGGAACTCGGGATTCCAGACAAGCGTTGCTCCTGCTTTCGAGACAGCAGAAGCCAGTCGCGCTGCGGTCCCAACTGGCACAGTGGACTTGCCGGCCACGATATCTCCTGGCTTGAGAAAAGGCACGAGTGCTTCTATCGCAGCGTCCACGTAACGCAGATCCGCGGCGTATCCGCCCTTCCGTTGCGGGGTGCCCACTCCGATGAAGTGCACAACGGACTCCTTCACCTGCGACATGTCAGTCGTGAATCTGAGCCGCCCACTGGAGACACCTTCCGCCAGCATGTCAGGGAGTCCAGGTTCGAAGAACGGGGCGCGCGCTTCCGCAAGGGCCTTCACCTTGTTCTCGTCGACATCCACACCGACGACTTCGTGTCCGATGGAGGCCATAGCAGCAGCATGGACGGCCCCGAGGTATCCGCACCCAATTACTGAGATCTTCATGATTTTCTTCCTTTCGTCAACTTGCTGCTTGCGTAGCTTCACGACGGCAGCAGTCGGCCGGTAACTGGTGCTTCAAAAGCCCAACAGATGCGCCGCATATTTCTTGCTGATTAATTTGCGAGTGATCGAGATCGACGCCACGCTGAGTCCGAGGACCAGCGCGATCCCAACGACCTGGATCGCGGGAAGTACCGGAAGCGCCTCGAAGAGATGCAAACGTTCCACCATGAATCCGAACCCCATTATCCAGATCATGTGCACGAAGTATATGCCGTACGACCTCTCACCGAGATACACGAGCCCCGGAACGCCGGCATCCGGCTTCAGCTTGTGCCAGGACAAGACCAGGGCGATCACCGCAAAGGCATAGAGGATCGATGAAACCTTCAACTGACTGGCGGCGAATCCGGTCGTCATGGAGACCGACAGGAGCCAGTACGCCTCCACAACGCTGACGACGGCGGCTATGGCCACGGCCATAATGGAGATTCGTGTTGAGAACGCCTTTACCCCACGAACTCGAACCCAGATTCCGCCATAGTAGAAAGCGAACCAGGCTGGGAAGAAGTAGTTGTAGAGCTCGGGCAGGTCCCCTGTCGCGAATGCGAACCAATACATGAAGGCGACGTACACCGGTGTCACGGAGAACAAGACGCTGCCCCATCGCTGCGCGGCCGCCTTCACCAAGAGAGGAGTCAAGACCGTCAGCTGGATGAGGACGACGACGAAGTAAAGGTGAGCTGCAACAGATCCAATGATGATCTGCCCCAAGAGCTCGAAGGGACGCTGCAGAGAACCTGGATCCTGGGCGACCTCGGCAAGACCGTAAACAGAAGTCCAGATCAGGTACGGAATGAGCAGCCGCTTGATGCGCCCCCTCAGCCAGAGTCCTGGCGGTGTCACCCGCTGCGGCTTCACAAAGTAGCCGGCGAGGAAAAGGAAGAGCGCGACCGGAAAGTTCAGAAATTGGCGCGAGGCGATCCAGTAGTCGAAATTCCAGGCGTGCTCGCCACCCTGAAAACTCGCTCCAGTGGGCATATGTATCCAGATGACCGCTAAGATCGCCACACCGCGGGCTGCGTCCCAGAAGCGACTGCGCCCCTGGAGCGCGCCGCTCATTCTGCCGACATTCGTCGAAGTCAACGTGCCCCTCGCTTTCGAGCTGCTGCCGGTAGCAGTTCGCGATGCAATCGCTGATCGTCCGGGCTACGGAATGATCCAAGGACTGCCAGGAGGATAGGGAGGATCACGTATGGGTTGTTTGGGCCAGACACGGAAAGACTGTTGACCGCGGCAATGGCCAATAGGGCAAGGATGAGTGACACGGGCACTTTGGACCTGCGCATGAGGAACCACATGACGCCGAACGATATGAGGACGCCGATGATGCCTGCATCGAAGACTACTCGCATGAAGAACGAGTGCAGGATGACGGAGTAGCAGCTTCCATCGCCGGTCGACGAGAACAAGTTCTCGTAGTACGAAAGCGCGCTGCAAGCACCCGGTGACAGCGGCGTTATCGGCACGGTCCCGAAGAGCCATTCGATGATCGTCCAGTCGGTAGTCTCACCGAGGAAGACGGTCAGAAAGTTGAGACGGTCGAGCCGGACTTCGCCCTCCGCGCGGTCCATGAAGAGGCTGTAGGCGACAAGCCCCGCGAACGGAAGAGCCACAAGTGCCAAGTAGCGGACGAACACATTACCGCGGTCCGTCTGAGACACTGCGTACATCGCGAGGACCACGAAGGCGAGGACGCCGCTGCGTGAGCCAGAAACGACCGTGAGCAGACCGAGTGTCACGACGATGAGCAGGCGTGTCTTGTCGAGATGCCCGTAGACGAGCACGACGAGTCCCGCGAACAGTGGAATTTCGAAGTTGTTCTCCAGGAGCAGGCCCGGGCGAAGCCCCAGCAGCAACTGAGTGATGATGCCCTTGACGATCGCGAGGATCATAAGTGCCCAGGTCGTCACGATCAGCGGCTTGACAGTTCCCCACGTCTTTCCCACTGCAAGACAGAGGACAACGAGGTAGATAATCCACCGGTAAGCCTGCGCGAAGTCGAACAACGGGGCGTCGGTTGCAATGGCTGGAATGATCCGCGTGAGCATGTACGCGCTGAGCAGCAGAATTGTAGTAGTCGTGTGGATGCGCGTCTTGATCAGCAGGTAGAGCGCGAGCAGCCCGATCCACACGTCGAGCATTTCAGTGACAGGAAGCGGGCCGGTGCGTCCCAGGACGAAGGAGCTGATCACCCCGGCGCCGATGAGCATCACGCTCAGTACCCAGTTCATGAATGGAGGCACGGCGTCGCGCTTGTCCACCTCTGACGCCGTGGGCTCAGCGAGGATCGAGGGTATGTGAACGTTTCGCGTTGCTTTGACCACTACGAAACCTCCCCAGTCGTTTCCCCAGCGTTCAACGAAATGGCCGCGACGAAGAGAAGCGCGACACCTCGATGAGCGTCATGGCGGGTCGCACTCTTCTGCTCTCGCATCGACACGCGTCCTCTCCTTTGCTCCACCTCAGACAGCATTCTTCATCCTCTCCCGGCACGGTCCTGCTTAGCGGGATTCGAAGTTCGCCTCTGCGAGTTCAATGACCTTCGGGAGTCGGGTCAGAATTTGGCGTCGAACCGCGTCCAGATCCGTGGATCGAAGAAGCTCGCCCGCGAGGGAGGCGAATCCGCCATCGGAAGGCAGCGCCCAAGACGAGAGGCCGAACATCTCGTAGAGACCCTCTACCTTGCCCTGCGTCGAAATCGTCATCGCGGGAGTGCCCTGCCCGAGCGACATGATCGCGAGGTGCATCCGCCCCGTGAAGACCACAGAGGCGTTGCGCGCGATGCCCCGAACCTGAGCTGGAGTGCACTCTCCCGTGATCAGAAGATCGTTCTCGGTTCCGAACGCCGAGTGGACCTCGCTCACTGCCTGCGCGTCAGAGTGATCCTTGCGGATGACGTGAGGAAGAAACACGATCCGACTGTGCCCCTGCTCGCGAATCGCAGCGATAACTCGGCCGTACTCGGCCTTCTGGTCGGCGCGGCTCGCCAGGAGCCCGCTCGCGTTAACCACCGCGTACTTGCCGTCGTTCTGACCGTCTCGTTGCCAACGGTCGAATTCCGAGTACGCCTCAGTGTCGCGAGTGGTGAAGACCACATCCGCAGAGATCTTCGTCTGGGTGACGCCCGCATCTTTCAGCCTTGCATAGGAGAGCGGATCACGCGCGTAGATCGCGGTCTCCGACTGGGTTCGCTTCAACGCTCCCGCGGCTGTCGGCACCCAGTCGGGCGACCAACTGAACCCGAGGACGTTCGTCTGAGCCCCCTGCAGTGAGGCAACTCGCAGCACTGAAGCGCGCGCGAGAGAAGCATTCGTGTTGTATAGGCCATCCATGAGATCCGCCCCCACGAGAGTCACAGCCTTCGCCCGCGAGGCTGACTTCGCGAAGCGCGCGACGGCTGCGAGGCGAAAACCGGGGAGCCCCCGAATGAGATTGAGGCTCGCTACCGTCCGCACCCGGCCCTGGTGCTCAGTCGGGATTCTCACGAGTCCTTCGGCCTGCTCGTAGATCATGACCGAGCCTGGGGTCGCGGCGAGGTACGCCTCGAGCATGGCTTGATCACCGATGTTGCCGTTGCCTGGGGCAGCCACAAGCACCGACAGCGAACGCTCCGGGGTGCCCTTCTGTGTGGATCGCACCACACGCGCGACAAGCTCGTCTGGGACGAGAATCGCGGCGGCGTAGATTCCGGAGCGCTGGAGACGACGCAACGTCGATTTGATTCGCTTCTTAAGCACCTTCTTGGTCCCCACCATTCGTATTCCGTTTCTGGTACAGGAGGACCTGCACCCAGTTCAAAATCGATCGAATGAACTCTCCGATGGAGAGCCCGAGCTGCGAGCCGACGGCTCCTCCCGTCATTGCGCCGAATGCGACACCAACGATAGCCAGCGGCGCGGTGATGGCTTTGCTCCGGAAGGCGACGTTCACCCTACCCACGGCTCGAAGGTAGAGACCAGGCCCGACCGCTGCCCCTGTGCAGGCGAGAGCAAGGGCCACGAACGGGAATACCAGTTGAGCCCCCTCTGAGCTATCGCCAAGGATCACGACCAGGAACTCCGGAGGCGCAACTGCGACGAGTCCGAGAGCCGCGAGAACCGCGATGACCGTGCAGAACGAGAACAGCATCGACATGATCAGCAGCATCTTGTGCTTGCCCCTTGCTGCGAGGCGGCGGGTCTCGGGTGCAATGGCAACCGTCACCCCTCGTGTGATCAGCAAGATCGGCGATGCGAGCACTTGAGCGGCTCGGATCGAGCCTGCGGCAGGCAACCCAGCAAACGCAGCTACGAGGAAGGTCGCCCCCTGGGTGACGCCATTGGTGAGCAGGAAGTCACCGAGGAAGAATCGACCTGATGCCATGCGCTCCTTGAGCCAGGATGCAGCACTGCTCAGCCGGTACTTCGGACGAAGAAGGGCAAGGGCCGCAGCAGTAGCGAGCACCTCTGAAATTGCCCACGCCGAAATCTGGGTCACGATACTGGGCTCGCGTGCCACCAAGAGCAAGCCACCGACAACCGCCACAAGCGCGAGGAGATCGATCAGCGCTGCACTGCGTGACTGTTTGTTGGCGATGAGGATGTAGCGGAAGTGATCATGCGCGACGAGGAATGGGATCGCGGCAGCGAAAATCAGCAACGTCGAAGTCAGGTCGGGAATGAAGAAGGCGACGATGACGGTGACCAATGCGGCCATGACCGACAGCGCCAGGCTCGCGCTACTGGCGGCACTCATGTCACCCGAGGTTGTCCGATCCTCGACATGCGCGAAGGCGTAGATGTAGGTCTCAGCCGTAACTGCGCGGATCGACCCGATCAGCAGTGCGTAGACCGTGAACAGAATCGCAAAAACGCCGAAGTCGCCCGCAGACAACGCGCGCGCCACAAGAGCGGACAAGATCAGCGAGCTGACACTCGAGAGTACTTGCGCGCTCATGCTCCAGAAGAAGCGGATAGGGCCAGCGTACTTACTACCCATTTCCCATGCCCCACGGAAGCCAGATAGTTGCAATGCAAGTCTGGTTTCTAGTTCGCGGCATTGACGAGGGTCCTCAATTGGTCGAGCGTCGCGATCTGCTCACTCATTCTCAACTCGAGCAGCGCTTCAGACTTCAGCCGCAGTTCGTCGCCCTGATCCAACGTCTGCTTAACGGCGCCTGCGAGAGACCCAGCATCGTGGTCGGTGTAGATCGCAGCATCTCCAAAGAACTGACGAAGGACGACCTGGTCGCTAGCGAGCAGGGGGACGTTGGCGCAGAGAGCCTCGTATCCGGCACGCTGCATGGTGTCTGCTCGAGAAGTGAGCGCGAGAACTGCAGATGCTTCCTTCAGGAGCTCTTCATACTCGTTGTTGGCGATAAAACCAGTGAATTCGACATTTTGTCCGGCGCGAGCGCGGAGTGAAGCGGGTGCCCTACCCGTCAGCTTCCAGTTGACTTCGGGAGTGGCTCGTGCTGCCTCCATGATCGACTCGAGCGGCTCGTCAGCTGCGTAGCTCAGAGGAAGAAGAATGTAGGGCTCCTTCACCTGACCTGAACTCCGAGCAGAAGGACGGAGAACATCGTGGAGCACATGCACGTTATCGACACGGCTACCGACCTGCTCAGCGAGAGGTTCGTTGGTCACGAAAACGTGATGGCGCCTTAGCAGCCTGAGCCCGATGTTCGTGAACCAAGACCATTTGCGATCGTTGAAGAACCCGCTATGAAGATCACCAAGTAGCGTCACTCCCCCCGTGGCAACGGAGTACGCGTAGGCCGTCACCAAGAGTGGCGCGGGAGGCTGGAGGAAGAATACATACTGCGGGCGCCGGGTCCTGAGGAAGCGCCAGGTCTTCCAAGAAAGTACGCAGTACTTGATCGGGAGGGGCAGTTTTTTCCCGGATCCCGGGACATAGTTGAAGAGGTCAACCTCTTCGGCGATATCGCGGCTGCGACCATGGTCAGTCCAGCTGACGAAACTTCCGTTAACCATGTCTAGCGATCGCCTTCCAGTCCGGAGAGCGCCAGCGTCGCTCGGTGTCGAGAGCTCTCGATGTGCTGCGCGGTGAGCTCCGCCACCTGGACCGGGACCGCGAGAGAGAGCGATTCGAGCAGACTCGTGATCTGCTGCTGGTGGTCGTCGACGTGTTCCCCGTGCGCGGCGCGGCGCGGAACAACCACGGGAGACTTGCCCATGTTCAGGAGGTCCATGACCGTTCCAACACCGGCATGGGTGACCACGACATCGGCCTCCCGGGCGGAACTCTCGAATTCTTTTGCATCCATGTAGGTGTGCACCGCACCAGGGAGGTCATCACGATCCGTGACGCCCAACTGCCACGTCGTATTCTCGCCGCACACCCCAGTTTCCAAGAGCCGATCAACAAGAGAGTCGAATCGGTAGGGCTTGATCGTGCCCAAGGTGACGAAGACCTTCGGTGCGCACTGCGTCTCTTGAGCCTGCCGTTGAACAGTTCGGTACTCGGCCAGGACAGGAGGGATGGGATTCCAGCGCCCGGTCGCCCAGGCGGAGTGCTGCGTGTGCATTTTCACGAGGCGGCTTGCGTAGAGCAGGCGGCCGCTTAGCGACGGCCCCTCGACGCGCGACACGCTTTCAATGTAGGAAGCCGGGATACCTCGCCGCCGCGCCAAGGGGAGGCCGGCGAGCGCAAGGCCGGCCCCAGTGCTCACGGCACCGTCGAAGTTCTCGACCCGGAGACGGCGATCGATGATCTGGGCGGCCTTCAGAAGCGAGCGCCAGTCCCTGGGAGCTACGTATGGCACGAAGAGCACCCGTCGTCCGTCCAGAAGACTTCTCGACTGCTCCGTATCGAACGTGACCCAGAGCGAGTTCTCGGCTGCCCCCAGGCGCGACTGCATGCGAGTCAGTTGAGCGAGATGTCCGCCTGTCGACGCGATGAGGAGGAGTTTACGCTGCTCGCTCACTGCTGAGCACCGCCAACAGCCGTCCAAAGTGCGGAAGCTTCGGTCGAATCAGACCAACGCCCTGAATATCGATACATGGTCGTGCTCCGGGGGAAATCATTTTGCGGGGGATAGTGATTCGGCGAGCCCGGCCGATCTACTGCGGCGCATCGCGCGCCTTGCGACTCCTGGTGGAGACGATCGGCATCTGGCCAGTCCCGATCTTGCGATACTCGGTGGTCGGGTTGCCCTGCTCATCCGTTCCGTAATACGCGCCATATGCGCCGTATGAACCGTACGCGTAGGAGTCAGGACCCTTCGTGGGGACCTTCGTAACGACGATTCCAGAGACCTCCGAGCCGATACCTTCCAGCTGAGCCACGGCGGCCGTAAGAGCGCTTCGAGGAGTTTGTCCGCTTGCGACGACAAGAAGCGTCCCGTGTGCCAGCTCGCTCAGCACGGCTCCGTCCGTGACGAGCAGGAGCGGCGGCGCGTCGATGATGACGTAGTCGTGCTCGGAGAGGAGCTGGTCGTGCACCTGTTGCATGGTGTGAGAGCCGAGCAGCTCGCTCGGGTTCGGGGGGATGCGTCCAGCAGGCAAGACATAGAGACGCCCGCGACCCCAGCGCTGCAGCACGTCCTTCGGCTCGGCGCGTCCGCTCAGGAGGTCGGTCAGACCGACCGAGCCGTCGACGCCCATGGTCGTCGCGACCTTGGGCTTACGGAGGTCTCCGTCGACCAGCACGACCTTAGCGCCCTGCTCGGCGAGCGCGATCGCGATGTTCGCCGACGTCGTGCTCTTGCCTTCGGAGGGCAGCGAGCTCGTGACGACGAAGCTATGGCGCGTGTTCTCGATGTCCATGAAGCGAAGGTTGGTTCGAAGCGCACGGTAGGACTCGGCTTTGGGGCTCTTCGGCTCCTCGTGCACGATGAGCGGCCGCTTGCCGGCGTCCGGGTCGTACGCGATGGTACCGATGACAGGACGGTCGGTGATCTGCGAGATGTCGTGGGTGCTTCGGATCTTCGTGTCCATGACCTGGCGGAGGAGCGCAACACCGATACCAAGGGCGAGGCCGACGATTGCGCCAAGACCAACGTTGAGGGGAACGCGGGGGCTGACCGGGGAAGCCGAAGCGACCGCCGACTGCACAGGCTCGATCTTCACCAGACTGGGGGCAGCTCCATCCGGCTTCTCAAGCTCGTCGACGATCACTTCGATGAAGTTGCTCGCAACCGAGTTGGCGAGGGTCGCAGCCATTTCGGGCGATTCATCCTCAACAGAGATCTCGATGACGACGGTTCCGGTCTGGTTCCCTGCAGAGATCTTCGACGCCAGCTGCGCCGACGTCATCGACAGCTGTAGTTCCTCAATCACTCGGGAAGTGACGATCTCCTTGTTGACGACCGAGGTGTAGGACTGGACTGCCTGCCGCGCAAATGTCGACCCCTGACTCAGTTCCTGAGCTGCTCCGCCATCCGAGGAACGAACCGAGACATACAGCTCCGCCGTCGACGAGTACTTGGGCGTCATGAGCAGCGATGCGCCCGCCCCTGCCGCGACACCCGCCAGGGTGCAGATCAGGATGATGATCCAGTTCTTGTGCAGGATTCGCAGGTAGTCGCGCAGTTCCATAAAGGTCCGTCCGTGTGTCTCTTGCGCTCGTGCCGCAGCCGCTTTCGCGGCTGGCACGAAACGGGTGGCTCGCGGTTCGGAGCGCAGGGGGTATCTCAGGCAAGCTGGGGCAAGCCCGGCCTCATACTACTGGTGTCATGTTATTGGGCTGTAAATTCTTGAAATGTGCCGCGCTGGTCGCAGATCGGGCACACGCTGGCGCAGAACGCTGATCAGCCGCCGATTTCCACGGGCAGGCCAGCGTCGACAGCGTTCGCAATCAGCTGGTGACCGGCGTCGTCAGGGTGCAGGCCGTCGAGCTCGAAGTACTGGAACTCGTCCTCGAACAGGTGACCCACGTCCAGGTACTGGCCGCCGACTGCGGTCACGTCCGCTTCGATCAGCTCACTCGTGAGCGTCAGCTGCGCGGGGTACGCCGTGCTCACCCAGAATGGCGAAACTGCGATGATGCGTGCATCCGGCAACCCGGCGCGAAGGTCGGTGAAGACCGACTCGACGCCGAGCTCCTGATCGAGCTCCGACATGTTGAGACCGCCCGAGACGATCACCACATCAGGCTGCGCCTCGATGGCTTCCTCGACCTGGACCGCGTACGAGTTCCACTCTTCGAGGCCCTGGCCGTAGCTCGCGCCACTCACACCCAGGTTCAGCTCTTCCCAGCCGTTCGCCGCGGCCAGCAGCGTGGTCCACCGCAGCGACGGGTCGCTCGCGCCGACACCCTCCGTGTACGAGTCGCCGATGAACGCGACCGTCAGGCCGGTTCCCGCAGGGGTCGCCGACGGTGCGGAAGCGGATGGAGCCCCACCGGAGTTCGCCGCCGAAGCGGCATCTTCCGAGCTGGCAATGGTAAGAACTGGTTCTGCGCCTGCCCCCGCGGGGACCTCACGTGGCATGAACGCCAGAGCCACCAACGCAGCCGCAGCGAGAGCCACGACCACGAGCAGTGTCAGCTGGGGCCAACGACGCGCACTCTGGTTGCGTGTTTTCATTTCCCAGTGATCGTACCGGCCCAGCGGCACACCTTGTACTGCCCGGGGAACCGAAGGCGGTTCCGACACGCGCAGATCCCCGGGATTTAGCCCTGGACGTCATTTCAGATTCATCCAAATTCGCCATGTCACAGCCCAGAAAACGGGCAAGTGTAGCGTCGAGACACGGCGAAACGGAGAACGAATGGCGACGCACGACGCGACAGCACGCGCATCGTCGACCGTGCCCCGGCAGCGCGAACGCTGGATCGACCTCATCCGCGGCACCGCCATCCTCCTCGTCATCGCCAACCACGCCATCGACGTGCCCATGCACATCGCCGACATCACCCCCGGCACCGTCATCGACGACGTCACCCTCTACTTCGCACCATTCCGCATGACCTCCCTCATGCTGCTCTCCGGCCTCCTCCTCCCCCGCGCCCTCGCCAAACCACCCCGCCGCTACTACGCCAGCAAGCTCCGCACCCTCGCCTGGCCGTACGTCGTCTGGCTCGTGATCTTCTGGATCGCCACCTCCAACCCGACAGAGTGGATGCGCCCAGACGGCTGGGCCACACGCAGCTGGCTCTGGTTCATCCTCTGCCTCTTCCTCTCCTACGTGGCCGCGCCCCTGCTCACCCGCATCCCGACCCCGTGGTTCGCCCTCGTGCCGATCACCCTCTGGCTGCTCAGCACCGTCGCCCCAGACGGCACGCTCTTCGACCTCAGCTACTACAGCGGATTCTTCTTCGCCGGCTACCTCATCGCCCGAACCCAGCACCTGCTGAGGCGCTTCGACACCGCACCGGCGATGGTGCTGCTCCTCGTCGGCAGCTCCGCCTTCGCCGCACTGCTCGTGCTCCAGGAGCACGGGCTCACCCTCACCTCGCCCACGACGCCCGGCACGAACGACGACGGGTCCATCGAGCGCTTCGACCTGATCTGGGTTCCCGTCGTACTCGCCGGCATCGCCGGCACCGCGCTCCTCGCGCGACGCATCCGCGGCACCCTCGACGGACACCGCGAACCCGCCCTCTCACGCTTCCTGCAGCACATCGGCCGCAACTCGGTCGTGTTCTACCTCATCCACTACCCACTGCAGATCATGCTCGTGAGACTCCTGGCCGCGACAGGCATCACCGAGCAGCCCATCGTGATGAGCGCGTGCATCATCGCCGCACTTGCCGTATCGTTCGGCGCTGTTGCACTTCGACGCCGCAGCCGCGTCGTGAATGCGCTCTTCGTCTTCCCGCAACGAGCAACGCCGGCCACCAGATGATCGGAACGCGGTTCGCGCACCGTGACACCCCTCCAGCGCCCACTGAACCCCCATGCCAACACCAGCACCCACCGAGCAGTCAGCCCGCAGAGGCCCGGCCCATGTGACGCCCGACTCCGCCTCGAGCCTCGGACCCGGCCCCGGACCCGCAAGACGGCGCGAGCACTGGATGGACCTCGTCCGCGGCGCCGCGATCCTCCTCGTCGTCACCTTCCACGCCAGCGCCATCCCGATCTTCCTCGCCGGCGTCGACCCGACCAGCGTCATCAACGACCTCAACACGCTCTTCGCGCCCTACCGGATGAGCACGCTCCTCCTCCTCTCCGGAATGCTCCTCGGCCGCTCCCTCGCGAAGACGGGCCCCACCTACTACACGGGCAAGCTCCGCACCCTGGTCTGGCCGTACCTGCTCTGGGGCACCGTGTACTGGCTCGTCACCATGCAAGACGGGTGGACAGACCCCGGCAACTGGATCGCCCTCAGCTGGCTCTGGTTCATCTTCTACCTCGCCATCTACTACCTCGCCGCCCCGCTCCTCACCCGCATCCGCGGCCCCTGGTTCGCGCTCGTGCCACTCGCCCTCTGGGGCCTCAGCGCCGTGCTCTCCGCCGACGGGATCGGCCCATCCGGGATGTGGGGCGACCTCGCCTACTACGGCGGATTCTTCTTCGCCGGCCACCTCGTCGCCCAGCACCGACAGCAGCTCGCCCGCATCGAGAGCTGGCCACTCCTCATCGCCTGCACCGCCATCGCCGGCGGCTTCGGCGCGCTGCTCATCGGGCAGACACGCGGCACCTACTTCGGCCTCGACGGCGCACTGCAGTGGGTCTCGGGCACAACCTCGACAGCCCCCGGCGACGGCTCACTCACCGCCGCGACCCGCCTCATCGACCGCTACGAGCTCGTCTGGATCCCCGTCGTCCTCGCCGGGGTCGCCGCGATCATGATGATCACCCGCCGCCTCACCGGCGCCCAACAGGGCCTCGACGGCAACTCCGCCCGCTGGCTGCAGTACATCGGCCGCAACTCCGTCGTCTTCTACGTCGTCCACTACCCCGCGCAGATCATGATCACCTCATGGCTCGGCGACTGGGGCATGCGCGACCCCACCTGGATGCTCATCATCAACACCGCCGTCGCGATGAGCCTCAGCTACCTCTTCTGCTGGCTGCGCCGCTGGCCAGCAGGAGACGCCGTCTTCGTCTTCCCGAAGCTGCGTCCCCGCCGCCGCCCTACGCCTTGACCGGAGCGCCGTTGCGCTCGAACCCCGACCACGCCGACGTGACCATGTCGTCCAGCGAGTACTTCGCCGTCCACCCCAGCTCATCCTTGATCCGGGATGCGTCAGCCACCAGCAAAGCCGGGTCACCCGGGCGACGAGGCGCGACGTCCGCCTCGAACTGCTGCCCGCTCGCGCGACGCACCGCATCCAACACATCGAACACGGAGTAGCCCTCACCGCGACCCACGTTGTACTCGGCCGAGACCGGCTCGCCAGCCGCGATCGCATCCAGCACCGCAAGATGCGCATCCGCCAGATCGACGACGTGCACGTAGTCACGGACGCACGTGCCGTCAGGCGTCGGATAGTCATCGCCGAACACCAGCGGCGACTTCCCCTCGGCAAGCTTCTCGAAGATCATCGGCACGAGGTTCAACGCGAAGCGGTCGGCCAGCTCATCGCTGCCAGCACCCGCGACGTTGAAGTAGCGCAACGACACAGCACTGATGCCCGCGGCCTTCGCCGACGCCTGCACGAGCCACTCCCCCGCCAGCTTCGTCTGACCGTACGGGTTGATGGGGTTCTTCACATCGTCCTCGCGGATCGGCTCGTCGGACCCGGTCCCGAGGCCGTACACGGCCGCCGACGAAGAGAACACCAGGCTCTTCACGTCCGCGCGCTGCATGGCCTCGAGCACGTTCGCGAGCCCACCCATGTTCTGCTGGTAGTACCAGGCGGGCCTCGCCACCGACTCGCCGACCTGCTTCTTCGCCGCGAAGTGGATGACGCTCGTCACCTCGAGCGCCTGCATGATGTCGGCAAGCGCATCCGCCGCGCCCGTCGTGGAGATATCGAAGTTGAAGTGCGGGGTCGCGCCGACCTTCTCGGGAGTGCCCGTCGTGAGGTCATCGACGACAACCGCCGTGTCGCCGCGAGCCTCAAGGGCAGCAAGCACGTGAGCGCCGATGTAACCGGCACCGCCGGTGATGAGCACAGTCATGGTGAATCTCCTCAGAGTGCGTCAGCGCCGAGCGGCTGCGCCGGGCTTCGTCGGACGCGCCGGAACGCACCCGCCACCATTCTGGCAGTTCCGGGGAACAGGCGCGCCCGAGCGGCGGGTCAGCCCTGCCGCGCCTTCATGCGCGGATTCTTCTTGTTGATGACGAACGTGCGACCGCGGCGGCGGACGATCTGCGAGCCGGGGACCTTCTTGAGCGCCTTGAGCGAGTTGCGAACCTTCATGGCCGTGCCTTCCTTCTTGAGAATGTTTCTCATTAGACTACTCGCATGACCCCCGACCAGCCAATCAGCCAGACCGCGACGAGCTCACTCGGCATGACCCTCGTCAGCGGCCTCGAGACCTCCGGGCGACAGCTCGTGACCGCCCTCATGTGCGGCGAACCGGGCGGCCCGACGCCCGCGAGCGACTACGGCGACGAGCAGACGGGGGCGCTGGCGCTCGGCGTCGAACTCGCCGAGGACCTGCTGCGGCAGGCCTCGGACGGACGGCGCGGCAACACCATCGTCGAGCTCTCGGCAGACGCAGACCCGCAGAGCATCGGACTCGCGATGGAGCATGTCCTCGCCGAGGGACGCGGTGCGATGGCTCCAACTCCAGGCGATGATGAAGCTGGGCTCGTCATAGGCCCACGAGAGTTCGTCACCGTCGCCAGCATCTCCGACGTCAGACGCCTGCTGTTCCAAGAGGGAACCTCCCTGTCTGACGACGCCGACGCATCCGCCACCCTCGTCGGGCAGCTCGAGTTTGCGACCGTCATCGTCCTCACCGCCGCCGACGCGCACCCCGCCGGCGTCGTCAGCGAGACCTGCGCGCTCATCCAGCAGCTCAACCCCACAGCCGCCATCACCACACCAGCCGCGGCCACCGAACTCGGGCGGCGACTGCGGCCGATCCGTCCACGACTCGCGCACCAGCTCGCCTCCACCGCCGGCTGGATGCTGCGCCTCGACGAACACACGCACTTCCCGCCGGCCCGCGGCCCCCTCGACTGCCACGTCTTCAACGAGCCGAGACCCCTCCACCCCGAACGCCTCACCACAGCCCTCGGTGGCATGACCCCCGACCGAGTCGGGCTCATCGCCCGCTCCCGCGGACTCTTCCGCCTCGCCAGCCGCACGGATCACGTCGGCGACTGGTCGAGCACCGGCAGCAGCATCCAGCTCGGCGCCTCCGGCCTCGCCAGCTCAGACCCGGACGCACCCATCGGCACCACCATCGCCTTCTTCGGGAAGAACCTCCGCACCGACGCCATCGACACCGCCCTGCACGACTGCGCCCTCACCGACGATGAGCTCATCGCCGGCCCGACCGCCTGGCATGGTTATGCCGACCAGTTCCCGGGATGGGAGTAGCGACCCGCAACAGCGTTCACAACCCGACGTGACCCCCAGAGAACCTCCTCGAAATACGCCGCCCACGCGCCAGAACCTTCAGAAGCGCTTGCTCAGTCGACTCCCACTCCACCATCACCTGCTCATACGTCAAACGAACGACGACGAACCCCATCGCAACCAGCAGCAAGTCGCGTCGCCGATCCTCCGCAGCAGCCGCAGGGGACACATGGAACTCCCGAGAGTCACACTCAACGATCAACCACCCGTCGACGAACAGATCGACATACCCCACGCCGTCGAACTGCGCCTGCGTCTCAACGGCACAACCCCGGCCACGCAGCCAGAACCTCACAAGCGTCTCCGTTCCCGACATGCTCGTCCCGTCCACCCCTCCAACCTTCCGCGCCGCCCCAGCCGACCCGCTCGCCGCAATGCCGAGCAGAACCTCCTCGCTCACCAGCCCGCGATTCAACAGAGAGTCGCTCACCACCGCAAGATCGCGGGCGCCCAAACATTCGAACGCCATTCGCAACGCCAACTGGACATCATCGACCGCGCACCTGCCCAGCGGAACATCACCCCCTCGAGACGGACGGTGCAAAAGCAAACCCCGCTCAGACGGACCGAACGCCGGCGCGCCCTCGCTGCGACGCTCCGTGTGCCCGCGCTCCCCGAAACGAATGCGCACATGCGGGTAGGTGGGACGAAGATCCCAGGCGCCGTGCAGCGCCAATGCGCTCATGCAGGTGAGACGCGCCCGCGCCCGAACCGCGCGCTTCACCTCGAGTCGGCCAGCACCGAACTCGTACCAGCCTCTGCAGACCCGAGCCACTTGCCCCTCACGCATCGCCCGGCGCAATTCGGCGTCGGTCAGCCCCTCGTCAAGCCATTCGGCGCGAGAGAAGACCCCACCGAGCGCGCGCTTCGTGATGCTCGCCGTGTGCGACGCGTGTTCTGTCATGTGGTCAGGAGAACGCAAAATACGTCGCCGTCGACTCCGAGCGGCTCGAACTGTGGGTAACACCTGCTCACACTCACGGTGACGACAGAGTGGAGGGCGCCTGTTCTCAGCGCCAAAGGCACACCACGTCACCGTGACTGACACGGTTCTCGAACGAACCCGCGATCAGGCCGGTTGCTGGCCGGACGGTGATCAGCTCGACTGCTGGCGGACAAGAGCGAACCCCTGTCGACGACGACCGGGCGCACGAGAACTCGAACAGAGAGCCGACATCTGCACCGGAAGGCGGCCTGGGCGACCGCGCCTGACGGTCGAGCCGGCGGCAACAAGCAAGCTTGACAGTCACGGTGACGTGACGCCGGCATCAGTGCGTTTTCGGAGCTCTCCCAGGCCCAGGTCACCTTGACTGCCAGAACGCAGCACTTGAGAGACTTCGTCCGCCCGGGCTGGCCTACTAACGCCGGCGAGTTGACCGGAGACAGAGCGGGGCGATGTCATCGCTCGATCACCCGACGACCGAGAACTCGATGCGGACAGTCACGGTGACGAGACGCGCAGAGCGGCGAACTGCCGAGGCTGTCGACACCGATTCGTTCCCAGGACGGGATCAGCGAGCACGCAGAGGGGCAGGCCGATCACGCGGGCAGCCGGGCCAGGCCAGGCCAGCCCGGCCCATCCTGGAGGCGCTCGACCGTTTCGCCGAACGCGCTGGTCGGAGGCGCCGAACGCTACGCGGCGACGGGGTTCTGCGAAGTGGCGGTCTCCTCGCCTCCCGGCGGGATGCGGCACCACGATTCCGCGATGAGGCCGACGGCCAGCAGGACGGCCGCGCCGATCACCGAGACGACGGCGTGCCAGATGGGCTCTTCCGGCGGCACCGTGCGTGTCACCGCGAACGCGAGAACGCCCAGCGCGACACCGGCCATGAGCGACGAAGCCAAGCTCGCCGCGCGCGCGAACGCCAGCACGCGGAACGCGTACTGCGGGTCGACGCGCTTTCCCCTGACGTCGCGCTCGACCTCGCGGCCGTTGCGCTCGTCGCGGTCCGCGCCACCACCGGCCCCACCGTGTTCGAGGCCAGGCGCACGCCGCCGCGACTCTGCCTCGCGGCGCTCTCGCCACAGGCGGCGCGTGTACGCCCGGATGGGCCACGCGAGCCACAGGAGCAGCCCTGCGAGCACGACCAGCGTCAGGGGCATCGTGAGCGGCGGCGCCATGACGGGACGACCAGAGGTCACGAGCCAGGTCTCCACGCACCACGCGAGCACGCCCCCGATCACGACCAGCCCGACGAGCAGGCCAGGTCGCGTTCTGCTCGCGAGGTTCACTGCACGATCCGATCGACTCGATCCGGAGCGGCCGCCCGCAACTCCGCGACGCTGCCGTGCGGGGCGAGCTGCGCGCGCGGGTCGACCTCGAGCCACGGGGCCAGGACGAACGCACGCTCGTGCGCCCGCGGGTGCGGGAGCTGCAGCTCGCCGTCGCGGAGCTCGCCGGACACCTGGATGAGATCGAGGTCCAGCGTTCGGCTCCCCCAGCGCGTCTCGCGCGTACGGCCGTGCGCATCCTCGATGGTGTGCAGCGCCTGTAGAAGGTCTTCGGCGGGCAGATCGGTGTCGACGAGCACCACCGCGTTTCGGTAGGCGGGGGCTTCTTCGCTGACGCCCTCGAGCGTCAGCGCGGGCGTCTCGTAGAGGCTCGAAGCGGCGACCAGCTTCGTGCCTGGCAGCTCCGAGATGCTGCGCAGGGCGGAGGACAGGGTCGCGTCGCGGTCGCCGAGGTTGGCGCCGAGCGCGATCACCGCCTGGCGAACGCGTGTCGGCAGCTGGGCCGACGTGGCGTTCGGAGCGCCACCGGCGCGGCTCACGACGGCCGCATCGGAGGGCGAACGCTCGTCCTGCTCGCGCTGCGCGATCGGCGAGAAGAGGTCGCCAGCAGGCTCGATGCGTGGCAGCGGCACGTTGGGGGCTCCCCCGGAGTCGAGGACGATCGACGCGTCGGAGGCGGTGTGCGCGGCGGCGGCCGCTTCACGCGCGAGGAAATCGTCCTCGGCGCTCGCCGACGCGGCGGTGCTCGGAGCCGCAGCGGGAACGGTGGCAGGAACGGCCGTGGCTGCCGTCTGGGCGCTGGGCGCCTGGACCGCGTGCGCGGCCGCCGATTCCAGGTACTCCCCCGGAGCGGCCGGCCGATGCCGCAGGATGCTCACGGCGACATCCTCGAAGTCCAAGGCGACAGGCGCCTGGGGCTTGTGCACCGTGATCCGCACCGCCACCGCGTCGTCGAAGCCGAACGTGGCCGCCGCCAGGCGCTCGGCCAGCGTCTCGATGAGATCGACCGGTTCACCGGTCACGATCGCGTGCAACGCGTGCATCCACTCGCCGTAATGCAGTGTGTCGCCGATGTGATCGCTCGACGAGGCCGCGGCCGCGTCCACCCATGCCTCGGCGTCGACGTAGAAGTCCTGGCCGTCCCGGCGCTCGTGCTCGAACACCCCGTGATGGCCGCGGGCGTGCATGCGCGTGATGATGATGCGGTCCAGCTCGGGCTCCGGGACGCCGGTGCGGCGGTGCGGCTCTGGCGTAGCCGTTGCTGCGAGCTCGGACGGGACCTGACCGGCGACGCTGTTGGTCGCACCGACGACCGGCTCGCGCACGAACGCGTGCTCGTGCGCATGCCCGCGAGCAGCGTCAGCGGCCGCACTGCGTGTGGCGGTGGGCGCATCCGCCACCCGTCTGGCGTCCAGGTTCGGCTCGTGTCCGCTCGAGTGATCAGTCATCCTGTGCTCCTTCACGCCACGCGTCGACGACATCCAGCGCCACGCGGTTCGCCTCGACGTTGTGCACCCGAACGCCCCAGACGCCCGCCTTCGCGGCGAGCGCCGTGATGACCGCCGTCGGCAGGTCGCGCTCGGTCACGTCCGCATCCGGTCCCAGCATCTCGCCCGTGAAGCGCTTCCGCGAGGCCCCCACTAGCAGCGGATGCCCGAGCGCCACGAACTGCTCGAGCTCGCGCAGCACGGCCCAGTTGTCGTCGCGGCGCTTCGCGAAACCGAGGCCGGGGTCGAGCACGATCTGCGACGGGTCCAGCCCGGCGTCGACGGCGCGGTCCCGGGCACCCGCCAGCTCGGAGAGGATCTCGGCGGCAGGGTCGCGGTAGTCTGCGAGCTCGTTCATGCGCACCGAGTGGCCGCGCCAGTGGCTCAGGATGAACGGGTTCCCGCTCTCGGCGACGAGGCCGAGCATCGCGGGGTCGGCCAGTCCGCCCGACACGTCGTTGACGTACTCGGCGCCGAGCTCGAGTGCGGCCTCGGCCGTCTTCGCGTACATCGTGTCGATGCTCACGAGCACGCCGAGCCCCGCGAGCTCCTTGATGACCGGCAGGACGCGCGCGGCTTCCTCCTCCTGCGGCACCCGCACGGCGCCGGGGCGCGTGGACTCGCCACCGACGTCGATGATGTCGGCGCCCTGTGCGACGAGCTCACGCGCGCGTCGCAGCGCACGCTTCGTGCGGCGATTCTGGCTGAAGAGATCCTCGAACTTGCCGCCGTCGCTGAAGGAGTCCGGCGTGATGTTCAGGATGCCCAGGATGCGCGGACGCTTCGGGATCGCAGGCTGCAGCAGGTTCGTGAACCGCTGCGGCAGCTCGAACGGGCGCGTGTTCACGGGGCCGGAGTCCTCCGCCCACTGCTCACCCGTCGCCGCGTCGAGCTGCGCGTCGCGCTCGGTGACCTCGGCGGGCGCGTGCGATGCGGGTGCCGCCGCTGCAGTCGCTGCAGCCTCCGGCTCCGCTGCTTCTGGCGCTCCAGCCGTGTCGTCCTCGTCGGCTGACGCGGAGCTCGCCTGCGTCCCCAACCGTGGGTCGAAGCGCGCGCCGCGCAGCACGTGACCGACGATGGGCGCGGCGGGCGGAGCCGACTGACCGCTCGCGGCGGGCGTCGCGGCGGCGGCCTCATCGGCGGCGACGATCAGCTGCGCTCCGATGAGCGAGATGATCTCGGCGCGAGCGATGGGCTCGGAGAGCTCGCCCCGCGCAGACACGGTCACGACGACGCCAGCCTGCTGCCGCGAGCCGCGAAGCCCGGCGCACGCGTGACTCGCCTCGATGATCGCAAGCGCCCCGCGGGCGTCGAGCGCCGTCATCATTGCGTCGACCAGCTCATCGCCGAGTCGCTCCTGCAGGGTCGGTCGTGCGGAGAGCGTCTCGAGGAGCGCGTGCAGACGGCCGAAACCGACGATCGATTCCCCGGGCACGTAGGCGAGGTGCACTCTGCCGGAGAAGGGCAGCAGGTGGTGCTCGCACATGGATCTGAAGGCGAGATCGCGGAGGACGACGGGCTGCGACACGGGCGAGGTTGCGTTGTCCGCGGATGCAGATGCGGGTTCCGATGCGCGTGCGGAGGCAGACTCGGACGCGACGGCACTCGAAGATGCGGCGAGCGGAGCCCCGGATTCGGCTGCGCCGGAGACAGCCCCAAATGGATGCTGCGTGTCGGCGACCGGGAACCTGGCGCCAGCCAGAGGCGTGATCGCGTCAACCCCGATGCCGCCGAACAGCTCGAGCGCGGCCTCCGCGACCCGCTCGGGAGTGCGCACGAGGCCAGGGCGGTCGGGGTCCTCGCCGATTGCCGCCAGGAACTCCCGCACGGCAGCCTGCGCGCGCCCAAGATCGACCCGCTCCGACGATCCGGAACCGACATCGTTCATTTGCAAGTCCTCACTCCGCAGCGCCCGCAACGCGGGTCGGTCTCCATCCTCCCGCGAAACGAAGCCCGCGCGCATCCCCGCACCGCCCGCGCGAGTCGCGCGGCGACCCGCAGACGTGTATCCGATGCGGAGGCGAGCCACCCACACTCGACACCCATCAGCGACTGCCACGTGGAACAGGCCGGCGGGCTCGGCAGTGCCCCCGACCAGAGCAGGGATGTCCTGCCGGGTGCGTGTTGCCTGGGCATCAACGCCTCAGGTTGACAGGCCACCGCCCGCCTCGAGAGGGTCGAAGGGCTAGGCAGACCCCGGCGTAGCTGCCACGAAGAACGTACCGACGATCGGAGGAGCACCTATGACGACCGAACGACCAGGCTTCCGGAGCTTCGCATCCGCGCCGCGCGCCATCGTGCTCTGGGTGGCCACGGCCCTCCTGACTGCCCTGTTCCTCGCGCTCGGCTGGAACCTCCTGCAGATCGGCATCCTCATCGTGCCCCTCGCAGCCGTCAGCATCGCCGTGACTGTCGCCGCGCTCAGGAAGACACGCGGCTCCTAGCCACCATGCCCTGACCGCAGGTGCACGCACACACGAAGAAGGCAGGTTCCCATCGCCGGGAACCTGCCTTCTTCGTCGTGCATGCGGGGTCTAGAAGCCGAGCTCGGCGCCGCCATCCTGGGCGTGCTCGATCGGGTCCATCTGGTCGACCGGGATGTGCGGCTTGAGCGGCACGGGCGGCAGCGCGCTCACGGGCCGGTCGGGGCTGGAGAGCCACTGCGGGCGCTCGGGCAGCTTGCGCACGGGCGCGAAGATCTCTTCCAGCCGAACGTGGTCGAGCGTCTCCTTCTCGAGGAGCTCGGCCGCGAGCTGGTCGAGGATGTCGCGGTTGTCGTTGATGACCTTCCACGCCTCGTCGTGCGCCTGCTCGATGAGGAGACGCACCTCGCGGTCGACGGTCTCGGCGACCGACTCCGAGTAGTTGCGACCTGCGCCGGCCTGCTGACCGTAGACGGTCTCGGCGGAGGACTCCCCGAGCTTCACAGAGCCGACGGATGCGGTCATGCCGTACTCGGTGACCATCTTGCGGGCCGTCTTCGTGGCTTTCTCGATGTCGTTGGAGGCGCCTGTCGTCGGGTCGTGGAACACGATCTCCTCGGCGACGCGGCCGCCCATGGCGTACGACAGCTGGTCGAGGAGCTCGTTGCGGGTGACCGAGTACTTGTCTTCCAGCGGCAGCACCATCGTGTAGCCGAGGGCGCGACCGCGCGGGAGGATCGTGATCTTCGTCACCGGGTCGGTGTGGCGCATCGCCGCGGCTGCGAGGGCGTGGCCGCCCTCGTGGTAGGCCGTGATGAGGCGCTCCTGGTCGTTCATGACACGGCTGCGACGCTGCGGACCGGCGATGACGCGGTCGACCGCCTCGTCGAGGGCCTCGTTGTCGATGATCTGCGCGTTCGAGCGGGCCGTGAGCAGCGCCGCCTCGTTGAGCACGTTCGCGAGGTCGGCACCCGTGAAGCCGGGCGTCTTGCGCGCGATGACGCGAAGGTCGACGTCCTGCGACAGCGGCTTGCCCTTGGCGTGCACGCCCAGGATGCGGGCGCGACCGTCGAGGTCTGGCGCGTCGACGCCGATCTGGCGGTCGAAGCGGCCGGGGCGCAGGAGCGCCGGGTCGAGCACGTCCGGACGGTTCGTCGCGGCGATGAGGATGACGTTCGTCGAGCCGTCGAAGCCGTCCATCTCGACCAGCAGCTGGTTAAGGGTCTGCTCGCGCTCGTCATTGCCGCCGCCGATGCCGACGCCACGGTGCCGACCGACGGCGTCGATCTCGTCGACGAAGATGATGGCGGGCGAGTTCTGCTTCGCCTGCTCGAACAGGTCGCGCACGCGGCTCGCGCCGACACCCACGAACATCTCGACGAAGTCGGAACCGGAGATGGAGTAGAAGGGCACGCCAGCCTCACCCGCGACGGCGCGAGCGAGCAGGGTCTTGCCGGTTCCTGGAGGGCCGTACAGCAGCACGCCCTTCGGGATGCGGGCGCCCACAGCCTGGAACTTGGCGGGCTCCTTGAGGAACTCCTTGATCTCCTGCAGCTCCTCGAGCGCCTCGTTGGCACCGGCGACGTCGTCGAACGTGACCTGCGGGCTCTCCTTCGAGACGAGCTTCGCCTTCGACTTGCCGAACTGCATGACGCCGCGGCCACCGCCGCCACCCAGGCCTCCGGCGAAGAGGATCCAGATGAAGAAGCCGATGAGCAGCAGCGGGAAGAGGATGCTGACGGCCGACAGCAGCCAGCTCGGCTGAGGCACGTCGTCGTCGTAGCCACCGGCGGGAGCAGCCGTGTCGACGGCCGACACGACGTCGTCGGCGCGCGCATCCACGAAGTAGAACTGGACATTCTGGCCGTATTCGGGGTCGGCCTGCGCCAGCTCCATGTCGACGCGGTTGTCACCGTTGACGATGACGACCTTGTCTGCCTTCTTCTCCTGGAGGAGCTGAAGGCCCTGCTGCGTCGTCACCTCCCGGGTGCCGCTGCCGTTGATGAGGCTGAAGCCGAGGCCGATGACCAGCACGGCGAGCACCACGATGAAGATCGGGCTCTTGAGGATCTTGGTAACTTGCTTCATAAGTCGAGACTCGAGTGGCGTGCTCGGTGCCTTTCAGCCGGTTCTTCGCCAGCGCACCGGGGCGCGCGATCGAAAGTCATGGTACTCGGCACCACCGACACGGGTCTCCAGTGTTCGCTGAAGGCGCGCGGATGCACCGGGTCGCGCTACCCCGCCTACTCGCCGCCGTACACGTGCGGCTGCAGCACGATGATGTCGCGCAGGTGGCGGTACTGCTCGTCGTAGTCGAGGCCGTAGCCGACGACGAACTCGTTGGGCACGTCGAAGCCGACGTAGCGCACGGGCACATCCGACTTGAGGCGCTCCGGCTTGCGCAGCAGCGTGCAGATCTCCACGGATGCTGGGCCGCGCGATTCGAGGTTCTGCTTGAGCCACGACAGCGTGAGGCCCGAGTCGATGATGTCCTCGACGATGAGCACGTGCCGGCCCGTGAGGTCGGTGTCCAAGTCCTTCAGGATGCGCACGACGCCGCTCGACTCGGTGCCGGAGCCGTAGGAGCTCACGGCCATCCAGTCCATCTTCAGCGGGATCGTCAGCTCACGGGACAGGTCGGAGACGACCATGACCGCGCCCTTCAGCACGCCGATGAGCAGCGGCTCGCACTCGGCGTAATCAGCCTCGATGCGGCGGGCGATCTCAGCGAGCTTCGCCTGGATCTCCTCTTCCGTGATGAGGACTTCGCGGACGTCGTTCGGGATATCAGTGGCGCGCATCCTGGCTCCTGGGGTGTTTCAGCGCTCGAGAAGACGAACGTGGTGTGCGGCGGAACGGGTGAAGCTAGGCGGTCTCGTCGAGGTGGTCGTCGTGCGCGGAGGCCGTCGCACCGAACAGGATGCGACCCTTCTCGCGCTCCACCCGGATGCCGGGGAGGTCGACCGGGCCCTGACCGCGCCACTCCGTCGCGAGGGCCGTGACGGCCATCGTGTGGCGACGCGTGAGGGAGACGCCGAAGCCCTGCTCGGCGACGATGCGGCAGATGCGCTGGCGCAGAGCTGGAGGCTGCGCGACGATGCCGCCGACGTCGAGGGAGATGCGGCCGTCATCATCGGTGTTCACGATCTCGTGCGCCCACTCGAGAGCAAGCGCATCGAGCGTCTCCGAGTCTTCGCGGAGCGTCGTCGCCGTGCGGGCGAGCGCCTCGGAGATGCCGGGGCCGAG
This sequence comes from Pseudoclavibacter sp. JAI123, assembly GCF_013409665.1. Taxonomy (NCBI): domain Bacteria; kingdom Bacillati; phylum Actinomycetota; class Actinomycetes; order Micrococcales; family Microbacteriaceae; genus Pseudoclavibacter; species Pseudoclavibacter sp. JAI123. Next base: position 996,410 of record NZ_JACCCM010000001.1, on the reverse strand, counting down.
CTCCTTCTCGAGGAGCGGCAGCACCGTGTCGCGCACGCGGACGCGGGTGTAGGCGGGGTCGCTGTTGTGCGGGTCGATCCACGGCGTGATGCCCTGGTCTTCGCACGCCTGGACCGTCACCTGGCGGTGCAGGCCGAGCAACGGGCGCAGCAGCGTTCCCGTGACGGGCGCCATACCGTGCAGGCTCTTCGCGCCGGAGCCGCGAGCGAGGCCCAGCAGCACCGTCTCGGCCTGGTCGTCGAGCGTGTGGCCGAGCAACACCCAGGATGCGCCGGTCTCGACGCGCACGGCCTCGATGGCCTCGTAGCGGGCCACACGGGCAGACGCCTCAGGGCCGGCCCCCAGGTCCTCGACATTGACGCGCACGACGCTCACCGGGGCGAGGCCAAGCTCAGCCGCCTGCTCCGCAGCGTGCTCGGCGATCTTCGCCGAACCCTCCTGCAGGTCGTGGTCGATGATGATCGCGCCCGCCTCGACCTCGAGGCGCTTGGCCTCGAAGACGGCGGCAGCGGCAAGAGCAAGAGAGTCGGGTCCGCCACTCAGGGCGACGAGCACACGATCGCCCTTTTGCACACGCCCGAGGAGCGAACCACGGACGGCTCGGCGAAGGTCGGCGACTGCTGGAGTGAGGCGAGGGCGATCTGACACAGGTACAGCCTAAACGCGCCCGCGCGAACCGTCACGCTCGGAGCCGCAACAAGCGCCGCCGAAGGGGCAGCGAGGCGCGGTGGCGGGCAGCAGGCTCAACGCTTGCGGCCGAAGAGGAAGTACGAGATCGGACCCACGAAGTTCACGAGCGAGAACGCACCCCACGCGAGACGCGAACCCCGCACCTCGGTCGGCTTGCGACGCACGAGGCTCAAGAGCGCCGCGGCGAGGAGGGTGAACTGCACGCCGGCGACAAGAGCCGTCCCAAGCGACAACGCGTGCGGAAGCGCCTGGCCCGTCCCCTCCCGAAGCGGGATGAACGGATCGAGGTGCAGCGCTTCCTTGAGATCAGCCATGCAGACCAGCATGCCACGATCCGTCGCCGCCGCTCCAGCGGAGCGTCACAAGGCAAGGCGTCGGCAACGGCCGCCGCCGATGCCGACGGAAAGCGCGCATCCGCACCCCCAACAGAGGCGCATCCACTACCCTGAAGCCGAACGAGACCAACGGTTTCGTGCGGCGAGCAGCGCCCCACAGGGCCCCGCCGACAAGCCACAGAGAATGAGCGCCGCCAGGCGCAACGAAGGAGCGCCATGGGCAGCTACGACGTCGTCATCGAAATCCCACGCGGAAGCCACAACAAGTACGAGGTCGACCACGAGACCGGCCGCGTCTTCCTCGACCGCGTGCTCTTCACGCCGTTCGTGTACCCCGTCGACTACGGCTTCTTCGAGCACACCCTCGCCGACGACGGCGACCCCCTCGACGCGCTCGTGCTGCTCGAGTACCCGCTCTTCCCCGGCGTCGGCCTCAAGGTGCGCCCCGTCGGCGTGCTCAACATGGCAGACGAGGCAGGCGGAGACGACAAGATCCTCTGCGTCCCCGCGAAGGACCCCCGCTGGGCCAAGATCCAGGACCTCGGCGACGTCGACGACTCCACCAAGGACCAGCTCAAGCACTTCTTCGAGCACTACAAGGACCTCGAGCCCGGCAAGTGGGTCAAGGTCGAGGCCTGGGGCGACGCAGCCGCCGCAGAGGCGATCATCGAGCGTTCCATCGCGCAGTACAAGCCAGCCGAATAGGCGCCGTTCGCCGGCTCGACCGGCGACAGGCTGACGAAGCCCCGCATCCCCTGACGAGTTCAGCCGTGGATGCGGGGCTTCTTCGTGCGCGCGGTGCCTGCCAACACGCGGTGGCCGAGCCTTCTGGGCGGGTCGTTCGGGGCCGAGCGTTCGGGGCGGAGCGGTCGGGTGGTCTTGACCAACTTCCGTGACGAGAGCGGACGTAGGCCACTGACAGGTGCCCAGGCACGCGAATCATCACGGAACTTGGACAGCTAGCCGCCGAAGATGCAGCCTGAAGGTCAACTGACACGCGCGGCGTCAGACGCAGAAGGGCGGCTCCCCGCCGAAGCGAGGAGCCGCCCTTCTGCGCGCGCTGGGTCAGCCAGTGCGAGTGGGGATCAGTAGTAGTAGATGCCTGCCGAGGCGAGCCACGGCTTCGGGTCCATCAGGGTGCCCCAGTACTTCAGCTCGAAGTGCAGGTGGCAGCCCGTGGAGGAACCGGTGGTTCCGGCGTAGGCGAGCACGTCACCGGCGTTCACGGTCTGGCCGACGTAGACGTTGATGCCGCCGTCCATGATGTGCGAGTACGAGACCTGGGTGCCGTTGCCGAAGTCGAGCACGACGTGGTTGCCGAACCCGCCGTTGTAGCCGGCGTAGGTGATCGTGCCGCTGTGCACTGCGTAGAGCGGGGCTCCGCAGGTGCCGCCGTTAACGCCGAGGTCGAGGCCGTTGTGCATGCGGTAGGTGCCGAAGATCGGGTGCAGGCGCATGCCGTACTCGTCGGTGACGACGCCGCTGCTGATCGGTCCGTAGTAGCCGGCCAGCACGCCGCTCGGGGTCTCCGGAGTGGTCGGTGCGACAACCTCGGGCTCTGGTTCGGGCTCCGGCTCGAGCTCGACGTCAGGCTTCTGCGGTTCCTCGGGGAGGATCTCGATGTCGGGCTTCGTCGGGTCGGGCTCGGGTGCCGTGGTCGGCGGCGCGGTCGTCGGCTCCGGGGCCTGCGTCGGTTCCGGGGCCTGCGTCGGTTCCGGGGCCTGCGTCGGCTCCGGGGCCGTGGTCGGCGCTGGCGTGACGGGGTCAGGGTTCGGGGCGGGCGACTCGGCGGGAGTGGTCGGCTGCTGGGGCGCGACCGGCGCAGTCGGGTCTGCCGTGGCCGTCGGCGGGGCAGAGGGCTGGCGAGGAGGTGCAGCCTGTGCCGGCGGGCGCAGCGACTCCGGGGCGACAGAGGTGTCCGTCGGGTCTGCTGGCGCGAGCGGGGCGGATGCCTCTGGGACGTCCGTGGAGATGTCGGGCTTGGCTGGCGCCTGGACGCCGGCTGCTTCAGCGTCGGCGACGGCCTGCTGGTACGCCTCTTCCTGATAGGCGGCCGCGGCTTCTGCACGCTCGCGGTTCGTCTGCGCGACCTGCTCCTGACGGAGCTTCTCACCGGCTGCGTAGTCGCTGGCGGTGACGTCGCGCTTCTCCTTGAGCGGCGCGAGCATGGCCTGGAGGTCGGCCTTCTTGTTGTCGGCGAGGTACTTCTCGTTCTGGAGGACAACCTGCTCGGCCTGCGCGGCGTCGAACTTGGTCTTCGCGTCGGCTTCGAGCTTCGCGAGCTCGTCGTGCGCGGTTGTCGCCTGGGTGCCGAGGACGTCTGCCGTGTTCTTCTCGGTGACGGCCTGGTTGTAGATGCCGTCGGTCTGCTCGGAGAGCTTGCTGATGGTGCCGAGCTGGTAGAGCAGCGTGTCGGCGTCGCCTGGGTTGAGGAAGAGGGCGAGCTTGGGGTCGCCTGCGCCGCGGGTGCTCATGGCGGCAGCCAGCTGACCGGCCTTCTCGCGTGACGTCGCGGCCTTCTCTTCGGCCGCATCCGCCTGCTCCTGCAGGATCGTGACCTCGGCGAACTTCTCGCTCGACGCGGTCTGCGCCTTGCCGTGCTCTTCGCCAGCGGCCTGCGCTTCGGAGGCTGCTGCGGTCACCTTTGCGTCGAGGTCGGCGATCTGCTGCTCGATCTCGCTGATGAGCGATTCCTGGCGGTCGACGTTGCCCTCGGCGGCGACGACGTCTTCCCACGTGGCGTAGTCATCGTCGGCGGCGAATGCGGGGCCGGCGGAGAGCGCAAGCGCGGCCAGCACGGCGGCGGATGCTGCGCCCACGAGCGGGGTACGCCAGCGGTCGCGGAGTCGCAGGGGCTTCCGGCTCCTGGTGGCGGGCATTCGCTCTCCTCGTGATGGATCTTGGGTGCGGAACGAGGCGGACGCCTCTGCGGCAACGCGAGACTGCATTTACCACTGCAGTCACTCGTTTCACACCAACAACACGAGAAACAGTAACAAGTTTGTCAACATCTGCCTAGCGCGTCACAGAGACCCGGGTGAGGAAACCTGTACCGGGTCGTCGTGTGGGCCGGAATCCCGCGCCTCGTGGGGAACATCCGGATACGTGGAAGCCTGCGCGCGCACCAGACCACGTCCGGCGCGACACGCCGAACGAGCCGCGATGCGGCACCGGATTTGCCGCGAGCCGAAAACGCCCCTATGCTCTTCTCTCGGTAGTCAAGTCAGCTACAAGCACTCGGCCCCATCGTTTAGCGGCCTAGGACGGCGCCCTTTCACGGCGTTAACACGGGTTCGAATCCCGTTGGGGTCACGGTCGTGACAACATCAGGTGCTGGGATGCTGTACATTGAACTGTCGCAATCGAATACGGATGGATCAGCCCAGGCTGAGACACCACAGTAAGGCCCTGTAGCGCAGTTGGTTAGCGCGCCGCCCTGTCACGGCGGAGGTCGCGGGTTCAAGTCCCGTCAGGGTCGCCAAGCATCTTGCCCTCTTCTCGAAGAGGGCAATTTGCAACGGCGACGAACATCAGTGCGTCGCCACGAGGCAACAGCCTCCGGCTCTGTAGCTCAGTTGGTAGAGCGCACGACTGAAAATCGTGAGGTCACGGGATCGACGCCCGTCGGAGCCACTGAAACCCCGCCTAGCTTCTACATGGCGGGGTTTCTTTGCGTCCGCGGGGGAACGAGGCGATAGACGCGCCGTGCCCGCCCCGCGGTGAAGCCGGCGCGCACGTAGCGCTCGTGCAGCGCATCCGTCGCCGCGGCCGCGACCAGGATCGAGCCGGGCGGTGCCTGCTCGATCAGGCGCCTCGCGAGCATCACCGCGGTCATGCGGGTGCCGGGAAGCTGCGCCAGCGCCGCGACCATCCACCGCTCCCCCTTGGGGGTCTCCGGCCCGGACGCCGAGAGCGTCGTCCCTCCCGGCTGCACCAGCGCGATGACAGCTCCGATGAGCAGCGCCGCGTAGGCGAGCATCCCGAGCAGCAGCACGAGCATGGTGTCGAACAGCAGAATGCCGGCCACCCAGAGCGCAAACGCCGCAGCCGTGACGAGCCCGACGACCACCCCGTCCAAGATCGGCCTCCGCCGCGCGAAGAGCACGGTTCCCGTGCGCGACGCGTCGAGGTAGAGCCCACCTCGAAGGGTCATCGGCACGATCGAGAACGCGTAGATCGGCACCGACAGCACGGCCAGGGGCGTATTCGGGGTGGATGCGCGTGCCGAGATCCACGCGGCGCGCGGCAGATCGCGCAGGGTCGACGGACGGGGAGCCTCTTCGGGGGAATGTGGGGGCATCCCGGCCAGGCTATCGGGGCGTCTTGCGCGGTGCATCCGGCTGGGACTCGGCGCAGACCTTTGGGAAATGCAGGCTCATCCCGGAACGAGGCTGCGCTTCCCACGCCTCTGCGGAGGAGGAAGGTGTGGCGCGAGCAGATGCGGGCGGGCCCCGCCGACGCCGAGGTCTACGCCGTGACGTTGACCTTGATCTCGTGGTGCCCGGTGGCACCGTCGGGGACGACGTCGGCGCGCGCATCCGTCTGCACCTCACCGTCGCTGGAGGTCGCGCGAACGCGCACGGAGTGCTCGCCGGCTGGGGCGTCCCAGTCGAGCTTCCACTGCAGCCACGTGTCGTCGGAGATTGGCGCGGCGAGCTCAGTCGGCATCCACTCGCCGTCGTCGATCTGCACTTCGACGGCCTCGATGCCCGTGTGCTGCTGCCACGCGAACCCGGCGATCGTCGTCGGACCCGCGTTCAGGCTTCCGGCGCTCGGCACATCGATGCGCGAGCCGATCTTGATCGGCCCCTCGGCGCTCCACCCGCGGTCGGTCCAGTACGCGTTGACCCGGTCGAAGCGGGTGACCTCGAGGTCGACGACCCACTTCGTCGCCGACACGTACCCGTACAGCCCTGGCACGACCATCCGCACCGGGAAGCCGTGCTCGGCGGGCAGGGGTTCGCCGTTCATGCCGACCGCGAGGATCGCGTTGCGGTCGTCGGTGAGCGCGCCGATGGGGGTGCTGGCGGTCCAGCCGTCGGCGGACTTCGACAGCACCATGTCGGCGTCCGCCTGCGGGCCCGCGCGCTTGAGGAGCTCACGGAGCGGGTAGCCGAGCCAGAGGGCGTTGCCGATGAGACCGCCGCCGACCTCGTTGGAGACGCACATGAGGGTCGTGATGCTCTCCTCGAGCGGCAGGGCGAGCAGCTCGTCCCAGGTGATGGTCACCTCGTTGTCGACGAGGCCGTGGATGCGCAGCGACCAGCCCTCGGGGTTCACGAGGGGCACGCTGAGGGCCGTGTCGATTCGGTAGAAGTCGGCATTCGGGGTGACGACAGGCGGGAGGCCCGGGATGTCGAACTGCGCGCCCGCGGGCACGGCGGCGGCCTTGACCGCGGCCGCCGGCAGGGCGATCGCCTCGCGGACGGCCGTGACGGCGCGAGTTCCGGCGGAGAGCGCGGCACCTGAGGCGGCCGCGATCGCGCCGACGATGAGGGATGCCCCCGAGTAGATGAGGAAGCGGCGGCGGTCGACGCCGGCTGGCGGCGCGGCCGACTCCACGTCGGCGCCGGCTGGCCCTTCGGCCTCCGAACCGATTCCGGTCGCGCGTCCTGTCGCGCCTGCGGCTGAGCCCCGCCCGACGGCGACGGCCGACTCCCTCGAGCGCTGGCGGGCCCGCTGCTCAGCATCGGCCAGCGTCTTCGAGAGGAACTGCAACGTCAGCACGGCGACCACCATGGCGAGCAGCGGCGGCACGGTATCGAGGGGCGAGAAGGGGGTACGGGTGGCTACAGCGACAGCACCGATCGCGGCGATGAGCCCGATGAGCACGCGCCCCCACGGCGGACGAGCCCGCTCGAGTACGCCGGCAACCGCGGCGACGACGAGCAGCACGACCGCGACGAGCGCGATGAGGGCGATCTTGTCGGCGGTCCCGAAGAGCGCGATCGCCGTGTCCTTCGCCCAGGGCGGCGCGAGGTCGATGAGGAGGGCCCCCACCGCGACGATCGGGCTCGCCGTGGTCTGCAGGAACGCGGCCGCAAGCTCACCGAGGCCGACTCCGAGCGCCGCCGCACCGATGCCGGCGAGGCCGGCGGGGGCTGCGCCGCGGAGGCGTCCGCGACGCGATTGAGCCACTGCGAGGCTGGGTTCGGAGGACATGGCGGACACGGTACGCGCGCCAGACCCGGCCGGGCTGAGTGCCGGTGGATTGCGTGAATCCGCTGTGAATGCCGCCCGCCTCGTGACCCGGATGCCGGCGGCGGCGAGGCGCCGCGGGTGCGGTCGCGGATGCGGCCTGACAGACTAGAGGCTTTGTGCCGCCTCTCCTGGCGCACAAGCATCCGGCGCCGCCCCCGACCCCGGCGCCCGAGAAGGGCCGGTTTGTCAGCGCTCAACGTCCTCGTCAATCTCCTCCGAGGCGCGCTCATCGGCGTGACGGAGATCATCCCGGGCGTCAGCGGCGGCACCATCGCCTTGCTGATCGGTGTCTACGAGACCCTCATCGACTCAGCTGGCCACCTCGTGCGCGGCGTTGTGCGCGCGGCCGTCGACACGGTGCGCGGCAGGGGGCTGAACCGGGCGCGTGAGCACTTCGTGCAGGTCAAGTGGGGCGTCGTGCTTCCCATCGGCATCGGGATGCTCGCGGCGCTCGTCGTCGCCGCCCGCCTCGTCGCTCCCCTCATCGAGGCGCACCCCATCCCATCCCGCGCGCTCTTCGCGGGGCTCATCGCTGTGTCACTCATCGTTCCGGCCCGGATGCTCGGCGCCCGCTGGCAGCTGCGCGACTACGCGATCGCGGTGCCTGCCGCGGTCCTGAGCTTCGTCCTGACTGGGCTACCGTCTGCAAACGACGCCGACCCATCCCCCATCGCGATCTTCGTCTCCGCCGCCGTTGCCGTCTGCGCGCTGGTGCTCCCCGGAGTCTCGGGCTCGTTTGTGCTCGTCACGACGGGCATGTACGAGCCGACGCTGCGCGCCCTCAACTCGCTCGACCTCGGATACATCGCGCTCTTCGCGGTCGGCGCCGTCACGGGCCTCGCTCTCTTCGTGCAGGTGCTGCTGTGGCTCCTCACCAAGCACCGCCGCGTCACCCTCGCCCTCATGACGGGGCTCATGGCCGGGTCGCTCCGCGCCCTGTGGCCGTGGCAGACAGAGGACCGCGAACTGCTCTGGGCCTCGGGGGACGTCGTCAGCCCCGCGCTGTGCTTCCTGCTCGGCGCCGCGATCGTGGCTGCACTCCTCATCTCCGAAGGGCTGCTCGTCCGGCGAGCGCTGCGCAAGGCACCAGGCGCACACCCGACGCTCTGACCCTGACGCGCTTCGGTCCCGAAATCCCACAGGCCCGCCCAGTGTCGGTGGTGCTCGCTAGCATGAGTGACGCATCCACTCGACAGCAGGGAAGTGCCTGATGAGCCTCGTTCCATCGGATCCGTACGCATCGCAGCCCGAAGACGACACCTTCGGCTCGTCCGACGCCAACCACGGGCCGTCCTCGCCGGCCGCCGGCTGGTACCCAGACCCGACGGGCAGGCAGCGCTACTGGGATGGCTCCCAGTGGGGCCACTACGCGCCCACGCAGGCACCAGCCCCCAACGCGCCCGTGCTCTACCAGCAGACGGTTGTCGTCAGCGGCGGCAAGGAAGTCGGCATCACGTACGTGCTCGCGATCTTCCTTGGCGGACTCGGCATCCACAACTTCTACCTCGGCCGCACGGGCATCGCCATCACGCAGCTCGTGCTCTACCTCGTGGGATTCGCGACGTCCTGGCTCGGCATCGGCCTGCTCCTCATCTTCGGCGTCGCGATCTGGGTCATCGTCGAGCTCTTCCTCATCCCGCAGTTCGTCCGAGAAGCCAACGCGCGCCTCGCGGGGGCCGGCGCGTACACGGCGCATCAGGGCTACGGGCCCGCTGGCGGCGGCGGTCAGTACCCAGGCCAGTACTAGCGGGGCACGGCGGGACGTCGGCTCAGCTCAACTCAGCTCAACTCGGCTCAGCTCAGCGAGAAGGCCCGGTCGCCCCAGGCGGCGAGAAGGTCGGCATCGAGGTCGTCGACAACCCGATCCACGCGGTCGATGACCAGCGTCGAACGGCGCTCCCCGAACGCGGGCCAGGCCGCCGCACCCGGCAGTCCCTCGTCGGTGGGCTGGCCGTCGCGCGCGAACGACGTCCAGAGCGCGAGCATCCGATCGGAGACCTCCCCGGCCTGTCGGCGTCCGCCGAGCTTGTAGGCCAGGCCACGAGGGTCGGTGTCGAGGTTGCCCCACACGGACGCGACCTCCGTGCCGTGCGTCGCGCCGAGGCGCAGCACCTTCAGGAGCGGCGTCGCGAAGTCGAACCGGTAGAGGTAGGTGGGTGCGAGGCGCGAGTGCCCCTCCGCGATCCACAGCGTCGGCATGCGGAAGCCGACGTCGCGGGCGATGCCGAGCCCGACCATCCGCTGCCGAACGCCCTCGTAGGCGTCGAGGATGTGCTCGCGGTCCGGCATCTCGATCGACGGGTTCTCGGCGGCGATCTCGGTGATCATCGTCGTCAGCGCCTCTTCGCCCACCGGGAGGAGTGGCGACTTGGCGAGCTTGAAGAACGTCGCCTCGTCGCGGTTCGTGCCGATGATGAGCGCAACCCGCAACCCGCGGCCCTCGCTCAGAACGGTCACGGGATGCTCCGGCACGAGGTCGCCGTCGACGACCGGCGCGAACGCGAGCGTGCCAGGGAACTCCGTGGGGATCTCCGCGAACAGCTCCGCCGCCGTCTCGACGACGCTCGAGACGGGCAGGGCACGAAGCGCTGCCCCGTCGGCGCCCTCGATCGCGAGCTTCGCGACGAAGCGCTCGGCGACGATCTTCGCCCGGGCGAGCCCGTACACGCTCGTCGCCGGCGAGCTCTCGACGATCGCCGCGGAGAACAGGCCCCGCGCTGACGGGGTCGCAAGCAGCGTCGAGACGATGCCTGCGCCCGCAGACTCTCCGAACAGCGTCACGCGTGACGGGTCGCCGCCGAACGCCCCGATGTTCGACCGCGCCCATTCGAGGGCGCACAGCACGTCGCGCATCCCGAGGTTGGAGTCGAACTGCCCGCCCGCACCGTCGAGCGTCGACAGCTCCAGGAAGCCGAGCCCGCCCAGCCGGTAGCCGAGCGTGACGACGATGACGTCGCCGCGGTCGGCGAGCGCCGCCCCGTCGAACACCGGCTGCGTGGTGCCGCCGAGCACGTACGCGCCGCCGTGCACCCACACCATGACAGCGCGAGGCGTCGCGCCCGGCTGCCCTGCCGCCGCCGGGCGCCACACGTTGAGGAACAGGCAGTCCTCGTCCGTGAGCGCCCGCTCCCCCACATCCATGGCCTTCATGCGCTGCTGCGGGGCGATCGGCCCCGAGATGCGCGCGTCGGCGACCCCGGTCCACGGGGAGACCGGGACGGGTGCCCGCCAGCGCAGCTCACCGGTCGGGGGCTTCGCGTAGCGGATGCCCAGCCACCGTTCGGTCTGCCCGGCCGCGTCGCCGCGCAGCGTGCCGTTCGGGGTGTCGACCAGCGGATGCGCGAACCTCGGAGCGTGAGGCGTCGACGGGTTCGGTTCGGCGGCTGAGCCCATGGGCAACTCCGGCGTTCAGGGGGCAACTCGGACAGCCAGCTTCGCACCTCGGACGTCGGCTGCGGCGTGCCGCCCGCGTCGAGCCGAGAGGAAACAGGGGAAGCAAGGATCGAGGTCGACGGGAGATCGAAGTTTGCGTCGTCGTCACAAACGCTACGACGCGGGCAGCTCGGTGACGCCCCGCGTCCAAGCCTGTCGTTCCGGGTCCGGTTCGGATTGGGCGCGGGAGGCGGCGCACATAGCGTCGCACTCGCTCCATGGCGAACCGCGCCAGAGCCGGATCCGTCCGCACTCCCCCACACCCGCGGCGCACGGATCGTTCCTCCACCCGACCGCTCCGGGCGCGATTGTCGAGACCCCAATGACCCTTCCACCAGCCGTAGTGCTCGACGCTGCGAGACCGCCGGATTCGCTCCCGAGCCCGGCACGCGCGAGGCTGTCCTCGCGCGGCGCCTGGCGAGTCGTTCGGCCCATCCTGCAAGCCCTCTTCGTGGTCTGGGCGGCGTTCACGCTGAGCTTCATCGTGCTCTACGCGCTTCCGGGGGACGCGGTGAGCCGCCAGTTCGGCACGGGCGACTTCCTCGCTCCCGAGCAGCTCGAGGCGCTGCGGGCGAAGTACGGCCTCGACCAGCCCATCATCGTCCAGTACTTCACGCAGCTCTCGAACGTCGTGCGCGGTGACTTCGGCAACTCGATCACGACAGGCAAGCCCGTGCTAGAGACCATCGCGACGGCGCTGCCGGACACGCTCGCCCTCACCGGGTCGGCGCTCCTCGTCTCCACGGTGCTCGGCGGCATCATCGCCCTCGCCACGAGCTACGTGCGCACCCCCGTCCTGAAGCAGTTCCTGCTCTCAGCACCAGCCGTCGGGGTCGCGATTCCCGGCTTCTGGATCGGGCTCGTGCTGCTCTGGCTCTTCTCGTTCAGCATCCCGCTCTTCCCCGCGATGGGTAGCCGAGGGATCGAGAGCCTCGTGCTGCCGACCATCGCCCTGGCCATCCCGACCTCGGCGACGATCGCGCAGGTCCTCACACGCAGTCTGCTCGAAGAGAGGCAGCAGCCGTACGCCCACAACGCCGTCGCGAAGGGCCTCCTTCGGCCGTACGTGCTGTTCAGGCACGTGCTGCGCAATGCGCTCATCCCCGTGCTCACGGTCTTCGCCCTCACCGCGGGCGGGCTGCTCGGCGGCGCGATCATCGCCGAGACGATCTTCTCGCGCAACGGCATCGGCCGCCTCACGCAGCTGGCCGTCACCGACCAGGACGTCCCTCTCGTGCAGGGCGTCGTCATCCTGTCGGCCGTCATCTACGCCGTGCTGAACCTCCTCGTCGACCTCATCTACCCGCTCCTCGACCCGCGCATCGCGGGCGCGTCCAAGCGACGCGGCCGAGCGACTGCGTCCAGCCAGGCGAAGGGAGCCACACGATGAGCCTGACCTCCGCGCGGCGCGTGCCTGCGCCCGCGCCATCCGGGTTCCAGACGGCCCCGAGCAGGGTCTGGATCCTGCGCCACATCACGGGAAGCCCGAGCCTCGTCGCGTCCTCCCTCGTCGTGCTCGTCGTGCTCAGCTGGGCCGTCGCGCCATGGCTGTTCGTGTCCGGCGATCCGCTGTACGGCGACACCTCGATGCGGCTGCTCCCGCCGTCTGCCGAGCACTGGTTCGGCACCGACAATCTCGGGCGCGACGTCTTCACCCGCATCGTCTACGGCGCAGCCGAGTCACTGCGAGCGACGACCCTCGCCGTCGCCGTCGGCCTCGTCGGCGGATCCGCCATCGGCCTGATCTCTGGCTTCATCGGGGGTCGGGTCGACACGGCCCTCATGCGCGTCATCGACGTGCTCCTCGCCATCCCGAGCCTGCTGCTCGCCCTCATGGTTGTCACGGCGCTGGGCTTCGGCACGACCAAGGTCGCCATCGCGGTGGGCGTCGTCGCGGTCGCCAGCTTCGCGAGGGTCATGCGCGCCCAGGTGCTCCGCGTGCGCCACTCGCCGTTCATCGAAGCTGCGACGGGGCTCGGGATGCGGTGGCCGACCGTGCTCGTCAAGCACGTGCTCCCGAACTCGTTCGGGCCCGTGCTCGCGCTCGCCGCCATCGAGTTCGGCACCGCCGTGCTCTCGATCGCGGCACTCAGCTTCCTTGGCTACGGCAACCCTCCGCCCGCGCCCGAGTGGGGATCCACCGTCGCCGAAGGCCGCAACTACCTCGCGACCGCATGGTGGCTCACGACCATGCCCGGCCTCGTGATCATCTCCCTCGTGCTCGCCACCAACCGATTGAGCCGGGGCTTCGAACACCGCCAAGGAGAACGCTGATGAGCGCACTGCTCACGCTGCAGGACCTCGAGATCGAGTACCGCACCGTGCACGGCAGCGTGCCGGCCGTGCAGGGCGTCTCCCTCGAGCTCCTCCCCGGCGAGACCATCGCGCTCGTCGGCGAGTCGGGCTCCGGCAAGTCGACGACCGCGCACGCCATTCTCCGGCTCCTCTCGAGCAACGCCTACATCCGCCGTGGGCAGGCGCTCTTCGACGGCGTCGACCTGTTCAAGCTGCCGGCGCGCGCACTCGCCAACGTGCGTGGCAACAGCATCGGCCTCGTGCCGCAGGACCCGGGCGCATCCCTCAACCCTGCGAAGCGCGTCGGCGAGCACGTCGCCGAGACCATCCGGCGACACCGCAGACTGCCTAGGGCGGAAGCCGAGGTCGAGGCACTCCGACTCCTGGAGGAGGTCGGCCTGCCCGACCCCGAGCGCCAGGCTTCGAGCTACCCGCACGAACTCTCCGGCGGCATGCGCCAGCGAGCCCTCATCGCCATCGCCCTCTCGTGCGACCCGAAGATCGTCATTGCAGACGAGCCGACGAGCGCGCTCGATGTGACCGTGCAAAAGCGGGTGCTCGATCGGTTGGAGACACTCACGCGTGAGAACGGCTCGTCGATGCTGCTCGTCACGCACGACCTCGGCGTCGCAGCCGAACGCGCGGACCGGATCCTCGTCATGCGGCAGGGGCTGATCGTCGAGCAGGGCAAGACGGCTGAACTCCTCGGCAACCCGAAGCACTCCTACACGAAGGGCCTCCTCGCGGCGGCACCCACGATCGACGCGACTTCGATGGCGCTCGTGCGCGAGCGCCTCGAGCTGAGCACCGGCAGCGCCGTCATCACCCCGGCCGGTGCCCCCAGAGTCGTGCTCGAGGCCAGGAACCTCGAGAAGACGTTCGGGGATGCGCGCGAAAGTGAGCGCGTCGTCGCCGTCTCCGACGTGTCGTTCACGCTGCGAGCCGGGCAGACGCTGGCGCTCGTCGGCGAGTCCGGCTCCGGGAAGACGACGACCGCGCGCATCGCCGGGGGCCTCGAGCGTGCCGACTCCGGCAGCGTCATCCTCGACGGCGTCGAGCTCGGAAGTCTGCGCGGTGCCCGGCTTCGCAGCGCGCGCCGCGAATTGCAGTACGTGCACCAGAACCCATCGACGGCGCTCGATCCCAAGTACACGGTCGGGTCGATCATCGGTGAGGCCGTCACCGCGAGCGGCGTGCGAGATCGCGCCGACCGGAAGCGTCGTGTCGCGGAGCTGCTCGACCAGGTCGCCCTCGCCTCCACGACCTCGACCAGGCGACCCCGCGAGCTCTCAGGCGGCCAGCAGCAGCGCGTCGCGATCGCCAGGGCCCTCGCCGTGCGGCCCAAAGTACTCATCCTCGACGAGCCCGTCTCCGCGCTCGACGTCTCCGTGCAGCACGACATCCTCCTCCTGCTCGGCGACATCCGACGGGAAACCCAGGTTGCCTCCCTCTTCATCACCCACGACCTCGCCGTCGTCGCGCAGATCGCGGAACTCGTGCTCGTCATGAAGTCGGGCGAAGTGGTCGAGCGAGGCGAAACCATCAACATCCTCACCAACCCTCAGCACCCTTACACGCAGCAGCTCCTCGCCTCCATTCCCGGCGCGAGACCGACCACCCCGACGCAGGAGGCGCGCACCCAATGAGCAACCCCACACCAGCACGAGGACTCGGCCTACTTCTCGACACTGTTTCCGCGCTCATCCCGCCCGCCGAATCCTGGCGGCCAGGCTCGGGCAGCAAGCTCGCCACAGCCGCCGTCGAACTGCATGAACTCGGCATCGACTATCTCCTCATCGACGACGACTTCGGCCCGGTGGGCGGCCCCGAGCCGAGGCTCGACCCCATCGTCGCGCTCTCGGTCATCTCGCAGAGCGTTCCGGGTCTCGGCCTCGTCGCTGGCGTCCCCATCGGCTCACTCGAGCCATACCACGTCGCGAAGCGGGCCCAGACGCTCGACGAAGCCAGCCACGGCAATGGCGGACTGCTCGTCGAACCGCGCCGGAGCCGGGCCGCAGAGCAGCTCATCGCACACGTGACTTCTGGCCAGACCCCCGAAGTCGCCGCCTACGCCGCCGAGTTCGTCCACACCGTTCGGCAGCTCTGGGACTCGTGGGAACCGGATGCGCTCGTTCGCGACCCAGAAGCCGGCCTGTACCTCGACCCCGCCAAAGTACATCGCGTGGACCACGACGGCAGATACCTGCGCGTCCGCGGCCCCTCCCTCACGCCCAGGTCACCGCAAGGCCTTTCGCCGATCTTCACCATCGCGACCGACACGGCATCCGTGAGATCCGCGTTCGCCTGGGCCGATGTCGTGGTCACCGATCTCCCCACCGAGGAGCTCGAAGCGCTCACCCACGAAGGCCTCCGCGCTGAAAGCCTCCGCGCTGGTGGCCTCGCAGACGAGCAGACCGGGCCGCTCACCGCGCGCCTCGTGCCGGCCTCGAACGTCAACGAGCGCACCCTCCTCGACGGCGTCGTCGTCGACGCACGGGGCACCGAACTGTCGGAGCTCCTCCCGACGCTCCGCGAGCATCCGCTCCGGGATGCGCGGCGCAGGTCACGAGACGCAGGGCACCTCCGCGAGCGCCTCGGCCTCGCACCGCACTCGACCCTCAGGAAGGAGCACGCACATGCCTGAAGCACCCCGCCAATTGCTGCTCGGCGCCCACTTCCCCGGCAAAGAGCAGGTCGCCTGGAGGCATCCAGACAACGAAGACCTCATCGCGGTCGAGACCTACATCAAGAACGCGAAGGCGGCAGACAGCGCACTGTTCCACTTCATGTTCCTCGCCGAGACGCTGAGCCTCGCCGAACACGACGGCAGCGTCCTCGGGCACACCGTCAACGGGCGGCCCGACACGATCGGCATCCAGTCAGTGCTCGCCGGCGTCACCAAGCACGTCGGCTTCATCAACACCCTCAACTCCACGTACAACGAGCCATACGACCTCGTGCGCCAACTCGCGACGCTCGACGTGCTGAGCGACGGCCGCGCCGCCTGGAACCTCGTGACCGCCGCCCCGCCGCTCACCTCCGCGAACTTCAGCCGCGGCGACTTCCTGCCGTACGAAGAGCGCTACGAGCGCGCCGGCGAATTCCTCGACGTGCTCGAGACCTTCTGGCGAGGGTGGGAAGCAGGAGAAGCAAGGCCCGTCGAGCGGCACTTCTCCGGCAAGCACTTCTCCGTCACGGGGGCACCGAGCTGGCCGACGCCGCCGCAGGAGCGCCCCGTCATCGTGCAAGCGAGCAGCTCGGACACCGGCAACAGGTTCGGCGCCGAGCACGCCGACGGCGTCTACATCATCCCGAGAGACATCCACGTCGCCCGAGACACCTACCGGCGAGTCAAAGCGCACGCCGCGGACCTCGGCAGGGGCCCGGACGACGTCGCCATCGTCGCCGGCCTCCGCTTCGTCGTCGCAGACACCGACGCGGAAGCCGAAGAGAAGTTCAGGCACTTCCTCGACCTCGAGTTCTCCGACCGCGACGTCGTCCTCGAAATCGAACGCATCTGGCAGCGCCACCTGCCCGACCTCGACCCGGACGGACCACTGCCCACCATCGAACCCGACTACGAAGCCCTCGGAATCATCCTCTCCAAGTCACCCGCACAGCAGCGAGACCCGCGCGCCTACATCCGCGAGTGGCGCGAACTCGCCGAAGCCGAGCGACTCAGCAACCGCCAGATCGTGCAGCGCTTCACCGTGCGGCCAGCCATCACCGGCACGCCGGCGACCATCGCAACCGCCCTCGAACATTGGCGCGACACCCAAGCCGCCGACGGCTTCATCGTGCAGCCGCAGGTCGTGCCGCAGGGAGTCCTCGAGTTCGCCGAACGAGTCGTGCCCGTGCTGCAAGAGCGCGGACTCTTCCGCACCGAAGCCCCCGAACAGACCCTCCGCTCGGCCTGGCAGTCGCGCTAGCGGCACATCCCGCCACCAGGCCCGCCCCACGCACTCACCCACACCCCGATCCCCACCCCGACAAAACAGGACGCACATGCCCATCGCCCCACCATCACGACGAGCCCGCCTCGTCGGCTCCGGCGCCGCCCTCGCCGTGACCGCCCTCGCTCTCAGCGCCTGCGCCAGCAGCTCAGCCGCGACCGGCGAAGCCGAACCCGTCACCGGCGGCACCCTCAACGTCGCCCTCGGTGATGTCGTCTCCTGCCTCGACCCCTGGCAGACCGACCGCCCAGCCGAGCACAACATCTACCGCCAGGTCACCGAGACGCTCACCTCCATCGACCCCGACACCGGCGAACTCCGGCCATGGCTGGCCGAGTCCTGGACCCCCAACGACGACGCGACCCGCTTCGAATTCACGCTCCGCGAAGGCGTGCACTTCTCCGACGGCACCGAGCTCACCCCCGACGTCGTCAAAGCCAACTTCGACGAAGCGGCCGTCCTCCCCGAAGCCAAGCGCGGCCCGAGCTACCTCACCGGCTACGTCGAGACCGAGGTCATCGACGACCAGACCTTCGCCGTCGTCTTTGACGCGCCGAACGCGTCATTCCTCAACCGCACCGCATCCAACTTCCTGAGCTTCCTCGCCCCCGCCACACTCGAGCAGACCGCGGCAGAACGCTGCTCGACCGGCGTCATCGGCACGGGCGCATTCGTCATCGAAAGCTACGCTGAAAACCAGGACGTCGTCCTCACCGCCCGCGACGACTACGACTCCAGCCCCACATGGGCCAGCCACGACGGCCGCGCGCTGCTCGACGAGATCATCTTCAGTCTCGTCCCCGAATCCAGCTCACGCCTCGGACTTCTTACCTCCGGCCAGGTCGACCTCGTGCAGAGCCTCGAGGCACAGGACTTCGAGAGTGCAGAGGCCGCGGGCGCCACGATCGATTCCCGCATCACCCCTGGCTTCCCACTCCGCCTCCACTTCAACACGCAGAAGTCCGTCTTCAACGACGAGAACGTGCTGCGTGCCGTGTCCCTCTACATCGACCGCGACGAGATCAACGACGTCGTCTTCGCCGGCAACGCCGAACCCTCCAAGGGCCTTCTCACACCGAACGTGCCCGGCTACGTCGACCTCGCCGACAAGCTCCAGTTCGACACCGCAGAAGGCGACAAGCTCCTCACCGAGGCGGGTTGGGCCAAGAACGCGGACGGCATCTGGGCCAAGGATGGCCAGACTCTTGTCCTCGACATCACCCGCGCCAGCCCGTACACCTCATCAGGACCGCTCCTCGACCTGCTCGTGCAGCAGCTGCACGCCGCGGGCATCGACGCCAGCTACGCCGAATTCACGGGTGACTTCACCGAGCTCACCAAGACCTTCGGCTACGAGGTGCTCTTCTCGAACACCACCGACATCGACGGCGACACCCTGCGCGGCCAGCTGTCGCCGCTCGCTGGCAACCGGGGCAACCTGCCCGAGAGCGATCCGCTGACCGCACCGCTCGCCGAGCAGAACGAGATCGGCGACGTCACGGCTCGCAATGAGCTTCTCGCCGACCTCCAGGCAGACGTCCTCGACCGCGGCTTCCAGGTGCCGATCATCCCCGTCACCCAGTTCTACGGAATCGCGTCGGGAGTCTCCGGCGTCGCCTACGACGCCGAGTCGCGCCTCTTCCTCTACGACGCCACGGCTCCCGCGGAGTAGACGACGCAGCCTCCAACTTCGGTGACAACTCAGCCCTTTCGAGCCGCCCAGCGGCCGAAGGGTGCGAGTTGTCACCGAAGTTGGTGATCTCTCCGACCGAACCCATGCAGAAAGACGGCCATTGCCTTCGAAGACCCCAACCGGCCTCGCGCTCACGGCCGCCGAACTCGCGAACATCCTCTCCACGCCTGCTCGTGAACGACTCCCGCTCGACGTCGACCTCGTGCTCATCACCGCCCCGCGCCTCGGCGACCCACACGCCGCGCTCGGCACCGCCCAACTCGCCGGCGCCTTCGTAGCTCGCTTCCCAGGCACAACGGTTGTCCCCGAGATCGACCTCGGCATAGCCGAACCCTTCGCCATCGCCCGCGAGACGGCGAGCCTCGACATCCTCTCCGACGGACGAGCAGGAGTGGCGTTCGTCGCGCGCGAGACCCCTGAGGACCTCCGGGCGCACGGGATCCCCTACCTCGAAGACGTGCACTCCCCCGGTTACCTCGACGAGACAATCGCCGTCCTGCACGCCCTCTGGTCCAGCTGGAAACCCGACGCGATCGTGCGCGACGCCAAGACAGACAGGTTCGTGGACGCCGACCGCGTGCACCCGATCCACTTCTCCGGAGCGCACCTCAGCATCGACGGGCCGTCCGCGACCCCCGCATCACCTCAAGGCAGACCACCGATCATCGTCGGCGACGGCAAGACGAGGGAAGTCGTCCACGGCGACGGCACACGTACGACCCTCCTCATCCACACACCGCAAAGCCCCCTGCTCGACGAGGTGGCCTTGCGCGCGTCCGCAGCACAACTCGAGGAGGAGCAGGCATGACAGACCAGAAGCGACGCGTGCACATCGCCGCCCAGTACAACGGCGAAGAGCCACACGAGATCTGGCACCCCGACCTGCTGCCTGAGCTCAACACGGCCCAATCGTTCACACGAGCGGCGGAACTCGCGCGAGATGGCCTCTACGACTTCTACTTCCAGGCGGAGACCTCTTCCGTCGGCTTCGACAGCGACAACCGAATCACCGAGCACGACGTCGTCGGCCGCCTCGACAACGTCGTCACCCAGAGCTACCTCGCCGAGAAGTTCGACAACGTTGGCTTCGTTTCGACCATCAACACCACCAACAACAACCCGTACGACCTGGCGCGCCGACTGCACACACTGGATGCGCTCACCGGTGGCCGCGCCGGCTGGAACCTCGTCCTCGGCGGCAGCCCGACCGCGCACCGCAACTACCGCAACATCGGCGACCGGTCCGAAATCGACCGGTACAGCCAAGGAGCAGAGACACTCGCCGTCGTTCGGGAGTACCTCCGCGGCCCAGCGGGTGAAGCGTTCTCGTTCTCGGGTAAGCACTTCGATGTGCGAGCCAAGCGCTTCGGCGCGGCCAACGGTGGCGCGCCCTTCGTGCTGCTCTCCGGCGATTCACCGCGCAGCCGCGACTTCGCGGCCGCTCAGGCCAATGGCGTGTACACGCACTACGCGAACCTCGAGCACGGTGTTGGCTTCACTGCTGACATCCACCGCCGCGCGGCAGCGGCGGGTCGAGACCCGTCCGAGCTGCGCATCTTTGCGCGCGCAGCAGTGCTTGTCGCAGAGACCGATGCGGAAGCCAGCGAGCTGCAGCGCGAGGTGCTTCCCTTCCAGATCCACCCCGTACGCCTGCGCCGATACCTCGAGCAGATCTGGAACCTACCCCTCGGCGACATCGACCCAGACGGCCCCCTGCCCGAGATCGATCCGCCCGCAGGAGCCGTCGCGAAGCTCGGCCTCTCCATCGGGCTCTACCTCGACGGACCCGCCCAGGCAGCCGTCGACCGACTCCGCCGCATCCAAGCCGCAACGGGCTTCGGAGCACGGCAGACACTCATCGCCGCGAGCGGCACCGACCTCATCGTTGGCGGAGCCTCCACGGTCGCCGACAAGCTCATCTCGCTCGTGGAAGCACGCGCCGTCGACGGCTTCGTCTTCACGCCGCACATCTCCGGAGGGTGGCTCGCCGACTTCAACCAGCTCGTCATCCCCATCCTCCAAGAGCGCGGGGTCTACCCCACCGAGTACCGCGACGAGACCCTCACACAACGCGTGCTCGGGAGCTGAGCGGCGCCCTCCCTCGGCGTCGCATCCGCGGCCCGACCGGGCAGGCGGCACCGAGTTCGCTGTCCAACTTCAGTGCAGCATCGCGGTGATCTGGCCCTCGATGGCCAGATCCGGCGCATTCAGCACTGATGTTGGTCAGCGGCCCGGGCGACGGGACCAGCGGCGTGAGGTCCGCACCGGGTGGCGCGAACGACGCGGCGCCGCGCTCAGGCGCGGCGTCAGACGTAGCGGAGGGCCTCCCGGAACGACTGGCGCGGGGACTCCGTGCGGAAGATGCCCCGCTCCTGCAGGATCGGCACGACCCGTTCGACGAACTCTCGCAACCCGCCGGGCACGACGTGCGGTTGCACGATGAAGCCATCGACGGCTCCCGCCGACCACCAGCGCTGCATCTCGTCGGCGACCGTCGCGGGGCTGCCCACAAACGCGGGGCGCAGGATGCGCCGCTTCACGAGCTCTCGGTTCGTGAGCCCTTCCCGCTCGGCGATCCCGCGCCAGTGAGCGAGGTGCGCCCGGGCGTCACGGATCTCGACCCCGGGTGCAGTCGACAGGTGCCGCTGCAGTCGTTCGAGATCCGGGTCCTCGGCAGGGAGCGACCCGTCGGGGTCGAGGTTTGAGAGGTCCTGCTGCCACACCTGCTCGAGCTCGAGACGCACATCCTCATCGGTCAGCTCAAGATCGATGTACTGCGAGAACCGTTCGCGAGCCTCTGCATCCGTATCGCCGAGGACGATGTCGCGCCCCGAGATCACTCGGAGCTCGTTGCGGTGCCTGCCGTGCGATGCAAGTCCGTCGCTGAGCCTGGCGGTGAGTCGCAGAGCATGGTCGAGGTCCTGCGGCAGGATGAACACGCCGTCGGCGTGGGCCGCGGCGAAGTCGGCGCCCGCATCCGATCCGCTCGCGGTGAAGAGCACGGGCCCAGTGGCCTGGGGTCGAGCGGGCCAGGCGGTCTCGACCGAGAGCTCCGTGAACGCACCCCTGTAGCCTCGCTGCGCCGAGCTCCCTCGCCACAGGTGCTGGACAGCGCCGATGGCGTCACTCGCGCGCTTGTACCGCTCCTCATAGGGCAGGGATGCGCGGTGTCCGAAGTTCGCGGAGCTCGTTGCCGACTGTGCGGTCACAACGTTCCATCCCGCGCGGCCTCCGCTCAGCACATCGATGGTCGCGAGCTTGCGGGCCAGGTCGAACGGCTCGTAGAAGCTCGAGCTGATGGTGCTCATGAGTCCGATCTGCTCGGTTGCGCCGGCGAGGATGGCGTGCAGCGTCGCCACGTCGTGCCTGCCGTTGATCGAGTGCCAGGCGACCCGCCCTCGCTCCTCGCGGAGGCTCAGCCCCTCGGCGAGGAAGTGCAGCTGGAAGCCGGCGCGGTCGGCGATGCGCGCGTTCTCGACGATCGTCGCGATGTCGAGAAGGTCTCCCGTTTCCGGATGCTGCCAGGCGACGCGCTCTCTGCCAGTGAAGTACGCCCCGAGGATGAGCCCGTTTCGCGTCGCCGGCGCCTGCTGGACGCTGTGCGTGTGCGTGTGCGTGTGCGTGTGCGTGTGCGTCATCCTCGTGCTCCCGCCAAGGGCGCGGTCGCCCAGTACTCCGGAAGACCCAGCAGGCTGAGCAGTGTCTCGCCCCTCATGCGTTTCCTGCCCGCCAGGCCGGCGAGCTCGCGCCGCCAGAGGTCGAAAGCTGAGTCGTCGCCCTGGAGATCGATGATCAGACCGGCGGCGTTCGGAGCCTCGGCGAGCCCCGGCTCGCGGGCCAGCCTGCTCGCACTGACGCGCTGCAATACGGGCTGAGCGAAGCCTCGCGGTGCATCCGTCTGCCCGTCGAGCGGACGTTCGACGACGATAACGTCTGCCCTCCGCTCGGCGAGCTCCTGAGCCTCCAGGTCTCCGCCAGACGCAGGCAAGAGAATCGGCGGGCGTCCCTGCGGCGACCTCGGCGTGAGCCCAGGACCGCGCACGGAAAAGAACTCCCCGTCGTGATGCAGGTAGTGCACAAGATCGGGGTCGAGGTAGCGTCCTCGCGCGACGTCTCGAGTGATCGCGCCATCCTCCCACGTGTCCCAGAGCCCACGGACGACGCCGATGAACTCTTCGGCAAAGCGGAACCTGGCGTCTGCATCCACACGCCTGCCACGGAGACCGACCGCAGCGAACTCGCGCTCCTCGGCGTGGATCCTCGGCGCCCACGCGACGCCGCCGCCGTTCGCGTAGTCGATGGTCTGCAGCACGCGGGCGACGTTGAACGGCTCGACAAACGCGATGTCGGTCGACACCACGAGGCCCAATTCAGGGAAGCGGCCTGCGACGTAGGCGAGGGAGAGACCCGCATCGAGCGAAGCGGCGACGTTCCCGTCGACGAAGCTGTCACCGACAACCAGCAGGCCCACGTCACTCCCTGCGATCACGGCGAGCGCGTCGTCGAGAGCACGAAGGCGCTCGGGCTGCGTCGACGCGCGGATCGATTCTGGGATGAGGTCGAACAGGCTCGCAATCTCGAGCGCAAGGATGGGCACATCCACCGTCGTCATCGCGCGGGCCAGCCAAGGGAGCGCAGTCGCTCGGTGAGCTTGTCACGGCCGGTCAGGCTGCCTGAATGTCGCCAGCGCTCGATCACCGCCTCGCGCCACACGCGGGGTGCCGCGCCGACTCCATGCCAATAGGCGGCGATCAACGGTTCGTACGCGTCGACGGCGGCAGCGGCCTGCTCCGGCGAGTACTGCTCCGAGTGCAAAACCGCGGCAAGCGGAAGGCGAGGCTTGACACCGCTTGTGTCATCGGCTGCGGCGCGGCCTAACGCAAGTCCGAAGACCGGGAAGGATGCTGGCGGAAGGCTCAGCTCTCGCGCGACCTCCACGAGGTTGTTGCGGACGGCTCCCACGTACACGGCCCCGTAGTCGAGCGACTCGGCGGCGAGCACCGCGTTCTGCGCCGCGAGGGCAGTGTCGACGGCGGAGACCAGCACCGCCTCGAGGTACTCGGTGCCGATAAGTTCGACGCCGCTGACTGCGCCGAGCGCGCGGGCGCGGCTCAGGTCGGCGACCCACACGAGGAAGATCGGGGCGTCACGGATGAGCTGCTGGTCGCCCGCGAGCGTCGCGAGCCGAGACTTGCGCGCCTCGTCACGGACGGCGACGACGCTCCACGCCTGCTGGTTCGATGATGTCGCTGCCGACTGGGCTGCGACGACGATCGCGTTGAGGGCGGAGTCCGGGACGTCCTCCGCGAGGAACGAGCGCACCGACTTGTGTGCCAGCTGCCGCTCGATGACCGTCGAGAGCGTGCCAACATCAGGTAGATCGTCGCTGCGGTAGCGGGCCCGAAGCAGGTCCCCCGCAGCAGTGAGCGCGGAACCGTCCGTGTCTCCGGCGACTGGACCAAGCACCTCGACGCCCAGGCGCGCATCCTCGATGCCAACGGCCCGGTTCACGCGTTTCCTCCCAGCGCTGAGATGGTCCCCTGCTCCACGAGGTCCTGCTGGCCGAGCCCCACTGAATCCGTCGGCGCGTTCACCCCGTCGGCGAACCAGGCGTCGGCCAGCAGTTCCTGCGAACGGCGCCTCGCGGCACTGTCGTGGGTGATGCTCGTGAGCAGCAGCTCGTCGGCGCCAGTCACCCGCTGGAGGGTCTCGAGCTGCGCGACGACCTGCTCCGGCGTTCCGACGAATCTCGTGTCGAGGCGGTCGATGACGGTGCGCAGCTCCTCGTCGCTGAGCGACGAGATCTCGCGCGCGTGCTCGGGGGTCGGATACGGGATGGCGCCACGCCCCTCGCGGATCGAGAGCACCCACTCGGCGTAGCCGCCGGCGAGTCGACGCGCTTCCTCCTCCGTCTCCGCGACAAGCACGTCGGCGGACACCGTCACGTAGGGCTTGGTCAGTTCGGGACTCGGGTGGAAGTGCGCCCGGTACTCGGCGATCGAGTCGAGCACCGCGTGCGGGGCGACATGGTAGTTCGCGCCGAACCGCAGACCGCGTGCCCCCGCCAGGCGTGCGCTCGGGCCCGCCGACGAACCGTGCACCCACACCTCGACTGGTGCGCCCGCCGCCGGCTGCACGTGCACGGGAGCCACAGCATCCGCTGCCTCGTAGTCGTCGGCGAAGAAGGCGAGCAGGTCGGCGACATCGTCGGCGAACGTGTCCTCGACGTCGGCCGAACGGCCAAGGAGCCGCGCCTGGACAAGGAAGCGCTCCGGACGGAGGAAGAGGCGGCGACTCGGCGGGAGGACAAGCCCGTCGACAACACGGTTCTCGACGGGTGCCTGCTCGGGTCCGGGCTCCGGGGCGGCCCCCGAGTCGGCGCCGGCCTCAGCAGCGACGGCCGCAGCGATCAGGTGCTTGAACGACGAGCGGCCCAGCCCCAGGTCGACGCGCGCGCCGAAGAGCTGCGCGACCGTCCCGAACGCCTCCGCCACCTGGATCGGGTTGTAGTTGCCCAGCAACGTCGCGGCCGTGCCGATGCGGATGCTCTCCGTCGCCCCGGCCAGCACGCCAAGCAACGCGAGCGGCGAGGCTCCAGCCACGCCCGGGTTCAGATGATGCTCGGCGAGCCAGAAGCGCGAATAACCGGCCCGCTCGGCCGATCGCGCGAGCTCGAGCGCATCCGCAAGCGCCTCAGCGGCGGTACCGCCCTCGACGATCGGCACGAGATCGAGCACGGCCAGGGGCACACGGCGAGGAGCAGAGGGATGCGTCATGCACCGCACTCTCGCCGAGAAACCCCCCTCGACTCGAACGGTTGAAGTCACGCGGATGCACGCACTGCAACCGGGCTTCATGTTCCGGTGGCGGACGTCACACAGGCGAGCGGACGTCCGCCAGAGCGGCTAGGCGAACATGCCCTCAATGGGGCCGCGGGCGAAGTAGATCAGGAAGCCGACCGCGACGATCCACAGCAGCGGCGACACCTTGCGCGCCTTGCCCGTGAGCGTCTGCACGAGCACCCACGAGATGAAGCCCGCGCCGATGCCGTTCGCGATCGAGTAGGTGAGCGGCATGATGACGATCGTCAGGAAGACCGGGAGGGCGACCGAGAAGTCGTCCCACTTCAGCTCGCGCACCTGCGACACCATGAGCACACCGACCACGACCAGCGCCGCGGCCGCCACCTCGAGGGGGACGATCTGCGTCAGCGGCGTGAAGAACATCGCGAGCAGGAACATGACGCCCGTCACGACGCTCGCGAGGCCAGTGCGGGCGCCCTCGCCGACGCCGGCCGCTGAGTCGACGAAGATCGTGTTCGACGAGCTCGACGTCGCGCCTCCGGCGACGGCGCCGATGCCCTCAACAACCAGCGAGGACTTGAGGCGGGGGAAGTTGCCTTCCTTGTCCTGCAGGCCAGCCTCACGCGTCAGGCCAGTGAGCGAGCCGACCGCGTCGAAGAAGTTCGTGAATACAAGCGTGAAGACGAGCATCACGCCGGCCAGGATTCCGATGCGCTCGAACGCGCCGAAGTCGAACGCGCCGATGAGACCGAGGTCTGGGACCGAGACGATCTGCGTGGGCAGCATGGGCACGTTGAGCGACCAACCGCCCTCGTTCTCGAACGCCGGGCCGAGCTTCATGATGGCCTCGACGACCACGGCGACGATCGTGGTGCCGACGATGCCGATGAGCAGCGCGCCCTTCACACGACGGGCCATGAGCACACCCATCACGATGAGGCCGATCACGAAGATGAGCGTCGGAACCGTCGTCACCGAACCGCCCACACCCAGCTGCACGGGCGGCGACGCGTTCCCCGAGGACGTGACGAAGCCCGCATCCACGAGCCCGATGAACGCCAGGAACAGGCCGATGCCCACCGTGATCGCGGTCTTCAGCTGCGGCGGCACTGCGTGGAAGATCATCTCGCGCAAGCGGGTCGCCGACAGCACCACGATGACCAGGCCGTTGATGACCACGAGCCCCATGGCCTCGGCCCAGGTGACCTGCTGCACCACGTTGACGGCGAGGAAGGAGTTGATGCCGAGGCCGGCGGCGAGGCCGAACGGCAGGTTCGCGATGACGCCGAACAGGATCGTCATGACGCCGGCCGTGAGCCCCGTGACCGCTGCGACCTGCGACGCCTGCAGCCAGCCGCCCTCGACGTCGAGCGTCGCCTGGTCCTGCGAGAATCCGCCGAGGATCAGGGGGTTCAGGATGACGATGTACGCCATCGTCATGAACGTGACGAGGCCACCGCGGATCTCGCGCGGCACGTTCGAGCCGCGGTGCGTGATCTCGAAGAACGTGTCGAGGCGCTCCTTGAACGTCGACCCGCTGCCACGTCTCGTCGGCGCGACCTGCGTCGCACGCGTTGGCGTCGCAACGTGTCCGTCGCCACCCGCCTCCGCCTGCTCATAGTCGACTGCGGACTCGTGGCTGTCGCTCATGCGGCTCCCCTGATCGTGCTGCTCGCGGTACAGGGACAAGCGTAGCCAGCGCGCGGAGTGCCCGTTGCCGCTCGACCGCTCTGCGCCGCCCTGTTCCGCGCGACAGTCAGGGTGACGCACGGCATCGACACTCAGGGTGACGTGAGCTGGATCGCCGCCGCTACCGAGTTGGATCTCACTCCCACGTCACCTTGACTGGCGCGCGACGGCGGCCACCGAATCCCCTAATCTCGTAGAGGTCACGCGCCGATCCCCCGCGCAGGCCGATCCCCGCCGAACGACCTGGAAGCGAGACCGCCGTGGCATTGCCCTGGAAACTGCACGGAGACGGCAAGAACGTCCCCGCAAGCGAGATCGTGCTGCCCGAGGAGCGCCTCACCTGGCCGCGCACCATCGGGCTCGGCGCGCAGCACGTCGTCGCGATGTTCGGCGCGACGTTCCTCGTGCCGCTGCTGACTGGCTTCCCGCCGTCCACCACGCTGCTGTTCTCGGGCATCGGCACCATGCTGTTCCTCCTCATCACCCGAAACCGCGTACCCAGCTACCTCGGCTCGTCGTTCGCGTTCATCGCGCCGATCCTCGCGGCCGTCGCCTCCGACGGGCAGGGCGTCGCACTTGCCGGCATCATCGTCGTCGGCGCGCTGCTCGCGGTGGTCGGGCTCATCGTCAACCTCGCGGGTACCCGCTGGATCAACCTCCTCATGCCGCCCGTCGTCGCAGGCACGATCGTCGCGCTCATCGGCTTCAACCTCGCCCCGGCGGCGAAGAACAACTTCGAGGCGTCGCCCCTCGTCGCGTCAGTGACGCTCCTGACGGTCATCGTCGTCGCGGTCGCCTTCAAGGGCATGGTCGGGCGTCTGTCGATCCTCATCGGCGTGGTCGTCGGCTACATCGTGGCCGCGTTCATGGATCAGGTCGACCTCGCGGGATTCGACGAGGCCGCCTGGATCGGCCTCCCCACGTTCACGGCTCCGGTCTTCGCCGTCGAGCACCTGCTCGTCTACCTGATGTTCGTGCCGGTTGTGCTCGCGCTCATCGCCGAGAACGTCGGCCATGTGAAGGGCGTCGGCCAGCTGACGAACCGCAACCTCGACCCGATGGCGGGCCGGGCCCTGCTGGCCGACGGCCTCGCGACGGTGCTCTCCGGCTTCGGCGGCGGCTCCCCCACCACCACGTACGGCGAGAACATCGGCGTCATGTCGGCGACGCGCGTCTACTCGACGGCCGCCTACTGGGTCGCCGCGATCGCCGCGATCCTCCTCGCGCTCTCCCCCAAGGTGGGAGTCCTCATCGCGAGCGTCCCGGCGGGCGTGCTCGGCGGCATCACGACGGCCCTCTACGGCCTGATCGGCATCATCGGCGTGCGCATCTGGCTCGAGAACAAGGTCGACTTCTCGTCACCCACCAACCAGTTCACGGCGGGCGTCGGCCTCATCGTCGCGATCGGCGACTTCACGATCAACAGCGGCCAGGTGACGTTCGGCGGCATCGTCCTCGGCACCGTGGCGACGCTCGTCGTGTACCACCTCATGAGCGGCATCGCGAAGCTCCGCGGATCCGACGCCGAGGACGCGGGCGAAGACCTCGTCGCCGGGGCCGACGGGGCAGCGGATGCGGAGCGGGCCGCGCGCTAACCCGCACGAGCCAGCTGCGCCGTCGGCCCTCACCGCGGGGCACCTGCGCGGCGAAGTCGAAGCATCCGGGACTGGTGCGGGGCGCATCCGCCTGTCAC
The DNA here is from genome assembly GCF_013409665.1 of Pseudoclavibacter sp. JAI123. NCBI lineage: Bacteria > Bacillati > Actinomycetota > Actinomycetes > Micrococcales > Microbacteriaceae > Pseudoclavibacter > Pseudoclavibacter sp. JAI123. The sequence goes on along the minus strand of NZ_JACCCM010000001.1, from coordinate 967,626 downwards.
TATCCAGCCATGAGCACCATCGACCCGGTCCAAGCACGGCGAGCGCGAGCGGAGCGCCGCATCGGGAGTCCGCGCACGCTCGCGGCGCTCTGGACGGCAGGCGCCGCGCTTTTCCTCCTCGGTGCCCTGCTCGGATTCGGTCTGATCGCCGAGCGCAACTCCGGTCGCCAGATGGCCTTGGGGATCCGCGACTTCGATGCTGAGCCGTGGATCAACGGCGCCTGGTACGCGCTCCCTGCCGCGTTCGTGCTACTGCTCGGCGCACTCCCCCTCTACTTCCTGGTCTACGCGAACCTCATCGGCGATCCGCGTCCGCTGCCGCCCATGGACCCGTTCACGATCGCGCTGGCGGGCACGACGGTCGGGCTTCTCGCCTTCAGCGGTCTCTGGTCGCAGCCGCAGCACGTCGGCTTCACGCGCGACGAGCACTTCGCCACCGTCGACACCTGGTCGTCGAGCGCCTGGGCCTCCTACTGGCTCCCCCTGTGGCTGCCGGCACTCGCTGCAGCCCTCACCGTCGTCGCCTTCGTGACGTGCACGCTGCTCCGACGCCGATCGTCGCGGCGAGGAGATGCGGTCCGGCGGATGCTCACGGCGGGCCGCCCCGTGCCTGGCACGATCACCGAGGGGGTGGAGATCTCGCCGGGCACACGCACGATCGCGTCGTGGCACTTCACGTACACGGACGCCCAGGGCGTCCAGCGCTGGGTGAAGCGCACCAACGCCTTCGAGTGGCAGACCGCCCCGAAGCCGGGGCAGCGCGTGTGGGTGCTCTTCGACCCCGCACGTCCGGGTGACACCTCGCGGATCTTCGTCTCGAGGTCCTCTCCGGACCGAGCGGAGGACTACGCATGAGCACCGTCGACCCGGCGATCGCGCAACGCCACGCGTCCACGGCCGACCGCGTAGGAAGCGGGCGAGCACTCGCCGTGCTCCTGGTGATGGACTTCGGCCTGGCGGCGGGTGGATTTCTCGGAGTCGTGGGGTTGAGCTCGCTGTTCTTCATCGCCGAACTCGAGGCGACCAGCACCTTCCCGCTCGTCGCGCTGCTGCCGCTCCTCATCCCGATCGGCATCTTCGTGTCTGTCGGCCTCCTGATTGCGCAGGCCGTCGCTCGGCGCGCCTACACGGGCGAGACGGACTTCACGCGCGCCCTGGCAGACGGGCAGCCGATCTGGTTCGCGGGCGCCGCAGTTGGCGCGTGGGCGTCGCTCGCCGCGCTGGCCATAGAAACGAGTTTCATCACCGGCCCGCTGATCTCGAACGGCGATGGGACCCCGGTCGAGGAACAGACCCCGTGGGTCGTCACGGTGCTGCCATGGGTGCTGCCGTCGCTGCTCACGCTTGGACTCGCGTTGTCGGTGTGGCGGCGCCTTGCTCGCGCCAGGCGACATCGACGCACGAGGTCGACGTTCGAAGCTGTCTTCGCGACCGGCACCCGCACCTCGGGCGTCGTCACGCAGGGCGTCGAGCGTCCGCCCGCGAGCGCGCGCGTCGTCAGCCGTTGGACGATCCAGTTCACCGACCACCACGGGCAGACCCGCTGGACCACCCCCTCGGGACTGTTCCACGAGGACTCGCTGCCCGGGATCGGCGACCAGGTCACCGTCATCTACGATCCCGCGAGCCCCGGAGACGAGCGCCGCATCTTCGTCGCCCGCGAGCATCCAGACCGGATCGAGTCGTACCGGGCCCACGAGCCGCCGTTCCCGTTCGGCGCGTGAGGTGCGGGCTGCGCGGTGTTCTCGCTGGCGCGCACCGCCCGCGTCAGCCCGCGCGTGCATCCGCACGGCGCATGCATCGTCCCGGCGTCACGAAGATGCGCCTGCCGCATGTTTGCGGGCGGATGGCGCGCGTGCGGGGCGGTTCCTAGGCCGGCCCCGTCAGACCAGCGCCGCCTCGAGCGCGTCGAGCCAATCGCCCCAGTAGGCCTTCCAGAGCTCGATCTCGTCGAGCACCTGCAGCTTCTCGTGCATGATGGCGAGCTTGGTACGGGCATCCGCGGTGGCGTCGAACGTGAACAGCAGCCCGCCGATCGGCTCGCCGCCGCGCGCGATGAGCACCTTGTAGGTCTTCGACGCGACCTTCGACCGGAACTCCGTCTCGAAGCCGAGCAGTGCATCCCGGTTCTCGTCGTCGGCGATGAGCGCACGAAGCACCTCGCGGTCCACGGGAAGCGTGCGCGAGCGGTTGGCCGTGAACGTGCCGTCTGGCATCTGCCCGGCGAGGCGCCGGCCCGTCATCCGCTCGAAGCTGACCGCAATGCCCTGGCTCCACCAGCCATTCTGTTCCGAGTTGGCCATGACCCACTCGACGATCCGCGGATGCGCGGCGTCGCGCCCCACACCGGCGTCGATCGCGTCGATCCAGTCGTCCCAGCCCTGCCCGGTCTGCGCGCGGATCGCCGCGTCGGAGTGCATCGGCTGCGCGACCCAGTCGTGCCGGGCGTGCGCACCGACAGCCTCCGCGGCGGGTGCGGTTTCGGCGCCAGACGACGCAGGAACGGATGCGGTGATTCCGGGCTTCGCGCTCGGCTCGGCGGGTACATCCGCCCCGCCACCAAGCAGCACCGAACGTCGCGCAAGCGTCTCGTCGCGCCGTTCGCGCATCTGTGCACCGACGGTCCCTGAAATTTCAGCAAGTGATCCCACGTCGCATCCCCTCGTCGTTGCGACCCTACTCAGCACTCCTCGGCGCCTCTCAGCACTCCCGAGCGGCGAGGTCGGGCGTGAGGTGATGTGCGCATCCCGCATCCCGCAACCCGCAACCCGCACCCATCGCTGCCAGCCGAATGGCCCGTTCCCCCTCTGCACGGCCCATCGCTGCCAGTCAAGTGGCCCCGATGCCGGTTCCCAAGGGGCCACTTCTCTGGCAGCGATCCGCACGCCGCCGTCGAGCAGCGATCCGCACGCCGCCGCCGAGCGACAGACCTACGACGAATGCAGGCTCCCGAGCGCAAAAGCATGCTTCCGTCGCAGGTCTGCGCGCCGACTGAGTCAGGCAGCGCGCCGACAGAGTCGGGCAGCGCGCACCGACAGCACAGGGTGGCGGGGGTCGCCCATCCCGCATCCGTGTGCCCGACCTTCCAGTCCGGGTCACCGTCCCAAACCAATTTGGCAGCGCTACTGGTAGCGCTGCCATTTTTGGGCTAGTGTCACGAAGCAAGCCGGCGAACAGCCCCTGACCTCCCTCAGACGGCCAACCCCACACTCCCTGTCGCCAGCAGCATCCGCCAGATTTCAAAGGAGAAATCATGCACTCTCGTCGACCCACATCGCGCTTCAGGATGGGTTCAGCACTCGTCGCCGCGGCCTCGGCCGTGGTCCTCCTCGCCGGATGCACGAGCGCACCGGCCGAAGGCGGCGGCGGTTCCGCAGGTGGCGAGGACGGCAAGTTCGTCATCGGCTTCCAGCAGCCCCTCGGCGGCCAGGCCTGGCGCGAGATGGGCCTCGCCTCGCTGCAGGCCCTCGCCAACTCACCCGAGTACGTCGACAAGGTTGAGCTCAAGATCGTCCGCACCGACGACAACGACGCCGCCCAGCAGAACGCCGCGATGCAGAACCTCATCGCGGACGGCGTCGACCTCATCCTCTTCGACCCCGCCTCCTCGAGCGGCGCAGACCCCGCGATCGCGCAGGCCACCGCCCAGGGCATCCCCGTCATCGCCAACGGCGGCCCGTACGAGAGCGAGGACGTCTACACGGTCTCGACCGACTGGGCGAGCGCTGGCACCATCGGCGCCGAATGGCTGCTCGAGAACCTCACCGACAACAAGGACGTCGCGGTGCTCGAAGGCCTCGCCGGCGTTCCCCTCAACGAGGGCTCCATGCCAGGCGTCATCGACGCGCTCGAAGCCGGCGGCGCATCGGTCGTCGCCCAAGACACGAACGGCTGGAACGAGGCCACCGCGCAGGAGTCGATGGCGAACATCCTGCGCTCCAACCCCGACATCGGTGGCGTCTACTCGTTCCTGACCGGTGGCCAGGGCGTCGCGGAGGCCTACAAGGCCGCTGGCATCCCCTTCGTCCCGACGGTCGGGGGCTCCGGTTACAACGGTGAGGCGTGCGCGCTCGTCGAGTACGGGCCAGAGGGCTACTCGGGCAACATGATCTTCGGTCAGCCGTCGATCTACGCCAAGGGCCTCGAGCAGGCCGTGAAGCTCCTCGAAGGCGAGGACATCGAGCGCGAGCAGTTCTTCCCGCCGCTCGAGATCACGACGGACAACGCCGCCGACTACTGCCTCGAAGATCGCCCCGCGAACTTCCAGCTCGGCTACGACTTCCCCGGCCTCGACCTGAAGCTCGAGGACGTCATGGAGTACTACTCCGGCTCCTAGCCGGCTCCGGCGGCCCTGCTCGACAGGGCCGCCGACAGGTCTCAATCGCATCGATCAGCGAGGACACATCGAGTCATGAATGCAAGTGAAGTGGGCGCAGCGGCACCGGACGCGCTCCAGCCCGCCGCCGCGCCAGGGCCGCCAGCGACCGGGCAGGCGCAGAGCGGCGAGGCGCTCCTCGTCGCGACCGACCTGGTCAAGAGCTACGGCCCGGTCAAGGCAGTGCAGGGGGTGAGCTTCGTCTGCCACCCCGGCGAGGTGCTGGCGCTCGTCGGAGAGAACGGTGCGGGCAAGAGCACCGTCGCGAAGATGCTGGCGGGTGCCGTCACGCCGACCTCCGGCACGATCACGGTCGAGGATGCGCCGCTCGCGTCCGGCAGCGTGCGCCTGTCGCGTCGCTCGGGCGTGCGGTGCGCGTTCCAGGAGCTCGCGCTCGTGCCCGAGTGGACCGTCGCCGAGAACCTGAGCCTCCCGGACGGGGCGCCGCTTCGCGGCTTCTCGCAGAAGAAGGCGATCTCGGCCGCGAGCGCGCTGCTCGAGTCGCTCGAGCTCCCGCAGATCGACCCGCGAGCGCTCGTCTCAGACCTGTCGCTCGCCAACCGGCAGCTCGTGGAGATCGCCCGCGCCTTCGCGGGCGAACCGAAGCTGCTCATCCTCGACGAGGCGTCATCGGCGCTCACACCCCCTGGCGTCGAGTGGCTGTTCGCACGCATCCGCGAGCTCACGGCGCGCGGCGGCAGCGTCATCTACGTGTCGCACCGCCTCGGCGAGATCGCAGAGATCGCCGACCGTGGCATCGTGCTGCGCGACGGCGGGCTCGCCGGCGAGTTCTCGCGCGGCTCCTGGACCGACGATGAGCTCATCTCCCTCATGGCGGGCCGCAAGGCCGAGCGGTTCTTCCCAGACCCGCCAGCCCGCACCGACGACAGCGACGTCCTCGAAGTCGAGGGGCTCCGCGCCGAGGGCGTGCACGGCATCTCTCTCACGATCGGCGCGGGCGAGATCGTCGGCATCGGCGGGCTCGCGGGGCACGGCCAGGCCGAGCTGCTGCGTGCCCTGTTCGGCGCATCCGCCGCCACCGCCGACTCGTGGACGATCGACGGCGACCCCGTCACCCGTCTCACCCCCGTGCGCGGCGTGCGGCGCGGCCTCGGCTACGTGCCGGAAGACCGAAAGAAGGAAGGGCTCGCGCTCGAGCTCGGCGTGGGAGAGAACCTCCTCGCCCCCTGGTTCAAGGCCTGGCAGCTCGGCGGGAAGCCGCGCCTCGGCCGCGAGCGCGGCTGGCTCGACGGCGTGCTCGCCGCCCTGTCCGTGCGCACGCGCGGCCCGCTCGAGGCCGCCGGCTCGCTGTCCGGCGGCAACCAGCAGAAGCTCGTGTTCGGCAGGTGGATGAACCGCTCCCGGTCGGTCATCCTGCTCCACGACCCCACACGCGGCATCGACGTGCGCGCCAAGCAGGAGCTGTACGGCGCGATCGTCGACCTCGCCAAGCAGGGCGTCGGCGTGCTCTGGTTCTCCACCGAGGTCGAGGAGCTCGTGCACGTCTGCCACCGCGTGCTCGTGCTCTACAACGGCCAGGTGACCGACGAGCTCGCCGGCGAGCGGCTGACGGCGGATGCGATCGTCGGCGCCGCTGTCGGCGCGACGGGCAGCATCCAGACCGTCTCGGCCGCCGAGCTGGAAGAGGCGGCACGACACACCACCACGAGGAGCAGCAGATGACCGCCACCGTCACCCCGCCCCCGGCATCCCCCGTCACCCGGGCCGTCGCGAAGCGGCAGGGACTCGTCAGGCTGCGACGCGAGGGCGCGTTCGCGCCAGCCGCCGCGTTCGTCGTGTTCCTGATCGTCTACATCATCATCAACCCGGAGCTGCTGACGAGGTTCCAGCTGCAGACGGCGGCGAACCTCGTGGTGCCGCTCGCGTTCGTCGCCCTGGGTCAGCTGCTCATCGTGCTCGTCGGCGGCATCGACATCTCCATCGGCGCCATCATGAGCCTCTCGAACGTGGTCTTCGCGGCGCAGACCGAGCTGGTCCCCGTCCCCATCGCAGTCCTGATGGGACTCGCGACCGGCCTCGCCTGCGGTCTCTTCAACGGCTTCCTCGTCTCCTACGGCGGCCTCCCCGCGATCGCCGTCACCCTGGCGAGCGCCTTCATCTTCGGCTCCCTGGCCCGCGAGGTCATGGACCGGCCAGGAGGAGACATCACCACCGAGTTCCACCTCGCCACCAGCGGTGAGGCGATCCCGTTCGTCCCCGTCGCGCTCGTCTGGCTCACCCTCATCGCCGTGCTGCTCTGGTTCATCCTGCAGCGCACCGCCCTCGGCAGGCACATCTACGGCGTCGGCTCGAACATGGACAGCATCCGCGCGGCAGGCCTCAACGCCCGCCTCACGAAGCTCGCCGCGTTCGGCATCGCCGGGGTCCTCACCGCCACCGGCGCCATCATGCTCGCCGGCTCCACCATGACCGGCGACCCGCGCAGCGGCGACCCCTACCTGCTGTCCTCGATCGCCGCCGTCGCCCTCGCCGGCGCCAGCTTCACGGGCGGACGCGGCAGCATCATCGGCACGATCCTCGCCGGCATCACCCTCGGCCTCATCGGCAACCTGCTCTTCTTCGCAGGCATCAACTCGTACTGGCAGTACGTCATCTCGGCGCTCATCATCGTCTCCGTCGTGGGCATCCCCGTCGTGTGGCGCAAGGTGTCGTTCGCTCGGAAGGGAGCACGGTCATGACCACAACAGTTCCGGCCGCAGTCGGCGGCACCGGGGCATCCGGCGCCGGAGATTCGGGGACGGGCCCGGGAACGACTGGCGGCGCCGACCACGAGGTCGAGTACTCACCGTCCAAGTCGCTGCTCGCCCGCGTTCCCCGCAGCGTGTGGCCGCTGGTCGCGTTCCTCGTGCTGTTCCTCATCGGCGGCATCATCCGACCGAACCTCATCACCATCGAATCGCTCATCGGCACCGCGACCTTCGCGATCATCCTCTCGATCGCGTCCTTCGGGCAGACCTTCGCCGTCATCCAGGCGGGCATCGACCTGTCGGTACCCAACACGATCGCGTTCTCGGCACTGTCGTTCCTGGCAATGGTCGGACCCCTCGGGCCCTTCGGCGCGTTCATCGGGGCGCTGCTCGCCGGAGCCGTCATCGGCCTCCTCAACGGGCTCGTCATCGCGAAGCTCGGGCTCACCCCCATCGTCACGACCATCGCCATGAACGGCCTCCTGTTCGGCGTGATCCTGCTGCAGTTCAACTTCTCCGAGCTCACGCAGATCCCCGACTTCATCACCGCCATCACGTCAGCGCAGATCAGCGTCCTCGGGCTCTCCATGGCCGCCGTCCTCCCCCTCGGGCTCGTCCTCATGGTCGTGCTGCAGCTGGTCCTCAGCTACACCGGATGGGGACGCTCGCTGTTCCTCGTCGGCGCGGCCCCCGAGACGGCCAGGCTCGCCGGCCTGCCCGTCGACCGCATCCGCATCACCGGCTACGTCATCTCCGGCATGCTCGCCGCGTTCGCCGGCATGGTCATCGTCGGCTACTTCCAGCAGGCCTCCGCGACCATGGGCGACAGCTACCTGCTCTCCTCCGTCGCCGCGGTCGTCGTGGGTGGCGCATCCATCTTCGGCGGCCGAGGCTCGGTCGTCGGAACCGTCGGCGGCGCGCTGGTCCTCGGCCAGGTCGCGACGCTCGTCACCGTCCTCAACCTCGGCTCCAACGTGCAGCAGCTCATCTACGGCGCCATCATCCTCGTCGTCATCTCGCTGTACGGGCGCAAGCGCGGGTAACGACGCGGACAGGCGTTCGCAGTGTGGCGCGGTGCTGCTCCCCCGACTCGGGAACAGCACCACGCCACGACTCTGCGCGCTGGATGGAGGTGGATGCGCCCGGCACGCACGCGGATGCGCGCGGCTGGATTCCCGCTTCCGGGGCGAGGCAAGAGCCACGCCGCCCCGAGTCGCGTATGGTCGGACACTGCCGAGGCGCCGCCGTCGCGCCCCGCCAGCTCCCAACCAGACGCGCATCCGCAATGACCTCACCATCTCCGCAGTCCCAGCCACCGGCCAGCTCCCGCGCCCCGAGCGGCGCATCCCGGGCCCGCTGGATGGACCTCATCCGCGGAAGTGCGATCCTCCTCGTCGTCCTCCTGCACGCCACGGCCATCCCCTGGATGTTCGGCGGCATCAGCTCGGGCCGCGTCGTCAACGACATCAACTCGTTCTTCGCGCCCTACCGGATGAGCCTCCTCTTCCTCCTCTCCGGCGTGCTCCTCACCCGGTCGCTCGCGAAACCGCCAGGCACGTACTACTGGAACAAGGTGCGCACCCTCATCTGGCCGTACCTCGTGTGGATGATCATCGGCATGCTCACCGAGGGCTACACCGACCTGCGGGACCCGTTCTTCTGGATCCCGAACAACTGGCTGTGGTTCATCTTCTTCCTCGCCGTCTACTACGCGGTCGCGCCGCTGCTCGCGCGCATCCCCGGCACCTGGTTCGCTCTGGTGCCCGCCGTGCTGTGGATCGCCAGCTGGCCGCTGCCCGACGGCGACCTCTCCAACCTCTGCTACTACGGCGGCTTCTTCTTCGCCGGCCACCTGTGCGTGCGCCTCGGCTCGCGGCTCTCCCGCTTCGAGACGCGCACCCTGATGTGGGTGTGCCTCGCCGTCGCATCCGGCTTCGGGGCGTTCATCATCGCCGGCAACCGCGGCTACACGAACGCCATGACCGCGGGCTTCGACGCGCACCGCCTCGAGCTCCTCCCGGTCGTGATCGCCGGCATCGCCGGCACGGTCATGGCCGTGCGCCGACTCACGGGCTCCCACGAGGGCCACAGCTACGACCGCGCCAGGTGGCTCCAGTACATCGGCCGCAACTCGGTCGTGTTCTACCTCGTGCACTTCCCAACGCAGGTGTGGATCACGAACACCCTCAGCGAGCTCGGCGTCACCAACCCCAACATCTCCCTGCCCGCCTGCTTCTTCGGCGCCCTCGCCGTCGCGTATCTCGCGTGCTGGCTGCGCCGATTCCGAGTAGTGGATGCGCTGTTCGTGCTCCCCAAGTTCGCGCGCCGCAGCACGCAGCTCGCGCCGCCAGTCCGCCCCGCGTAGCTCGCGCATCCACCCGCCAGACGACCACCAGGAGGACCCCGTGTCCAGCTACGTCTCCCTCATCCGCGCGAACACGCTCAGCGACGCCGCCGAATACGCCTACGCCTCCACCGTCGACGCGGGCGCGCGCCTCGTCTTCCCGGCAGGCGCCTGCCCCCTCAACGACGACGGCACGACGGCCGCCGTCGGCGACTACGCGGGCCAGGCCGCGAAGTGCGTCGAGAACCTGCGCATCGCCCTCGCCGAGGCCGGCGCGCGCCTCGAGGACGTCGCCAGCACGCGCGTGCTCGTCGCATCCGGCTCGCAGGCCGACCTCGTCACCGCGTGGGAGGTCGTCCGGGATGCCTTCGGCGACCACGACGTGCCGAGCACCCTCCTCGGCGCCACCGTGCTCGGCTACGACGACCAGCTCGTCGAGATCGAGGCGGTCGCAGCGGTGGCGCCCGCCACGCCTCGCGCGTAGCTCGAGCCTGCGCCGGCGAACCTCGCGCTGGGGTCGTTCCCATCTGGGGTGCGCAAGATGAGCAGCGGATGCGACACGTGCATCCGCCAGACACGGCCCGGCCGGGCACAACCCGACCGCCGCGCCGCCTGCATTTCGATCAAAGGAGATCGCCGTGTTCAAGAGCCCATACCCAGACGAGCAGATCCCGAACGTCTCGGTCTTCGACTTCCTGTTCGCCGAGCTGAGCGACGCGGATGCGGCGCGCACCGTCATCGTCGACGGCACAAGCGGCGCCGAGACGACCTTCGGGGCCCTCAGGCAGCAGATCGAGCTCATCGCCGGGGCCCTCGCCGGCGGCGGGCTCGGGGTTGGCGACGTGGTCGCCCTGCACTGCCCGAACGTGCCCGCGTTCGCGTCGGTCTTCCACGGCATCCTCCGCTCCGGTGCCACCGCGACGACCATCAACGCCCTCTACAACGCTGAGGAGATCGAGACGCAGCTCCGCGACTCCGGCGCGAAGCTGCTGTTCACCGTGAGCCCGCTGCTCGCGCAGGCCCACGCCGGCGCCATCGCTGCGGGCCTCGAGCAGGACGCCATCATCGTCCTCGACGGCGCCGAGGGCTACCACGACCTCCGCGAGCTCCTCAGTGCCGGCCTCCCCGCGCCCGACGTGAGCTTCGACCCGGCAACCCACGTCGCCGTCCTCCCCTACTCCTCCGGCACCACCGGCAAGCCCAAAGGCGTCAAGCTCAGCCACACGAACCTCGTCGCGAACGTCGTCCAGACCTACCCGGTGCTCGACGTCGAAGCGGACGACGTCGTGCTGGCGCTCCTCCCCTTCTTCCACATCTACGGCATGACCGTGCTCCTCAACATCGCCATCAAGAAGCGCGCCCGCCTCGTCACGATGCCGAAGTTCGACCTCGGCGAGTTCCTGCGCATCATCGAGACGCATCGATGCACCTACCTGTTCATCGCGCCGCCGATCGCCGTCGCGCTCGCGAAGCATCCGCTCATCGACGACTTCGACCTGTCCAGCGTGCGCACGGTCTTCTCCGGCGCCGCCCCCATCGACTCGGCGCTCATGAAGGCCGTCGCCGACCGCCTCGGCACCCGCACCAGGCAGGGCTACGGGATGAGCGAGGCAAGCCCCGTCACGCACGTCCTCCCCCTCAAGCGGAACGGCATGCCGCTCGGCTCGGTCGGCGTGCCCATCGCCAACACCGAGGTGAAGCTCGTCTCGACCGAGACCGGTGCCGAGATCGACGCCGTCAAGGGCGGGCAGAGCGAACCTGGCGAGGTCTGGGTGCGCGGCCCCCAGATCATGCTCGGCTACCTCGGCCGCGACGATGCGACGCACGAGGCCGTCGACAGCGACGGCTTCCTGCACACCGGCGACATCGCGACGGTCGGCCCGCTCGGGGAGTTCACCATCGTCGACCGGCTCAAGGAGCTCATCAAGTACAAGGGCTACCAGGTCGCGCCCGCCGAGCTCGAAGCGCTGCTGCTCACGCATCCCGACATCACCGACTCGGCCGTGGTGGGGGCGCTGGATGCGGACGGGCAGGAGATCCCGAAGGCGTTCGTCGTGCGCCGCGAGGGTGCCTCGCTCGACGAGGCCGGCGTCGAGGCGTTTGTCGCCGAGCACGTCGCGCCGCACAAGAAGGTGCGGGCCGTCGCGTTCATCGACGTCATCCCGAAGTCGACCTCAGGCAAGATCCTGCGGAAGGACCTCCGCGGCCGCTGAGGCACGGGCGGGCCTCGCCGTCGCCGCCCAGGGCGGTGTTGTTGTTGTGGTCGTCAACATCGACGTGAGGCGACCACAACTCCGCCCTGGAGCTCGGCCTACGCGCTCTCGCGGGCGACGACCTCGAAGCCGAGGTCGACAGTCTCGCCCTCGGGCGCATCCGCACCGCCACGGCTCATGCGAGCGAGCAGCAGCTCGCCCGCCTTCGTGCCGATCTCGCGGTTGGGCACCGCCACGGTCGTGAGGGTGGGCGTGAGGTGCGACGACAGCTCGAAGTCGCCGAAGCCCGTCACAGCCAGCTCCCCAGGCACGGACACGCCGCGGCGAGCGCACTCGAGCACGGCGCCCGCCGCGAAGACATCGCTCGCGAACATGAGCGCATCGGTCTCGGGATGCTCGCGCAGCGTCGCGTCGAGCAGGTCGCGTCCAGTCTCGAGGTCGACCGCCGCAACTCCGGAGTCGACGACCCGCACGGGCTCGCCCGGGAACAGCTCGGCGACGGACACCTCGAAGCTCGCTCGCCTCGCCGCCGCACGGAAGTCGCCGGACTGGAACGAGCCCGCGAACGTGGGATGCGCGTATCCCTTGTCCCGCACGTACTCGACGAGCGCGCGGACGGCATCTTCGTTGGAGAAGCCGATGAGGCTGTCGACGGGGTTCTCGCTCGAGTCCCACGCCTCGACGACGGGGATTCCGGAGGCTCGCAGCAGCGTCGACGCCGCCTCCGTGTGCTGCGCGCCGACGATGAACATGCCATCCGGTCGACGCCCGAGGAACGCCCGGACGAGCTCCTCCTCGTGCTCCGGGCTGTACCCGGTCGTGCCGATGAAAAGCTGGTACCCGAACGGCGAGAGCATCGCCTCGAGGCCGTGCAGCGCATCCGCGAACACCGATGCGGAGATCGACGGGACGATCGCCGCGACCGTCATCGACCGGTTCGACGCGAGGTTCGACGCGGCCAGGTTCGGCACGTAGCCGAGCGCCCCGATCGCCGACTGCACTCGCTCGAGGGTGTCGGCCGACACGAGCTCTGGCGTCCGCAGCACACGCGAGACGGTCTGCGGAGAGACCCCCGCAGACGCCGCGACGTCGGTGAGCGTCACCTTCTGCGTCGACCGCCTGGTCACAGCAGCCTTCTGGCCGCCAGGTTGCGCATGAGCGCTGCGATCCCGAATGTCCACGGCGCACACTCCTCGCTGGTCTGTACCTGGCCCACCAGACTACCGAGGGCAGGTGACGAGATGCGCACGACGTCCCCAGCGTGGTGCGTGAAGCCGTGGTCGGGCTGGTCGCGGTCGACGATGGGCGCGAACATCGTGCCGAGCATGAGCACCGCCCCGTCCGGGTACTGGTGGTGCGGGCCGAGCAGCTGCGCGGCGAGGTCGGCGGGGTCGCGGGAGATCTGCGCGAGGTCGGAGGAGCCGTGCAGGGTGAAGCCGTCGAGCCCCACGATGTCGAGCTCGACCGTCATGCCGCGCACCGAGTCGAGGTCGAAGCCCGTGTCGAAGAGGCGGATGAACGGGCCCAGCCCGCACGACGCGTTGTTGTCCTTCGCCTTCGGCAGCAGCAGCGCCGAACGGCCCTCGACGTCGCGCAGGTTCACGTCGTTCGCCAGCGTCGCGCCGACGATCGTGCCAGTGGATGCGATGAGCAGCGCCACCTCCGGTTCCGGGTTGTTCCACTCCGACGAGGAGTGCACGCCGACCTGCTCGGCGGTGCCCATCGCCGAGAGGGTCGGGCCCTTCGTGAAGATCTCCGCGTCCGGGCCGATGCCGACCTCGAGGTACTGGCTCCAGAGTCCCTCCCCCACGAGGTACGCCTTGAGCGCCGTCGCTTCCTCGGACCCAGGCTTGAGGCTCGCGAGGTCGGTGCCGATCTCCGCGAGAATCTGCTCGCGCATCCGCGCCGCCGCCTCGATGTCGCCTCGCACCCGCTCCTCGATGACACGCTCGATCATCGAGACCGCGAAGGTCACACCCGCCGCCTTCAGCACGTGCAGGTCGACCGGGGCGAGCAGCCACGGCTTCGACTCGTCGCGGGTGGTGGGCTCGGTGTTCGCGAAGATGTCGTCGAGCGAGCCGAGGTTCGGCGCATGCGCCGCGACCTCCCGCACCGCAGCCGCGGGCTCGGCCGACTCGGTGATGTCGCTGACCGTCGCGAAGGTTCCGCTCAGGTCGAGAACGCCGTCAGCAGTGATGAGCACCGGTGATGGGCCGCCGACCGCCGGGTCCCAGACCCGGCCGATGAGCGTGCCCGTCGTTCCGTCGGCGGGGAGCGCCTGGGCGGCGCTGCCCGACCATCCGGCTGCCGGCTGCTGGCCTGAGGCCATCTGCTGCGATGTCATGTGAGCTCCTGGATTCTGGTCGTGATGGTCGGTCGTGGCGAGTGGGTCGTGAGGGTTCGGGATGGAGAACTCGCTTCGGTGCGGGAACTTCCCCCGAAGGAAGCGACATTCCCATCCCGAGACGAAGGCGGGAGGTCACACGAGTTGAGGCTGGCGGCTGACATGGTGGGCTCGGTTCAGGTCGGCTCGGCGTCAGCGGCGGTGGAAGATGCCCTCGCGCTTCTCGGCGAAGGCGGCGCGGCCCTCGTCGGCGTCGGCGGTGGCGAAGGTGATGGTCTGGAGGTCTCGCTCGTAGGCGACGGCCGCGTCCTGACCCATGTTGTAGGAGGCCCGCAGGTTGGCCTTCGCCGTCTCGGCGGCGATGGGCGGTCGGGATGCGATGATCGCGGCGAGTTCGCGAGCCCGGTCCAGCAGTCGATCGCCTGGCAGCACCTCCGAGACGATGCCCCAGGCGAGCGCCTGCTGCGCCGAGATGGGGTCGCCGGTGAGGAGCATGAGGGCGGCGTTGCTCGCGCCGGCGGAGTGGGCGAGGAACGAGGCCATCCCGCCGCCGCCGATCCAGCCGAGCTTGATCTCCGGGGCGGCGAGCGACGCGGTCTCGGAGGCGAGGCGGATGTCGCAGGTCATCGCCGTCTCGAGCCCACCGCCGAACGCGTAGCCGTTGATGGCGGCGATGATGGGCTTGCGGAGGGCGCGGAGGGCGTCGCAGTAGTCCTCGCGGTTGCGGAAGTCCCACGGGGTCGCGTACTTGTCGAGCGAGCGGATGTCGCTGCCCGCGCAGAACGACCGCTCGCCCGCGCCGGTGAGGATGACGACGCGCACGTCGTCGCTCTCGTTGGCCCAGGTTGCGACGGTGACGAGTGCGTCGGACATCTCCTGCGTCACCGAGTTGAGCTTCGCGGGGCGATTGATGGTGACGGTGGCGGTGAAGCCGTCGAGTTCTACCAGGATCTCGTCGGTACCGAGCTGGGGGATGCTTTCGGTCATGAGCTGGCTCCTGAGGTCGTGGGGTGGGTTGCGTGGAAGCGCGAAGCGGGTGCATCGATGCGCGTCGATGCAGCAGTCGGCGGAGACGAGACGGGACGCGCAGCCGCAGCCGGAGGCGGAGATGCGGGCGAGGCACCAGATGCCCCCGCCGACGCGGCGAAGGCCGCCTCGAGGGCGTCGAGGCACGCGTCGCGAAGCTCTGCGACGTGGCTCGCGTCGCCGAGCAGCGCATCGCGCAACAGTTCAGACGCTTTGGTCTGGAACGCGATGTAGCCGTCGTACCGCGGGCGCACCCACGACTCCTCGATGGTCGCCGCCGTGTTCGCGTAGAAGTCGTGCGCGGCCTCGTTGACGTGGACGTCGTGCCACGCGGAGCGCAGTCCGGGCTGACCGTCGTGCTGCGGGATGAACGTGCGCTGCGTCTCGGGGTCGAGCAGCCAGGCGAGGTGGGCGACGAGCTCGGGGGTGACGCGGCAGCGCCTCGAGATGGCGATGCCCGTGCCGCCGATCGTGGAACCGAGGCGCGCCGATGCGGCCCAGCGCGGCGCATCCCGGAACTGCAGGGTGGGCGACGAGTAGTTCACGTACCCGTAGACGAGGGGAACATAGGCGAGCGAGTCGCTGCTCGCCATGCGCTCGAGGAGGGCGATGGGGTTCTCGCCCTGCGTCGCTGCCGGGGACCGGCGGGCGATGGTGTGGAGCAGCGCGAACGCCTCCTGAGCGGCAGGGCGGGAGGAGAAGAGCGACCCTTCGGCAGGACTGTCGGAGATCGGCGCGCCGGCCCCTGCGAGCACGGACGCGAATGTGAGGAACGCGTGCGGGCCGGCGAGCGACAGCGCCACGGGGGCGTATTCGGAGAGGGCGACGACGTCGTCCCAGGTGCTCGGCACGGCCGCGGCGATCAGGTCGACGCGCGCCGCCGCGACCTGCGTGGCCGCGTCGAGTGGCAGCGCCCATTGCGCGCCGTCCAGCGAGTAGGAGGTGAAGCTCGGGCCGATCGCGTCAGCCGCGATCCGCTCGAGGACGGCCGCGTCGAAGATTTCGTCGAGCGGCCGGAACGAGCCGCTCGCGAGCGCTTCGCCGAGGTGCGGATGGTCGAGGACGATGAGGTCGTAGCGGTCGGCCAGGTCGGCGATCGGCGCCGACTCGAAGCCTTCGAGCGGATGTGCCTCCCACTCGATCTCGATTCCCCCGCGGCTACCGTCGAGCGTCGAACCGGCCGCTTCGAGCGCAGTGCGTCCTCGCGGATGGTCCCAGGTGAGCCCGCGGTAGCGAGGCGGATGGCCCCGCGAGTCCGAGGCGACCGGCGGCGTCTCGCTCATGATCGTTCGGCGCTCGCGCCGACGTTCGCGGCGTGAGCGCCCGGGCTCGCGTCGAGCCGGGCGGTGGATGCCGCGGCCGGCTCCGGCGCGCCTTCTCCTGGGAGCACCGCATCCGACCCGCCAGGCAGGGCCGTGCCGTCGGCCGACACCGCGCCGCCGAGCTGCTCCCGCACGTTGTCGAGGGTGGCGTGCACGGCGATCGCGCCGCGCTCGGCGAGCTCCTCGATGTGGGCGGCCGCGTGCCCGAGCTCACTGAGGATCTCTCGCGTGTGCTCGCCCGTGAGCGGGGCGCCGCGGTCGATTCGAGCGGGCGTCTTCGAGAACTTGTAGGGGAAGCCGGGTGTCTTCACGAGCCCCTCGGTGGGGTGCTCGTATTCGACGAACGTGCCGTTGTGCGCGATCTGCGGATCGGCGACGAGGTCGGCGTAGCCGTAGACGGGGCCGGCCCAGATCGAGGTCTTCGAGAACGCGTCGAGCCAGTGCGCGCTGGTGTTCGTCGCGAGCCGGGCAGCGGTCTTGGCGAAGACCTCGTCGCGCAGGCGCCACGAGTCGTCGAGGGTGTCGAGGCCGATGAAGCTGTCCTCGCCGATCGTGCGGCCGAGCTCCTCGAGGTCTGGCATGGCGAGCACGATGAAGCCGTCGGAGGTCGCGAACGAGCCGTACGGCGAGCGGATGTAGACGTGCGCGTGCGGCTCGGCGCTGCGCTGCTGCGGCACTCCCCCCGCGGTGAAGACGGAAAGCTCCTGCATCTGCAGGGTCGTGATGGCGTCGAGCATGTTGACGGTCACGAGCTGCCCCTCCCCCGTGCGCTCACGGTGGAAGAGCGCCGCGAGCACGCCTTCGAAGGCGGTGGATGCGGTGACGGCGTCGACGAGGTACTGTCCGGCGGCCTGCGGGGGCTCGCCGTCGCGACCAGTGGAGAGCATGGCGCCGCTCATGGCCTGGAGGAGCAGGTCCTGGCCCGGTCGCATCCGGTACGGACCGTCCTCGCCGTAGCCGGAGACCGACACGTAGACGATGCTCGGGTTGATGGCGCGCAGCGTCTCGTAGTCGACGCCGAGGCGAGCGGCGACGCCTGGCCGGTAGTTCTGAAGGAACACGTCGCTGGTCGCGACGAGCTCGCGCAGCACCTGGCGGCCGTCGTCGGACTTGAGGTCGAGGGCGATGGAGCGCTTGTTGCGGTTGAGCGAGAGGAACGAAACGTTGATCTCGTTGCCGTTGGCGCCGCCCGCGGGGGCGTGGCGCTGCCACTCGCCGGCCGGCGGCTCGACCTTGATGACGTCGGCGCCGAGGTCGCCGAGGCGCTGTGCCGCGAAGGGGCCCGCCATGGCGATCGAGCAGTCGAGCACGCGGATGCCGGAGAGGATTCCGCCGCCGGCACCGGCCTCTGGCTGGTGCGTCTCGCTGGTGTCTTCTGCGCCGCTCATGGTGTTCCTCGTTTCGGTGGATGCGCTGCTGGCAGCGCTAACATGTCAAGTGTAGAGCGCCCGGGGCCAACATCGTCGTCAGCCCCGGGCGTGGAGTCCTATTCCGGCTGATCGCCGATGGCACGAATCGCGGCCTCGACCGCGCTCGTCTCCGCGACCCCGTCGAGCACGCGGATGGTCGTCGAGTAGCTGCGCGACTCCCCGTGCTCGAGGAACAGCGCCGTGCCATCCTGACGCGAAGCCGCATCCCCCGACACGTGATGGGTGCTCGGCTCGAGGCCGATGCCGTACTGGCCGCTGCGCAGGTTCTGCCACTCGAAGAAGTGCGGCATGCCCGCCGCCTCCCAGCTCAGCTCGATACCCCGCTCGCCACCCGCCGTGATGAGCGCGACGCGGTGCCTGCCGTCGTCGCCGACGACGAGCTCGTGCTCGCTGACCTGCTCGACGAAGCCGTCGATCGGGGCCGGCATGACGCGGTAGCTGGCGCCCTGCTCGGCCACGGAGTCCGACTGCCACAGGTGCCTGGCGATCGGCGCCACGAACCTCGCCCCCTCATCCAGGAACGGCCAGCCGACGTTGATGTGGTACAGGAACATGTGCGGCGTCGGGTCGAATCCGAGGTTGTCGACGACATCATCGAAGCGCACCTCGCGACCGTCGAAGTCGAGCTCGATCGTGCGCGTCAGGCGCAGATGCTCGCCGAACGCGGTGGCCTGGATCACCTCGCCGACCACCCGCAGCACGACGCGGCCGTCGCGTTCGACCTCACGGGCTTCGAGTAGCCGCGCCGGAATCGCGGTCAGCCGCCCGTGCAGCCCGTGCGTGACGGTCTGCTTCGGCGGGTAGTTGTAGCGCGTCGCATCCACCTCCCCGCCGAAGAGCGTGTGGTCGAGGCCGCCCGAGACGAGAAGGCCGTCGAGCGCGCGCAGCCACGAGAGCCCGCCCTCGTCGTTGTGCTCGTGCAAGCCCGGGTGGCGGAACCCATTGCCGCTGCGCCACCCGATGGGGGCTCCGCGGAAGCGCATCGAACCGAGATCGAACGCCCTGTCGACCAGCACTTCCAGCTCGAGGCCAGCGGAGGTGCGCAGGTCGATCGCCCGCACGCCACGCTCCACGCCGTTGTCGAGCACCACCTGGCGGATGCCCGCGACGGCCGAGAGGTCGCCCGTGCGCCTGCGGAGCTCGGCCACCGAGAGGTTCGAGCCGAAGACATCGACGCCTGGTCCTGCTGTCTGCTCGCTCACATCATCACCCATCCGCCGTCGACGTTGATCGTCTGCCCGGTCACGAAGCTCGAATCCTTGCCGACGAGGAACGAGATCACGCTCGCCACCTCGTCGGGGTCACCGCGCCGCTTGAGCGACTGGTGGTCGAGCACGAACTGCGTGTACTCCTCGGGGTTCTCGTGGATCTCCTCAGCCTTCGTCGGGAACGCGCCGGGCGAGAGCAGGTTCACGCGGATGCCGAACTCGCCGAGCTCGCGCGCCAGGGCGCGAGTCATGGCGACGGCGGCGCCCTTCGTCGTCACGTAGCTCGCGAGCTTGTCCCAGCCGCCGCTCCAGGTGATGGAGCCGATGTTGACGATCGCGCCTGTGCCACGCTCGCGCATCAGCTCGGCCGCAGCCTGCGCTGCAACGAAGTAGCCGCGCTGGTTGACCGCGACGACGTCGTCGAACTCCTCGACGGTGATGTCGAAGAACGGTGTCGGCGGGTAGATCGCGGCGTTGTTGATGAGCGCATGCACCGGCCCGAACTCGGCCTCGGCCTCGCGCACCGCGGCCTTGATCGCCGCCGCGTCGCGCAGGTCGACCTCGAGCACATACGTGGGCACGCCGGCCGCACGCAACTCCTCGGCCGTCTCCGCGAGGGTCGCGCCGCCTCGCCCGAGCACCGCGACCGCGAAGCCGTCGCGTCCGAGCCGCAGCGCGGTCGCCCGCCCGAGCGATCCCCCGGCGCCGGTCACGATCGCGACCGGCTTCTCACCTGTTTCCGTCATGGTTCCTCCGGCCGAAGCCTGTTGTGGTCTGGGATCCTCAGGGTCTTCAGACAGTCAAGGTGACGTGCGCACGTTCGTCACCCCTTCGCGGCGCGTCTGCCCGCCCACGTCACCTTGACTGTCAGAGACGACTAGATCGAGTACTTGCGCAGGATGTCGTCGATGAACTTCTTCGCACGCGGGATGTCCGACTCGTCGAGGTGCTCGATGATGAGCGGCGCGTTCGGGTTGCGCTCGGCGAGGCGCTGCAGGTAGAGCTCGTAGTCGAGCGAGCCGAGGCCAGCGGCCGGCAGCTCGATCTCGCCGACACCGCGGAACGTGTGCGATGCGAGCGCGTCGTCGTCACCGATGTCGGCGTGCTTCTCGCTCTTGTCGTCGCCGGCCCGCTTGACGTCCTTAGCGTGGGCGACGCGCACCTTGTCGGCGAGCGTGTCGAAGACCTCGTTGAGCACGCCGGCCTGGTCGTCGATGTTGGACGCGTCGAAGTAGTTCGTCGGGTCCATGAGCAGCTCAATGCCGGGCGAGCGGATGTCGTTGAAGACGCGAACGGTCTCGCGCACGGAGCCGATGACGTTGTTGACGTACGTCTCGAGCAGGAAGATCGAGCCGTGGTCGTAGGCCTCCTGCGCGAGCTCGGCGAGCACGTCGCGCACCTGCTCGTAGGCGTCCTCGGTCTTGTTGTGCGGGTCGCTGTCCCATTCGCTGTCGGGGTTGAACGTCCCCGACTCGGAGATGACGTATGGGGTGCCGAAGGAGCGTGCGTTGCGGATGATCTCCTTCAGGTAGTCGACGTTGGCGCGGCGGTGCTCGGGATCGGGGTGCACGATGTTCGTGTAGCCGGAGATCGCCGAGATGGGCAGGTTGTTGTCGCGGAAGGTGTCGGCGACGAGCTTCGCCTTCTCCTTCGTGATCTGCCCTGCGGTGAGGTCGAGGTCCTTGAAGTGCAGGTCGAGCTGGACGGTGTTGAAGCCGAGCTCGCGCGCCTTCTGGGCGGTGGTCTTGAGGTCGTAGGGGAAGTATCCGCTGAAGATGCCGACTTGGATCATGAGCTTCTTTGCTCCTTCTGTAGGGGCCGTTGGCCGATTGAGGTGTTGATGAAGTGGATGCGGGGTGGTGCGGTCAGAGCTGGAACTCGTCGAGGCGCACTGGGCGGCGCTCGGCGATGGAGCGGTAGCCGGCCTCGATGAGCGCGACGGTCTTGACGTTGTCGGCGACGGTGAGGGCTGGCTCGCTGCCGGTCTCGACCGCGAACTGGAGCTGCTCCATGACGCCGATGAAGGCGTGCGGGAACCAGTGGGTGTCCCAGGTGGGCGTCACCCACTTGCCGTCGGTCGATGGGCCGCCGTCATCGCGAGCCGCCGATGCGTAGGTGATGGTCGAGGGCGTGCCGCTCGGCCAGCCGATCGTGCCCTTCGCGACGCCGCGTGTGCCCTCCACCCGCCAGGTGATGGAGAAGTCGTCGTCGAAGCCCTCTTCGCGCGGGCCACCCCAGACGTCTTCGGTCGAGAGGGCGAGGAGCCCGCCGGGGAAGCGGAGTGTGGAGACGACGATGCCGTCGGTGTGGGGGAACTGGGTGCGCGGGTCGGTGCGGGTGACGGTCATGATCTCGTCGGGGTCTCCGAAGAGGAAGCGGAGGACATCGAGGTGGTGGACGCTCATGTTGGCGAGGGTGAGGCGGTCGTAGCCCTCGAGGAAGCCCTGCCAGTGGGGCACGGCTTTCATGTCGATCTCGACGAAGACGGGGTCTCCGAGCTCTCCGCCGTCGAGCAGCTGCTTGAGCACGCGGATGGACTGGTCGTAGCGCATGTTCTGGTTGACGGAGAGGATCTTGCCGGCCGCTGCAGCCTCGTCGCGCAGGGCGATGGCCTCATCGAGGGTGAGCGCGAGGGGCTTCTGGGCGAGCACGGCTTTGACGTGCGGCTGCGCGAGCGCCTTGCGGATGAGGGCGGGCTGCAGGTCGGGTGGATACGCGATGTCGACGATCTCGACGTCCGGGTCCTCGATGAGCAGCTCTGGGGTGTCGTGCACGGTTGGGATGCCCCACTGCTCGGCGACGCGCTGGGCGTTGGCCTTCGTGCGGGATGCGATGGCGACGACCGGGAAGCCTGCCTGCTTGTACGCGGCGAGGTGCTGGTCTGCCATGATGGCGCCGGCTCCGATTGCGCCGATCTTCGCGGAGCGGGCCCGCACTGGGCTGTCGGGGAGGAGGGCATTGCTGCCAGCCCGAGCCTCGTCGGCCTGCGTCTCAAGGGAACTCGTGGACACTGGTACTCCTTCGCGCCGTTGCGTGAGCGTGTGCTTCGAACCGGGGAGGCCCGAACCATGTGAGCGCTACTGGTAGCGCTGCCATTGCACCCAATGTAGCGATGCGGCGACCGGGCCGCAAGTCCCTGTCGGCGGGTTCTTCACGGACGGCGACGCGTCCGAGACACCTGCTCCCCTCAGCAGCCGTGACCCGAGTGACCGCGAGCCGCGTGGTGCGCGTGCGGTGCCGGGTCGCTGGCGTGCGCCGCGGCCAGGAACTCTGGCAGGTCGACCCGGGAGCCGCCCACCCACGTCCCGAGCACCCGCACTCGTTCAGCGAGGTAGCGCGGCGTCACCTCGGACGGGTCGGCGCTCAGCTCCACGAAGTCGGCGAGCTTGCCGACCGCGATCGAGCCGACCAGATGCTCCCGATGCAGGGTGCGCGCCGCATCGATCGTGTGCGCCCTGAGCGCCGCATCCACTGAGATGGCCTGCTGTGGCGCGTGGATGCGCCCGCTGCTGGTGCGCCGAGTCACGGCCGTCTGCACGTTCAGGATGGGCGACGGCGGAGACACCGAGCCGTCGTTGTGCAGCGAGACGACGACCCCGGCGTCCACCACATCGGCGAAGGCCTGCCAGCGCGCACCCTGCTCGGGAGCGAACATCTGCCCGTCGAGCAGGTCTCCCCAGTAGTAGTACTGGAACGGTGCGAGCGACACGTGCACGCCGAGGCGCGCGGCCCGCTCGAACTGGTCGCGGCGCCCGGCCCCGGCGTGCTCGATGCGCCAGCGGTGGTCCGTGCCGAGCAGTCCGTGCTGGGCGAGGGCGCGCTCGTAGGCGTCGAGCGCGAAGTCGATGGCGAGGTCACCGTTCGCGTGGAATGACATCTGCCAGCCCAGCGGCGCGCACGCGTCGAGCGTCGCGTCCACCTGCGCTCGCGAGTAGTTCATGGCGGATGCGCCTCCCGCCGTCGCGGGGTCGATACCGGCCCGCTTCGTCGCGTCGCTCGCGAGGTAGGGGAAGGAGGTGGCGATGTTGCCGATCCACGGGGAGCCGTCAGTCCACAGCTTCACGCCCTGCTTCACGAGGCGCTCCTCACCAGCGTCGAAGTTTGCCGCGGCGCCCGGGGCGGCAGCCGTCGACACCTCCCACAGGCTCACGCGCAGCGGCGAGGATGGCATGGCCGCGAGCGCCTCGTAGGCGGGGGCGAGGTCGGTGGAGAACGTCATGTCGGAGGTCGACGTGATGCCGGCCCGCGCCATGAGGGCGTAGTACTCGGCGGCGCTGCCAAGCGGGTTGCCGCCGAGCTGCTGCATCACGGGGCCGAGCACGGCGGCGTTCGCGGGAATCTCGAACGAGATGCCGGTGAGGGCGCCATCAGCGTCGCGCGCGAAGGAGCCGCCGATGGGGTCGGCCGGGGGGTTCGAGTCCCACCCGCGGCTGCGGATGAGCGCCGACGTGAAGGAGCAGGCGTGCCCGGAGTTGTCGACGACCACCGCGACCCGGTCGCCGAAGATGTCGTCGAGGTCGGCGGCCGTCGGGGCGGGGCGGCCGTGGAGGAGCGCATCGAAGCCGTTGAAGAGGAGGGGGACGTCGGCGTCGTGCTCGGCCATCGCCTGCGAGAAGATGCTCAGCACCTCGCTCCAGGTCGGCGCCTTCCACGGCGCGATCGACAAGGCGGGCAGCTGCGTCGCGAGGCCGCTCAGGAACGGGTGGCTGTGCGGGTCGATGAAGCCCGGCATCAGCACGGGCGCGCCGCTGTCGAGGACGGGAGCGCCCGGCACGACCTCGAGGCACTCGGCGAGCGTGCCGACCGCCACGATCTTGCCGTCAGACACCGCGACGGCTGACGCGCGCGGCAGCTGCGCATCCATCGTCACGACTGTGCCGGCAGTGAGGATGAACGCATCCGGCACCGCAGGCACGTCGGGGGCGGCGGCGCGCGCGGGGGTGGCGGCTGGCTCTGACATGCGACTCCTTCGGGGCGCCGCATGGAAGCGGCGGGGCGACGCGGGTGGAGCAGGGCGTCTCCAGTATGGACGCCCAGGGCGGTCTTGTGGTCGTCAAAATCGCTTGAGAACGACCACAACTCCGCTGCGGTCCGTGGGGCGAGGGGGCGCGAGGGCGAGCGCGAGGCGCGAGGTGCGAGCGGTGTCAGGTCGAGCGGAGGCGGACCATCTCGGCGTAGCCCTCGCGATAGCCGGGGTAGTCGAGTGTGCCGAGCAGCTGCAGCATCCGCTCGCCGCTCAGCAGCGTGCCGCTGGCCTCTTCCGGGTGGATGCGCGGGGGCGGGGCCACGCCGAGCTCGCCGGCCACGAACGTGGCGACCTCACCCAGCGGCGCGGGGTGCGCATCCGTCGCGTGAAGGAGTGAGGGCGCGTCGGCACGTTCCAGCATCGCCTCGATCGCCCGCACCAGGTCGCTCTCGTGCACTCGCTTGGTGCGACGCGCGTACTGGACGGGGTCGCCCTCGAGGACGCGCCTGAGGAGGCTGTCCCGGCCGGGCCCGTAGATCCCGGACGGCCTGATGACGGATGCGCCCAGCAGCTCGACCGCGCGACGCTCGCCGTCGACGAGCGCGCGCGCCCGGTCGGACATCGGTGACGGCGCGTCGGCCTCGGTGATCTCGGCGCCGTCGGCCCGCCCCTCGAAGACGCGAGTCGACGACACGAACACGACGCGGTCGGGGATGCGCGGCAGGCGCGCGGCCAGCGTCTCGAGGGATCGCCGGTAGGCGTCCGGGGCGACCACCCTGTCGACGGAGGGGGGAGGCAGCGTGATGACCAGCGCGTCCGCGTCCGGGAGGGAGGGCGGGAAGGAAGTCGGGTCCGCGAGGTCCCCGCGGATGAGCCTGATCCCGCCGCCCGCGGCGTCCGCGCTGCGTCGCACGCCGACGACCGCAGCACCGCGGGCCAGGTACCGCTCCCCCAGCCTCGAGCCGAGCTTGCCGAAGCCAGCGATGAGGAGGCGGGTGGGCGCGGACGTCGGCGAGGCGGGGGTGCTCATCCTCCGAGCGTAGAACTCGACTCCCGCGAGTCACCCCAAAGGGTCGCAATCGGACCCTGACGGCGACCATTCGCGGTGATTCGCGGTGGGCAGACGTGCGAGGTCGTCACCGGGCGACGCGGACCCGTGGTCGGCTGGGCAGTCCGACTCCGCGGGCGTATCCTCGGGACGTGACTTCGGAGATCCTGACCCCGTACGAAGACCTGCTGCGCGACGTGCTCGAGAACGGCGCCCGCAAGTCCGACCGCACCGGCACGGGGACGCGCAGCGTGTTCGGCCGCCAGCTGCGGTACGACCTGTCGGAGAGCTTCCCCCTCATCACCACGAAGCGCGTGCACTTCAAATCCATCGCGTACGAGCTGCTGTGGTTCCTGCGCGGCGACTCGAACGTGCGCTGGCTGCAGGAGCGCGGCGTGAAGATCTGGGACGAGTGGGCCGACGAGAACGGCGACCTCGGCCCCGTCTACGGCGTGCAGTGGCGCTCCTGGCCGACACCCGAAGGCGGACACATCGACCAGATCGAGCAGGTCGTCGCCCAGATCCGCGCGAACCCCGACTCGCGCCGCCACATCGTCACCGCGTGGAACCCCGCCGAGATCTCGACCATGGCGCTGCCCCCGTGCCACGCCCTCTTCCAGTTCTACGTGGCCGACGGCAAGCTCTCCTGCCAGCTGTACCAGCGCAGCGCCGACCTCTTCCTCGGCGTCCCGTTCAACATCGCGTCCTACGCCATGCTGACCCTCATGGTCGCGCAGCAGACGGGCCTCGAGCCGGGCGAGTTCGTGTGGACGGGCGGCGACGTGCACATCTACGACAACCACGAGGAACAGGTGCGGGAGCAGCTCACACGCGACCCGTACCCGTACCCGCAGCTGCGCATCCACCGCACGCCCGACACGATCTTCGACTACGAGTTCGAGGACTTCGAGGTCGCGAACTACGAGCACCACCCCACGATCCGCGCGGCGATCGCCGTATGAGCGACGCAGCGGGAGCGACCTGGGCGGCGGATGCGGTGCGTGCGGCGGCAGAGAGCGCGGGCGACGGCCTGACGGTCGGCCTCGTGTGGGCGCAGGCGCACGGTGGCGTGATCGGCGCGGAGGGTGGCATTCCGTGGCACGTGCCGGAGGACCTCGCGCACTTCAAGGCCGTCACCCTCGAGCACCCCGTCATCATGGGCCGCAAGACGTGGGACTCGCTGCCCGAGCGCTTCCGACCCCTGCCAGGGCGACTCAACATCGTCGTGACCCGACAGCCCGACTGGTTCGCCGAGGGCGCCGAACGCGCAGGGTCGCTCGAGGAGGCGCTCAGCCTGGCGAGCGCCGGAGCCGCCGCCGAGGCCTGGGTGATGGGCGGCGGCGAGCTCTACCGGGCGGCGATCGCCACCGCCGACCGCCTCGAGGTCACCGAGATCGACCTCGCCGTCGACGGTGACGCACACGCCCCCGACTGGTCGGGAGACGACTGGGTCGTTGATGCGCGCGAGCCCTCCGACGGCTGGCTCGAGTCGCGCACGGGCATCCGCTACCGCTTCCTGAGCCTCTCGCGCTGAGCCGCGCGGGTCCCAGACGCCGAGGCTCCCCGGGCCCCCGACTCCGCGGCCCTATTCGGCACCGCTCTGGGTTCGCCTGCGGCGGATTCGCCGCAGGACTGGCTGGATGATCGGCTGCCCAAGCAGGATGCCGAGCAGCACCAGTGCCATGCCCGCGCCCTGCTGCCAGCTGAGCACCTCGCCGGCGACAAGCGTTCCGAGCAGGACACCCGTGACGGGATTGAGGAGCCCGATCAGGCCGGTCGTCCCCGCCGTGAGGTTCTTGAGTCCCCCGAACCAGGCGAGGTAGGCGAGCGCCGTCGAGATGAGGCCGACGTAGGCGAGCGCGGCGATCGCGGGCCCGTCGTAGTTCGGCATCGGCCCCTCGACGAGCAGCGCGACGGGGAGCAGCACGACCCCGCCGCCCACGAGCTGCCAGGCCGTGAGCGGCAGCAGCTCGACGCCGCTCCCCCACCGCTTCACCAGGACGAAGCCGAAGGACGCCAGCGCCATGGCTGCGACGGATGCGGCGACTCCCATCCAGTCGACGGCACCCGTTCCCGTCGCGAGCATGAGCACGACCCCGGCGAGGCCGGTGGCCGCTCCCACGACGGGCAGGACGCGCAGCCGTTCGCCGAGCATGGAGACGGCGAAGACCATCATGACGATGGGCGACGCGGCCATGATCATCGACGCGATGCTTGACGGGAGCAGCTGCGACGCGACGTAGACGAGGGCGAAGAAGGCGCTCATGTTGATGGTGCCGAGCACGAGGGCGCGCCACCACCACGCGCCCTTCGGCAGCTTCCGGGCGAAGAGGAGGAGGACAAGCCCGGCCGGCAGCGCGCGAAGCACGGCGCCCCAGAGCGGCGCATCCGCTGGGAGGAATGACCCCATGACGTAGTAGTTGCTGCCCCAGGCGATCGGTGCGATCGCCGTGATGAGCATCCAGCGCCATTTAGTTTCCATGGAAGCCATTCTAGCTTCCACGGAAGCTATGATGGCACCATGATCGCCCCCGATGACCGCGTCAGCCAGATCCTCGCCGAGTGGGCGCGCGAGCGTCCGGACCTCGACGCATCCCCGATGGGCGTGATCGGGCGCATCCACCGCATCGGCCTGCACCTGACCGACGAGCTCACCCGCGTCTATCGCGAGTTCGGCCTCGGCGAGGGCGACTTCGATGTGCTCGCCACCCTGCGCCGGGCCGGCGCACCGTTCGAGCGCACGCCAAGCGAGCTCGCCGCGTCGACCATGGTCACGACCGGGGCCATGACCAAGAGGGTCGACCGGCTCGAGGGCGCTGGCCTCGTCTCCAGACGGGTCAGCGAAGCGGATGGGCGGGGCCGCGTCGTGCAGCTCACGCCGCGCGGGCTCGACCTCATCGACAAGGCCTACACGCGACACCTCGAGAACGAGGAGCGGCTCCTCTCCGGCGTGAGCGCAGACGACCGGGCCGCGCTCGCCCGCATCCTCGGCCACTGGCTCGCCGACGTCGAGGGCACCGTCGAGGGCACCGGCAGGGGCGCTTCCCTAGACTGACGTCATGACTGCTCCCCAGGCGTCGGGCCGCGGCTCCGAGCTCCCGGACGAGGCGACCGGCATCGCCGAGCGCCTGTCGCGCATGGTGCGGGTGAAGACCGTCTCCGCGGACATGACGGAGCGCGACGCTGCCCCGCTCCAGGACTTCCTCTCCCTGATCGAGGAGCTGTACCCGCTGGCCCACCAGCGACTTGAACGGGAACCCGTCACCGACCGGGGCGTGTTGTACCGCTGGCCGATGGCCGAGACCGGCGGTCGACCCGGGCCCGGCAGCTCGAGTGAACCCGTGGTGCTCATGGCGCACTTCGACGTCGTCCCGGCGTTCGAATCGGAGGGATGGACGCATCCGCCCTTCGAGGGCACCGTCGCCGACGGCTCCGTGTGGGGCCGCGGCACGCTCGACGACAAGGGGCCGCTGTGCGTGATCCTGGAAGCCGTCGAAGCGCTGCTCGGCGAGGGGTTCGCGCCGGCGCGCGACGTGTACCTGTGGTTCGGTGGCGACGAGGAGACGGGCTCGGAAGCGGCGACGGCGGCAGCGACCCTGTTCCGCGAGCGCGGCCTCACGCCGTGGCTGGTGCTCGACGAAGGCGGTGCCGTCGTGGATGCCCCCCTGCCGTTCATCGATGTGCCAGCGGCCATGATCGGGGTCGGCGAGAAGGGGTCGGTGAACATCATCCTCGAGGCGAGCGGCGACGCGGGGCACGCATCGGCGCCGTCCGGACTGACGCCCACGGCCCGCATCGCGAAGGCCGTGACGAGGGTGGAACGCAGTCCGTTCCCCGCTCGGCTGACTCCGGCGGCCCGCGAGATGTTCGCGACGTTCATCCCGCATGCCCAGGGCCGCGGCAGGGTCATCCTCGAGTCGTTCACGCGGGCCCCGTTGCTCGCCGCGCAGACGCTGGCCCGCCTCGGCGGTGATGCGGCCGCACTCGTGCGGACGACTCTCGCGACGACGCGCCTCAGCGGTGGCACCGCCGACAACGTGCTGCCCGCGAGCGCGAGCGCGACCCTCAACTGCCGCATCGCGCCGGGCGAGAGTGTCGCCTCCACGCTTCGGCACGTGCGGCGGGCGGTCCGCGACCGGCAGGTGCGCATCCGCTGCACTGATCCGAACGAGCCGACGGCGCTCGCCCCGACCGACAATGCGCAGTTCGCTCTGCTGCGCGATGCCGCACGCCTCGCGTACCCGGAGGCCGTCGCCGCGCCCTACATCACGCTCGCCGCCACCGACGCGAAGCACTTCCAGCGCTTCGCGCCCGAGACCTACCGCTTCGCGCCGCTCGCCATGGATGCCGGGCAGCGCGCGTCGATCCACGGCGTCGACGAGCGCGTCTCGATCGCCAGCCTCCGCGCGGGCAAGCTCTTCCACGAGTCCCTGCTGCGCTCGCTCTGAGTCCCGCGCTCATCGACCGCGTCTGAGCGCCTCCGCCTCCGCGATTCCCCGAAGCGGGGCCAGGCGACACAGACCGGCTGGTAGGTGGCGAGCGACGGCGGCAGTACAGTGATTCCACCCAGAACGACGGACGACACCGCAGCCGTCCGGCACGACGCACCACCCCCGGGCTCCACCCCCGCCAGCGCAGAGGCCGGAGCATCGGGCGCCCGATGCTCCGCCCAGCTCCCCTCGAGGAAGGCACCAACGTGCACCGTCTCCGCCCCGCCGGCTTCGCCTCGATCGCCGGCATCGTCGGCTTCCTCGCGTTCGTCGAGTTCACGAGCGGCATCCTGCAGGGCTACTACACGCCGCTGCTCACCGACATCGCGCGCCACCTCGGCATCCACGACGCCGACGTCAACTGGCTGGAGGGGGCGCAGCTCATGCTGTCGGCCCTGGTCGTGCCGGTACTCGCGAAGCTGGGCGACATGCTGGGGCAGCGCAAGGTGCTGCTCGTCTCAACAGCGGTCACCGCGCTGGCGTCGTTCGGCCTCGTGTTCGCGCAGGAGTTCTGGATGTTCCTCGTCGCCTGGGCGCTTCAGGGCTTCTACGTCATCTGGCTGCCGATCGAGATCGCGCTCATCTGGTCGCGTACGCGCGAGCGCCCGAACTCCGCGCGCCTCACCCGCACCTCGGCCGGTGTGCTCGTCGCGGCGCTGCAACTCGGGGCCGTCGCCGGCGCGCTCAGCGCTGGGGCGCTTGCCGAAACCCTCCCCGTGCCGGTGCTCCTGCTGATCCCGGCCGTCGCGGTTGCGCTCTGCTTCTTCGTGATCCTGTTTGGCGTGAAGGAAGCCCCGAACCCGGTCGGCGGCCGGCTCGACTACCCGGGCCTCCTGCTCCTGAGCTTCGCGCTGATCGCCTTCACGGGCGGGCTCAGCCTGCTGCGCGTCAACGGCCCGGCCGACCTGTTCTCGTGGAGCGTCGTGCTGCTCGGCCTCGCCCTGCTCGCGGTCTTCGCTCGGGTCGAGCTCGGCCGACCGGATCCCCTCATCGACGTGCGCCTCTTCCGGTCGCCAGCCCTCTGGCCCGTGTTCCTGACGGCCGGCCTCTTCGGGGTGAGCGTGCTCGGCGCGCAGGCGCCCCTCTCGACGTTCGCGCGCACCGACCCCAGCGTGTACGGGTACGGGCTGGGCGCATCCGCTGGCCAGACGTCGATCCTCATCGGCTCGTACGTGCTCTCCATGGTCGCCGGCGCGCTGCTCTACGCGCAGGTCACGAAACTGCTCGCACCGCGCGTCGCGCTGATCGGCGCGAGCGGTCTCGTCGCAACCGGGTACCTGCTGTTCCTGCCCTTCCACGACGGGTATGTGCAGGCGGTCACCAACATGGTCATCGCGGGCATCGGGTCCGGCGCGCTCGTCGCGGCGCTTCCTTCTGCCGCGGCGGCCGCAGCCCCCGCAACCCAGACGGGCGTCGCGACCGGGCTGACCAACTCGGTGAAGACGCTGGGCGGGGCCATGGCGTCGTGCGTGTTCGGCATCGCCCTGCTCGGCACGCTGGCGAATGCCCCCGCCGCGGGCGACGGCACGGCAGGCTCCCTCACGGGCTACTTCACGGTGTGGACCGTGTGCGGGCTGACGGCCGTGGCCGCCGCAGCTGCGCTCTGCTTCGTGCCGAGGACGGCCTTCCAGGATGCGCCCGAGCGGGCCGGCCAGCCGCCCGTCGCCGTGTAGCGCCCGCGCATCCCTCAGCCCTGGGCTGGGGTAGCGAGCGGCAGGCGCACCGTGAAGCGCGTGGCGCCGGGTCGGCTGTCGACGGCGATCGTGCCGCCGTGCGCATCCACGACGCTCTTCACGATGGAGAGGCCGAGACCTGTTCCCCTGGTCACCGGAATGTCACCGGCCTCGGTCTCGCCGCGGGCGCGCGACGTGTCGCCGCGCACGAAACGCTCGAAGAGGTGGCCGAGCACGGCGGGGTCGATGCCCGGGCCGTCGTCGAGGACGCTGAGCATCGCGAACCGGCCATCGACGCCGAGCGTCAGCGTGACGTTGGTGCCGGCCGGCGTGTGCGCGTCGGCGTTGGCCAGCAGGTTCGAGACGACGCGGCGCAGCTGACCCTCGACCCCCACCACCTCGATGGGCTCGCCGGGGATATCGAGGTTCCACCGGTGATCGGGCCAGGCGGCATCCGCGTCGCCGACTGTCTCGAGGGCGATGAGGGACAGGTCGACCCTGCCGCGAGTGGCCTCCACGCCCTCGTCGAGTCGAGCGAGCAGGAGGAGCTCCTCGACGAGAGCGGTCATGCGGACGGACTCCGAGTCGATGCGCTCGAGCGCGCGCGCCGTGTCCTCCGGCAGGTCGGCGCGGCTGCGACGTGTCAGTTCGGAGTAGCCGCGGATCGACGCGAGGGGCGTGCGCAGCTCGTGACTCGCGTCCGCGACGAACTGCCGCATCTTCGCTTCGCTCGCCTCCCTCGCCGTGAAGGCGCGGGAGATGTGCCCGAGCATCGTGTTGAACGCCTGCCCCATGCGCCCGACCTCGGTTCGAGGGTCGGCGTCACGGGGGTCGACGCGCACGTCGAGCGCGGCGTCGCCCGAGGTGAGCGGCAGCTTCGAGATGCTGGTCGCGAGGTGCTCGACCCGTTCGAGCGGGGCCATGGATGCGCGGATCCAGCGAGACGTGAACAGGGCGGCGAGCGCGATGCCGAGCAGCCCGATGAGGCCGATCATGAGACTCAGCGTGGTGGTCGTCGCGTTGACGTCGCCGAGCGGGAGGGCGATGACGACCCCGTACCCGGCGGGCCCTTCGCTCGCCTGCGCCCTGACCTCGCCGATGCCGTCGACGGTGACCGTGTGCGCCCGCCCGTCCAGGGGCACGCTCGCGAGCGACTCCGCCGTGCTCGGCGAGATGAGGACGACCTCGCCGAGGCTGTCGAGGGCGCCGGCGGAGATGACCTCGCCGCCGTCGATGACCGCCCCGACCGTGCCCTCGGCCTGGCCGGGCAGCTTCAGCACGAAGGTCGCGTTCGGCGTGAGCGACAGCGGCCCGCCCGTGTCGCCGGGACCGGATGCGCCCTCGCGTCCGCGGTCGCTGGCAGAGAGCAGCTGCTGGTCGAGCCGGTCGACGAGCACGTTGTGCAGCAGCGAGACGCTCACGGCGCCGATGACGGCGGTGACGGTGACGAGCGTCGCGACGAGGCCGAGCACGAGCCTCCGGCGAAGCGTCATCGGTGCGCGGCCCTGCGGGGCGGCCGCTTCGGCATATCCTCCCTGCCCGGCGAGGGGCGAGGTCATTCCGTGGCCTTGAGCATGTACCCCACACCGCGCACCGTGCTGATCATGGGCTCCCGGCCGGCGTCGACCTTCTTGCGCAGGTAGGAGATGTACAGCTCGACGACGGTCTCTCGCCCGCCGAAGTCGTAGCTCCAGACGTGGTCGAGGATCTGTGCCTTCGAGAGCACGCGGCGGGGGTTGCGCATGAGGAAGCGGAGCAGCTCGAACTCGGTGGCCGTGAGCTCGATGAGGTCGTCGCCTCGGCGAACCTCGTAGCTCTCCTCGTCGAGGCTGAGGTCGCCGACGCGGAGTACTGGGTCGTTCGCGGTGCCCTGCGTGAGCATGGACCGACGCACGAGGCCGCGGACGCGCGCGATGACCTCCTCGAGGCTGAAGGGCTTGGTGACGTAGTCGTCCCCGCCCGCTGTGAGTCCGGCCAGACGGTCGGCGAGTGCATCCTTCGCGGTGAGGAAGAGCACGGGCAGCGTTTCGTCGTCGGCGCGGATGCGGTGCAGCAGGCTGAGCCCGTCGGTGTCGGGGAGCATGATGTCGAGGACTGCGGCGTGGGGTTTGAACTCTCGAGCGACTTTGATCGCGGAGGCGCCATCCGCGGCGGTGCGGACTTCCCAGCCCTCGTAGCGCAGCGCCATCCGGAGCAGGTCGGTGAGCGAGGGCTCGTCGTCGACGACGAGCACTCGGATGGCGGATCCGTCGGCCGCCGTGAGCTTCGGGCCGAGCCGCGAGCTCGACTGATCGGTTGCAGGCATGGCTCCAGTCTCCTCTTTCATCTATGGAGCATCTATGAGCCGCCTGGGCGTGGAGTATGCGCGGTCAGGAGAAGAGCGTCTCCCCCACGTAGCCGCCTTCGCGCGCGCCGGGCGGGATCGCCCAGATGCCGCTGCCGGTGTGCTTGAGGTACTCGTTCAGGAGGTCGGTGCTGAGCGACTGCTGCACGCGGATGAACTGCTCCGGATCGCGCTGGTAGGACAGGAAGAAGAGCCCTGCGTTGAGCCGGCCGAGCTCGTCGTTGCCGTCGACGAAGTTGTAGCCGCGGCGCAGGAGCCGGGCTCCGGCGTTCTTCGCGGGGTGGGCGAGGGCGACGTGCGAGTTCGCGTCGATGGCGGGCTGCCCGAAGGTCGTGTCGCTCTCGACCACGAAGTCGGGCTCGGTGAACTCCTCGCCGCCGCTGAGCGGGGCGCCGGCTCGCTTGTCGCGGCCGATGATCTGCTCCTGCTCCTCGAGGCGCACCCGGTCCCACGACTCGATCATCATGCGGATGCGCCTCGCCACCAGGTAGGAGCCCCCGGCCAGCCAGTCGGGGCCGTCTCCCGGGGCGACCCAGACGTGCTCGGCGGTGGCGCTCGTCTCTTCTGCCTTGACGTTCGCCGTGCCGTCCTTGAAGCCGAAGAGGTTGCGCGGCGTGGCCTGGCTCGTCGACGTCGACGAGGTGCGCCCGAAGCCCAGCTGCGACCAGCGCAGGATGACGCGGCCGAAGCCGATGCGCGTGAGGTTGCGGATGGCGTGCACCGCGACCTGGGGGTCGTCAGCGCAAGCCTGGATGCACAGGTCACCGCCGGACAGCTCGCTCTGGAGCGCGTCGCCCGAGAACCGTGGGAGCTGCGTGAGCTTCACGGGCTGCCTGCTCGCGAGCCCGAAGCGGTCGACGCCGTCGACGTCGACGAAGAGCGTCGGCCCGAAGCCGAACGTGACGGTGAGCGCCGACGGAGGCAGTCCCATGGCCTCGCCCGTGTCGTCCGGCGGGGCGAGCGGGGAGCCGCCGACGGCGCCGGACGCTGAGACGTCGAGGCCCTGCACGAGCCGCGACGACGCGTAGCTCCAGTCCTGCAGCAGCTCGATGAGCTCCTCACGGGTTGTGCCCTCGCGCACGTCGAAGGCCGCGAAGTGGAGCCGGTCCTGGGCTGGCGTGACGATGCCGGCCTGGTGGTCGCCGGAGAACGGATACTGGGTGCCGCTGCCCGCGTGGGTGCTGGCACCGTCCCCGGTCGCGGCCGCGATACCGAAGCCACCGGCACCGCCGGCGGCGATGCCCGCGGCGCCCGCACCGAGCAGCCCGAGCAGCCCGCGTCGAGAGAGGCCGCGGGCCGGTTCTTCGACGTCGGGATCGTTCGGCATCTCATCTGCTCTCACGGGCAGCCTTCCTGGGTGGTCCTGATCAGAGTGGCCAACTTGCGTGATGATCTGCGCCGGTTCACCGCATCCGGGGTGACTTCGGGCCGGTGACCACGCAAGTTGGCCAGGTGTGCTTCGAAGGAGCTACGCCTGCAGGCCGAGCACCGTGGTCGTGAGCTGCGAGAGCGGCTCGGCGAGCGCATCCACCTGCGTGGAGAGCTCCTTGACCTGGTCTGGCGTGAGGTCGCGGTAGTTGGTGAAGCCCTCCTCGTAGCTGCCGTAGCTGCCGAGGAGGTCGTTCAGCGCCGTGAACTCGGTGCTGATGGAGTCGGCGATCGCTGTGCCGTCCTCGCCCTTCGACCGGGCTACGTCCTCGACGATGCCGAAGGCGACTTCTGCGCCCTCGACGTTCGCCTTGAAGTCGCTGAGGTCGGTGCCGGACCACCAGTCCTCCTCGCCGGAGATCTTGCCCGTCGCGACCTCGTCGAGCAGGCCGATCGCGCCGTTCGTGATGTCCTCGATCGAGATCACGAATTCCTCGCCGTTCACGAGGTCGGCGAGCTCCTGGATGTCGGCGACGAGCTGGTCCGCGTAGGCGGTGCGTTCCTCGGGCGTGGAGGGCGCCCAGTCGAGGAACGCGTCGGTGTCGTCGGAGTTCTTGTCGCCCGGCTGCGGCTGCCAGAGGTCCTTCTCGATGCGGTGGAAGCCGGTCCAGTCGAGGCCCTCGGCGACGGCGTCGACCTCGCGGTAGTCGATCTTCGGGTCGAGGTCGCCGAACGCCTCGGCGGTCGGCTCGATGCGCTCGTAGGGCACGCGCGCCGCGGCGAACAGCTCGCGGGCCTTCGCGTCGTCGCCCGACTTGTAGGCGGTGGTGAACTGCTCGACGAGCGGCACGAGCTCGGAGACCTGGTTGCGCAGGTAGGCGGTGTAGCTCGTGACGGCCTCGTCGTAGGCGGCCTGGTCGTCTGCCGCGACCTCCACCGCCTCGCCGGACACCTCGAACTCCGTCTGCCCGATGCCCTCGCCGATCATGCCCGGCTTGCAGACCGTGAAGTAGCTGCCCGGTTGCGCGACGACGGAGAGCTGGCGGCTCGTGCCAGGGGCGATGTTCTCGACCTCGCCAACGATACGGAGGCCGTCGTCGGCGAGCAGGTAGAACTCGGTGACGCGCTCGCCCTCGTTGGTGACGTCGAAGGTGATGGGGCCGCTGGCGGCGGCTGCGCCGGAGACCGTGCAGTCCGAGTCCGTACTCGAGACGGCGAGCGACGACGCTGAGTCAGCTGGCGCGTTCGGCACGCAGCCGGTGAGGGAGACGAGGGCCGCGGCCGACAGCAGTCCGGCGGCAAGTGGCTTGAGGTGCATGGGTGTCCTTCTTCGAGGGCGCGTATCTAGAGCGCGGCGGTCGCCGCAGGCTGGGGTGAGGTTGTGGTCGCGTGCCGCCTGCCGGAGCGGGTGCGGATGGCGAAGAGCGTGGCGGTCGGGATGAGGTACGCGAAGTAGGCAAGGATCTCGAGCTTCGTCATCTCGGGAGTGAAGCCGAGCGTGCCCTTGAGGAGCGCGCCGAGGAGCCCGTCCGGAGGGATGACCTCGGGGATGCGGAACGCCCACGCGTTCTCCCCGAACCAGGCCTGCAGTGCGGCCGGTGCGGTCTCGGGGGCGGCGATGAAGGGTCCAGGCAGCAACGCGGCCTCCTGGAGGTCGTGGATCGCGTAGGCCACGATGCCCGCGGCGAAGACGATGAGGAGGGCGCCGGTCCAGGTGAAGAACGTGGAGAGGTCGATGCGAACGACACCACGGAAGAGGCCCCAGGCGAGCCCGACCGCGATGAGGAGGCCGAGGATGGCGCCGAGGAAGCCGAGCACCCAGCCGTCACCGGAGCGCGTCGTCGACCAGACGAAGAGCGCGGTCTCGAGGCCCTCTCGCGCGACGGAGACGAAGGCGACCGCGACGATGCCCCAGCCGCTGCCCCCGAGGTGGCGATCGACCTGCCCCTCGAGGTCGTGCTTGAGCGTCTTCGAGACGCGGAGCATCCAGAACACCATCCACGTCACCATGGCGACGGCGACGAGCGACAGCGTGCCGCCGATGATCTCCTGGGCTTGGAAGGAGAGCCCGTAGGCGCCGAACGTGAGCACCGCGCCGAGGATGAGGGAGGCGACGACCGCGAACGCGACGCCGAGCCAGATGCGACGCACGATGTCCGGTCGTCGGATTCGCCGAGCGTAGGCGATGAGGATGCCGACGACGAGCGCCGCTTCGAGGCCTTCGCGGAGGCCGATGAGGAGAGAGCCGAGCATGCTGGATTCCTGGGCGTGAAGAGAACGGGCCGGCGGGCGTGAGGGCCAGCCAGAGCCCAGGCGTCCATACGCGGTAGGCCAGGTAAGGCTTACCTTTTGTGAAGGTACACCTGCCTTCGGGGATTTGCCAAGTTCCGTTCAGGTCAGAGCCCGTCCGGCGTCCCAACTCCTCCCGAGGCCAGTGCGCCAGCGCTCTCGAAGTGCGCTGAAGTACCGTGGTGCGCGGCCCGCGCTTCCGCGGTGCAGAGACTCAACCAGGAGGATCACCCGTGCAGACCATCGACACCAAACAGCTCGCAGAGCTCGGCGAGCAGGCCACCGTCATCGACGTTCGCGAACGCGACGAGTTCTCGGAGGTGCGCATCCCGTGGGCCAGCAACGTGCCGCTGAGCGAGCTAACGGATCGTGTCGACGAGGTGCCGGAGGACGGCCCCGTGTACCTGATCTGCGCCGCAGGGGTCCGCAGCGAACGCGCCGCCGCGTACCTCGAGCAGCAGGGCAAGCCGGTCGTGAATGTGCTCGGCGGCATGTCCGAATGGGCGGGGTCGGGGTTCACGGTCGAACGCGACTGAACGACCTACGGTCGGCTGCCCGCCGTATCCTCGTCATCCCTTCGCCGATCGACCCGAGGCAGACCTCCCCAGCCATCCTGTCGGGTGGGGAGTTCTCCCCTGGATCTCGGGTGTGCCGTGCGTCGATTCTCGCTAGCGTTGAAGCCCCCAAGATCGCGAGCCCTGCGGCGCGACGAGTCACCGGCGATGGGAGCTGAGTGTGAACAGCCCACGGCATCTTGCGCGCGCCCGTGATGCCTCGACCCGCCTGGCATCGCAGCCGAGCGTGGACCCGCGGCTGCAGCTCGAGCAGCAGCACCGCGCAGCTCAGCTGGACCCGTTCGACCGCACCCTCCCGCGGCGCGCGATACGGGCGGCGTCTGCGCCTCTGTTCATCCCCGGGTTCCGCTACTACCCGCCGGTCTCGCGCCTCGGCGCCGCCCGATAGCGGCACGCTGAGGCCCCCGCTTTCCGGTCGCGTCGGTGCGCGGATGCATGCGGCCGGGCCTGTGGATGACCAAGCGGATGTCGGTCGTCGCGCCTAGGGTTGCTTGCATGGTCGCGACGCACGAGACAGAAGCCCCCGCCAGGTCAGGGACCCTGCTCGAGCGAGCGCAGCGGGTGCTGCGCGAGGTCTTCGGCTACGACGACTTCCGCGGCGACCAGGCCCAGATCATCGAGCGCCTCTGCGCTGGCGACGACGCTGTCGTGCTCATGCCGACCGGTGGAGGCAAGAGCCTCTGCTACCAGGTGCCCGCGCTCGTGCGAGAGGGCACCGGAGTGGTCATCTCGCCCCTCATCGCGCTCATGCACGACCAGGTCGGCGCGCTCGAGCAGCTTGGCGTGCGCGCCGCGTTCCTGAACTCCACGCAGTCGATCGACGAGCGGAGAGATGTCGAGCGGCAACTCCTCGCGGGCGAGCTCGACCTCATCTACCTGGCCCCCGAGCGCCTGCCTGTCGCCGCCGATCTCCTGAGTCGCACCAACATCTCGCTGTTCGCGATCGACGAGGCCCACTGCGTCGCGCAGTGGGGGCACGACTTCCGCCCCGACTACCTGAACCTGTCGATGATCGCGGAGCGCTGGCCAGGCGTCCCCCGCATCGCCCTGACGGCCACCGCGACGAGCGAGACCCGGCAGGAGATCGTCGACCGGCTCGTGCTCGGCGACGCGAAGGTGTTCGTGGCCAGCTTCGACCGCCCGAACATCCAGTACCGCGTCTCCCCGAAGGCCACCCCGAAGGCGCAGCTGCTGCGCCTCATCCAAGAGGAGCACTCGGGCGACGCCGGCGTCGTGTACTGCCTGAGCCGCAAGTCGGTCGAGAACGTCTCCGAGTGGCTGCGGGGACAGGGCGTGAACGCGCTCGGCTACCACGCGGGGATGCCTGCCGAGACGCGTGCGCGACACCAGGCGAAGTTCCTCCGCGAAGACGGGGTCGTCATGGTGGCCACGATCGCGTTCGGCATGGGCATCGACAAGCCGGATGTGCGCTTCGTGGCGCACCTCGACCTCCCCAAGAGCATCGAAGGCTACTACCAGGAGACTGGTCGCGCGGGCCGAGACGGCCTGCCGTCCACCGCCTGGCTGGCCTACGGCCTGAACGACGTGGTGCAGCAGCGCCGCATGATCGCGGAAGGCGAAGGAGACGCGCAGCGCAAGCGAGCGCAAAGCCAGCACCTCGACGCGATGCTCGCGCTCTGCGAGACCGTCACGTGCCGCCGCGTGCAGCTGCTCGCCTACTTCGGGCAGCTCAGCGAGCCGTGCGGCAACTGCGACACGTGCATCTCGCCGCCCGACTCGTGGGATGGCACGATCGCGGCGCAGAAGCTGCTCTCAACCGTGCTGCGACTCGACCGCGAGCGCAACGGCCAGGCGTTCGGCGCCGGCCAGCTCATCGACATCCTCACCGGCAAGACGACCGACAAGATCACGCAGTGGAAGCACGACGAGCTCTCGACGTTCGGCATCGGCAAGGATCTCGGCGACACGGAGTGGCGCGGCGTCATCCGCCAGCTGCTGGCCGCGGGGGTGCTCGCTGTGCGCGGCGAGTACGGGGTGCTGGCGCTGACGAGCGAGGCCGCCCCGGTGCTCCGCGGCGAGCGGCAGCTCATGTTCCGCAAGGAGCCCCCGAAGCCGGCCGGCTCGAGCGGGCGCCGCTCGCGCGGGGAGTACTCGGGTCGCTCCGGCGGCGGGAGCGCGGCAGCGGCAGCCCTCACGGAGTCGCAGCGCGAGGTCTTCGAGCGGCTGCGCACCTGGCGCGCCGAGACCGCGAAGGAGCAGGGCGTGCCCGCCTACATCGTGTTCACGGATGCGACCCTCGCCGCCATCGCCGAGGTCAAGCCGCGCCAGCACGCGCAGCTCGCCGCCATCTCCGGCGTCGGTGCGGCGAAGCTCGAGCGCTACGCCGACGACGTTCTTGACGCCGTCGCCGACCAGTAGCGCCGCAGCCCTGGCCGTCGCGCGGCTACGACAGGACTCGGTGGACGCGCAGCGCTTCGACGACCAGCGCGTGGTCCTCGTGCATCTCGAGGCCGCTGACGCCGACCGCGCCGGCGAGGGTGCCGCCGATGCGGATCGGGAAGGCGCCGCCCGCGGCGGCGTACTCGCGCGGGTCCAGGAGGGAGTCTGCGGCGAAGTCCTCGCCGTCCGCCTCGTACGTGTATCGGACCGCGAGGGTCGAGTGACCGAAGTGCTCGACCACCCGGAACTTGCGGGCGAGCCAGGCGTCATTCAACGCGGAGGAGCCTGGCGTCGCGGCGTG
This sequence comes from Pseudoclavibacter sp. JAI123, assembly GCF_013409665.1. Classification (NCBI taxonomy): domain Bacteria; kingdom Bacillati; phylum Actinomycetota; class Actinomycetes; order Micrococcales; family Microbacteriaceae; genus Pseudoclavibacter; species Pseudoclavibacter sp. JAI123. The sequence goes on along the minus strand of NZ_JACCCM010000001.1, from coordinate 927,202 downwards.
GAACGCACGCTGTCCGCCGAGCACGACCGAGACGGCGACGCTGTGGCCGCGCACGATCGACTCGTGGCGCAGCCAGGTGCCCACCTGCCACGCATCCTCAAGCGTGAAGCTCGGGAAGTCGAGCTCCTGCTCCTCGGCGTGCAGGATGCTCAGGATCTCGCCGGCGGGCAGGCCGGCGTACGGGGGTGGGGTGGTGGAGCTCATGGGTGGACCTCGGTGTGCACGGCAGTCTCGGACTGCGGATGGGCTGGGGGGGGTTTCGGCACGACGACGTACCTGCTGCGAGCATAGCCCTCCTGCACTCATTTGTCATGACATATGCACATGCTGAGTTCAGCCTCCGGGATGACGCGATACATCGCGAGTTGCGGCAGGCTTGACGCATGCGCACTCTCCTCAACATCATCTGGCTCCTGCTCTCGGGCTTCTGGCTCTTCTGCGGCTACATGCTGGCCGGCGTGCTGCTCTGCATCCCGATCATCACGATCCCGTGGGCCATCGCCTCGTTCCGCATCGGCCTGTACGCGCTCTGGCCCTTCGGCCGCGATGTCGTCTCACGGCCGAACGCCGGCGCCTTCTCGTTCATCGGCAACGTCATCTGGTTCGTGCTCGCCGGCTGGTGGCTTGCGATCGGGCACATCGTCTCCGGTATCGCGCTGTGCGTCACCATCATCGGCATCCCCATGGGCATCGCCGATTTCAAGATGATCCCGATCTCCCTCTCGCCGCTCGGCAAGGAGGTCGTCGACCGCGACAACGGTCCATTTGCGGCCGCCCGCCGCTGACCAGCCTCCTGAGCGCGCGAAACGGCCGGCACCCCGCAGCGGGTGCCGGCCGTTCTCGCATGATCCACGCAGCGGACGCTGCCCCTACTTGGCGGGCACGTCCGGGATGTCGTCCTCCACTTCGCGGATGACGGCGATGTCCTGCGTGTAGCCGCCGAGCTGCTCGAGCTCGTGGGCGAGCTCCTCGAGTTCGGCGCCGCCGGCCATCTGCGCGGTGAGCTCGTCGAGGGTGATGTCGGCCTTGTCGTAGTAGCCGATCGACTTGCCGCGCTTGAGGAGCAGGAAGCTGTCGCCGACGGGGAACGCGTGGTGCGGGTTGTGGGTGATGAAGATCACGCCGAGCCCGCGGTCGCGGGCCGCGAGGATGTAGCGCAGGACGACGCCCGACTGCTTGACGCCGAGGGCGGCGGTCGGCTCGTCCAGGATCAGCGCCTTCGCCCCGAAGTACACGGCGCGGGCGATCGCGACGCACTGCCGTTCGCCGCCGGAGAGCTGGCCGATGGGCTGGTCGACGTCGCGAAGGTCGATGCCCATGTCGAGCAGCTCCTTCTTCGTGATGTCCTTCATCTGCTCGACGTCGAGGCTCTTGAACGGGCCGAAGCCCTTCGTGAGCTCGGAGCCGAGGAAGAAGTTGCGCCAGATCGGCATGAGCGGCACGACCGCGAGGTCCTGGTAGACCGCCGCGATGCCCCGTTCGAGGGCCTCGCGAGGCGACTTGAGGTGCACCGACTCGCCCTCGATGAGGAACTCGCCGTCGGTGTGCTCGTGGCGTCCCGCGATGATCTTGATGAGCGTCGATTTGCCGGCACCGTTGTCGCCGAGCACGCACGTGACGCGCCCCGGGTCGACGTCCATGTCGACGCCCTGCAGGGCGAGGATGTTGCCGTACCGTTTGCCCGCATCCCGGAGCGAGATCAGGTGCGCGCCCTGGTCTGCCGACGCCGACTGCTGCGCATCCGTCACTGTTGCCTGATTCGTTGCCATTACTTCTGCTCCGCCCTCTTCTTGACGACGAGGTTCACGATCGTGGCCATCAGCAGCATGAGGCCGAGGAAGAACTTGAACCAGTCCGGGTTCCACTGGGCGTAGACGATGCCCTTGTTGGCCATGCCGAAGATGAGGGCGCCGATGGCACCGCCGATCGCCGAGCCGTAGCCGCCGGTGAGGAGGCAGCCGCCGATGACGGCCGCGATGATGTAGAGGAACTCGTTGCCGATTCCCTCGCCCGACTGCACGACGTTGAAGGCGAACAGGTTGTGCATGCCGAGGATCCAGGCGCAGAAGCCGACGCCCATGAAGAGGCCGATCTTCGTCGCCGTGACGGGGACGCCGACGGCGCGGGCCGCGTTCTCGTCGCCGCCGACCGCGAAGATCCAGTTGCCGATCTTCGTGCGCATGAGGATGAACGTGGCGACGAGCACCAGGGCGATCCAGATGAAGACGGTGACGTTGACGTTGACGCCGAAGACCGGGATCTCGCTCGCGAAGATGGCCTTCGCCGATGCGAAGCCGTCCATGTCAGCGATCGCGGGGCTGGAGACGCCGCCGCCGACGAGGCGGGTGATGCCGAGGTTCAGCCCCGTGAGCATGAGGAACGACGCGAGCGTGACGATGAACGACGGCAGCTTCGTCTTGATGAGCAGCCAGCCGTTGATGAAGCCGACGACGAGGGCGAAGACGAGCCCCATGAGCACGCCGACCCACACGTTGGTGGCGAAGTACCAGCTGAAGAGGGATGCGGTGAGTGCCGACGAGATGACGGCGACGCCGGCGGAGAGGTCGAACTCGCCGCCGATCATGAGCAGCGAGACGCCGACGGCCATGATGCCGATCGTGGAGGCGCCGTAGAGCACGGTCGCGAGCGACGTGACCTGCGTGAAGACTGGGGCGGCGACCGCGAAGAACACGAAGACGACGATGGCGCCGACGACGGCGCCCATCTCGGGCCGGCCGAGGATGACAGAGAGCGGCGAGCGCTTGCCGACGCGCTCGTCGGTGGTGACGGGGGCCGAGCCGGTGTTGGGCGACCGGGGGGATGCTGCGGTTGGTGTTGAGGTTTGAACCATGACTGCACTTCCTTGTGAGGGGTCGGGATGGCCGCGCTGGCGGCCACCCCGACCGTGGTTCGCTGGTTAGCGGATGCCCTTTTTGGCCTCTTCGAGGACGACGGCCGCGTTGCTCTCGTCGATGATCGTCGGGCCGGTGAGCACGGGCTTGCCACCGCCGAGTGCGAACTCGCCGTTGTTCTGCAGCCAGAGCGAGTCGACGGCCATGTACCCCTGGAGGTAGGGCTGCTGGTCGACCGTGAAGGCGACGTCACCGTCGACGATGGCCTGCGCGAGGTCCGCGTTGAGGTCGAACGACGCGACCTTGGCGCTCGAGCCGGTCTCGGAGACCGAGTCGATGGCCGTGAGGGTGAAGGGAGCGCCGAGTCCGATGACGACGTCGGTGTCGGGCGTCGACTGCAGCTTGGCGGAGATCGTCGACTTGACCTGGGTCATGTCGGTGCCGGTCACGTAGAGGATCTCGGTGGCTGGCACCTTCTCCTTGATGCCCGCGCACCGCGCTTCGAGGCCGACGTGGCCCTGCTCCTGGATGATGCAGAGGGGCTTGGTGTAGCCGAGCTCGGTGATCTTGTCACCGGCGGCCTGGCCCGCGACGACCTCGTCCTGGCCGATGTAGGTGAAGGCGCCGAACTCGAAGGCTTCCTTGCTGCCGCCGTTGAAGGCGACGACGGGGATGCCGGCGTCGACGGCGGCCTTGATGGAGTCCTCGAGTGCGTCGCCCTTGGCGATGGTGACGGCGATGCCGTCGACGCCCTGGTCGATGGCCTGCTGGATCAGCTGAGCCTGGTTCGGAGCCTGCGGGTCAGACGAGTAGAGCAGTTCGACGTTGTCCTTCGCCGCCGCCGTCTCGGCGCCCTTGCGGACGATGTCCCAGAAGGTGTCGCCGGGGGCGGCGTGAGTGATCATCGCGATCTTGATCGAGGGCGTGTCTGCGACGCCAGCGACCGCGGGGTCCTGCGCCGTTCCGGTGTCGCGTCCGCCTGCGGAGGAGCAGGCGGTGAGTGCGAAGACCGGCACCATGGCGAGTGCGGCCAGGCCGAACATGAGACGTTTCTTCTTCACGAAAACTCCTTTGAATGCCGTGATGACGTCAGTTGTGCGCTCGACGAGACAGCCGCTGGGGGACGGCGCCTTGAGAAGCTCACGTGTGCTCGCTCGGTCATCCTTGTCCGAGAGCAACGAGCACGTCACTGACTTGTCATGACAATAGCTCAACAGGTGTATTAAGCAAACACTTTCTTGTGAAGACCGCATCACGGATCCGTCTCGACGCAGAACGGCGGGCGACCGAGATCCGGTCGCCCGCCGCCCGACGGCAGGTCTCGCGCGCACTCAGTAGACCACCGGCTCCTCCCGGCCGCTCGCGAGCGAACGAGTGGCGGCCTCGGCGACAGCCTGCGCGCGAAGGGCCTCGCGCAGTGACGGCGACGGCGAACGCGCATCCTCGAGCGCACCGACGAACTCCGCGAGAGCCGCGGCGTAGGTGGGCTGCACACGCTCGAACCAGCCCGCGTGCATCCCCGACTCCGTCACCGTTCCGCTCCCATACCTGGCCACCTGGCCCGACCTGTGCCGCTTGGCTTCGACCAGCCCCTCCGAGCCGAACACCTCGATGCGCTCGTCGTAGCCGTAGCCGGAGCGACGGATGCTGTCGATCTGCACGAGGGCGCCGTTCGCGAGGCGCACGGTGGCGATCGACGTGTCGACGTCGCCGTACTCGGCGACCCTGGGTTCAGCCAAGGCACTGCCCGTCGCGGACACGGCGACCGCATCGAGGCCGGTGATCCAGGTCGCGAGGTCGAAGAAGTGCACCGTCTGGTCGCGCATCTGCCCGCCGGAGACCGCGATGTACTCGAGCGGCGGCATGGATGGCCCGCGACTCGAGAGCTGCAGCAGCTCGACGTCGCCGACCTCGCCCGCATCCACGATTCGCTTCACCTCGGAGTAGTCGCGGTCGAAACGACGATTGAAATCGACCATCGCGGTGATGCCGGACGCCTCGACGTACGCCACCGTCTCCCGGGCGCGCTCGAGATCGAGGTCGATGGGCTTCTCGCAGAGCGCTGCGATGCCCGCGTCGGCCGCGAGCCGAAGATGCTCGGAGTGCTTGTTGGTGGAGGACGCGATGAGCACGGCGTCGACCTGCGCGGCATCGAAGACCTGCGCGAGCGAGGGCACGGCCGCTGCGCCGTGCGAGACGGCCAGCCTCTCTGCCCTCGCGAGGTCGACGTCGTACACGTAGCGGAAGTCGACATCGGGGTTGGCCGCGAGGCTCTGAGCATGGACGGCGCCGATGAACCCGGCGCCGATGAGCGCGAATCTCTGCATCTCAGTTGCCCCCTGCCACACGGAGTTCAGCGTCGGCGGCCGCCACCTCGGCTTCGTGATCGACAACGCTCGCCGGCACGACCCACGCCCCATCGGCGGCGTGCGAGGCGGCGACGGCCTCCACGAACTGCACGCCGATGAGACCGTCGATGCCCGTCGGGAACGACAGCTCGCGGATGGTCGACGGGCGCGCATCCCGTCGCGCCTCGAGCTCGTCGGCGAGGTCGCGGTAGAAGTTGCCGAACGCCTCGAGGAAGCCCTCCGGGTGCCCGAGGCCGACCCTCGTGAGCCTGGCTGAGTCCTCGGAGAGCGAGGCGAGGCCGTGCGTGAAGACCGTGGTCGTGCCCTCGAGGTCCTGGAAGGTCAGGTGGTGCGGGTCCTCGTGCTGCCACTCGAGACTTCCCTCGTCGCCGAAGACGCGGATGCGCAGCCCGTGATTGTGGCCCGTCGCGGCCATGCTCGCCCAGAGCCGACCCGGGACCTCGTCACTGAACTCGAGTGCGACCGTCGCATTGTCGAAGACCTTCCGACCAGGCACGAGAGTGTGGAGCTGCGCCGAGACGCGATCGGCCTCGAGGCCGGTGATGTAGCGAGCGAGGTGGTAGCCATGCGTGCCGAGATCGCCGACGACGCTCGGGAACCCCGCCACGTCGGGGTCCGTGCGCCAGCTCGCCTGCTTGTGGCCGGTCAGCTCGAGCGGTGTCGCGGCCCAGCCGGAGGCGTGTTCCACGTCCACGAACGTGAGCCGGCCGAGGCGACCGTCGCTCACCATGCGTGCTGCCTCTCTGACCATCGGATACGCCGAGTAGCAGTGCGGCACGGCGAGGAGCACGTCGTTGGCCGCCGCGAGGTCGACGAGCTCGCGAGCTGTCGCGGAGTCCCGCGTGAGCGGCTTCTCGCACACGACGTTGATACCGAGGTCGAGGAACGCCTTGGCCACCTCGAAGTGGCTGTCATTCGGCGTCGCGACGACGGCGATGTCGATGCCGTCCTCGCGTGCGGCCTCAGCTTCCGCCATCTGCTGGTACGTGTCGTAGGTGCGCTCAGGCGCGACCCCGAGGGATGCGGCCACTCCGGCCGACTGCTCGCGGTCGCGCCCGAAGACCCCCGCGTCGAGCGAGTACCGGTCGTCCATCCGCATCCCGAAGCGGTGCGTCTTGCCGATGTCGGCGCCGATGCCGCCCCCGACCATTCCTGCGCTCAGCCGGCGCGCGTTCTGTGTGCTCATGCCACCCTCGTTGCTCATCGGATGCGTGCCCGGCAGTGCTTGCCGCTGCTTGCTCGCGTGTCTTGGACAAATATAGATCGGTGCAAATAGTTCCACACTGCGACGGAAAAGGCCATACGCTGGTGGCTCGACCGAAGCGCAGTCAGGAGGTGACACCGTGGAGGAGACCCAGAAGTCAGCCTCGACCCCCGTCACCATCCGCGACGTGGCCGAGCGGGCCGGTGTCTCCAAGTCGCTGGTCTCGCTGGTGCTGCGCGATGCCCCGCACGTGAGCGACACCCGCCGCGCGGCCGTCCTCACCGCGATCGCGGAACTCGGCTACCGCCCCAACGCGCACGCCCGCGGACTCTCCCGCGCCAAGACCCGAACCGTCGGGCTTGTCGTCAACGACCTTCGCAACCCCTGGTTCGTGGAGCTCCTCGAAGGGGCCTCCGCGACGCTCCACGCCTCCGGCTACGCGACGCTCCTGACCGACAGCCGCACCGACCAGCGCATCGGGCGCAGCTCGCTGGATGCCCTCATCCAGCAGGGCGTCGACGGCATCGTCGTCATCGGCACCACCTCAGAGGGTGACGCCGTCGCCCGCATCGCCGACGACGTGCCCGTCGTGCTCGCCGGCACCCTTGACCCCGACCTTCCCGCGGTCGACATCGTCACGAACGACGACGAGGCCGGCGCCCGCCAGGTCACCCGCCACCTGCTCGAGCTCGGCCACACTCGCATCGCCTACCTCCGTGGGCCCGGTCGAATCAGCGAACTGCGGGAGCAGGGCTTCCTGCGAGCCATGACCGAAGCCGGACTCGCCGCTCACGCCGTCGTCGAGGCTGGCGGCATGAGCGAGGAGAGCGCGCATGCGGCCGCCGGACGGCTCCTCGGGGCCCCGGAAGGCGAGCGGGTCACCGCGATCTTCGCCTTCAACGACGCGTCCGCCATCGGCGTGCTCTCGGTCGCCAACACCCTCGGACTGCGGGTGCCCGCCGACCTGTCCGTCGCGGGCTACGACAACTCCCCGCTCGCGAAGTTCCAGGTGGTGTCGCTCACCTCCGTCGACACCGGCAACTTCGCCATCGGAGTGCAGGCCGGCACGCTCCTCCTCGAGCGGATGCAGCACCCCGTGCAGCTCCAGCGCGTGCAGCGCGTTGCAACGAGTCTCGCCGTGCGCGGCTCGACCGGCAGCGCACCGGCCTGACTTTCGCGGCGGCTCGATCGCAGCGCTTCTGCCTCACCGCGGCATGATGGCCTGAACCCTGCGCGATACTGACCGGGTGACCCCGAACATCCGCGACGCCACCGTCGACGACATCCCCGCGATCACCGAGATCTACAACGAGGACGTGCTGACGACAACCGTCAGCTGGAACGCCGCCACCGTCGACGAGGACGACCGCCGCGCCTGGTTCGCCGGCCGAGCAACCGCCGGACTTCCGGTCCTCGTCGCTGTCGACGAACTCGGCGCCGTGCTCGGCTACGCGACATACGCCGACTTCCGCACCTTCTCGGGCTACCGGCACACCGTCGAGCACTCGGTGTACGTGCGAGGCGAAGCCCGCGGACGAGGGCTCGGCAAGGCACTGACACTCGCGCTCATCGACCGCGCCCGGAGGGCAGGCAAACACGTCATGGTCGCCGCCATCGACGCAGACAACTCGGCATCGATCAGCCTGCACGAGCGCCTCGGCTTCACGCACGCGGGTCGCCTCGACCAGGTCGGCACGAAGTTCGGCCGCTGGCTCGACGTGATCTTCCTGCAGCTCATCCTCGACGCCGGCGGCCCGGGCGACGCCGGGCGAAGCTAGCAAGACTCCTGACCAACATCAGTGCAAAAATCGGGCCGTCGAGCTCGGTGCAGACTCCAGGCGGCGATTCTGCACTGATGTTGGTCACGAAGGCGCCAAGCAGTATGCGCCACAGCACCAACGAGCTGAGCTGCTACTCGACGACGACTCGGAACGCCGAAACCGGGCTGTCGACGGCACCGCGCACATGACTGCCCGCGGCGGCCGACGCCCGCAGGAACTCGACGACTTCGACCGTGATCTCCTCGCCAGGCAGCACGTTCGGGATTCCCGGCGGGTACGCGGCGAGCGAGTCGGCGGAGATGCGCCCGATCGCATCCGCCCACGGAACTGTCTCGGCGTCGGCGAGGTAGGCGGCGCGGGGGCGGATGCGCATCTCCCCCGGTCCAGGCATCGGCGGGATCGTGACAGCAGCGTCGCCTGGCACCTCGGTGGCGGGCGGCGCCGCGGTGGCATCGGCCGCGATTGCGGCGAGCGCGTCCAGCAGGACACGCGCATCCGGCGTCTTGCCGATGCCGACGACCGCGACGACGCAGCTCACGGTGGCCATCTCGACCATGACGCCGAACTCGCGGGCGAGGCGCAGCCGCACGGTGTGCCCGTCGAGGCCCGTCGCGCGGATGTCGACGGGGATGCGGAACGGGTCGATCGCGACCGTCGACGGGTACGCGTCGAACTCGTCTGAGACGACCGGGAAGCGACCGTCGGCGCGGAACATGTCGCGGGCGGCGAGCACGGCGTCGTAGGACGCCTCGAGCAGGTCGCGGCGCTCGACGAGGTCGCGGCGGTCGAGGTCCAGCGACGCGAGCAGCAGCGAGCTTTCGCTTGTCGACGCGGTCATGCGGTGGGCTCGCTCGACGTGCGGTTCGAGCGCCCGAGCGTTGGGACCGTGCCCGAGGTGCACCAGCGCACTCTGCGAGAGCGACGAGGTGAGCTTGTGGGTGCTCGTGACGACGAGATCAGCGCCGAGGCGCACGGGAGAGTCGGGAAGCTCGGGTAGGAACCCGAAGTGAGCACCCCAGGCGGCGTCGACGATGAGGGCGGCACCGGCCTCATGCACCACCTCGGCGATGCCTGCGACGTCGGCGACGGCGCCGAAGTAGCTGGGCGAGACGATGTAGACGGCCGCGACGTCGCCGCCGCCGGATGCGCGTCGCTCGGCCAGCGCATCCGCGACCGCGGCGGGGGTGACCCCGTGGGCGATGCCGTGCTCGAGGTCGACTTCGGGCAGCACGAAGCTCGGCGACGACCCGCCCAGGATGATGCCGTCGACGAAGCTCGAGTGGGCGCTGCGCTGCATGAGCACGCCCTCGCCGAGCCCGCGCGCGGCGAGCGCAGCCATGCGGTTTCCCATCGAGGAACCGCCGGTGAGGAACCAGGTTCGGGATGCACCCCACGCGTCCGCGGCGAGACGTTCGGCCTGCTCGCGGGGTGACCCGTCGCCGAGGTCGATGCCGTCGAGCAGTGGCGTCACGTCGAGTTCGAGGACCCGCTCGCCGAAGTACTCCGCCTGGCCCAGGCCGAGACCGGTGGCGTCGGCGCCGTGGCCCGGCACGAGGAAGGCAGTGGAGTCGCGGGCGGCGTGCACGGCGAGCGCGGCGGCGTATGGCGCCCCTGCGGTGTCTCGACTCGCGCCGGTCGAGTTCTCGAGGGACATCGCGCTCTGAGTCGGGTTCGCCGACGCCCCACTGAAGTCGTTTTCAGCGTCGTCGTAGGCGAACGTCGGAACCTCGGGTGCGTGCGTCATGCCTCCATCGTGCCAGGGTCGCTTGCAAGAGAGAATGGCAACTTGACGGTATGGCTTCAGTCGTAGACTGAAGCCATGTCACACCGCCAGGCGCCGAATCTTCCCGACTTCAGGGGGCTGGCAGCGTTCGACGCCGTACTCGCGGAGGGCTCCGTCGCCGCGGCGGCGAACAGGCTCGGATGGAGCCATCCGACCGTCGATCACCATCTCCGGCGACTCGAGCAGCAGGCAGGCGTCAAGCTGCTGGAGCGCGGCCCCCGTGGCAGCACCCCGACCGCAGCGGGCCGCGTCTTCGCAGTCCGCGCGAGGCAGCTGCTCGAGGCCGGCCGCAGGGCGTTCACCGAACTCGACGCCTGGCTCGACGACGAGCGGCGACTCGTGCGCTTCGGCATCTTCCCCACCCTCGGCGCGCTCGTCGTCCCCGGCATCCTGCGCCGAGCGGAACTCGCGCGTCTCAGCCTCGAGCTGACACTCGACGAGTGCGAACGGCTCGCCAGACAGCTGGAGCAGGGCCAGCTGGACGCGGCCGTCCTCTTCCAGGCCCCAGGGCTGCCGACGCCCCTCTCAGCCGAGGTCACGACCGAGCTGCTCTTCGCTGAGCCCCTCGTTCTGGCGGTGCACCGCTCGCATCCCCTCGCTACCACGGAGCCGAGCGAGCCCATTCGAGAGTTCACCGAGCTGCGGCAGGACCGGTGGGCGTTCGGCGCATCGGGCGGCGACACGCTCGACGAGGCCACGCGCGAGCTGTGCCGGCGAGCCGGTTTCGAAGCGAGCACGGGCATGCACTCCGACGACTACCCCGCGATCCTCGGGATGATCGCGGCGGGGCAGCTCGTCGCCGTCGTCCCCGCTTCAGTCGCGACCTGGCACGACGACGCAGTCGCGTTCCTGCCCATCGATACTGCGACGCTCACCCGCGAGGTCGTGCTCGCCACACGGGAGGAGCCTCCGGCCGCGCTGAGAGACGCGATCGCGGGGGCACTGTCGGAACTCAGGACTCGCTGAGGCGGCCGCCTCCCGCCTTGCCAGCCGATTGCGTCACGGTCGGAAACCTCCCGGTGACAAGCCCTAGGGTCGTGTTGTTCTAACAAATGACGGAAGGCGAACAGTGACCAGCAACGTTCCTGAACTCGGACTCAACGACGGCACCACGATCCCCGCGATCGGCTTCGGCACCTTCCCGCACGCCGGCGAGGACTCCGCCGGACCCACACGCGAGGCGCTCTCGCTCGGCTACCGACTCCTCGACACTGCCATCAGCTACGACAACGAGGAAGCCGTCGGCCGCGGCATCCGTGCGTCCGACGTACCGCGCTCCGAGATCGTCGTCACGAGCAAGATCCCCGGCCGCTTCCATGGCTACGACGAGACGCTCACCGGCTTCGACGAGTCGATCGCGCGCCTCGGCCTCGAGCAGCTCGACCTGCTGCTCATCCACTGGCCGCTGCCGCGCCTCGAGAAGTACGTCGACACCTGGCGCGCACTGGTGCAGCTGCAGAAGGACGGCCGGGTGCGGTCGATCGGCGTCTCGAACTTCACCCCGGAGCACCTGACGAAGATCGTTGACGCGACCGGTGTCACACCCGCCGTCAACCAGGTCGAGCTGCACCCGTTCTTCCCGCAGGCCGCGCTGCGCGAGTTCCACGCGGAGCACGGCATCGTGACCGAGGCCTGGAGCCCGCTTGGTCGCGGCGAGCTGCTCGAGCATCCCGTCGTCGTCGAGGTTGCTGCCGCGCACGGCGTCTCGCCCGCGCAGGCCATCCTCCGCTGGCACGTCGAGCTCGGCTCGGTGGCGATCCCGAAGTCGCGTTCCACCGAGCGCCAGGCGAAGAACCTCGACATCTTCGGCTTCCAGCTCGACCAGGCAGAGGTGGATGCGCTCTCCGGCCTCGAGCGCGGACGCATCTGGGACCAGGACCCGGACACCCACGAGGAGTTCTAGCCCCCAGGCCTCGCGCTCGGGCCTGCCCGTTCCGGCCCTCAGCGCAGCGACGGCAGAGAGTTGTGGCCCGGTGCTGCTCATCGACGGATGAACAGCACCGGGCCACAATCTTGTGCTCGCGGCGGCGGCGGGGACCGCTTCAGCGCTACAGCTCGTTGCCGCTCACGGCGAACGTGTCGCAGGCGCCCGTGCCCTGCTCGTAGCCGGTCACGAACCAGTTCACGCGCTGCTCGCTGGTGCCGTGCGTGAACGATTCCGGGTTCACCTGGCCCTGCTGGCCCTGGATGTGGTCGTCGCCGACGGCGGACGCGGCCGAGAGCGCCACGTCCACCTGATCGCGCGTGGGCGGTTCGAGGAGCGTCACACCTTCGGCGGTCTCGGTCGTCGCGGCCTCGCCGAGCCAGGCACCGGCGAAGCAGTCGGCCTGCAGCTCGATGCGGACGCCGTCAGACGTGGGCCCGGTGTCGGTGCGGTTCGTGGTGTCGAAGACGCCCATCTGATGCTGGATGTGGTGGCCCCACTCGTGTGCGACGACGTACATCTCCGCAAGCGGGCCATCCTGCGCGCCGAGTTGCGAGGTGAGCAGCTGGAAGAACGACGTGTCGACGTACATCGAGGAGTCGCCTGGGCAGTAGAACGGGCCGACCGCGTTGGACGCGGTTCCGCACGCCGAGCTCGTCTGGCCCTCGTACAGGATGAACCCGGGCTGCTCGTACGTGACGCCGACGGCCGCGCTCTCCGTCTCCCAGAAGTCGGCGAGCGAGTTCTGGACGCCGACCATGCGGCAGTCGATCTGCGCGTTCGCGTCGGCACCGGTCTGGCACTCCTCGGCGAGCCCCCCGCCTTCGACCTCCTGCTGGGACTGCTGCCCCTGGTCGACGCCGCTGACGAGTCCCGTCAGGTCGACGCCGAGGAACTGCGAGGCGAGGAACGCCACGATGAGCAGCCCGATCGAGCCGCCGCCGATCGCGGCCGTCTTGGCCCCCCGGCCACGCTTCTGCACGCCGCTCGTGTCGAGCTTCGCGTTCTCGTTGAAAGTCATGGGGGAAATCTACTCGCCCGGCGCGCGAATCGGGGTTCGCAGGCGGCGGCTTGCCGTGATCGCAATCTCGATCAGGCGCCGCCCAGGTCGAGCTGCCGCCCGGTTCGCCTTCCCAGGGCTCGTGACGCGCTGCGCTACGCCTCGATGCCAGAGGCCTCGAGCGCAGCGAGCAGGCCTGGGAGCCAGGCCAGTGCCGCGTCGCTCGCGGTCTGCCGCGAGCTGGCGTCGTGCCGCCCGTACTCACCGACCCGCTGCGCCCCGAGCTCGGTCATGAGCCGGTCGATGTGCTCGCTGCCCTGGCTGTACGTGTCCGAGTAGGTGGTGTCACCCATTCCGAACATGCCGTAGCGGTAGCCGTCGAGTGCCGGGCGGATGGCGTCGAGCTCCTCCCAGAAGGGCAGAGCCCCGCTCGGCAGCTCACCGTCACCGTGGGTCGAGCACACGAAGAGGTAGAACGTGCCTTCCTCGAGCTCCTCCGGCTCGAAGACGGACATGTCCTCGACCGTGACCTCACGGTCGGGCATGGCGTCCGCAAGGTCGCCGGCGACCATCTCCGCGTTTCCGGACTCCGTTCCGTAGAGGATGACGATGCTCATGAACTGCTCCTAGTTGTCACTGTCGGGGGTTGGGGCTTCTGGCACGGACGGGTGGGAGCTTAGCGGAGCAACCGCGGCCGAGGACCCGGATAAGCTTCGAGCAATGCGCAGGAGACTCTCGGTGTCCTGCTCCTTCGCCCGCACGCGGCCGGGGCCAGCCTGACGCTGCTCGTGCTCGTCGATGACGTTCCACTCGGCGAAGCTCACCGAGACCTCGTCAAGGCGTGCGAGCAGGGCCGCCCGCTCACCCTCGGGCTTCACATCCGCCGATGCAAGCCACTCCTCGACCTCGCGCGCGACCGTCTGCCCTTCGGCGCGGCTCTCGGCGATGGTGCCCTGCGGGCCGCGCCTCGCCCAGCCTGCCGCGAAGACATCCCGCTCGTGACCGAGCAGCGCATGCAGCAGGTGCGCGTCACCGCGGTGGAAGCCGACGGCGGTAACGACCGAGTCGACGTCGAGAGACGCGGGCTCGGCGACCGTCGAAGCACCCTGGGGCTCGAAGGAGCCGGGGCCGGCGACCGAGAGCCGGAGGGGCGAGCCTCCCTCGGACTCAGCGGCCAGCGCGACGGGCGCGACGCCGAACCGGAGGCGCACCGTGATGCGAGGCGTGGTCGGCTGGTCGCGGGCGAGCAGCGCCGCGAGCGCAGCCGCCTGCCCCGATCTCTCCGCAGAATCTTCGAGCGACGAGGCCTCGACGCCAACAACCTCGTAGCGGACATCGTCGATGCGTCCGAGCTCGGCCAGCAGCGAGGGGGTGAACTTCGCCTGGTCGACGAGGGATCGTCCGAGCACCTCGATGGTCCGTAGCTCACCCGAGGCCTGGTCGAGCAGCGGCGAGTGCACGTCGGACCCCTCGAAGTCCGTCTCGTGCTTCGCGAGCAGCCGCACGATGTCGATCGCCACGTTGCCGTTCCCGACGACCGCGACGCGAGCGCCGAGCGAGGGAAGGGACACCTCGTCGCCGGGGTGCTGGTTCAGGATGCGCATGAATCGTCCAGCGCCGACGACTCGCGCGTCGTCGAACCCCGGGAGCGGCAGGTGCGCGTCGGCGTGCAGCCCCGTCGCGACGACGGTTGCGTCGAACGCGCCTCGCACCGACTCGAGGTCGACGTCGCGCCCCACCTCGACGTTGCCGAGGAAGCGCACACCCGACCGGGTGAAGAGTCGATCGAACTGGCGGGTGACCGCCTTGGTCCCGACGTGGTCCGGTGCGACGCCGTACCGGATGAGGCCGTACGGCACGGGCAGGCGCTCGAACATGGTGATATCGACGTCGCGCCTCAGCTTGAGCAGCGCCTGCGCCGTATAGCAAGCCGAGGGGCCGCTGCCGATGATCGCGACGGCACGGCGGGGTTCAACGGTCATGCAGTGGTGCTCTCCTCGACTTGCGGGGGCGCGGGAAACGCTCCGCCGAGTATCGCACCTCGGCCCGAGCCGCTGCTTCAGGTTGGAGGCCGGCCGCCGGTCAGGTGGCGATCATCAGGCGTTGGCGCCCGCTTTCTGCTGCTTCAGCTTCTCCTCTGCCTGCATGGCCTTCTCCTCAACGGGAGCAGTACCCGACTCACGCTGCGCTCGCACGTAGGCGCGTGCCTCGTCCTGACGTTCGCGTTCCGCACCGGAGGCGATGGCCGCTCGAATGTGCTCGGGCCCGTAGCCGAACGCGTCGACCAGGTCGCCAGCGTGCGGGCGCAGTCGTGCGATGAGCCGCTCTCGGTATGCGGAGACGGCCTGCGCGCGCGGCACGGAGAGGCGACCCGACATGAGGTACCAGGCGAGGTTCTCCTCGATGAGGCCGAGACCGAAGAGGTCGCGCAGCCACGTGAGCACCTGGCGCGTCTTGCCTTCAGGCATAGCCGCGATCGCGTCGGTGAACGCCTCCCATTGCAGCAGCTGCCCGTGCGCCCGCGCTGCCTCGATGAGGGTCGGCTGGTGACGGTTGAAGAGCGCGGCCGCTTCGGACTTGGACAGCTTCTTGGCGTTGCGCAGCTTCGCGGCGATCTCGGAGACGAGGGTCTCGACCCGCGCGGTGAGGAGTTCGTGCTGCGTGGCGGGCTGTCGCAGCCAGCCCACCGACCGGGCTCGGCTGCCCCGGTCGAGGACGATCTGGCCGATGCCGCGAAGGCCGGACCCCGAGTAGATGCGTTCGGCCGTCTGCTCGGCGACGATGCGCGTGACCTCGCCCCGGTCGGCACCCTTGAACTGCTCGGCGTAGTCGCTGAGGAGTCGCTTGCCGACGAGCTGCAGCAGCACGTGGTTGTCGCCTTCGAAGGTCGTGTAGATGTCGAGGTCGTGACGCAGTTGCGTGATGCGGTTCTCGGCGAGGAACCCGGCCCCGCCGCACGCCTCTCGTGCCTCCTGCAGCGTGTCGAGGCTGTGCCAGGTGGAGAGGGACTTGAGGGCGGCCGCGAGCGTCTCGAGGTCTTCCCTGTTCTCCGGGGTGTCGAGGTCGCCGGAGAAGACGCCGTGGAACTGCTTCAGCAGGTTCTCGTGCGCGAAGCTCAGCGCGTAGGTCGTCGCGAGACGCGGGATGAGCCGCTTCTGGTGCATCCCGTAGTCGAGCAGCACCGTTTCTTCGCCGTCACCGCCCGCGAACTGCCGCCGCTCGTTGGCGTAGGTGATGGCGATCTTGAGCGCGACCTTCGATGCGGCCACCGAGGCGCCGTCGAGCGAGACTCGCCCCTGGACCAGGGTGCCGAGCATGGTGAAGAAGCGTCGCCCCGGGCTCTTGATGGGCGAGGTATACGTGCCGTCTTCCGAGACGTCGCCGTAGCGATTGAGGAGGTTGCGTCGAGGCACGCGCACCTGGGTGAAGTGCAGGCGCCCGTTGTCGATGCCGTTGAGGCCACCCTTGACGCCGTCGTCTTCACCGCCGATGCCCGGCAGGAAGTGGCCGCTGTCGTCGCGGATGGGGACGTAGAACGCGTGCACGCCATGCTTCACGTTCTTCGTGATGAGCTGCGCGAACACGACCGCCGCCTTGCCGTGCAGCGCCGCGTTGCCGAGGTAGTCCTTCCACGCCCCGCGGAACGGGGTGTTGATGACCCACTCCTGCGTGGCTTCGTCGTACGTCGCCGTCGTGCCGATCGACGCCACGTCGGAGCCGTGGCCCGTCTCCGTCATGGCGTAGACGCCGGGCACCTCGAGGCTCATGATGCCTGGGAGGAACGTGTCGTGGTGGTAGTCGGTGCCGAGGTGCATGACGGCAGAGCCGAAGAGTCCCCACTGCACGCCGGCCTTGATCTGGAGGCTTGGGTCGGCGACCACGAGCTCCTCGAAGGCGGCGATGTTCCCACCGTGGTTCGCCTCACCGCCGAGGCGCTTCGGGAACGCCAGGTTGACGGCGCCTTCCTCGACGAGGATGTGCAACTGGCCCATCACACGGTCGCGATGTTCCGGCATGGCAAGGGCCGGGTCGTGCCACAGTTCGGGCCGAGCCGAGTTCGCTCGTGCGCGCAGGCGCTCCTCCGGCCAGGTGCCGAGCAGCTGCTGCGACAGCCAGCCGACATCGATGCGGCTCTGCTCGAGAGCAACAGGCTCGTCGAGTTCCGGATCGTTGATGCTGATGTCAGACACGGATGCTCCTTTGCAACGTTGGGATGCCTCCACGCTAGGACGGGCCACCGACACTCGCCATTTCCCGGTGGGAGGGCACGAGGATTCTGCGCACCAGAACCCCCCGAATTGCACACTTCATACAACTCAGCGGGCCAAGCGTTAGCTTGACCCGCTAGAGATGTGCGGTGATGCCGGCTGTTGTGGCCTGCGCCTACCCCTTGAGGGCGTCGCTAAGCTTCACACGTCCGCCGATGCGGAGGATGGAGTTCTCGTAGATACGGGCCCCGATCATGATCGACACCGCACTCGTCACGATGAGGATCACCAGCGCCAGGATCGGCTCCCACCATTCGGCCTGCCCGAGCACGACGCGCAGCGGCATCGCGATGGTCGCCGAGAACGGGATGTAGCTGAGGATCGTCATGAGCAGCGCGTTGCTGTTGAAGAGGATCACGAGCATGTACGGGATGAGCATGAGCATCATGAGGGGCGTCGTGACGCTGCCCACCTCCTCCTGCCTCGACACCATCGCGGATGCGCCCGCGTACAGCGTGGCGATCAGCACGAAGCCGAACACGAACAGCACCAGGAACCAGACGAAGCCCGGCCCGATGAGCGAGAACAGCGCCCCTTGGCCCGTCGCGGCGAGCGCTATGGCCGCGGCGGCGAGGATCGCCGCCACCTGGATGAGCGCCAGGATGCTGTTGCCGATGACCTTGCCCGCCATGATGACGCGGGGCGTGACCGTGGAGAGCAGGATCTCGACGATGCGCGACTGCTTCTCCTCGACGACGCTCTGCGCGATCGTGTACGCATAGCCCATCGCGGCCATGAAGTAGAGCACGCCGAACGCGACGGCCATGATGTACCCGAGGGCCGGGTTCACCTCGGGAGCCTCGAGCGAGAACGACGGGGGCACCTGAGCGAGGGCCATGGAGTCCTCGGTCGGCACCCCGTCGAGCCCGACGAGCACAAACGCACCGTCGCCGAGGTCGCTCGCCGGCTGCCCGTCGCCCGTGAAGAGCTCAAGGCCTCGAGCATCGGCCGGTGTCAGCACCGCGTACTCGACCTCGCCGTCTCGCACGAGCTGGGCAGCGGCCTCAGCGGATGCGACCTCGGTCGCCTCGAGGCCAGCCGTGGAAGCGGTCGACGTCGTGTCGGACACCGTCGCCACCTTCGTCGATCCGCCTCCGATGGCGTCACCGAACAGCGCGACCGCCACGATGCCGCCCGCGACGAGCAGCAGGGTGATGAGGAATGAGATCTGCTGGGCGCGCGAGCGAGCCTGCACGAGGATCTCTCGCTTGGCGATGAGCTGGATGCCCTTCGCCGAGCTGAGGCCGAATTGACGAGGCCGCGGCGCCGCGGCTGCGGCCCGCTGGGGAGACGTGGTTTCCTGTGTGTTCGTCATGCGACGACCTCCCGGTAGATGTCGGAGAGCTTCACGATGTGGCGACCGAAGCCGAAGACCGGACCCCGGTCGAGGGCCGTGCGGAGGATGCGCTGCGCCGTCTCCCCCGAGTCGGCGACGAAGATCGCATCCCCGCGGTCGAATTCGAGGACCTTGATGCCCGGCTCGTCTCGGAGCCAGCCGGCGTCTCCGGCGACGGAGATGCGGTGCATGCCCTCGGAGTGGCGCTCCTGCAGCTCGTGTCGGTCGCCGCTCGCTCTGATGGCTCCCCCGGAGATGATGACGAGGTTGTCGCTGAGCCGCTCGACGACGTCCAGCTGGTGGCTGGAGAAGAGCACGGGGACGCCGCGGGCCGCGAAGCCCTGCAGCGTCTCGAGGACGACCTCGACGGCGAGCGGGTCGAGTCCGGAGAACGGCTCGTCCAGGATGAGCATTTCGGGCTCGTGCGCCAGCGACGCGGCGATCTGCGCCCGCTGCTGGTTGCCGAGCGAGAGGTCCTCCACGTTGTCTTCTGCCCGCTCTGTGAGCCCCAGGTCATCGAGGAAGCGGTCGGCGTTCTTGGCCGCCTCCTTGGCGCTGAGTCCGTGCAGCTCGGCGAAGTAGGTGACCTGCTCCTTGACCTTCATCTTCGGGTAGAGGCCACGCTCTTCCGGCATGTACCCGAAGCGGGCCCGGTCGGTCACGACGACGGGACGGCCGTCGATCGTGACGACTCCGGCATCCGGCTTCACGACGCCGAGGATCGTGCGCATCGTCGTGGTCTTGCCCGCGCCGTTGCCGCCGACGAAGCCCGTGAGCTTGCCCGGCTCCACGGAGAAGCTCACATCGTCGAGCACCTTGCGGTCGCCGTAGGTCTTGGAGATGTTCTGGATCTCGAGCATCACCCCTCCTGTCTCGCGCGACGTTCGACGCCGCACCGTCTCTGGGTATGCAGAAGACGCTACGGACAACGGCGGGTCGAGGGATCGGCCGCGCGACGGAACTCGAGCTGCGCCGCTTCATCCGCTCGGGTGAGGTGGTGGCCGCTCGGCCTGAGGGGCGCTATTCGACGGGCGCGACGACGCCCACGTTGTAGGCGAAGATGACCGCGTGGATGCGGTCGCGCACCCCGATCTTCGCGAGCAGGTTCGAGACATGCGTCTTCACGGTGGCTTCGGACACGAACAGACGCGCCGCGATGTCCGCGTTGCTGAGACCCTCCGCGATGAGGGCCAGCACTTCGCTCTCGCGCTCGGTGAGGCTCGCGAGCGCAGGATGCTGGGTGGGCGCCAGCGACGTGCCCTCGTCGTGCACGCCGGCCTGCAGCGCATCCGCGACCTGCGTCGGGGCCGACTCCGGGGCGTCGTGGAGCATGCCGGCGATGACGCCACGTGTGACCTGAGGATCGAGCAGGGCATCGCCTGAGTGGACGACCCGCACGGCCTCGACGAGCGTCTCCGGCGGCGAGTTCTTCAGCACGAATCCGCTCGCTCCAGCGCGCAGCGAGTCGCGGACGGCGGCCTCGTCGCGGAAGGTCGTCAGCATGAGCACACGCGGGGCGGCGTCGCCGAGCTGCATGATCTCGCGGGTCGCTGCGATGCCGTCGAGCACGGGCATCTGCACGTCCATGCACACGAGGTCTGGCTTGAGCCGCTCGACGACGGCGACGGCTTCGCGCCCGTCTGTCGCCTCGCCGACGACGACGATATCGGCCTCGGACTCGAGGATCAGCTTGAAGCCCATGCGCACGAGCTGGTGATCGTCGACCAGCACCACGCGGATCTGTTCAGACACTTGGCCTCCTTTGGCACCCGCAGCAGCGGTGTCGTTCTCGTGACCGTATGCGGGCGAGGTTACCGGGAGTTGTCCGAGTGGCGCTGGAGTCCAGAGGCACGTCGTCACACCTGCCGGTCATAGGGCACCCGGAGGAGAACCCGGAAACCTCCGCCACCGCGCTTGCCGGTGGTGACCTCGCCTCCCGCCGCGCGGGCTCGTTCCCGCATGCCGACGAGCCCGAGCCCGCCGGCGCCGTTCGTGTGCTTCGCGGCAGCGGCGTGGGCGAAGGATGCTGGCCCGTCGTCGGTCACATCGAGTTCGATTCCGCGTTCCAGATAGCGCAGCCGGACGTCGGCGGGAGCCTCGGGGCCTGCATGCTTCCGCGTGTTGGTCAGCGCCTCCTGCAGCACGCGGTACACCGCGATGCCGGTCAGCGGCGACACCGACCGCGGCTCCCCGAATGTGCTGAATTCAACCCGCATGCCGGCCCCGCGCAGCTCCTCGATGAGCGCCGGCACCTGCTCGACGGTGTGCGTCGAAGGCGCGGATGCTCCTGCTTGCACTCCTGGTGCGCCGTCGTCGGGCGCCGGCGCACCGTCGGCGTCGTCCGCATCCGCGCTGCGCAGCGTCGTGAGGAGCGAATGGAGCTCCTCGATCGCGACGCGTGCGCTCTGCTCGACACCGAGCAGAGCCTGCTGCGATTTCTCTGGCGAGGTCTCTGCGGTGCGCCGAGCCGCGGCCGCCTGCAGGCCCATGAGCGAGACGTGATGCGCGACCACGTCGTGGAGTTCTCTCGCGATACGGACACGATCGAGGCGGATCGCCTGCTCTCCCACGCGCTTTCGCTCGTCAGCCAGCGCCTCCGCGTACTCCTCCAGCTCACGCGTGCGCTCCTCGAGCGCGGCGCGCTGCCCCGCCCGCCGGTAGTCGGAGTTGCCGAACCAGAAGGCGCCGATGAAGTAGAGCACGTTGATGAGCAGCGTGTAGGCCGTGAATACGCTCGAGATCCAGTTCTCGCTGTCGCTCGACTCCGAGAACGCGAAGAGGAGCGTCGCACGAGTGAAGGCGTCGACGACGGCCCACACGGTCATGCCGACCGTGATGGCGATGCGCAGCAGCGTCACCATCACCCGCTGGTTGCTCCAGGCACCCGCCGTGAAGATGAGCAGGAAGTACCCGATCTGCGTGACGACGGTGTCGAGGTACGTGAAGGCGAACGCCGACACGAACGCGACCGTGCTGAGCACGAGCATCCACAACGGGAATCGGCGGCGCAGCGCGATGGCGACGCCGTACATCGCGGGCACGAGGACCATGCCGACCAGCGCTGCAGCCGGATCTTCGTCGTGGAGCAGGGCGCCGACTTCAGACGGGTCGGCCCCCTTGCGCAGCTCGAGCACCGCCCAGTTCGAGAACACCATGAGGCCGACCGCGATGAGCGCCACGATGACGTCGGTGCGCAGCGCACGCCGAGATGGGCCGGGTCGCTGCCAGTCGGACGGATGCTCGGCATCGAGGCCCTGGAGTCGCTGCCAGAGATCGCTGCCGCGCGGTGACGAGATCATGGGCTCAAGGCTAGGCGCAGCCCCCGACATTCCACGCGCGCGCGTCGCGGGGCACGCGAACGCGTCAGTCGAGCAGGCCGGTCGGCTCGGCGGGGAGACGGCGCCAGGCGGCGTGCAGCCAGATGGCTCCGACGATCGCCGAGCCGAGCCCGACGACCAGCTGCACCGCGCCGTTCGCGCTCGCACCCGTGATCGCGAGCACACCCGTCAGCAGAAGACCCGTGACCGCGAGCACGGAGAGGATGCTGCCCGCAGTCCGAGCGCCCTCCGCCCGCTTCCGCTTGGGCGAGCCGAGGATCTTCCAGATCGCGCCGTAGCCGACGACGATGACCACGATCGAGACCACGACACTCAGGATGCTCGCCGACCGGAACTCGGATTCCTGCTGCCAGTTCGCGAGCGCACCGGCCGCGACCATGACCGCGAGGAGGATCGTGAGCCGCCGGAGCCTCGACACGCGCGCCGGGGTGAGCGACCGCTCAGGCTCTGCTGCACGTGGCACGTCGTAGCCCGGGCGAGGTTCTTCGTACGAAGGGGAATCAGGCATGCCTCAAGCCTGCCACGTCGAGCTGATGCCTCCCGGACGAGCGTGGAGTCTTCTCGCCCGCTGGCGCAGCACGTCATCGTCCGATCCGGCACCCGCACCCGCAAGCGCCTGGAGCGCGCCGGCAAGCGCATCCGCGCCCACCGCCTTCGCACCCGCGTCATCCGCGATCAGCTCGATGAGCAGCGCCGTCGCGCGCGACAGGTTCTTCGCGCCCGTGTACCGCGGGAGGCACGCCTCGTTGACCTCGGCGAGCCGCTGGGCGAGGGCGTGGAACCTGACCAGGTGACAGCGCTCATGCGCGACGACCGCTTCCAGCTGCTCGCGCGTCAGCAGCTGCTCGAGTCCGCTCGACACGATGACCACCGGAGCGGGCCCGGCCGCCGCGAGCGCGTGCGGCGCCGGGGACTCGACGAAGCGCACGAGGGCCCCGCCGATGCGCTCATCCCTGTAGGACAGCACGCGCGCAGCATCCCGCAGCTCGTCGTTCGCGCGCCTGCCGTCAGCCAGAGCCCGCCCGGAACGACGCGTGACGATGAACCCCCAGCCGAACATGGCGATCAGGCCGACGCTCGCGACGACCGAGGCGAGCGCGATCTCGAAGCCGCTGAGCCAGCTGCCCTCGTCATGCTCCCAGGTGAGCACAGCGACGACCGACAGCGCGACGGCCGCCAGCAGCGCGAGCGAGCCGCCGACGACGGCGCCGTGCCACAGCCCGAGAGCCAGCTGCGGATGCTGCACCTGCCAGGTGCCCCGGGTGAGGAGCGACGGTGCCGCGAGCATCGTGAAGACCGCGAACGCGAGACACGCGAGCGCAGGGATGATCCACACTTCGGATCACTCGCGTCCGGGCAGGAACCCCGGACGCCCGCTTGGAGCCATGGTGGAACCCGGTCCGGCTCCGGCTAGCTGGCCGATGCGGGCTCGGAAGCCGAGACAGGCGAGTGCTGCAGAGCCGCGCGAAGGAGGTCTGCGTCACGGGCGTCGAGGTTGCCCGCGAACTTCAGGAGCGCGGCCTCGCGGCCGTCGATCGTCTTGAGCGCATTCAGCATCGCCCTGGAGGCGTGCTCGGCCTCGGTCTGCGTCGCAGCGAAGCGGATGCCGCGCTGCTCGTGCCCGACGCGCGTCACATCACCCTTCGCCCGCAGGCGGTCGAGGGCGGTGAGGATGGTCGTGGACGCGGGAACCCGGCCCGGGAACCGGTCCTGGATCTCACGGGCCGTGAGCGGCTCGTCGGCGGTCCACAGGAGCCGCAGCACGACGAGTTCGAGCTCACCCCGTGCTCGAGTGCGAGTTCCTGGCATTGTGCTGCTCCAATTCTTGACGCGGATCTGCCGTGGGGAACGTCACCCAGATCTCCGCGAGCCTTCAGGCTATCAAGCTCCACGGCCTGTCGCGCGCGTCGCTCTACAGTTTGTAGACTTGCACCAGCCCGTGACCCCAGCGGGATCGTGTCCCGCTGAGGGAAGGCGTGGAGCCCAATGAGAAACGTCAGCACTCGTCTGCTCATGAGCTGTGCCGCGATCGGAGTCGCGGGCGGAGTCGTGTTCACCGTCAACGCCTACATCGGCGGCGCCGTCTCGAATCTCCTCCCACTCGTGTACGGGCTCACGATCGGCCTGTACTTCATTCCGGGGGCACTCGCGCAGGCGCTGTTCCGCCGCCCGTGGGTCGGCCTCATCACCTCGGCCCTCGCCGGACTCGTCGCGAGCCCGTTCCAGCCGATCGCGTTCGGCGCGTTCCTCATCGGCGTCGGCATCGGGGTGCTCCAGGAGCTGCCGTTCCTGGTCACACGCTACCGACGCTGGTCGGCGTGGCTGTTCCTCGCCGGGTCGCTGTTCGCGGGCCTCGTCATGACCGCCGCCGCGTTCCGCATCCTCGACGGCGGCGGGTACGACGCGCTCGGCACGGCGCTCCTCATCGGCAGCTTCCTCGTGTCGCCTCCGCTCTGCACGATGCTCGCGGTCTGGCTCGCGAAGCAGCTCGAGCGTGCAGGCATCGGCCGTGACCTGCGGCTCGCGGAAGACCGCAGAGCACCCAGGTGACGTCCCCGCTCCTGCGGGTCGAACGTCTCTCCGTCACCCACTTCGACGCTGCGGCTCCGCGCCCCGACGGCGTCTCGTTCTCGATCTCCCGCGGCGAGGCGGTGCTGCTCCTCGGCCCGTCCGGGTGCGGCAAATCGACGCTCGCCCGCGCACTGAACGGGCTCATCCCGCAGTCGCTCGGGGCAGACGTGACCGGGAGGGTGCTGCTCGCGGACGGCGCAGACGAGTCGAAG
Source organism: Pseudoclavibacter sp. JAI123 (assembly GCF_013409665.1). NCBI lineage: Bacteria > Bacillati > Actinomycetota > Actinomycetes > Micrococcales > Microbacteriaceae > Pseudoclavibacter > Pseudoclavibacter sp. JAI123. The sequence continues at coordinate 902,564 of NZ_JACCCM010000001.1, read as the reverse complement.
GCAGAAGGAACGGGCGGGGCGCGGGCGGAAGGGGCGCGGGCAGGCGCCGACTGGCGGGACGTCGCCGAGCTCGGCGTCGCCGCCGCAAGCCAGTACGTCGCCATGGTGTTCCAGGACGCGGACGCGCAGATCGTGACCGGCCAGGTCTTCGATGAGGTCGCCTTCGGCCCAGAGAACCTGGGCCTACCGGTCGCGGAGATCGAGACGAGGGTCGAGGCGGCGCTCGCTCAGCTCGGGCTGTGGCCGCGACGAGACGACTCCCCCGACGTGCTCTCCGGCGGGGGACGACAGCGACTCGCGATCGCGAGCGCCCTCGCCATGGGCTCGCCGCTGCTGGTGCTCGACGAGCCCACCGCGAACCTCGACCAGGCCGCGAAGCACGCCATCTACCTGGCGCTCGGTGAGCTCGTGCGCGCCGGCACGCACGGCCTGCTGCTCATCGAGCACGACCTCGACGAGGCCCTGACGATAGCGACCCGCGTCATCGTGCTCGACTCCGACGGGCGTCTCGTGCTCGACGGCCCGCCCCGCGAGATCTTCGGGCAGCACTCGGACAGGCTCCGCGAGCTCGGCGTCTGGTTCCCCGTCGCACACGAGGCTGCGGCGGTCTTCACCGAGGCCGGCTGGGATCTGGGCGCGGCACCGCTGCCCCTGCTCGGCACCGAGCTCGCGCGGCGCCTCGAGCACGCGGCCTCACCGACAGCGACCGACCTGCGCATCGGTCTGCGGCCAACTTCGGTGACTGCTCGCGCCGAATCGACCACGGACACCCCTGCGACCCAGCAATTGTCACCGAAGTCGGCCGCGTCCCCCGAGAAGCCCGGAACGCAACCGGCCTCCCATCGCCTCGACGTCCGCGAGCTCACCGTCACCCGCGGCCGCACACAAGTGCTCGGGCCAGTTGCCCTGAGCATCCAGCCCGGCACGATCACGGCCGTCGTCGGGCACAACGGGGCAGGCAAATCGACCCTGCTGCAGGCCCTCGCGGGTGTGCGTCGCGCGCCGCGAGGCACCGTGCTGCTCGACGGGCACGACATCTCCCGGATGCGGGCGGGTGAACTCCGCGCCCGCATCGGTTACGTGTTCCAGAACCCGGAGCACCAGTTCCTCACGCACACCGTGCGAGACGAGCTCGCGTTCGAGATCGGGCGAGGGGCGGCGGATGCACGGAGCCGGGTCGACGAGATGCTCGAGCGCTTCGGGCTCGCCGAGCACGCCGACCGGCATCCGTTCCTCCTCTCCGGCGGTCAGAAGCGGAGGCTCACGGTGGCCGCCGCCCTCCTCGACGGGGCCGACGTGCTGGTGCTCGACGAGCCGACCTTCGGGCAGGACAAGGCGCGCGCCGATGAGCTCGTCTCGCTGCTGCGTGAGCTCCACCGAGACGGGGCCACGCTGGTGCTCGCGACGCACGACCTGCAGCTCGTGACGGAACTCGCGACGCACCTCCTGGTTCTCGAGGGTGGCGTGGTCGCCGCGCACGGCGAAGTCGGCGACGTCGTGTCCTCCGGTGCGCTCGAGGCCGCGGGCCTTGGCCTGCCGCCGCTTGCGCGGGCACTCGCGGACGTGCGCAGTCACCCAAGGCTGCGCGGCATCACGTCGATCTCTCGGCTCGAGGCTGAGCTCGCTCGCCAGTCCTCGGTGAACCTGCGCGGTGCGTCGTGAGCGCAGGCGACGCACTCGCCTCGCGGCCCAGTGTCGCGCGCTCGCGCGCCGAGCGCCTGCCCTGGCTGCACCGGCGCACCCCGCTCGTGAAGATCGCCGCGACGTTGCCCGCGATCATCGCGATGTTCGTGGTGCGCGACGCGTTCAGCCCAGCGCTGCTGATCGTTCTCTGCGGTATCGCGATTCTGAGCGGGGCGCGCTTGTCTGCCCGAAGCGCCCTGCTGCTGATCGCCGGCGTGCCCGTCGTGCTGGCGGTCCTGTCGGTGACCCTCGGCGTCTGGGTCGACCCGACGGTGTCCGGCGAGACGACAAGCGCCGCTCCCCTGCTCGCCGCGCTCGCGCTCGACGGCACGGCGACCATCTTCGAGCTCGCCGGCCGGCCCTTCACGGTGGCCGCCTGGGCCACCGGACTCGGCACAGCGCTCCGCCTCGTCGCGATCGTGCTGCTGTCGCTCGTCGGCGGGATCGCCACGGCGGGCGACGACTTCGTGCGCTCCCTGGTGCAGCACCTGCACGTGCCCTACCGCTTCGGCTACGCCGCGATGGCCGCCTTCAGGTTCGTGCCGAGGTTCCGGTCTGAACTCGAGGTGATCCGGGCCGCCCGGCGCGTGCGCGGCGTCGATCGAGGTCGGGGGCCGCTCGCCTGGCTTCGCTCGCAGCTCGACGTCACGATCCCTCTGCTCGCGGGCGCGCTGCGGCACGCTGACCGGGTCGCGCTCTCGATGGATGCGCGCGCGTTCGGCTTCGCCCCGACGCGCACCGAGCGCCACATCCTCCGCACGGACGCCGCCGACTGGGCGCTCGTGGCCGTCGCGTGGACCGCGACGGCGGCCGCATTGCTCGCGTCGAGCCACCTGGGCTGAACGATCCCGCCAAATCTCGGGATGGGTTCCTCCTCTCGGGATGGGTTGCACCCCATCCCGAGGCGCGAAACCCATCCCGAGATCAGGAAACGGGGCGACCAGCGCGCCGAGCGACTACTCGCTCGTGTTCTGCCCGAAGTTGCTCTCCGCCACGCCCCACTCATCTGGCCCGGTCGCGAAGCGCTTGTCGTGCTTCTCCGCTTCCTCGACCTCAGCCTCAAGCTCCTGCGGAGTGTCGACGGGCTCCGGCTCGAAGAGCGAGCCCGCGTCGGGGAAGAGGTGGCCGTCGCCGTTCGCGCGCTCGTTGGCGAGCTGCTCGGTGCTGATGCGCGCCGCGCTCTCGTGGCCGGCGCTCTCGCCACCTGACCCTTCGCCGTTCGCCACGACGTCCTCGCCCGCGCTTGCCTGGTCTGCCCGCGCCTGCGGGTCGTTCGCCTGCTGTTCGCTCATGCGCGCAACGCTACGCGGCGATCATCCACGTTTCGGGTGCGGGCACGAACGACGATGCCCCTCTGGACGAAGGGTGTGTTCGTCCAGAGGGGCATCGGTCGATCAGCTCGCGCGGGGCGCCTAGTCTGCGTACGCCATGAAGGCGTCGAGCTCGGCGCCGCCCGGGCGCGCCGGGATCATGGGTGCGTCGATCTCGGCCCGCTCGAGCAGCTCGGACATTCGGCGACGACGCTGCTTCGGGATGACCGTGACCACCGTGCCACGCTGTCCCGCGCGACCCGTTCGGCCGGAGCGGTGGAGGTACGACTTGTACTCCTCCGGCATGTCCGACTGGATCACGAGACGGATGTCATCGACGTGGATACCGCGCGCGGCGACGTCAGTCGCGACGAGCACGTTGACCTTGCCACTCGTGAGCAGGCGCAGGTTGTGCGTGCGTCGCCCCTGCGTGAGGTCGCCGTGGAGCGCAGCCGCGGGCACGCCGGCCATCGACAGCTCGGTGGCGAGCCCCTCGGCGGCGATACGCGTCTTCGTGAAGATCAGCACGCGGCCGCCGGAGCCGGCGAGCTGCTCGATGACGGCGCGCTTGTCGTCGCGCTCGACCACGAGGACGCTGTGGTCGATGTCGGTGTGCTGCTCTTCCTCGCCTGCCACCTCGTGCACGGACGGCTTCTTGAGGAACTCCGTCACAAGTCGCTGCACGGCCGCGTCGAGCGTCGCCGAGAACAGCAGGCGCTGTCCGCCGGGCATGGTCATGCGCAGGATGCGCTGCACGGGCTCGAGGAACCCGAGGTCGCACATCTGGTCGGCTTCGTCGAGCACCGTGATCTCGACCTGGTCGAGCCGCAGGAAGCCCTGACGCTCGAGGTCCTCGATGCGGCCGGGGGTTCCGATGACGATGTCGACGCCGCGCCCGAGGGCCGTGACCTGACGCTGCTGCGGCACGCCCCCGTACACCTGGGTCGTGAAGAGGCCGACGCTGCGGGCGATCGGCTGGATGGTCCGGTCGATCTGCAATGCGAGCTCGCGTGTCGGCGCGACGATGAGGGCGCGGGGCGCGCGCCCGATCTTGCGCTTGCTGGCGTCGGCATCGCGGCCGCGCGCGACGCTGAGCCGCTGCACGAGGGCCGCGCCGAACGCGATCGTCTTGCCGCTGCCGGTCCGGCCACGGCCGAGCACGTCACGCCCCTGGATCGCATCCGGGATCGTCGATGCCTGGATGGGGAACGGGCTCGGTGCGCCGAGTTCGGCGAGCGCGTCGACGATGTTGGCGCCGAGGCCGAGGTCGCCGAAGCTCAGGCCGTCGGCGTTCTTCGCGCCGACCGCGGTCGGGGCGAGACGCTCGAGCACGCGGTCCTCGTCGTGAGATGGAGCGCGGCCCGCGGCGGACTGGCTGTGGCTGCGGTAGTCCTGGATCGCCCCGCGCTGCGGCTGATTCGCGCCGCGAGCCGTGGGGTCGAAGTGCTTGGCGCTGCGGTCGCCGCGCGAGCCGGCCGCCGGCTGACGCCCATGCGACTGGCGGAGGGCGTCGTGGTGGTGACGGTCGATGCGCTCGTTGCGATCGGAGAACTGCCCGTCGCGTCCGCGAGCGCCGCCGCGCGCTGATGCTGCTCCGCGCGCGGGTGCTCCTCGGCGGGTGCTGTAGCGGTCGTCGCCGCGGGGACGGCTCTGGTCGGAGCCGCGCGAGCCGCCGCGGTCGCGGTCGCCGCCGCGGTCGAAGGAATCGTTGCGGCCGGACGCGTCGTAGCCGCCACGACGGTCGTCGCTGCGGTCGCTGTAGCCGCCACGACGGTGGTCCGAGCCTCGGCCGGCGCTCCGCCGGTCGTCACCTGGCCGGGTGTTGCTGCCGTAGCCGCCTCGGCGGTCGTCGCCGCGTCCGGCATAGCCACCGCGTCGGTCGTCGCCGCCCGCAGAACCGCCTCGGCGGTCGTCGCCGCGGCCGGCATAGCCACCGCGGCGGTCGTCGCCGCCCGCGCGAGTTCCGCCGGACCGGCGGTCGTCTCCGCGGAAGGCGCCGCGCTCGCCGCTGCCCGCCGCACCCGAGCCGCGTCGGTCGTCGCGTCCAGCGGAGCCTCCGCGACGGTCATCTCCAGCCGCCCCGTCTCGGCGGTTCTCGCTCGCCCAGCGGGGGTTGCCGCCGGGGCCAGCACCGCCGCCGGCGCGGGCGGGTCGCTCGCCGCGGCCCGCAGAATCTTTGGGGATGTAATTGCTCGCGGGCTTGAACCCGCCCTTTGCTTTGCGCTTGGGCATGTGTGCCTTCTCCAGATCTGGCACGCTGCTCACACAGAATTCGGCGCATGCCCAACTTGCCAGGCTAGCTCACGTCGCTCGCTCTGACCAGACGGGAACGTGCGGCGTCCCGAACTCTCGCCGGAATCCGCGACCGAGCGGGTCCGGATACGTCCTCGCGCTCCGATCCCCCAACCGGGTCAGTCGACGTCGTTGGCGGCCAGTTCTTCCTCGATGCGCGCGTCACGTCGAGCGCGGCGCCGCTCAAGCGGGCCTTCGACCACGGTGTAGAGCGCGGGGAGCACGAGGAGCGTCAGGACGGTTGAGGAGAGGAGTCCTCCGATGACGACGAGGGCGAGGGGCTGCGAGATGAACCCGCCGTGGCCGGTGATGCCCAACGCCATGGGCGTGAGGGCGAGCATCGTCGCGAGGGCGGTCATGACGATGGGACGGACTCGGCGGGCGCCGCCGGCGAGGATCGCGTCGCGAACGGCGAGTCCTCGCTCCCTGAACTGGTTGACGAGGTCGATGAGCACGATGGCGTTCGTGACGACCACGCCGATGAGCATGAGCACGCCGATGAGCGAGGCGACGCCGAGGGGGACCCCGCTCGCGAGCTGCAGCAGGATGGCTCCGGTCGCGGCGAAGGGTACCGAGACGAGGAGCAGCAGCGGCTGCAGGAGGCTCTTGAACGTCGCGACCATGACGATGTAGACGATGAGGATGGCGGCGAGCAGTGCGAGCCCGAGCTGCTGGAAGGCGGCGGCCTGGTCTGAGCTGACGCCGCCGAGCACAGCCGTCGCGCCTTCTGGGAGTGTCAGCGAGTCGAGCTGCTCGGTGATGAGTGCGTTTGCGGAGCTCAGGTTGTCGTCGGTCGGGACGACGGTGACGGAGGCGAGGGGCACGCCTCGCTCTGACGAGATGGAGACTGGTCCGTCGACGATCTCGACCGTCGCGAGCGTGGTGAGCGGGACGGGCCCGAGCGCGGTTGGGATGCTCGTGGCGCGAAGCGCATCGATGTTGGCGGGCGGTTCCGCCCCGAGCAGCACGACCTGCACGCTGGCGCCGTCGACGGTGAGGGAGCCGACGGGGGTGGGCTGGAGCTGCTGGGCGACGATGCCGCCGATGGCGGTCTGGCTGAGCCCGTACTGGGCGGCCGTCGCCTGGTCGATATCCATCTGCACGAAGGGGCGGGTCTCGTCGAGGTCGCTCGTGACTTCTCCGAGTTCTTCGACGCCGGTGAGGGTGGCGACGACCTGGTCGCTCGCCTCGCGGAGCGTCTCCGCGTCTGGGGCGGTGAGGTCGACGCTGATGGCGCTGGAGAAGCCGGCGCTTCCGCCTCCGCCGACGGAGATCTCGCCAGCTTCTTCGGGGAGGGCGTCGAGTTCCTCGCGCAGTTCGGCCTGGATCGCGTCGGAGTCTGCGTCGGTCGATGTGGTCACGGAGAAGCTGGCGCGTGAGGCGCCGCCGCCGGTGAAGAGCGAGGCTGCGCCGCCTCCGCCGATCGTGAGCTGCACGGTCTCGACGCCTGGCTTTGCCCGCAGGATGTCCTCCACCTGCGAGGCGGCTTCTCCGGAGGCGGCGAGCGTGAGGTTGGGTTCGAGGGCCTGCGTCACCGTGAAGCTGTTGCTGCCGGTGTTGCCGAGGAAGTTGGTCTTCATGAGCGGAGCGAGGGCGCCGGTGAGGATGAGGATGAGGACGGCCGCGCCGAGGGTGATGAAGGGGCGGCGGAGGGTCCATCCCAGCACCGGCTCGTAGCCGCGCTGCAGCCAGCTCGATTCTTCGTGCGCGGTCGCGAGCTCGGAGTCGGGGCCGTGCTCTGCACGACCTGCGACGCCCGCTCCCTGTTCTGCCTGGCGGCGGCGGGCTCGGCGCGGGTGGAGCTCTTCGTCGTCGCTCCGCAGACCGAGGGGTGCGAACCTCCCGGCGTCGCGCTGCGCGCGTTCGCGGCGCGGGCGCACGCGAACGGCCTCGACGGGGCCGTCGCTGCTCGCCGTCTCCGTCTTCGTCTCCGAGCCTTGGACGGCGACGACGTCCGTGGCGGGTGCGGATTCGCTCGCGAGCACGTGCTCACGTTCTCTGCTCGGCTCCGAAGGCGTCGACGCGTCACCGGTCTCGGCGCCGTTGCCGTTGCCGTTGCCCGACCAGGTTTCCGCCGTGCCGACGCGGGCGCGACGCTTGAGGTGCCGCCCGCCGAGCATCCAGTAGGCGAGCACGGGCACGATGGTGAGGGAGACGAGCAGCGACGCCAGCAGGGCGATGACGCTCGTGAGCGCGAACGGGCGGAAGAGCTCTCCGGAGATGTCGCCGACGAACGCGATGGGGAGGTAGACGGCGACGGTGGCGATCGTCGCGCTGGTGACGGCGGTGGCCACCTCGCGGACCGCTTCGGAGATCACTCGCACGCGTTCGCTGCCCCGCAGGCTGGCGCCGGGGTGCATCGCCATGTGCCGCTTGATGTTCTCGATGACCACGATCGAGTCGTCGACGACTCGACCGATCGCGATGGTGAGCGCCCCGAGCGTGAGGATGTTGAGGGAGTACTCGGCGGCTTGCAGGCCGATGAAGGTGACGAGCAGCGAGGTCGGGATGGAGATCGCGGTCACGAGCGTCGCGCGGAACGACAGCAGGAACACGAAGATGACGATGACGGCGAAGACGAGCCCCAGGAGTCCTTCGACGACGAGCGTGTCGATGGACTGCTGGATGAACGGGGCCTGGTCGAACACGATCTGCAGGGTCGCGCCCCCGCCGATGGACGCCTGGAGCGCGGGCAGCGCATCCCGAACCGCCTGGGAGACCTCGACGGTGTTGGCGTTCGCGAGCTTCGTGACGGAGACCGTGAGGGCGTCTTCGCCGTTGACGCGGGAGATGGAGCTGGCGGGCTCCGGTCCGAGCTCGAGCGTGGCGACGTCGCTGAGGGTGGTCGTGGCGGGGTTCGCGCCGCTGAGCGGAAGGGCGGCGATGGCGTCGACGTTGTCCAGCAGCGTCCCGGCCTGCACGGTGAGGGCGTCGTCGCCCTCGGTGATCTGGCCGATGGGGATGAGCGTGCCGGCGGCGTCGAGCGTGTCGCGGATGCTCTGGATGCTGGCGCCAGCTCCCGCGAGCGCCGCCTGGTCTGGGGTGATCTCGATGCGAGAGACCGGTGCGCCGCTGACCGCCGCTTCGCGCACCCCGTCGAGTTCGGTGAGACCGGGCACGGTCGAGCTCTCGAGACTCGCGGCCAGCTCTTCAGCATTTGTGCCGCCGGTGGCCGCGATCTGGATGACCGGGAAGTCATCGATCGATCCGCTGAGCACGGTCGTCTCGGTGCCCTCGGGGAGTTGGCTCTCGATGCGGTTGAGGGCCTGCTGGATGCGCTGCTCTGCGTAGACCGTGTCGGTGCCGTACTCGAATTCGACCGTCACCGACGAGAGGTTCGCGCTGGAGGTGACCTGGGTCGAGGAGAGCCCCTGGAGCCCCTGGAGCGACGTCTCGACGAGGCGGGATACGTCCTCGTCGACGATCTCGGGCGAGGCGCCCGGGTAACTCGTGACTACCGAGACGATGGGCAGGGAGACCGACGGAATCAGTTCCTGCTTGAGCGAGGTCATCGACAGGCCACCGAAGAGGAGCACGGAGAGCGTCACAAGGGCGATCAGCGCGCGGTTTCTCAAGCTCATCTCAGCGAGTTTGTGCACCCGGTCAGTCTTGCACGCACCTCCGACAGTCTCCGGAACCCCGCTGAGCGCCTCCCGAATCCGTGGTCCAGGAAGCGCTCAGCGGGAACTGGGCCTGAATGTCAGGGCGCGAAACCCACGACGGCAGAGCTGTAGCCGCTGGACTCCCAGAGCACGGTCCCACCAGTCCCGTCGACGGGCATCCCGATGGCTCGGCTCCCCATGGGCAAGCCAGTCTCCGAGTCGAAGACAAGCTGGTGCTCATAGCCGGTGCCCTCATCCACGGCTATGGCCACCCCCTGTCTGCCTGAGAAGTCGACAGGAGCATCGAGCAGGCGGATACCTGGGATGAGCGCCGCCGCCTCGAGCAGGACAGCTCCCGTCGCCGCATCCACGACCCCCGGCTGCAGCAAGTCGCCGATCGTGCTCAACGCCCCCATCTCCCGACCAACGTTGACCCCCGTCAGGTCATAGACCTGCTGCAGGGCAACCGCCGGCTCCTGGGACCACTCGATGCGCGCAACCTCTTGGGGACTGAACTGCGCCGAAACAAATTGCCCTCCCGCAGCACGCTCATAGGCGGGGTCCAGACCAGCCCCCTCGTACATTTCCGCCTCACGCGCCTGAAAGGCCTCGATGTCGGCAGCCACGAGCGCAGCATCCGCGTCTGCCGCGTGTTCGTAACTCACGCCCACGAGCCTTGTCACCCACTCCGCGCTGCGGTCAGCAGGAATGTAGAACTCGCGGATCGACGAGTAGTACCAATCCGGTCGCCCATCTGCGGCCCCGTCCGGGGCGAGTTGCTGCCCGTGCAACGTTCGACTCTCAACCTTCAGGAATTCGCCTGGCGCAAGGACCGGGTCGCCGCTCTCTTCCACCTGGCGGGCCGCGTCGTCCAGGAACTCGGAAGCTGTCACCGCCTCGCCTGCGTCTACCGCGGGCGTCTGCCCCGCTGGACTCACCACGGGCCGGCCACCGGAACTCAGGCCGATCGTCACAACGAGAGCAACAACCGCGGCCCCCGTCGCGATGAACGCTCCGAGACCCCACGATGACCGCGCGCCGAGCCTCAGACGGGAGGCACGCCCCCGTGCTCGACCGCCCGCTGCCCCGCTCGCACGCTCGAGAAGCGCATCCCGTCCGCGCTCGACCGCCGCTCGACTTGGCTCGGCCTGGTCAGCGCGCACTCGGCGCAGCAGTTCGATCTCGTCCATCGCGTGTCTCCAATCCGTGTGCGGCCTGCGCGTTCGCGCGCCGGCTCTCCTGCAGTTCAGTGGCGCGCTGGAGCTTCCTCCGCGCGCGGTTGAGGCGTGAGCGGACGGTCCCGATCGGGATGCCGAGCGCCGCCGCGACGCCCTCGTAGTCGAGGTCCCCCAGCGCGTAGAGAAGCAGTGCGTCTCGGTCGCCCTTTGAGAGCGAGGCGACCGCGGAACCAAGGCTCCGCATCCGCGCTCCCGCGTCGAGGCGGGCTTCAGCATCCGGAGTGAAGTCGCGGTGCTCGGCCAGCGCGGCGGCGTCAGAGGCGGTGAAGCTGCGCCATTCGCGCGCCTCGACGCGGCGGTGCTTCTTGAGCAGCGTCGTCGCGATGCCGAGCAGCCAGGCCCGCACCTCGCCTCTCGTCGTGTCGAAGCGGACGCGCTGCTCGAAGGCGACGAGGAACGTCTCCGACATGACGTCGTCGGCGATCTGCTCGTTCGTTCTTCGCGCGGCGTACCGGTGCACGAGCCGGCTGTGCCGGTCGTACAGTTCCGCGAAGGCCGCGGGTTGCACCCGCGAGCGTTCGATGATCTGGATGTCAGTGCTCACAACAGGTATTGCACGTTCCACGGGAAAGAGTTCACGAGAGTTTTCGCGTCGGGACGCGCACGGCGGCGCACCGCGTCCATCGAGCAGGCCCGCCGTGCGCCCAGTCAGCTCACCCCGAGCGCCAGCACGAGGCTGAGAACAGGCAGCGGCAGCGCGAAGAGCAGACCAGCGGTGAGGTTGAGCAGCAGATACCGTCTGAGGATCGCGGCGAATTCGCGCAGGATCGCGCTCGGCCAGTAGTAGCGGGCGACGGGCGCCTGCACGGCCTGCGCATCGATACCAAGCTCGCGCGCCAGCATCGCCGCTCGCATGGCGTGATAGTTGCTGGTGGCGATGATGCCGGGGCCCGTGACGCCCTCGCGCTCGAGGATTGCCTTCGTGAACCGCAGATTCTCCTCGGTATTGACCGACTCCTCCTCGCTCAGGATGCGAGGGCTGGCCACGCCGACTGCGACCTCCCGGCTCCCGAGGTCACCGCCCGCGTTCGCTGGGTCGAGCGCCCACTCGCGCATGGCACGACCCTCGGCCAGCGCCTCGTCGCTGCCCTGCCCGCCGGACATGACGACGACCGCAGCCCCGACACGGTGCGCCGCATCCAGGCCCGTCCGGATGCGAGACGCGAGCAGTGGCGGCACGCGGCGTCCGCCGGACAGCCCGGAGCCGAGCACGATCACCCACGTGCCGGCCGCGCCGCGCACCAGCCGAGCGTAGAGCCACGAGTAGCCGAGGAACAGCACGAAAGCCGCCCCGAGATAGGCGGCGCCGAGGGCGACGAAGAGGGCCACCGCGAAGAAGATCCGGTCGTCGATCAGCACTGCGGCGAAGGGGAGCGCGGCCAGGGCCGCGAGGACGACGGCGAGCACCAGCGAGAGCAGGTTGCCGAGCGAGCGCCCCTCGCGCCGGAGCATGCGCGCCCCGTTCAGCAGCAGGGTGACGATGAGCACGAGCAGCAGGAGCGGGGAGAGGATGAGCGGCAGCCCCGTGACCGCGCCGACGAGCCCGGCGAAACCGCTGCTCAGGCCGGAGAGCGCTGAGGTCACTGCGATGACGGCGGCAACGAGCCAGACGCCGTTGCTCAACCTGCGCGGCTCCTCGCGCGTCCGCCGCACGGCGATGACGGCCACGAGCGCGGCCAGCCCGAAGAGGATGAGCGTGGATAGCAGCGCGATGCCCGTGATGCCCAGAATCTCCATGATGCGCGTCGCCTTCCGTTCCCCACCGCCGAGCGACGGCGGAACGGGCTCAGTATGGCCTACGCGCTCGGGGCCGCGACCACCCGCCCGCATGTCGCGATATAACGCGAATACTCAGAATCGCGATATAACGTGACTGTCGGTTGCCGGACTCACCGCCGGAACGCATCCAGAACACCCTCCCGAGGAGCAGCCATGGCCATTGAACAGTGGATCGTAGACGGGCCCCGCGTCATCGACGTGCAGACCGTCCGCAGCGTTCGCGCGAGACTCGCAGGCGGCGCCATCAGCGTGCTCGCGCACGACGAGCCGAGCACCCGCATCGAGGTGTCCGCCATCACCGGCCGTGACCTCAAGATCGCCATCGATGGAGACCAGCTCCTCATCGACCACCCCCAGCTATCGTGGACCGACGTGCAGACCTCCGCCAAGACGATCTGGAACCAGCCGACCGTCGTCGTGAGCGTGCTCGTCCCAGCAGGTGTCGACGTCGACATCCTCGGCGTGAGCTCAGAGGTGCTGGTCGCAGGCATCGACGGACGCATCGACGTCAACACCGTCGGCGGCGAGCAGTTCCTCGACGCCACCCAAGGCGAGCTGCACCTCAACTCCATCGGCGGCGAGATCAGCGTCCGCGGCCACGCTGGCAAGGCCGTGGTGAAGACGGCATCAGGCGACGTCACCGCGACAGGCCCCATCGTGAGCTTCGACGGCAGCACAGTCTCAGGAGCAACGATCGTCGACGTCACATCCGGCTCCCCCACCCTCGTCGCCAACAGGTCGGTCAGCGGGGCAACGACCGTGCGACTCCCGAGCGGAACGCACCCCAGCTACCAGGTCTCGACCGTCGGCTCCTCCGTGCAGCTCGACGGCCTGCACCTCGAACCGCTCAGGGGAACCACCTACCGCTCGGAGCCCGTCGAGGGCGAGGTCACCGACGTGCGCATCAGCACCGTCACCGGCCGCGTCTCCGTCATGCTCTCCGCGCGCACCCCGCGGGCAGGCGACACACCGGCCGACTTCGATGAGCGCATCGACGCCCGCATCGCGCCCGCGACCGAGGATGACCACGCCAGCACGCCCGCAGCAGGCACCGCGAAGCCCGACACCGCGGGCGCCGATGCCGAACCGGGCGGCAACATCGAGGTCGACGCCAGCGCCGACGCTGACACCGCATCAGACGCCACGAAGCCAGGAGGCACCGCATGACCCCGCCAGTCTTCGCCCACGGACACCTCCGCCTCTACCTGCTGAGCCTCCTCGAGGACCAGCCACGCCACGGCTACGAGCTCATCCAGGCACTCTCCGAGCGCTTCGACGGCACCTACTCGCCGAGCGCCGGCACCATCTACCCGCGCCTCGCGAAGCTCGAAGAGGAAGGCCTCGTGACGAAGCACAACGACGGCCGCAAGAGCGTCTATCGCATCACGGAAGCGGGGCGACGCGAGCTCGACTCGAGACGCGATGAGCTCGCCGCCATCGAGCAGGACGTCGACTCCTCCGTCCGCCGCCTCGCCGCGGACGTCCGGCATGGCCTCGCCAGCGCGCGCGAAGAGCTCCGCGCCGAGTTCGCGCGCCTCGCCCAGGAACTCGGGCCGGACGCACGTTCGGGTTTCGAGAAGGCGGCAAGCGCGGGAGCAGCTGGAGCTGCGTCAGCTCGCGGGTTCTTCGCCGGCGCGGCAAAAGGCTGGAACGAGCCCCGCGACGCCCCGTTCTCCACCCCGGGCAAGACAGCTCCGGGATCCTCAGCGCCTGGATTCGCCGACGGCACGACGGCGCCCGGCGAGCCTCGCCCGCAGGACCCGCCACAGGCTCCGCCGACGCCCGAGGCCCCGGGTGCACCGAGCTCGGGGCACCGCACGCACGGCAGGTTCGACACCTGGGCATCGGCGACCAGCTCGCACGTCTGGAACGACCACAGCAACAGCGGCACGAGCGAGGCTCCGAAAACCGGGACCACGAGTTCCGCGAGCAACCCGCGGCGTGACGCCGGTCGTGAGCAGCTCGAGGCCATGTCCCAGGCGGACCTCGTGCTCAACAAGTTCAGGCACGAGCTTCGGCAAGAGCTCCGCGCCGCGCAGAGCGCGCAGCACCTCTCACCCGGGATCGTGACGTTCCTCGACCAGGAGCTCGAACGAGTCCGCGAGCGCATCTCTCACGCTCTCGGGGCTCGCGACGAGAAGGACGCGCCCGGCGCCTGAATCGCGGTATCGGAGGGCCGCTTCCCATGACGGGAGGCGGCCCTTCGGTGTCCGCGGCGACCCCGGCGACCGTTGCGACCCGCGCCCGACCGCACGGAGAATTGCGCCCTCCCCCGTCCAACTTCGGTGACGAAACGCGGGTTCTGGCTCGTTTCGGCGCCGGACGCCGCCGTCTGTCACCGAAGTTCGCCAGCGGACGGTACCCGCGGAGGCGGGCTGGCGCCGCCCTCGGCCTGGGAGTACGGTTGCCGCGTGCGAACGCCAGCCCGCCTCCTCCTCGCCGTGTTCCTCGGCGGAGCCCTCGGCACGCTCGCCCGGGTGTTGCTCGGCTCGGTCGTCTCAACCGCGACGATGCCGCAGGGCACGGCGGACCTCGTCGAGCTGTCAGCCGGAAGCATGCACGTCCTCGACTCGGACATCCTGACTGCCCTTATCGCCAACCTCGCGGGGTCGCTGGCTCTCGGCATCGTGGCGGGTGCCCATTGGCCTCCGCAGCGCGCCGGGTGGCGTGCGGCGCTCGGCCCTGGCTTCTGCGGAGGCTTCACGACGTTCTCGCTCATCGCGCTTGCGCTGGCGCTCGTCTTCTCCACGTCCGCGTGGGCAATCGCCGCGTTTGTGCTCGGCACACTCGGCGGGGTCCTCGCGATCGTCCTCGGCCGCGCTCTCGGGCGCCGCATTTCTCCGCCGCCGGCGGGAGCGGGAGCGCGCTGATGGACGTCCTCTTCATCCTCGCGGTTGCCATGGCCGGCGGTGTCGGCGCCTGCGTCCGCTACGTCGCCGTCGAGGGGTGGCCGCGGGTCCCGGCCCACCACACGGGTGCCGCGGTGGCCGGTTCTGCCACGGCGGCTGACGCTCGGCTCCCCCGCCGCGTGGCACCAGAGTGGCGCCTCATGATCGTGAACGTGATCGCATCGTTGATCGCCGGGTTGGCGGCGGGACTGCTGCCGCTCCCGACCGTCGCCTCGATGGTCGTCATCTCGGGCTTCTGCGGTGGGATGAGCTCCTGGAGCTCAGTGATGCTCGACGCGGCGAACGCGCTCAGCGCGAGGAAGCTCGGCAAGACCGCGATCATCGTGGTCGTCCAGATGCTCTGGGGCGTGTTCGCGGCCCTGATCGGCGTGACGGTCGGTCAGCTGCTCGGCGCCAACCTTGGACTTGGCCTGCTCACCTGGTAGCGACACCGTCGGCGCCAGGGCACCGCGGGTCATCCTCGCGGATGACGCCCATCCCGGAAAGCCCTCCTCCAGGAGGGGACGGATGAGCCCCCAGATGGTCGAGACGCGGCCGCCTGTGCGGGCACCTTGGAACCATGACTTCTCACCCAGGCTTCCAGACACCAGCGGCGCCGCGTCCTGGCGCTCAAACCTCCACCGCTGCCGGCGCCCATCACCCCGGCGCCGTCCTCGCGGCGCACTCGCTCACGAAGACCTACGGCGCGACGGTCGCGCTCGCCGGCGTGAGCCTCGCAGTCCGGGCGGGCGAGGCGCTCGCGATCATGGGCGCTTCCGGCTCCGGGAAGACGACGCTGCTGCACAGCCTGGCGGGCATCATCACCCCCGACTCTGGCAGCATCCAGCTGCACGCTGAGGGTGGCAGCCGTGAGATGACGGACATGTCGGAGGCGCAGCGCACCGACCTGCGCCGCACCGAGTTCGGCTTCGTGTTCCAGGAGGGGATGCTCCTCCCGGAGCTCACGGCGCTCGAGAACGTCGCCCTCGCGGCCATGCTGTGCGGCGTCGAGCGCAAGCGCGCCGAGCACGCCGCCGGCGAGTGGCTCGCGGCCATGGGCCTCCGCGGCATGGAGGCGCGTCGCATCGGCGAGCTGTCCGGTGGCCAGGCGCAGCGCGTCGCGATCGCCCGCGCCCAGGTCACGGGCGCCCGCATCGTGTTCGCCGACGAACCGACGGGTGCCCTCGATTCGGCAACGAGCTCCGACGTCATGACGGCGCTGCTGGCCGCGACCTCCCGCGCCGGTCGGAGCCTGGTCGTCGTCACGCACGATCCCGAGGTCGCGGCCCGCTGCGACCGCACCGTGCGGATGCGCGACGGCCGCGTCCTCGACGACTCGGCGGCCCGCGCATGAGCGCCGCGCGAGGGGCGAGCTTCCCGGGGCCCACCGGCGACACGCTCCCGTCCGCGGGCGCCACGCCGACCGCCAGCTCGACGGTCGCTCAGGGCCCGCGCATCCCGGGTCCCGCGCCTCGCGGAACCGGACGCATCCCGGTGCTCACGCTCCTGCGGATGCTCACCCGGCCCGACACCGTCGGCGTCGCCGCGGTCGCCCTCCCCGCCGTGGCGTTCGCCGTCGTGACGGCCCTCACGCTGATCGTCGTCGGCGGCACCATCATGCTCTTCAACCCACCGGCCGGCATGCAGTCGCACGGCTTCTTCGCCGTCTTCGCGCTGACCCTGCTGGCCGTGCCGCTGCTGACGCTCGGCGTCGCCGCCGCGCGCCTCTCCGCGAGGCGACGCGACGACCGGCTCGCGACGCTGAGACTGCTCGGCGCGTCCACGACCGTCGTGACGATGCTCGCCGTCGCCGAGGCGACACTCATCGCTGTCGTGGGCATCCTGGCCGGGACGGCGCTCTACGCGGCGCTGCTTCCCGTCGTCGGGTTGCTGCACTTCTACGGCGGGGCTGTCGGGGCCGCGTCCCTGTGGGTCGGGTTCCCGATCCTCGCCGCGACCGCCGCGGGCATCGCCGTGCTCGCCGCGGCGAGCTCCTTCGCCGGACTCGCCGCCGTGCGCGTCACGCCCCTGGGCGTGCGCAAGCGCGACAAGGCACCGCGGGTGAAGTGGCTCGCACTCGCTGGCGGCGTCGTCGCCCTGCTCGTCGCGCTCGGCCTCGTCAGCTTGGCCCAGGGATTCGTCTCGGCGCTCGGCATCGTCGGCATCGTCCTCGCCCTGTTCGTGCCGTTCGCGATCGGGATGCTCGCCATCAACCTCGCAGGCGGACCGCTCGTCGGGCTGATCGGTCGGCAGATGGCGAAGCGCGCGAAGACGCCGGCTCGCCTCATCGCGGGGCGCCGCCTCGCGGAGGCGCCCGGCGTGGCCTGGCGAAGCGTGTCCGGTATCGCGATGATCGCGTTCGTCGCCGTCATCAGCGGCAGCGGACTCGCGTTGCTGGACATGGTGGGCGGCACCGAGGGTGTCTCGGCGGAGGACCTCACGCTCATGACCGACCTCCGGACTGGGGTCTTCCTGACGCTGTTCATCGCCTTCCTCATGCTGGCGTGCACCGTGGGCGTCTCGCAGGCCGCCGCGATCCTCGATGAGCGCAAGCTGCTCATCTCCCTGGACCGCACGGGCATGCCGCGCACGGTCTTCGAGAAGGCGCAACGGGCGCAGGTCTGGGCGCCCCTGCTGCTCGCCGCACTCGGCGGGGCGGGCGCCGCGGTCGCCCTGGTGCTGCCGATCGTCGGCGCCTCCCTGCTCGTGGCGCCACTCGCGATGCTCACGATGGCGCTGTGCTTCGCGCTCGGGTTCGGCGCCGTCTGGCTGGCCCTGCTCGGCACCCGCCCCGTCGTCACGTCGGTGCTCGCCTCGCCGCACCGCGGTTAGCGCTGGGACGCGGGGCGCCGTGCAGGCCCTACTTGACGTCAGCTGGGGTCTCGCCGAGGCGGTCGAACACGCCCTCGGCGAGGCGTTCAGCGTCGAGCCGGGCTGCGACGGGGTTGCGGCGGTTCGTTCCGTAGCCGAGGAGCGCCACACGGTTGTCGCGGCGGCTCCATCCGTCGCGTAGCCGGGCCATCCCTCCCTGCTCGCGCAGCTGCAGGGGCGCGAGGTGCCGCATCGTGGGGCGGCTGCCCGTCGCCCAGATGATCGCGTCCGCCTCGAAGCGGTCGCCGCTCGCGAGTGTGACGCCGTCCGGCTGGATGCTCGCGAGCGGCCCCCGAGACACGAGCAGCCCGCGGCGGATCGCGGCGAGCGTCCCCCTGGAGAGGGGGATACCTCGGACGCTCACCTCGCTCGGGAGGCGCTCCCCGCGCTCGACGAAGCGCACGAACTCCGCCTCGTGGCGCGCATCCATGTCGCGCTGCCGCGAGTCGGTGCGGGACGGCAGCGTGAGGCGCGGGAGCTCATGGAAGTCGGGCTCGCGTCGGGTCGACCACGCGGTCGCCGCCGCGATCGGCTCGAGCTCGCGCAGGATCGTGACAGCTGAACGGCCGCCACCGACGACCATGACGCGCTTGCCCGCGAATCCGGCCAGCGACTCGATGTGGGCGGATGGCAGCTGCTCGCCCGCGAATTCCAATGCCCCCGGATACCAGGGCACGAACGGCGACGACCAGTCCCCCGTGGCGTTGATGACGTATCGCGTCGTGATGGTCCGGGGCGGACGATCACGCACCTGGATGTGCACCGTCAGATGCGGGGAGCGACGCATCGCCTCGACCCTCAGCACGCGCACGGGCCGCGCCACGAACAGGTCGTAGGCATCCTCGTAGCGGCGCATGAGCGGCGGCATGATGTCGCGGACGATGGCCTCCGGATCCTGGTCGCTCAGTCGGATACCCAGCTCGGACAACCCGGGAGGCCCCGTGAGGAGCGGCGTGTGACCGACCGTCTGGAAATCCCAGCCGCGCCCCCACGACCCGCCGGGCTGTGGCTCTGCATCGAAGACCACGAAATCCCGCAGCGGACGCAGACCCATCTCGGCGAGCGTCGCGGCGACGGTCACACCTGGCACGCCCGCGCCGATGACGACGAGGTCGATGTCGGTCTTCACGCTGTGCACGTCCGGCTTCCTGTCGAGGCGCTGGGGGCGCACCTGTGCGGTCACTCGGGCGGTCGACGAGCTTCCGTCCGGTAGGGGTCAGTCTAGAGACGCGGGGTGACGTGGCCGGGTCGGCGCACCGAAGATTAGCTCGGCCGCCGTGGTAATGTGAGCGTCAGATTTTCGTTAACGACGTGCGACCGGGTGGCCATTCCTGCCCGGCCCGATTTATAAGGGGGTTACGCATGGGGCGTGGCCGTCAAAAGGCGAAGCACACCAAGGTCGCCCGTGAGCTCAAGTACTCCGTACATGAGACGAACTATGACGCGCTGGCACGTGAACTGTCCGGTGGCTCCTCGAGCTATCCGGCGACGCAGCCAGTCACTGAAGAACCAGCCGACGACATCCTCTCGAAGTGGTCCGAGTACCTCGACGATGATGACGCCGACGAAGACGACGACACGAGCGGCTACGAGCAGAAGCGCGCGTAGGCGTCTGCGAACGGCTCCCCCGAGCCGCGCAGTTGCCGCCTGCCTCTGAGCCGAACTCGAAATCCCCAGTGATCGAACTCCAGCCGCCGAGCTTTCCCGCTGCCATCGCTGTGGCGGTCATCCTCATCGTCGGCAACCTCGTGAGCATGCTCACGGTTCGCTGGGGTGCGGATGGTCGACTCGACCGCTGGGGGTATGCGGGCTTGCGGACGGCGGCGACCCGTTCCTCAGACGAGGCTTGGCGCGCCGGGCACGAAGCGGCGCTTCGACCCGCGAATACGGGAGCTGGGGCCGGCATCGTGTTCGCGGTCGTATCCGTGCTCTCCGCCGGAACAGTCGCGCCGTACCTGGCATCGCTCGCCCTCGCAGTCGTGGCGACGCTGGCGGGCGTCATCTCGAGTCTGGTGATCGCTCACCGGGCGGCGAAGGGCGTCGCGGGCCTGTAGGCGGGGTTCAGCAGCAGCGTCCCTGCGGGTTCCTGTCCTGCTCGTCGGTGCGCTCCCTCCAGAACGCGCGCTCGCCCATCGGCTCGACGCCCGGATGCGCGCGGCGCTGGTGCGCGACGTACACCTCGTAGGCGTTGTCGCCCATCATCGACGTCACGTACCAGCGGATGGCTCGCAGGACGCGCCCGACTGTGTCCACAGCCAGGCGCATCCCAGAGGTCGGAGTGCTCGTCACGTCAGTGCCTCACGATGTCGGGGCGCTTGTCGGCGGGGACCGCGTCCCATTCGCGCTGCAGCTCGCGCTCCGGCTTGGTCGGCAGGAACCCCGCTGGGGCGTACAGCCGCGACGGCGTCACCGGGTCCTCCGTGCTCTGGCCGAGGTCGCCCCGCATCGCGCGGAAGGTGCGGACGAGCGCGGCGACGATGACGATGATCGACAGCGTCACGAACAGGATCGACAGGGAACCCTGCACGGTGGTGTTGCGCACGACCGCTTCCATGGCCTCGACGGTCTTCGCGTTGCCGAAGCTCGTCTCGCCAGCCGCGAGCGCATCCCGGAAGGCCGCGTTCTGCGCCCAGTACCCGACGGCGGGGACCGGCGAGAAGATCTTGAACGCCGACGCCGTGATCGTGACGACCGCGACGAACGCAAGCGGGAGCGCGACGATCCACATCCACTTGAAGAGGCCCTTCTTGGCGACGATCGTGAGGCAGATCGCCAGCGCGATGGCGGCGAGCAGCTGATTCGCGATGCCGAACAGCGGGAAGAGCGTATTGATGCCACCCAAGGGGTCGGTGACGCCCATGATGAGGATCGCGCCCCAGCCCGCCACCATGACAGCGGTGGCGATCCAGGCGCCCAACCTCCAGTCGGGGTCGCGGAACTTCGGCACGAAGTTGCCGATCGCATCCTGCAGCATGAATCGGGCGACTCGGGTGCCGGCGTCGACAGCGGTGAGGATGAAGAGCGCCTCGAACATGATCGCGAAGTGGTACCAGAAGCTCATCATGCCGACGCCCCCGATGAACTGCTGCATGATCTGCGCGAGCCCCACGGCGAGGGTCGGCGCGCCGCCCGTGCGGGACACGATGCTCTCCTCGCCGACGTTCGACGCCATCGTCGAGAGGGCATCCGGCGACAGGTTGACGCCAGTCAGACCCAGAGAGTTGACGAACGCGACGGCACCCTCGATGGTGCCTCCCGTGGCGGCCGCCGATGAGTTCATGGCGAAGTAGATGCCCCGGTCGATGGAGAGCGCCGCGACGAGCGCCATGATGGCGACGAACGACTCCATGAGCATGCCGCCGTAGCCGATGAAGCGGGTCTGCTTCTCCTTCTCGACGAGCTTCGGGGTGGTTCCGGATGCGATGAGCGCGTGGAACCCGGAGAGGGCGCCGCACGCGATCGTCACGAAGAGGAACGGGAAGAGCGAGCCCGAGAAGACCGGACCGTCGACGCGGCTCGCGAACTCGCTGAACGCCGGCACCTCGATCTCGGGGCGCACGACGACGATCGCGCCGGCGAGCATGACGATGACGCCGATCTTCATGAACGTCGACAGGTAGTCGCGAGGTGCGAGCAGGAGCCAGACGGGGAGGACGGCGGCGACGAAGCCGTAGATGATGATGCCCCAGGCGATGGTGGTGCGGTCGAGCGTGAAGAGCTGCGTGCCCCACTCGGTGTCGGCGATCCAGCCGCCGGCGACGATCGCGAACATGAGCAGCACGAAGCCGATGATGGAGATCTCGGTGATCTTGCCCGGGCGCAGGTAGCGCAGGTAGAGCCCCATGAAGAGGGCGATCGGGATGGTCATGGAGACGCTGAAGACACCCCACGGGCTCTCGCCGAGCGCGTTGACGACCACGAGCGCGAGGATCGCGACGATGATGATCATGATGACGAGCGTCGCGATCTGCGCCGCGATGCCGCCGATCACGCCGAGCTCGTCGCGGGCCATCTGCCCGAGCGAGCGACCTCCGCGTCGGGTCGAGAAGAACAGGACGAGGTAGTCCTGCACGGCACCCGCGAGGACGACGCCGACGATGATCCACACCGTGCCGGGCAGGTACCCCATCTGGGCTGCCAGCACCGGCCCGACCAGAGGACCTGCGCCGGCGATCGCCGCGAAGTGGTGGCCGTACAGCACGCGACGGTCGGTCGGCACGAAGTCCTTGCCGTTCGCCTTGTACTCGGCAGGTGTCGCGCGGCGGTCGTCAGGGCGTGTGAGCTTGCGCTCGATGAGCTTCGAGTAGAAGCGGTAGGCGATGAGGTAGGTGCAGACGGCGGCGAACACGAACCAGATGGCGTTGACCGTCTCGCCGCGGACGATCGCGAGCATCGTCCAGGCCAGACCGCCCAAGAGGCCGATGCCGACCCACAGGGCGACCTTCGCCGGCGTCCACCTCGGCTTCTCGGCGTCTGGGTCGAGATCCTCCACCGCTACAGGTGGCAGTTCAGGGTCGCGGAGTGCTGCTCCGCTGTTCTTCGCGTCGTGGCTCACAGGTCGCTCCTCGTCGAGTGGCTGTCGTGGAGTCCACGATGGACCATGCCACCGACACTCGCCACCTCCGGAAGGAGGGAGTGACCGGATCGAGACCCGGACGCCAGACGGACTCGGTCAGACCCCGTCGCGGAGGTTGCGCGCGAAGCTCGCCGCGCGCGTCCGCAGGTTCTCCGTGCGCTGCTCGCGCGCCGCATCCCGGTCATAGCCGATGTACGCGGACGGAGGCAGGCGGCGCACGTTCGCCGAGCACTCGAACGCAGCGCACACGAGCGTCCCGACGGTGTCACCGCGCCGGCCGGCTTCCCCCGTGCGCTTCGCGCTGTAGAAGACGACATCGTTCGGCAGCGTCACGTCCTCGCACCACGAGCACATCGCCCGACGCGTCGGCAGCTTGCGCGCCCGCTCGAACACGATCCCCACGAGCTCGCCGTCGACGGGGACCACCGCGTAGGCGCGACGCCCCAGCTTCGGGTCCGTCCAGCCAAGGTAGTCGCGTCGCCCCCAGTCGATATCGTGGAAACCGGGCGGCAGGGTCACGTCGCTGACCTCCTTGCGCGAGGCGTTCACGAACGCATCCCGAATCTGGGCCTCGGTGAGCTGCTGCATCCGACGAGCGTACCGAGCCGAACGGTCAGAGGCCGTCAGCAAACTCCGCGAGCGCCTTCGCCAGGGGATCCGGGGCACCGATGGCGACATAGTGGCCGCCGGGCACGACGACCGCCTCGACCCCGGCACGGTCGCGCGCATGCTGCTTCGCGAACTCGATCGGGAAGAACAGGTCGTCCTCGGCGGCGATGAACCCCGTCGACGTCTCCCGCCCCACTCCGGGCCACGGAGCGTCCATCCACGACCCCGTCTCCTCGCGCACGTGCGCCTTCGCGTCGACGACCAGGTCGTCTGGGACCAGGTTGTAGAACACGAGCTCGTCCTCGGAATCGACACCGAGCGCGCTGTGGCCCGTGGCATCCCACCACTCCTGCATCGTCTCCCCCGGCTTCGGGATCATGCCGGCTACGTACACGAGCCCGTCGGCGTCCAGGCGCTCCGCCACGAGCGCCGCCGTGAAGCCGCCAAGCGAATGGCCGACGATGACCAGCTGCTCGCCCTGCCCGTCACCGTCGGAGCTGTCACCCCTCGCCTCGTCGAGCTGCGCGGACACCGAATCGGCGTAGTCGACGAGCGACAGGCCCGGCTCCTCAACCGGCAGGTCGACCGCGATGGCGCGGTGCCCCGCCTCCTCGAGCTTCGGCACGACAAGGTGCCAGTCCCAGCTCGACGATCCTCCACCGTGGATGAGCACAAACGTCGCCATGGTGTTCCCCGTTCCCGCATCGGTTGTCTGTGAACGGATGCACATGCATCCGACTGCCAAGCCTGGGGGCCGAGCCTGGACTTTCGCCCGACTCGGCGCCTGGCCGGCGATCTCGGCGCCCGGGGACTCGGGCTGGCGAACTCACTTCGTGCTGGGAAACTTCCCGTAGCGAAGCGAGGTTTCCATCCCGAGACTTCGGCGACGGCCGAGGGGACTCAGCTCGCGACGAGCGGACGCTCGCTGCGGTCGGCGGCGACGAGGGCCGTCGCGAGCACGTGGATGCCCACGGCGATGTCGTCGGCCTCCGTGAACTCCTCTGGCACGTGGCTGCGCCCGCCGACGGATGGCACGAAGATCATGCCCATCGGCCCGAGGCGCGCGAGGTGCGCGGCGTCGTGGCCGGCGCCGGACGGCACGGCTTCCCACGTGTAGCCGAGCGCGTCGGCGGCCTCGCCGAGGAGGCGCTGCAGGTCGGGGTCTGCCGCGACCGGGTCCTGGTCGTTGAGCCACTCGATGGCGGTCTCGACGCCGCGCAGCGCGGCGCCCGCCGCGATGTCCTCGGCGACGCGACGCTTCGCGCCGTGCAGCCACGACGCATCCACGCTGCGCATCTCCGCCCAGATGCGCGCCTCGTCTGGAACGATGTTGAAGGAACCGGGCGACGACTCGATGCGGCCGGTCGTCGATACTCCGTGGATGGGGGCGCCGCACGCCTCTCGCTCGATCGTGAGGATCGCCTCGGCGGCCGCGATGAGCGCGTCGTGCCTGCCCTGCATGGGCATGGTGCCCGCGTGGTCGGCGCGGCCCGAGAAGGCGGCCATGAGCCGCTCGATGCCGGCGATCGCCGTGACGACGCCGATCTGCGTGCCGCTGCGCTCGAGCTGCGGGCCCTGCTCGATGTGCAGCTCGAGGTAGGCGTGCAGCGAGCCGGGCGTCCAGGCCTGGCCGAGCGCGCCGCTCGTGTCGAGGCCGAAGCCCGTCATGGCGTCGCCGAGGCGAAGCGCGGATTCGCCGTCGGTGCGCTCGAGGTGCTCGGGCAGCAGGAGTCCGGCGATGGACCGAGACCCGATGCAGGAGACGCCGAAGGAGTTCGCCTCCTCGCCGAGGAAGTCGACGACGTACAGGTCGCGCGAGAGCGTGATGCCCTCCTCGCGGAGCCGCCTCGCGACCTCGATGCCGCCGAGCACGCCGACGATGCCGTCGTAGCGTCCGCCCGCGTGCACGGTGTCGGTGTGCGACCCCGTCATGAGCGGCTTGAGCGCCGAGTTCGCGCCGCGCAGCACTCCGACGACGTTGCCCGCCGGGTCGATGTGCGCCTCGAGGCCCGCCGTGCGCATCCGGTCTCGCACCCACTCGCGCCCCGCGCGGTACGCGTCGGAGAATACGCGTCGTGAGAAGCCAGGCTCGGCGCTCTCGACGAGGCCGGCGAGCTCCGTCAGATCGGCGAGGACCCGCTGCTGGTCGGGCCGGAGCCTGGACGGGTCAACGGCGCCGAGCAGCGCATCCGCGGTGTCAGCTGACATAGCCGACCGTCCCGCCGACGAGGCCCGAGTCGCGGTACTTCAGGAAGTCGATGCCCATGATCTGCTCGATCTCGGCGAGCCCGGACTCGTCGATGGCCGACGACGACACGGGCAGGGCGGATGCGGGCACCGAGACGAGCACAACCTCTTCGCCCTCGTAGGCGTCCTTGACTGCGACGGCCTCGCCGAGCTTGGGGTCGAGGATGATGATCGTGTCCGGGTAGGTCGCGATGCGCTCACCGCCGGACTCGATGGCCATGTACTCGTTGAGGTACGGCACCGTGAAGTCGCCGATGCGGAACGTGCCGTGGTCCCAGCCGCCGTGCGTCTCGGTCGGCACCTCGAAGCCGAGCGGGCCGCGCGACACGACCGTGCCGCCGAGGCGCTCGACGACCGCCTGCACGAACGCCTCCTGCTTCCCTGCGCCGCGCTTCCTGAGCGCAGCGGCCATGTCGCGCCCGAGGTCGAGGGCCAGCGAGATGGACCCGTGCGCCGCGTGCTCCTTCACATAGCTCAGCTCGACGGGGTTGCGCGCGGCCGCGATGAAGCCGCCCGTGCGCACCGAGATGTCGCGCAGCACGTCGTCGCACGTGTTGATCGTGCCTGTGTTCACCGAGAGGAAGTGCCCGTGGAGGGCGCGGTTGCCGCCCGAGACGACCTGCGTCGCCACGTACCCCTCACGTTCGGCGAGGCCGAGCGAGCCGAGCTTGCCCGTCGGATGCGCGCGCACGTCGCCGGCCACGTCAAGCACCTTCACGCCGAGCACCGACGACTGGATCCACCCGTTGAGGGTCGTCGAGTAGCCGTTCTGGGCGGTCATGAC
This sequence comes from Pseudoclavibacter sp. JAI123, assembly GCF_013409665.1. Lineage (NCBI taxonomy): Bacteria > Bacillati > Actinomycetota > Actinomycetes > Micrococcales > Microbacteriaceae > Pseudoclavibacter > Pseudoclavibacter sp. JAI123. The sequence continues at coordinate 876,685 of NZ_JACCCM010000001.1, read as the reverse complement.
GGCCGCGATGGGCACATCCGTCGCCCTGATGAGCTCCTGCAGCGCGTGCACGTAGTCGACCGGGCGGATCTCCCAGTTCTTCGCCGCCGGGGCGCCGATGGCCGTGACCGTCGCCACCCAGCTGTCCTCCGGCAGCTCGTCGATGCTCGCGAGCACCGGCCGGTTCAGCTCGGTCGCCATGCGGCCCATGAGCTCGCCGTGGTGCTTCCACCCGCCGCCGCCGCACGCGAGCACACCGCCCCCGAGCACTCCGTGGATGGCGTCTTCCTGGGTGAGTTCACGCACGAGCGTTCCCTTCGGGGTCGGTGTCAGAGCTGGCTGGGAGTGCTTGTGGTCCCGGGGCTGATGCAGCTGGCCCAGCGGATGCGCCGCGCGCGGCCAGCCCGAGGGCCGCGATGGGCGCATCCCCCGTCTCGCCTCCGCGCGCGATGGCGACGGTCGCCTCCTCGTAGCCGGCGGCCGCGTGGCGGATGACGCCGAGGCCCGTGTCGAGGTCGAGCGCGAGGCGCAGGCGCTCGAGGGTCTCCGGCTTGCCGTCGGCGACGATCGAGACGCCGGCCGACTGCATCCACCCCGTGTAGCCGCCGCCGCCGGAGTGGATGGCGACGAGGTCGGCGCCGGCCGTCGAGAGCAGCATGGCGTCGAGGAGCGGCCAGTCGGTGACCCCGTCGGAGCCGTCCCGCATGCCCTCGGTGCCGATGCGCGGATGCGTCATGCCGGCCGAGTCGAGGTGGTCGCGGCTGAAGAGCACGGGAGCCGAGAGGCGTCCGTCGGCGACGAGCTCGTTCGCGGCCTGCGCGAGGCGCGAGCGTTCGCCGTGGCCGAGCCAGCATGATCGGGCCGGCAGCCCCTGCTGGGGTACGTGCACGCCCGCGAGCGCCAGCCACTCGGCGATCTCGGGCCGCTCGGGGAAGAGCGACGAGGCGAGCGCATCCATCGTGAGCTGGTCGTCGACGTCGCCGGACAGGCACACCCAGCGGAACGGGCCTATACCCCGCGCGAAGAGCGGACGCAGGTAGGCCTCCATGAAGCCGGGGATGCGGTTGACCCGGTCGGCCTCCCCCTCCCCCAGGTGCTCGAGCGCCTTGACGCGCAGGTTGTTGCCGTTCTCGAAGGCGACCGAGCCGCGTTCCTGCAGCGTGAGCATGGCCTCGACCTGCTGGGCCATGGATGCTCGGGCCAGCGCCTCGACGCGCTCCGGCTCCGTCTCGCGGGCAGTGATCCACGCGTCGAGCGTGTACTCCAGGGGCACGTAGCCGTAGCGCGCGTCGTGCGCGGCGGTCTGGTCGGTGACGATGTCCGGCGTGACGCCTCGGGATGCGAGCTCGGTGAACACGGCCGCCGCGTTGGCGTGCAGCGCGACCGCGGCCGGGATCCCCTCGGCGCGCGCCGCCTCGATCAGCGCGAGCGCGTCGTCGAGGGTCGGCGCTTGCACGTCGATGCCGCCGACCGCGAGCGCGCGGTCGATCTTCACCTGGTCGATCTCGACCGTGAGCGAGGAGAGGCCGAGGATGCGCGCCGAGATCGGCTGGGCCGACCCCATCCCGCCGAGGCCAGCGGTGAGCATCCACCTGCCCTCCGCCCGCGCGTCGTAGTGCTGGACGAGCACCTCGCGCAGCAGCTCGTACGTGCCCTGCAGCACGCCCTGGCGGCCGATGTACTGCCACGCGGCGGCGGTCAGGCCGCCCCAGATGGTCTGGCCGGCGCGGTACCGCTCGTAGAAGCGGTCGCTGGTGGCCCAGTTGCCGACGGTGTTGTTGACGGCGGACAGCACCATGGGCGAGTCGCGCTTCGTCGACATGACGCCGACTGCGGCGCCCGTCTGCAGGATGAGCGTCTCGGCCTCGTCGAGCTCGAGCAGCGAGGTGACGATGCGGCAGGCCTCATCCCAGTTGCGGGCGGCCTTCCCGAGCGAGGCGTAGACGATGAGCTCCGCCGCGTTCTCGCCGACCTCGAGCACGTTCTCGAACATGCGGAGCAGGCCCTCGGCCCGCCAGTTCCTGGCCCGCAGCTTCGTGCCGCGCTGCGCCGTGATGGGCTGGGTGCCGCGGGCGAGGATGGGGCTGGCGAGGGGCGCGGATGCCGGCGGCGGCGTCTCGCCGTCCGTGGGAGTCTCGCCGCCCGCGCGGGTCTGGCTGTTCGCGGGGGTCGCGGCTGATTCAGGCACTCTGATCGCTCCAGACTTCGAGGTCGACGTTCGATGGCAGTTTCGCGGCGAGCTCTGCAGCTCCCTGCTTGAGGAGCGCGATGCGCTCATCCAGTGCCCCAGTCTGCCGCTCGTCACCGACAAGCGACAGTGAGCACAGCACGCGGCCGCCCGCGAAGACAGGAACGCCGATGCCGACCATGCCCGGGGTGATCTGCCCGTAGGAGACGGCGTGCCCCTCGGCGCGCACCTGGCGCAGATACGGCTCGATCATCTCGGGGCTCATGGTCGCGGTCGTGTACGCGCGCAGACCGCCGGAGAGCAGCTCGCGCACCACCTTCTTCGGCGCGTACGCCAGCAGCGGCAGCGCCGTGGCGCCCGCGTAGAGGCTGCGCACCTTGCCGCGTCCGAACGGGATGCGATGCTGCGGATGCGCGTAGGACACCTCGAGGCACACGGCGGTGATGTGCACCCGCACGGCGAGAATCGCGGTCATGCCGGTGAGCTCGCGGAGGCGGCGGAGGACGGGGGCCGCGTAGCGCACGAGGTGCGGCGAGGCGTCGTCGCTCTCCGCGAGACGGCTCGACGGCATGAGGTAGCCGTCGATCTCGATCGCGAAGCCCGCATCCCGCAGCACCGTCACGTAGCGGTAGACGGTCGACAGGGGCATGCCGAGCTCGCTGCTGATCTCGGAGATCTTCAGGCGCCCGCGGCCCTGGATGAGCTGCAGGATCTCGAGGCCACGGTGCAGCGACTTGTACGCCGCTCCACCGGTGCCGCTGCCACCGCCGGATGCGGCCGCTCCCCCGGATATGGGCCGCCCGTTCGGGTCCGCCTTCGGTCGCAGGTCGCTCATGATCAGACCAGGACCTCTCCCCGGCCAGCGGCCGCGAGCAGCCCCGCCGTGTCGGAGTAGACCAGCTCACCGCGGGAGAACGTGTGCGTCACGCTGCCGCCTGGCGACATGCCCTCGTACGGCGTCCAGCCGGCGTTCGACAGCATCCGGTCGAGCTCGATGGATGCGTCGCCCGGCGTGAACACGACGATGTCCGCGTCCTTGCCCACCTCGAGCGAGCCCTTGCGCGCGTCGAGGCCGTAGCGTCGTGCGGGGGCGATCGTGAGCGCATCCACCGCCTGCGACAGCAGCGCCTCGGACGCGTCGCGGCGGAGCGCCCCGCCGAGCGTCGCCGCGACGAGCGTCTGCACGCCGGGAGCACCCGAGCTGTTGTCGAGCATCACCTCGTGCTCCTTCAGCTCGCGGGACCACGGCGCGTGGTCGGAGCTGACGACGCTCACGGCGCCACGGCCGATGCGGTCCCACAGGCCCTCACGTGCAGTCGTATCGCGCAGCGGAGGGTTGATCTTGAGGTGCCCGCGCTGCGTCTCGAGATCGTCCTGGGTGAAGGTCAGGTAGTGCGGGCACGTCTCGAGCGTGACGTCAGCGCCCTGCGAGCGGTACCACTCGACGAGGTCGACGCTGCGCGGCAGCGACAGGTGGCAGACGTGCAGGCGCGCGCCCGTGTTGGCCGCCACCTCGAGCGCCGTCAGCACCCCGAGCGTCTCCGAGACGGGCGGCCGCGACCGCGAGTGCGACTGCGGGTCGGTGCTGCCCGCCGCCCGCTCCTCCCGGAGCAGCGACTGGATGATCTCGTTGTTCTCGGCGTGCGTGCAGAGGGTGCGGCCCGCGTCCCGCACGGCGGCCATGACGCTCAGCAGCTCGCGGTCGTCGATGCGCGGGAAGCGCGTCTCGTGCGTGTGGAAGAGAGAGACCTTGAAGCCGACGGCCCCAGCCTCGGCGAGATCTCCAGCCGCACGCCACCCGCCACCGGGTGCGAGGGTGCCGAGCAGCGCGACGTCGATGTGCGCCTCGTCGTTCGCGAGATCCTGCTTCGCGCGCAGCTTGTCGATGCTGTTGATGGGGCCGGTGCCGTCGTACGGCATCTCCACGATCGTCGTCACGCCACCCGCGGCCGCCGCCCTCGTCGACGCGGCGATGCCCTCGCCGCCGTGCGAGAGGGAGTGCACGTGCGCATCCACCACTCCGGGCAGCACGTAGGAATCGCCGACGTCGACCAGCCTGGCTCCTGCGGGAGCCGCGGCGCGGGACGCACCGGTGTGCACCGCGACGATCCGAGGCCCCGCAGCCCACACCTCGCCCGGTCCCCAGACGCCGCGGGCATCCCGGATCCTCCCGCGCACGATGAGGGTCGCGACGAGGTCTTCCTGCGGCTGCGCTCCTGGCTCCATGCACACAGAATAAGAACGCAACGGTGGTTTCGGCTACTGCGTTCTTAGATCACGGGACGAAGTGCGGATGCAGGCTGCCGCATGCCGGCCAGCCTGCTGCAGACCTGGGGCTTCAGCAGCCCACCCCAGCACGGAACCAGCGCAACCCCCACGTCTGCACGCCGGGCCGACTCCAGCATCCCCAAACCTGGGGCTTCAGCAGGCACGAGCAACGCCGAGCAGGCACACCCCCCCAACGTCTGTGCCTGAGCTCGGCGCAGTCAGCGCACGCAGCTCAGGTCAGCGGATGCGGTGGTGGTCGAAGACGATGCTCGTGCGAGTGGATGCGACGGCCGGGTGCGTCGACAGGTGCGCCACCACGAACTCCCGCACGTCATTCGAATCACGCACTGCGACGTGCACGATGAAGTCCTCCGAGCCGCCGAGGAAGAAGATCTGCACGACCTCGGGCAGCGCCCGCATCTCCTCCGCGAAATGCGCGAGCTCCTGCCGCTTCCCCGACCGGATGTTGACGCTGATGAGCGCCTGCAGCGCGAGGCCGAGCCGCGGCAGGCCCACATCCGCCGTGAACCTCGTGATCACGCCGCGGGCGACCAGCGAGCGCACGCGCGCGATGCACGTCGACTGCGCGATGCCGACGGCGTTCGCGAGCTGCGTGTTCGACTGCCGGGAGTCGGCCTGCAGCAGCTCGACGAGCCTGCGGTCGATGTCGTCGAGCGCCCCTGCATCCGCACCCCGAAGTTCCTTCGGCGTTCCAGCCATGCGCATCCCCTTCGATCACAGATTTCTACCAATACTGACCCAAGGGCCGCGGTTCCTGCGGCTCTCAACCCGTTCGAAACACTTTCTGCACATGATTTCCGAAGAACAGCACCGAATCAGCACGAACACAACGAGGTCATCATGCGCATCGGGATCCCTGCAGAGATCAAGAACAACGAGAACCGCGTCGCCATCACGCCCGCCGGAGTGCACGAGCTCGTGCGGCACGGCCACGAGGTGCTCATCGAGGCAGGCGCAGGGCTCGGCTCCGCCATCACCGACGAGGCCTACGAGGCCGCCGGTGCGAGCATCCTCGCCACCGCCGACGAGGTGTGGGCGCGCGCAGAGCTGCTCCTCAAGGTCAAGGAACCCATCGCCTCCGAGTACCGGCACATGCGGCCAGACCTCGTGCTCTTCACCTACCTGCACCTCGCCGCCGACCGGGCGCAGGCAGAGGCGCTCGCCGGCGCGGGCACCACCGCGATCGCCTACGAGACGGTGCAGCTGCCGAACCGCTCGCTGCCGCTGCTCACCCCCATGAGCGAGGTCGCTGGCCGCCTCGCGACGCAGGTCGGCGCGTACCACCTCATGAAGGCCGCCGGCGGACGCGGCATGCTGCTCGGCGGCGTCCCCGGAACGCCGAAGGCGAAGGTCGTCGTCATCGGCGGCGGCGTCGCCGGCGAGCACGCGGCCGCGAACGCCGTCGGCATGGGCGCCGACGTCACCATCATCGACCTCAACATCCCCCGGCTGCGGGAGCTCGAGGTGCAGTTCCAGGGCAAGATCCAGACGCGTGCCTCATCGGCATACGAGATCGCGGCGCAGCTCGCCGAGGCCGACCTCGTCGTCGGCTCCGTCCTCATCCCGGGGGCCGCCGCACCGAAGCTCGTGACCGACGAGATGGTTGCGGGCATGAAGCACGGATCGGTGCTCGTCGACATCGCCATCGACCAGGGCGGATGCTTCGAGGGGTCGCACCCGACGACCCACGACGACCCCACGTTCCCGGTGCACAACTCGATCTACTACTGCGTCGCGAACATGCCTGGCGCCGTGCCGGAGACCTCGACGCGCGCGCTCACCAACGCGACGCTCCCGTACGTGACCGCCATCGCCGACAAGGGCTGGAAGCGTGCCATGCAGGACAACCCGGCGCTCTCGCTCGGGCTCAACGTGCACGGCGGGCACATCACCAACCGCGGCGTCGCGACGGCGCTCGGCCTCGACTACCGCCCCGTCGACGAGATCCTCGCCGCCGAGTAGCCGCCGCGCACCGCATCCGCGCACCCAACCTCAATCGCTGCCAGCCAAATGGCCCCTGAGCCCCGAGCCACCGCGAACGCCGCCAGCCAGATGGCCCTTCTGGAACATCCAGAAGGGCCACCTGGCTGGCAGTGATCGCGCTGTGGGGCGGGTGCGCGGGCTGGCCGGCCGGCGACCGGGGTGCCTGCGCAGGCCAGGGAACCCGCGGACACCGACCGCGAAGCTACGCGCTGGTCGTGGCGGCGCTCGTGGATGCGACCGTCGCGCCGGAGACAGCGCCAGCACTCGAGCCTGCGCCCGAGCCCGAGCCCGAGCTAGCCTCAGCATCCTTCGGACCCCGCTTCGTGCGGCCGGGGACGACGAGGCGGCCGAGCAGCGCGAGGATGCCATCCACGACGAGCGCGAGGAGCGTCACGAGGATCGCGCCGACGAGCACGCGCCCGTAGTCGGTGACGGCCAGGCCGTCGAAGATGTAGCGCCCGAGGCCGCCGAGGTTGACGTAGGCCGCGATGGTCGCGGTCGCGATGACCTGCAGCACCGCGCTGCGGAGGCCGGCGACGATGAGGGGCATGGCATTGGGCAGTTCGACCTGCCACACGATCTGCCACTCGGTCATGCCCATGGCTCGCGCGGCGTCCACGGTCGCTCGGCTGACGTTGGCGACGCCCGAGTAGACGCCGGCGAGGAGCGGCGGCACGGCGAGGATGACCAGCGCGATCACGGGCGGGAACAGGCCGAGCCCCATGAGCAGCACGAGCAGCGTCATGAGGCCCAGGCTGGGGAGTGCCCGGAGCACGTTGGCGGTGGCGACGATGAAAGTCGTGCCCTTGCCGGTGTGGCCGATGACGAGGCCGAGCGGGAACGCGATGACGGAGGCAAGTGCGACGGCGAGCAGCGAGTACCAGAGGTGCTCGCCGACACGCGCCGGGATGCTCGCGGAGCCGACCCAGTTGGCCGGGTCGAGGAAGTAGGACAGCATCTCGTTGAACATCAGACGTTTGCCTTCTTTTCCGGAGAATCGAGTCCGATGACGGTGTCGAGCATGGCGGTCTCCGTGCGCTCGTTGGGTGTGCGCCTCGCGGCGCGCTTCGCTTTGACGCGCCCGCTGCGGAGCCACGGTGTGGTGGCGACGCCGATGAGGGCGATGATGCGGTCGAAGATGAACGCGAGGATGAGGATCGTGATGATGCCCGCGAAGATCTGGTCCGGGTAGTCGCGCTGGAAGCCGGCCGTGAAGAGCTGGCCGAGGCCGCCGACGCCGATGACGGCACCGACCGACACGAGCGAGACGTTGGTGACGGCGACGACCCGGAGGCCGGCGACGAGCACCGGGATGGCGAGGGGCAGCTCGACCTCGATGACCCGCTTGATCGACGAGTAGCCGATGGCGCTCGACGCGTCCTTCACGTCGGCGGGCACGGCGTCGAGCGACTCGAGCACGGTGCGGATGAGGAGCGCCGTCGAGTAGAGCGTCAGCGCGATGACCACGTTGAGCGGGCTGATGATCGGCGTGCCGACGATCGAGGGGATGACCACGAACAGCGCGAGCGACGGGATCGTGAACACGATGCTCGCGACGACGATCGCGACCGCGCGACCCCGGGGGCGCCCGACAAGCAGCATCCCGAGCGGCAGCGCGATGACGAGGCCGAGCACCGTGGGCACGACCGAGAGCATCGCGTGCTGGATGATGATGGGCCAGACGGTGTCCCAGTTCGCGATGAGCCAGCTCATGACCGGTCGCCGCTCGAGTCGGCGACGCGCGCGAACACCGTCTCGCCGCGCACGACACCGGCGGCGACGCCGGATTCGTCGACCACGACGGCGAGGCCCGCCGGGGAGGCGAGCACCGCGTCGAGCGACCGGCGCAGGTTGTCGTCGAGGGTGACGACGGCGCCGACGGGGACGCGCAGCGAGCTCGCGCGGTGCAGCCAGGCGTCGGGGCGGCCGTTGTCGTCGACGGCGAGCGACCACTCCGATGTGTGGGGGTCGAGGCTGATGATGCCGGCGACCGGCTCGGCGAGGGGCTCCGCGGTGAGGGATGCGTCCCGGAACGTGAGGGCCCGGTAGCCGCGGTCCTTGGAGATCATGCTGGAGACGAACGTGTTCGCGGGCCTCGTCATGACCTCCTCGGCCGCCGCGTACTGGTGCAGTACGCCGCCGGGGCCGAAGACGGCGATCTTGTCGCCGAGGATGAGCGCCTCGTCGATGTCGTGCGTCACGAACACGATCGTCTTCTTCAGCTCGCGCTGCAGGCGGATCATCTCCTGCTGCAGCTCGTCGCGCACCACCGGGTCGACGGCGCTGAACGGCTCGTCCATGAGCAGGATGGGCGGGTCGGCCGCGAGTGCGCGCGCCACGCCCACACGCTGCTGCTGGCCGCCGGAGAGGTCGGCGGGATAGCGGTGCACGAGCTCGGGGCGGAGGCGAACCCGCTCGATGGCATCCATCGCCTTCGCGCGGGCCTCCTTCGCGGGCACGCCCTTGAGCCGGAGCACGGTGGCGACGTTGTCGAGCACGGTCCGGTGCGGGAAGAGTCCCGCGTTCTGGATCACGTAGCCGATGCCGAGGCGCAGCTGCGTCGAGGGAACATCCGCGACGTCCTTGCCTGCAACCGTGATGCGGCCGCTCGACGCGTCGATCATCTTGTTGATCATGCGCATCGACGTCGTCTTGCCGCATCCGCTGGGGCCGACGAAGGCCGTGAAGGAGCCCTCCTCGATGTCGAGGCTGAGGTCGTTGACCGCGGTGGTGCCGTCCGGATACGTCTTGGTGACGCTCTCGAAGGTGATCATGCTGCTCCTTGGCTGGGGACGGGGTGATCTTGGTGCGAGAGCCGACGGCTCACGCGTCCTGCACGTGCTCACTCAGCTCGGCGATGTCGGCGCGCACTCGGTCGATTCGCTGAGAGGTCATGATGGCGGGGTCGTTGAGGGCGAGCGTCTCACGGATGCGCTTCGAAAGCTGCACCACGAGCGGGGCGCGGTCCTTCATGGAGGGCGCGGGGGCTGCGACGCCCACGCCGACTGCGAGGAGCGCCTCGATCGCGAGGAGCCGCTCGGCGGCCTCCAGGCTGTCCTCGAGGAGGCGCACGGCGAGGTAGCCCTGCGCGTTGTGGTCCTCGACGCCGTCGCCGACGACCCCGCCGAGGTGCGAGACGGGCGCCGCGAGCTGCTGGAGTCGCGCCATGAGCGATGAGGCCGTGTTCGCGAGGATGACGGGCACGAACGGATGCTCGGCGTCATCGATCGACAGCACCTGCTCGACGAGCGAGCGCTCGGAGCGGAGGCGCCTGATCATGAGGGAGCAGCGCCGCTCGCTCATGATGCCGAAGTGCGCGAGGAGGAGGCGGACCGAGTCGGCGGTGATCGCCATCTGGATCGTCGAGAAGTTGCCGTTGGAGATGATGACGTCGTTGTCGACGTCGATGTAGGGGTTCTCGCTGCGCGCGTTCAGCTCGACCGTGACCGACTCGCGCAGCACATCCGCCTGCTCGATGAGCGTGCCGTGCACCTGCGGGACGGTGCGCATGGAGAGCGGGTCCTGCAGCGAGCCAGCCGTGGCGGGGCCGTAGGCGCGACTCGAGCCGAGGAGCGAGCGGAAGCGGGCGGCGGCGCGGATCTGACCGGGGTGGGGGCGCGCCGCGACGACCTTCTCCTGGAAGCCCTTGACGCTGCCGTTGAGGGCGTCGAAGGTGTGGGCGACGACGAGGTCGGCTGAGGCGGTGAAGCGGTCGAGTCGCACCGAGGTGAGGGCGGCGATGCCCACCGAGGCGGCATTCGCGCCGACGAGGGCGAGGCCGTCCTTCGCGGCGAGCTCCAGCGGGACGAGCCCTGCCGTCGCAAGCGCCTCGCGAGCCGGGACGGTCTGCGTGCCCGTCTCGTCGAGCACCCGGCCACGGCCGACGAGCACGTTCCCGATCGCCGCGAGCATGGACAGGTCTGCCGCGCCGACGGATCCCTCAGACGGGATGGCGGGCGTCACGCCGCATTCGAGCAGGCAGCGCAGCCCCTCGAAGAGCGACGTCGTCGCCCCAGAGTTGCCTTGCGCCATGACGGCGAGGCGCGCGAGCATGACGGAACGAGCCTCGATCGGGGTGAGGTTCTTGCCGACAGCGGCGTCGTGGGAGGCGAGGACGAACAGCTGGAAGGCGTGCTGCAGCTCCTCGGGGATCTCCTGGTCGCGCAGCGGGCCGAGGCCACGGTTCACGCCGTACGCCGGTTCGCCGCGCGCCATGACGCTCTCGATGACGCCGCGGGCCTCCGCGAGGCGGACCCTGACGTGCGGGTCGATGTCGAGGTGGCCGACGGTGACGGCCAGTCGCTCCAGGATGCGCGGGGTCATGCGGTCGCGACCGATGACGAAGCTCGAGAGCGGCAGCGACGCCTCCGCGCTGGTCCCCGCGAGCGCGTTGACGCCAGCGGACGACCCGTCCGTGACCGGACGCTTCGCCTGCGCGGCACGCCTGTTGGGGCGCATCGTCGGGCGCACTTGCGGCCGCTGCTCGGCGTCTGCGTGCTGCTGCATCCGGAACTCGCTTCTGGTGGATCTTGAAACTGGAGGGGTGAAGAAAGCGGGGGAGGTGGGTTCGGCGGTCGTGCCTGGTGGTGCTGCCGAGAGTGTGGATGCGGACGGCGCGTGACCGGCCGCATCCACCCTCTGGGCGGTCGTGCGGGTGCTCCGGTGCCTACGCGCCGAGCAGGCCCTTCTCGGTGAGCCAGTCGGTCGCGGCCTTGGTCGGCTCGACCTTCTCCTCGCCCGAGACGCGCGTGTTCAGCGCGATGAGCTCGTCGGTGGTCAGCTGCGCCGAGATGGCGTCGATGACCTCAGCGACCTCGGGGGTGAGCTTCTCGGTGTTGCCGATCGGGACGACCTGCTGCGCCGGGAAGTTGTTCTTCGGGTCCTCGAGCACGACCAGGTCGTTCTCGACGATCGCGGGCGACGTGGTGAAGATGTTCGCCACCTGCACCTGTCCGCTCACGAGCGCGTCGACCGTAGCCGGTCCGCCGCCGTCAGCGATGGGGGTGAAGGCGCTGGGCTCGACGCCGTAGTTCGCCTTCAGGCCGGGCAGGCCCTGCGGGCGCTCCTGGAACTCGGCCGGGGCACCGTAGGTGATCTCGGCGTTGTGCGCGGCGAGGTCGGCGATGGTCGTCAGGTTCCACTTCTCAGCGGTCTCCTTCGTGACGACGACCGCGTCCTTGTCCTCGGCCTCGGCCGGGGTGAGCCCCGTGAGGCCCTCCGCCTCGAGCGCCGCGGTGAGCCCCGTGTTGATGGTCTCCGCATCCGCCGTGTCCGCCTCGGGGTCGAGGAAGATGAGGAGGTTGCCGGTGTAGTCGGGGATCAGGTCGATCGATCCGTCCGACAGCGCCGGGATGTACGCCTCGCGCGAGCCGATGTTGAACTGCGTCTCGACCGTGAAGCCGGCATCCTTGAGCGCTTCCGCGTACAGGTTGCCGATGATCTCCGACTCCGGGAAGTTCGCCGAGGAGACGACGATGGTGTCGCCGGACGCGGCGCCCTCGTCGGTTCCGCCGGCGTCGGGGGCGGTCGGGTTCGAGCAGGCTGAGAGGAGGCCGATCGCTGCAAGCGCGGCGATGCCTCCAGTGATCAGGCGTGTCTTCTGCATTGGGGTTTCCCTATCTTCGGCGGTAGCCAGAACATCAGTGATGTGCGGCCATCTTAGGAATGTGCCCCATGAATTCGGGACGCGCTTCCCGGAAGGCGCGAATTAACTCTGTGTTACGTGCCCAACGCACGGGAAAGCGTCCGTGTTCCCCGCGTCGCGGGTCGAGCATCCTGGCCGTCGGTCCCCGAACGCCGCGCAGTCAACCCTCAGCGCGCGCCCCGGCAAAACCGGGTAGACATGTGACCGTGACGACCACTGCGCCTCTCCCCCTCATCGCCGTCATCGCGACGGGCGGCACCATCGCCAGCACGACAACCGCCTCAGGGGCGACGACGCCCAGCCTCGGCGCGGATGCGCTGCTCGAGGGCGCAGACGCGCCAGGTGCCCGCCTGCGGCCCGTGAACCTCATGGCCGTCGACTCCTCGAGCCTCACCCTCGGCGACATGCAGTCGATCAGCGACGAGGTGCGCCGCCAGGTGGAGGACGACGAGGTCAGCGCCGTCATCGTGCTGCACGGCACCGACTCCATGGAGGAGTCGTCGCTGCTCACCGACCTGCAGCTCAAGAGCTCGAAGCCCGTCATATTCACCGGTTCGCAGTTCACTGCGGAGTCTGAGGCACCGGACGGGCCCGCGAACGTCGCCGCGGCCCTCGCCGCCGCCCTCGATCCCGCCAACCGCGGGCGAGGCGTGCTCGTCGCGTTCGGCGGCCGACTGCTCAAGGCATGGGGCCTCACGAAGGCATCCGCAGACCGCGCGGATGCGTTCCGGAGCGTCACCGACAGGCCCGCCCGCCGCCTGCACCTGCCGGCCCCGGTGACCGGAATGCGCGTCGACACCGTCGCCGTCATGCCTGGCGGCGACGCCACGCACCTGCACGCGAGCCTCGAAGCCGGCGTGCAGGGCATCGTGCTCGTCGGCCTCGGGTCCGGCAACGCGAGCCAGAGCATCGTCTCCGCCGCATGGGAATGCCAGGCCTCCGACATCCCGCTCGTCGTCTCGAGCCGCGTGCCCTTCGGTGTCCTCAAGGCCAGCTACGGCGGAGGCGGGGGCGGGCACGACCTCGCGGTCGTCGGCGCCATCCACGCGGCGGTCCTGCGCGCCGGGCAGGCGCGCATCCTGCTCGCCGCCCTCCTTGCCAATGAGGCGACGAGCGAGGACATCGCGGCGGCGTTCGCCGCCGAATAGGTGGGCTGCCCCTCCTGCGCCGCGGCTGAGCCCAGCCATCACGGACGCTTGTCCAACTTCCGGGATCAGTGAGCGCTGGATGCGCCGCAACGCGCGAACCCGGCCGTTTCATCACGCCACTTGGCCAGGTGGGAGCGGATTTTCCGGGCGCCGCTTCGACGTTGCGCGGACGCCTGTCCAACATCAGTGCGATATCGGGCCCGAAAGCGTCGAAACGCCCTCGAAGCACGTTTATTGCACTGATGTCGGTCAGGCCGCGCGAAGACCCGCGTGCTCGTGGCCGCGCTTCTTCGTCCGTCCGCGAGAAGCGGCGACTCCCGTCCTGCTAGCTGGCGTAGCTGCCGACGAGGCGCACGGCGCCGCCGTCGACGCCCTTGGCGCCCTGCTCGAAGCCGTCGAAGTCGCGGGCCTCGGTCGAGATGGTGCCGGCGACCCAGGAGGGGAGGCCAGCAGCCTCGAGCCACCCGACGACCGCGGATGCGCGCTGCGCGTCGACGACCGCGAACATGCCGATGCCGAGGTTCCAGGTGCCTTCCGTCGACTCGAGGTCGGTGCCGGCGAAGCCCGCGAGGACGCGGAAGATGTCGTTCGGGGACCAGGCGCCGCGGTCGAGCTCGATCCAGGCACCCTGCGGGAGGACGCGGGCGAGGTTCGCTGCGATGCCGCCGCCGGTGACGTGGCTGAAGGCGTGCACGGCGCCGTCGAGCGCTGGCTCGGCGAGAAGACGGACGAGCGGGCCGGTGTAGAGGCGCGTCGGCTCGAGGAGCACTTCGCCGACGACCCCGCCCAGCTCCGCCGAGGTGTCCGTGAAGGCGAGCCCCTGGTCGGCGACGATGCGGCGCACCAGCGAGTAGCCGTTCGAGTGGAGTCCGCTCGACGCGATCGAGATGACGACGTCGCCGTGCTGCACACGCTCTGGTCCGAGCATCCGGTCGGCCTCGACGACGCCGACCGCGGCGCCAGCCACGTCGTAGTCGTCCGGGCCGAGGAGGCCGGGGTGCTCTGCCGTCTCGCCGCCGGTCAGCGCGGTGCCGGTCTCGGCGCACGCCTTCGCGATGCCCTCGACGATCGAGGCGATGCGCTCGGGGACGACGCGGCCGCAGGCGATGTAGTCGGTCATGAAGAGGGGCTCGGCGCCCACGACGACGATGTCGTCGACGACCATCGCCACGAGGTCCTGCCCGATGGTGTCGTGCTTGTCGATGGCCTGCGCGATCGCGACCTTCGTGCCGACGCCGTCGGTCGAGGTCGCGAGGATGGGCTTCGTGAACGACGTCAGACGCGACGCGTCGAAGAGGCCGGCGAAGCCGCCGACGCCGCCGAGCACTTCTGGTCCGTGGGTCGCCTGGACGGCGCGCTTCATGAGCTCGACGGCGGTGTCGCCCGCGCGGGTGTCGACGCCAGCGGCGGCGTAGAGGTCGTTGCCTGACACAGGGATGCCCTTTCCTCGGGGGATGCGCCCAACAGCCTAGCCCGCCGCGAGGGTGACGCCGGAAGCGAACCCTTCCCACGCTGGTGCGCGCGGACTCGCCAGCTGTGACAAAATCGAAACATCGTTCAGGGCCCCTCGTGGGCCTCCTTGAAATCGGGCCCTCGCGGGCGCGCTTACCTGTGCTTGGAGCTCCCCCAGCGTGTGCGGCATTGTTGGTCACGTCTCGACCAGTCCCGTCAACCAACAGATCTACGATTCCCTCCTGCTCCTGCAGCATCGCGGCCAGGATTCGTCCGGCATCGCGACAGCCGACGGGGACACGTTCCACATCGCGAAGGTCAAGGGGCAGGTCCGCGAGGGCTACCGCACCCGCGACATGCGCAACCTGCTCGGCAACGTCGGCCTCGGCCACGTCCGCTACGCGACGGCTGGCAGCGCGAAGAGCGACGACGAGGTGCAGCCGTTCTACGTGAACGCGCCCTACGGCATCGTCCTCGTGCACAACGGCAACCTCACGAACACGCGAGAGCTGCGCAAGGAGCTCTTCAACGTCGACCGCCGCCACCTGAACTCGTCGAGCGACACCGAGCTGCTGCTCAACGTCCTCGCGAACGAGCTGCAGCACGGCATCAACGGCGACGACCTCACCCCGGACGACCTGTTCGACTCGATCTCCCGCTTGCACGACCGGGTCGAGGGCTCGTACGCATCCGTCGCCCTCATCTCCGGATACGGGCTGCTCGCCTTCCGCGACCCGTTCGGCATCCGCCCCCTCGTCCTCGGTCGCCGCGACGACGAGCACGGCCGCGACGAGTGGGTTGTCGCGTCCGAGTCGCTCGTGCTCGAGTCGGGCGGCTACGACTTCGTCCGCGACGTCGAGCCGGGCGAGGCGATCTTCATCTCCATGGGCGGCGAGCTCTTCTCGCGCCAGTGCGCCGTCAACCCGCGCCTCGTGCCCTGCTCGTTCGAGTACGTGTACCTCGCTCGCCCCGACTCCGTCATGAACGGCATCTCGATCTACGAGTCGCGCCTGCGCATGGGGAAGACCCTCGCCGCGAACGTCGAGCGCAGCATCAGCGCCGGCGACATCGACGTGGTCATGCCCATCCCAGACTCGGGCCGCCCCACGGCGATGGAGATGGCGAAGACCCTCGGCATCGACTACCGCGAAGGCTTCTACAAGAACCGCTACGTGGGCCGCACGTTCATCATGCCGGGGCAGAAGGTGCGCAAGAAGTCGGTGCGCCAGAAGCTCAACGCGCTCCCGACGGAGTTCCGCGGCAAGAACGTGCTCCTCGTCGACGACTCGATCGTGCGCGGCACGACGTCGAAGGAGATCGTCGAGATGGCCCGGCAGGCCGGTGCCAACTCGGTGACCTTCGCATCTGCCGCTCCCCCGGTCCGTTACCCGCACGTGTACGGCATCAACATGCCGTCGCGCGGCGAGCTCGTCGCATCGGGCCGCTCGATCGAGGAGATCGCGTCGGTCATCAGCGCCGACCGTCTCGTCTACCAGGAGGTCGGCGACCTGTTCACGGCCATCACCGAGGGCTCGAACGTGAAGGAGCTCGACATGAGCTGCTTCGACGGCAACTACGTCACCGGCACCGTCACCCCCGAGTACCTCGCCTGGCTCGAGCTCAACACGAAGAGCTAGCCAGCCGGCGCATCCTTGCCGCCCGACGGGGCCAGACATCTGGGAAACGCATGTTCGTCGCGAAACGAGCATGCGTTTTCCACAGGTGTCGCGGGATGCGAGACGCCGGACGCGAGGCGGGCGGCAGGGCGGGGCGCCGGTAGAGTCCTCGCATGACCGACGCTCCCCTCGCGCCCCGCAACCGAACCCGCGACCTCACGCAGATCGCCGTGTTCGCGGGCATCGTGGCGGCCCTCGGCGTGGTGCCGGCCATCACGATCCCCGGCCCGGGCGTCCCGATCACGCTGCAGACCCTCGGCGTCATGCTCGCGGGGGCCGTGCTGGGCGCGAAGCGCGGGTTCTCCGCGCTGCTGCTCTTCAACGTCCTCGTGCTCGCGGGGCTCCCGCTCCTCGCTGGCGGCCGCGGCGGCCTGGCCGTGCTGGCGAGCCCCACGGTCGGCTACTTCATCGGCTTCCCGATCGCGGCCTTCGCCGTCGGCTGGCTCGTCGAGCGCTTCGGGAACCCGTTCCGCCTTCTGCCCGGCATCCTCGCAACCGTCGTCGGCGGCGTGCTCGTGCTCTACGTCCCCGGCATCATCGGCGTCGCGCTCGTGGCCCAGATCGGGTTCGGTGCCGCTGCCGTCTCGGCTCTCGCTTTCCTGCCGGGCGACCTGGCGAAGGCGGTCATCGCGGCGCTCATCGCCCGCGGCGTCCACAAGGCCTACCCGGGGCTCATCTCCGGTCGTCGGCACCGGCGGAAGGCCGCGTCCAGTCCAGCAGCGGCACCGGCAGTGGATGCGTGACCGCTCGGCTCCTGCGTCCCCTCACGTCCGCCCGATGAACGGGGCCTGCGCATGATCGAGCTGCACGGCGTGAGCGTCGCGTTCGGCGACGGCGCCCAGCGGCGGCGGGTGCTCGACGACATCTCGGTCACGCTGCACGAGCAGCGCATCGGGATCATCGGCGCCAACGGCTCGGGCAAGTCGAGCCTCGCGAGGCTCCTCAACGGCCTGCTGCTGCCGACGAGCGGAACCGTCTCGGTCGACGGCTTCGACACGAAGCGGGACGGGCGAGAGGTCCGCCGGCGCGTGGGGTTCTGCTTCACCGACCCCGACTCGCAGATCATCATGCCGACCGTCGGGGAGGACGTCGCCTTCGGGCTCGGGCGGCGGGGCCTCAGCAAGGCCGAGATCGCCGCCCGCACGGCCAGCGCGCTCGAACAGGTCGGGCTCGCCGACCGCGCCGACCACCCGGCGCACCTCCTCTCCGGCGGACAGAAGCAGCTGCTCGCCCTCGCGGCGGTGCTCGTGACCGAGCCGAGCATCCTCGTCCTCGACGAGCCCACGACCCTCCTCGACCTGCGCAACGCACGCGCCATGGCCGCCCGTATCGCACGCCTGCCGCAGCAGGTTGTCCTCGTGACCCACGACCTCGACCTGCTCCGCACCTTCGATCGCGTGCTCGTGGTGCACGACGGGCGCATCCACTTCGACGGATCGCCGTCGGAGGCCATCGCCGCGTACCGGGCCGCCATCGAGGCCGAAGGGGCGCCGTGAAGCCCGCATCCCGGCAGACAGGGGTCTGGGACGCCCGCCTCGACGACGAAGGGCGCGCTGCGGGACACCCGCTCTCGCCGGGCACAGCCCGTGGCTGACCGCTCGTCGCCGCTCGCGGTCTACGTGCCCGGGGCATCCATCGTCCACCGGCTGCCGGCAGGGGCGAAGCTGCTCGCGCTCGTCGCCGCCGGCGCATCGGTGCTCGCGATCGCGTCGCCGCTCGCCGCCGGCATCGCGGTCGCGACTGCCCTGCTCGGGTTCGCGGTCGCGCGACTGAGCCTGCGCTACGCCTGGCGCGGCGTGCGACCCACGTGGATCTTCCTGATCGGCATCTTCGCCTTCCAGTGGTGGAGCGCTGACCTCGCCCGGGCTCTCGGCGTCGTCGGGTCGATCGTCGCGCTGCTCCTCGCGGCCACCCTCGTCAGCCTCACGACCCGCACGACCGACATGATCGACGCCATCGTGTGGCTGCTCCGGCCGCTCCGACGCGTCGGCGTGGATCCCGACCGAATCGCGTTGCAGCTCGCACTCGGCGTGCGAGCGGTGCCGCTCATCGCCGAGCTCGCCGAGACCGCGAGACAGGCGCAATACGCGCGCGGACGCCGCGGCAGCCCCCGCGCCTTCGCCGTGCCGCTTGTCGTGCGAGCGCTGCGTCGCGCCGACGCCATGTCAGACGCACTCCACGCGCGCGGCCTCGACGACTGAGCGAACCGAGAGGTCCTCGCGCCCTTCCGCACCTGGCTCGGACCGGGACCTGACAGCCTTTGCTGACAGTCAGGGTGACGTGGGGAGCGTCGCCGCCGCACCGCCCGCATTTTCAGTCCTACGTCACCTTGAGTGGCAACACCCCCCGCCTCGAATCGTCACGACGCGATGAACTGGGTCCGTGAACACCAGTCAGATCCGGAGGGAGGCGCGCGCACGGCCAGGGTTGCCGCGGCCGTGCGGGGGGGATTAGCTGCGGTTCTCGAGCTCGTCGGCGCGGATGAGACGCGCGTCGACCGACTGCTTCGCAGAGACCCGACCCGCGATGTACCCGGCGAGCCCGCCGAGTGCAAGCGTGATGGGCACCGTGAACGCGAGGAGGAACGCGAACACCTGGATGCGCGTGAACGCCTCGTTGGGCGGGAACGCGAACGTGAGGATCGTCACGAGCACCACGCCGACGATGGCGCCGAGCACGAGGAAGCTGCTCATGCGAGGGACCCGGTGCACCTTCGCGTCCATCTCGCGGACGCCGTCATCCTCGTCTTCGTCGATCAGCTCGGCGAACTCGGCCTCGTAGCCCTCCAGCTCGCCGCCGGCTTGGACCGTGCGGTCAGCCGTCGGTTCGGCGCCGCCTTCAGGTCGCGGCGGAGTGGGTTCGTTCTCGCGGAGCATGCATCCATTGTCGCGCAGTTCCCGGTGAGCGCGCGCAGGATGCGCAGTGGCCGGGGCGGCGGCCCCGCCGAGGCACGACGCCCTCAGCGACGTACGAGCGGCAGCCAGGCCGAGACGTCGGCGCGGGTGCCGGAGGCGCGCACGCGGTTCGCCTCGAAGGCCTCATGCCATGAGGTCCGGCCCGTTGCCAGCTCGAGCCAGGTGTCGGCGTCGAGCTCGATGACGTTCGGCGGCGTGCCTCTCGTGTGGCCGGGACCCTCGACGCACTGCACGGCCCCGAACGGCGGCACGCGAACCTCGACGCTCGCGCCGGGCGCCCGGTCCTCGAGGGCCTGCAGCGTGTAGCGAACGGCAGTCGCGGCGTCGGCACGAGGCGTCGGACGCCCCTCCGCGCGGGCTTCAGACCAGGCGGTGATGGCTCCGAGGCCAGCGGCGTCGGCGATTCGGGGTTTCGGCACGTCCTTATTGTGCTCCAGCCGCGCCGCCGGTGTCGCCGACCGGTCATCTGCGTTCACGCGGAAGCGGGAGACGTCGTCCCCGGTTAGGCTGGTGCGGTGAGAATTCTCGTCCTCGGATCCGGTGCCCGCGAGCACGCAATTGTTGCCGCCCTCCACAGCGAGCGCGCACACTCGATCGTCACGGCCCCGGGCAATCCGGGTATCGCCGACGAGTCTGAGGTGATCAGGCTCGATGTGAACAACCCGTCGCTCGTGACGGAGTTCGCCAAGGACGAGGGCTTCGACCTCGTCGTCATAGGCCCGGAGGCGCCACTCGTCGCGGGTGTCGCCGACGCGCTGCGCGACGCCGGTATCCCCGTGTTCGGCCCGTCGAAGGCCGCCGCCGAGATCGAGGGCTCGAAGACCTTCGCGAAGGACGTCATGTCCCGCGCCGGCGTCCCGACGGGCGGCGCGCGCCTCGCGACGACGCTCGACGAGGCGGCCGCGGCGATCGACGAGTTCGGCGCTCCGTACGTCGTGAAGGCCGACGGTCTCGCGTCCGGTAAGGGTGTCATGGTGACGGAGAGCCGCGAGGACGCGCTCATCCACGCCGAGCACTGGCTTGCCGCTGGCCCCGTGCTGGTCGAGGAGTTCCTCGACGGCCAGGAGGTCTCGCAGTTCGTCTTCTCCGATGGGGTCAACGTCCGGGCGCTCCCGCCCGCGCAGGACTTCAAGCGCCTCCTTGCCGGCGACGGTGGCCCGAACACGGGCGGCATGGGCGCGTACACGCCCGTCCCGTTCCTGGGCGACCGCTTCGGCGGCGAGCGCGCCTTCTCGAAGCTCATCGTCGACCAGGTCGCGAAGCCCGTCGTCGACGAGATGCGGGCCTCCGGAACGCCGTTCGCGGGACTCCTGTACTGCGGACTCATCGTGACGAGCGCCGGCATCCGCGTCATCGAGTTCAACGCGCGCTTCGGTGACCCCGAGACGCAGGCCGTGCTCGAGCGGCTCGCCCAGCCGCTCTCCGAGCTGCTGTACGCGTCGGCGACCGGCACCCTCGGACATCTGCCAGAGGAGCTCGCGATCGCCGACAACGCAGCGGTCACGATCGTGCTCGCGAGCGAGGGCTACCCGGAGGACGTGCAGTCCGGCCGCACCATCACGGGTGTTCAGGATGCGCTGGCTGAGCCGAACGTGAAGGTGCTGCAGGCGGCCACGACCCAACGCGACGACGACACGCTCGTGACAAGCGGAGGCCGCATCCTCAACGTCGTCGGAACCGGCGCGACCATCGCGGAGGCTCGCGCGTTCGCGTACGAGGGGCTCTCGCGCATCCACGTCGACGGCGCGCAGTACCGCACAGACATCGCCGAGCTCGCGGCCCGCGAGCAGCAGTCGTGACCGACGCCGCGCTGACTCCCACGCTCGAAGGGTGGTCGCACGTCTCGTCCGGCAAGGTGCGCGAAGTGTACGAGTCACCGACCGACGACCGCGTGCTGCTCGTGGTGGCGAGCGACCGCGTGAGCGCATTTGACCACATCCTCTCCCCCGGCATTCCCGGGAAGGGCGCTCGACTCACGGCGTTGAGCCGCTGGTGGTTCGACCGCATCGCGGTGCCGAACCACCTGCGCGAGCCGTCGGGATGGGATGCATCGCTGCCCGCCGACACCGCTGCCCGATCGATGCGCGTCGTGCGGTTGGAGATGTTCCCCGTCGAGTGCGTCGTGCGCGGCTACCTGACCGGTTCGGGGCTCATCGAGTACCGCGAACACGGCACGGTATGCGGGATCGCCCTGCCGACGGGGCTCGAGGACGGCGACCGGCTTCCGGCCCCGATCTTCACGCCCGCCTACAAGGCGCCCCAGGGTGAGCATGACGAGAACATCAGCTTCGAGAAGATGATCGAGCTCGTGGGGCTCGACGATGCAGTCGCGCTGCGTGACCTGTCGCTGCGGGTGTTCCGCGAGGCGTCCGCGGTCGCCGAGGCGCGCGGCGTCATCTTGGCCGACACGAAGTTCGAGTTCGGACGCAACCCCGCCAACGGCGAGATCACGATCGGTGACGAGGTGCTCACGAGCGACTCGTCACGCTATTGGGACGCGAAGCTGTACGCCGACACCACGCTGCCGCTGAAGCAGCGGCTGTCGTCGTTCGACAAGCAGATCGTCCGCGACTGGCTGTCCTCGAACTGGGACAAGCAGGGTGAACCGCCCGCGCTTCCGGCCGAGGTCATCGAGCGCACCCAGGCTCGCTACGCGGAGCTCTTCGACCGCCTCGGAGTCGGCGCCTAGCCACGTCTCGGACGCCGAGGCCAGTGCCGTGTGGACGAGCGCGCCCCTTGCTCGGCGCGCGTAGCGGACCTATGGTCGTCATTCCGCGGTCTGAACGACCTCGACACCGCCCTGGAAGTCCGCTGCCGCTCATGGACTCGCGGGTCCTCCTGCTTCCTCACCCTCGAGACTGGATCCGCTGTGCCTCCCTCTGCCCCATCCGCACCGGTGTCCGCCGTCACGGCCATCACTCCCGAGCAGCGGCAGTCGGTGCTTCGAACGCTGCGATCACCTCGCCTGCTCAAGGTGGAGGTGCTCGGCGGCCTGGTCGTGGCGCTCGCGCTGATTCCCGAGGCGATCGCGTTCTCGGTCATCGCGGGCGTGGACCCCCGGGTGGGTCTCTTCGCCTCGTTCACGATGGCCGTCTCGATCGCCGTCCTGGGCGGCCGGCCCGCCATGATCTCGGCGGCGACGGGCGCCGTCGCGCTCGTGATCGCGCCGCTCATGGCCTCACACGGGCTCGACTACCTCATCGCCGCGGTGCTCCTCGCCGGTGTGCTGCAGGTGCTGCTCGCCGTGATCGGGGTTGCGAAGCTCATGCGGTTCATCCCGCGCCAGGTGATGGTCGGGTTCGTGAACGCGCTCGCGATTCTCGTGTTCCTAGCGCAGGTGCCCGAGCTGCTCGGGGTGCCGTGGCTCGTGTATCCGCTCACCCTGCTGGCCCTCATCATCGTGTTCGGGCTTCCCCGACTGACGACCGTCGTGCCTGCTCCGCTGGTCGCGATCGTGGTGCTCACGCTCATCACGGTGCTCGCGTCGCTCAGCGTTCCCACGGTGGGCGACAAGGGCGAGCTGCCGAGCACCCTGCCGGGGTTCTTCGTGCCGGATGTGCCGCTCACGTTGGAGACGCTGCAGATCGTCTTCCCGTTTGCGTTGGCCATGGCATTCGTCGGGCTGCTCGAATCGCTCATGACGGCGAAGCTCGTCGACGACATCACGGATACGCGTTCCAGCAAGACCCGCGAGGCGTGGGGGCAGGGTGCCGCGAACGTCATCACCGCGTTCTTCGGCGGCATGGGCGGCTGCGCGATGATCGGGCAGACGATGATCAATGTGAAGGCGTCCGGCGCGCGCACGCGCATCTCGACGTTCCTCGCCGGGGTCTTCCTGCTGCTCCTGGTCGTGCTGCTGGGCGACGTTGTGGCGCTCATCCCCATGGCCGCGCTTGTCGCCGTCATGATCTTCGTGTGCTGGGCGACGTTCGACTGGCACTCGATTCGCCCGTCGACGCTGCGCGGGATGCCGCTCAGCGAGACCGCGGTCATGCTCGTGACGGTTGTCGCGACGGTCGCGACGCACAACCTCGCGATCGGCGTCGGGGCGGGCGTGCTGTGCGCCGTGCTGCTCTTCGCGCGTCGTGTCGCACACGTCGTCGAGGTGCGGCGGAACCTGTCGGACGACGGTGCGCTCGCCTCGTACGCGGTGACGGGCCAGCTGTTCTTCGCGTCGTCGAACGATCTGTACGCGCAGTTCGACTACGCGTCCGACCCGGCACGGGTGGTCATCGACCTGAGTGCGGCGCACGTCTGGGATGCGTCGACCGTCGCAGCTCTTGATGCCGTCATCGAGAAGCATGAGAGACACGGCGCCACCGTGGAGGTCGTCGGCTTGAACGCCGAGAGCGAGACCCGCCTGCAGCGGATGCGCGACGTGCTGCCGGGCGGCGGGCACTAGCCCCCCACATCGCGGAGCTCGCCGCGACCGCTCTCGTGCGCGATCATGGTCACATGGAGTTCTCGTTCTCGAATCCCTTGTGGCGCTGGGACAAGCGGCGTGAGCTGTGGACGTTCGTGAGCCTCAGCGAGGACGCGTCCGACAAGATCGCGGCCGCCACAGAGCGCTTCACGCACGGCTTCGGCTCGGTGCGGGTCGAGGCGACCGTCGGCGGTTCCACGTGGCGCACATCGATCTTCCCGAGCGACGACGCCTACATCCTGCCCATCAAGAAGGCCGTGCGCGAGGCCGAGGGGCTCGAGCTGGATGCGCCGGTGGTCGGCAAAGTGCGTCTCGTCGACCTGCAGGAGCGGTGACCCGCGACGCTTGAGCATGCACCCGGACGCGCGGCATGGACACGGAAGCCCAGACCGGCGGCCGCACGTCTAGTGGGCGAGGGTCGGCTCTGCGGCCTCTTCCGCCTCGATCTCCCGACTGAGCGAGAGTCCCTGGTTCCGGCGGCGGAACAGCAACGCGGAGACGACAGCACCGAGCGCGAAGAAGCCCGCGCCCCACCAGTAGGCGGCGGCGTAGCTGGCGATCATGGCGTCGCCGACCGCATCCCGGCCATGCTCGAGCAGGTAGTCGGTGGCGGCCGTCGCCGCGAGCGTGTTGAGCAGTGCCGTACCCACCGAACCGCCAACCTGCTGGCTCGTGTTGACCATCGCCGACGCGACCCCGGCGAACTCGCGGTCGACGCCGAGCGTGGCCGTCTGCATCGACGCGGGCATGATCGTCCCCATCGCGAAGCCGATCATCATGAGCGGCGGCATGACGTGCGCCGCGTACGAGCTCGTCGCATCCAGGAACGTCAGCCAGACCATGCCGCTCGCGGCGATCGTCATGCCGATCGGGACGAGCATCTTCGGGCCGAACCGTGGAACGAAGATGTTCGTGCCGAGCTGTGCGGCGAGCACGAGCATCGCGATCATAGGCAGGAACGCGAGCCCCGTCTGAATGGGCGAGTAGCCGAGCGTGAGCTGCAGGTAGTACGTGACGAAGAGGAAGACGCCGAACATGCCGGCGCCCGCGATCATGACCGACAGGTAGGCGGCGCCGCGGTTGCGGTCGCGGACGATGTGCAGGGGAAGCAGCGGGTGCCCGGCGCGAGTCTGCCAGACAACGAACCCGGCGAGGAACACGACCGCGCCGGCGAGCATGCCCCACGTGAGCGGCGAATCCCACCCGTCGGTCTCGGCGTGCGAGAAGCCATAGACAAGCGCGAAGAGGCCGGCGGAGACCAGCAGCGTTCCCGGGATGTCGAGCTTCGGGCGTGGACCGGTGCGGGCGATCGACGGCACGAAGACGAAGGCGCCGACCAGCGCGACGGCAGCGATCGCGACGTTGATGTAGAGGTTCCAGCGCCAATCGAACGCCTCCGTGAGCACGCCACCGAGGAGCAGACCGACTGCTCCGCCCGCGCCAGCGATCGCGCCGAAGACGCCGAAGGCCCTGGCGCGCTCCTTGGGGATCGTGAAGGTCGTCGTGAGGACGGCAAGGGCCGTCGGCGCGAGCAGCGCACCGAAGACGCCCTGCAGGGCGCGGGCTGCGACGAGCAGCTCGAAGGACGGGGCAGCGCCGCCGAGGGCGGAGGCGACCGCGAAGCCGATGAGCCCGATGACAAACGTGCGCTTGCGACCCATGAGGTCGGAGAGGCGGCCTCCGAGGAGCAGGAGGCTGCCGAAGGCGAGCGAGTAGGCCGTGATGATCCACTGGCGCTGGCCATCGGAGAACCCGAGGTCCGCTTGCGCGGACGGCAGGGCGATGTTGACGACGGTCGCGTCGAGCACGACCATCAGCTGGGCGAGACCGACGACGACCAGCGTCAACCAGCGGCGACGATCCGTCGCGGGTGCAGAGGTTTCAGGCATGCGCATCACCATATCCGAGACTGAGCCGTTTCGGATACACTGAGTTCCGTAATGTGCACGGCTAGTCTGTGCAGCGACGAGAGGCGGTTTCGATGACGAATACACACCTCGCCGACAGCTCCCCCGCAGCACCGGCGACACCAGACGAGACAGCCGGGAAGCCGCGGCTCGGACGCAAGCGCGACCACACGCGCGACACCGACATCCTCGAGGCGGCACTGGATGTGCTCGCCGAGACCGGATACGACGGCATGACGATCGACATGGTCGCAACCCGCGCGAAGGCCGGCAAGGCCACGCTGTACCGGCGCTGGGCCTCGAAGTCGGACCTCGTGCTCGACGCAGTGGCCTGCATGAAGTCGAAGGACCTCGACCTCGAGGCACTCCCCGACACGGGCACCCTGCGCGGCGACCTCATCGCCATGGTGCGCCCCCCGAACATCCGCGACGCCGAGCGCAAGCTCAACGTCATGACCGGTGTCGTCTCGATGATCGCGCGCGACCCAGAGATGGCCGCCGCAGCGCACGCGGCGATCGTCGCTCCCCGCGCCGCCGCCAACCGCGTGCTCTTCGAGCGCGCCATCGAGCGCGGCGAGATCGCCGCCGATGTCGAACTGGACACCCTCAGCATGATTGCACCGGCGATGGCCGCATTCCGCACCCTCATCCTGCGCCAGCCACCGGACCGGGAGTTCCTCGTCGGCATCATCGACAACGTCGTACTGCCCGCCGCCAACCGCGGGACCCCCGCGCACTGACGTGGGCGCGGGCATGCGAAAAGGGGAGGGCCCGTCGGCTTTCCTCGCGAGAAAACTACGGACCCTCCCCTGCGCCGCCACGCTGATTGAGCAGCAGGCGGGATGAGCTCGGCGCGCTCCGGGTGTCGCGACGCGGCGCGGCCGAGCTCAGTTCAGGAAGCGGATGGTGGCGGATAGCCGCCGTGGGCGCCTCCGCCGTGGGCGCCTTAGGCGGCGGGCACCAGGATCTCGCGCACGAGGGCGTCGAGCTGTGCGTCCGCGTCGAGGAACTGGCGGAGCGTGTTGCGTGCCGCCCCGAAGTCCTCGAACTCCTCGGGAGCCATGCCGTCGACCTCGTAAGCGCGGCGGAACTCGCTGAGCGTGCCCAGCTCCTCGAGGATCGCGGCATCGACGGGCACGTGGATGCGCTCGGAGACGGGGAGGTTGTTCTCGTTGATGCGGGCCTGCCAGTCGAACGGCGGCGAGACGACGATGTCGCCACCGACGAGCTCGGACCACTGGAGCTGGTTGCGGAAGGCCGCCGACAGCACGCGGCTGCGGTAGCCGCGCTCCTGGAACACGGCGTGCGCGCGCTTGAGCGCCGCGACGCCTGCCCACTCGAGGATGCCGGGCGTGACGAGGATGCGGTTCGCGGTCGTCCACTTCTTGAGCCAGTCGTCGAGACGCCCGCCCATGATCGTGACCACGTGGCCGAACTCCTGCTCGGGGAGACCATCGGCCGCGCGACGCTCGAGGGCGCGCTCGAGCGCGGCACCGACGGCAACAGCCTGCGGCACCGTGAAGCTCAGGGTCGCGTTGATGCTGACGCCACGGTATGCGGCCTCTTCCATCGCCTCGATGCCTGTCTTCGTCGCGGGGATCTTGACGATGATGTTCTTCGCGAGCTTCGAGAACTCCTCGGCCTGGTCGGCGAGGGCCGCAGCATCGCGGTGCAGGCGCGGATCGGTCTGGATGGAGAGGCGGCCGTTGCGGCCCCCGCTGCGCTCGAACTCGGATTCGAGGAGTCGGGCCGCGTTGATCGAGAGGTCACGCACGGCCTGCCAGCCGATCTCCGACTCGCCCCAGGTGGGGTTCTGCGCGGCGATCTCCTTGATGCGCGGACCCCAGACATCGGGACGCTTCTTGATCGCCGCGAACGCGATGACCGGGTTGCAGGTCGCACCGACAGCCCCGAACTCGATGGACTTCGTGAGCTCCTCCGGGTCCGCCGAGTCGTTCCAGAGGGCGGTCTGCGTGTTCTGCGCGGCCCAGGCGAGGGGTGCGAGCTCCGTCGCCGGGGTGCCGTTGTCGTTGGAAGGCGCTGTTTCGAGCAGGGTCATGCTGTTCTCCTCATCGGTGGCTGTTGGCCGGGTTCGCCGGTGCCGCGGCAGCCACGCTCCCCGAGGTCCGGGGCGCTGAGCCTCGCGAGCCATCGACGACGGATGCTCTTCCTCGAGCCCGTGCCGACCGCTACCCGCCTGCCGCATATGTCCTGACATTATCACAACAGGTATTACCGTCGCCAGATGTCGGCGCAGCGAGGATGGCCGCCCACCGAGAGTGCCTCCGCGCGTGCGTTCGATTCGTGGTGGCCCGGGCAGTGCCCGATGTGTGCTGAGCTACTCTCCGCCGGCCTTCGAACCGCGGCCCTTGGACGATGAGCCGTGCTTCGACCGCTGTCGGACGATGATGACGACCAGCGCGACGAGCAGCAGCGCACTGAGCATCCCGAGAACCCAGACGATGTCCCAGAGGTACCGGTCCCACCAGGACGGCTCGAAGTCGACGACGGCACGCCACACGTTGACGAACGCCTCGGGGGCGCTCCTCGCCTTGGCGTTGTCCTCACCGAAGACCCAGAGGGCGGGCGCCAGGAAGATGAGGGCGAGCATGCCCGAGAAGGTCAGCCGCTCGAGCCGCGCACGGGCCAGGTCGCCCTTCGGCACGGTCTCGGCGTTGATCTCGGCCGCCCTCGCGGGGTCACGCCAGGAGAGGACGGGAAGCACGATGAACACCAGCCCGAGCAAGGCCCCGAGGAGCACCGCTGCGACGCCGACCAGCCACGTCAGGAAGGCGTTGAGCAGCACCTCGGTGACGGGCCCGTCCGTCTCGTTCAGCTCCGGCACGATGCCGCCCGTGAGCGTCAGCACCAGGAGGAGCAGGGTGCCGAGCAGCCAGGCGGCCGTGAAGAGCAACGGCCCGACCACCATCGTGCGCACCATGAAGCGCCCGAGCAGCGGCCGGTCCTCGGCGTCAGGCAGACCGAGGAGCTCGACGCTCAGCCAGATGCCGAGGAGCGCGGGAGCCCCCATGCCCACGTACGACCACGTGGATGCGTCGTACGGGAACTGCGAGACGTCCGAGATCGTGGAGAGAGTCCAGACGCCGACGAGCACGGCCACGGCGATGCCTGCCGAACTGAGCTCGGCGAGGACGCCCTTCTCCCGGATCCCCCGGATCAGCCCTGCGAACATCAGACGTCGATGCTCGAGCCCTTGGCGCCTGAGGAGGCGCCGGCCGGGGCGTCGTCTTCGTCGAGGTTCTTGCGCCAGGGCAGCCTGGTTCGCATGTCATCAGGCAGGGCTTCGTCTTCCTGCAGCTTCTCGAGGGGCTCGTACCAGGCGCGGATGAGAGCCCAGCTGACGGCCGCGACGGGCACCGCGAGCAGGGTGCCGACGATGCCACCGAGGATCGTGCCGACCGTCAGCGCGATGAGCACGACGAGCTCGTGCAGCTTGAGCGACTTGCCGAGCACGACCGGCTGGAGGAAGTTGCCCTCGAGCTGATTGACGAGCACGACGATGCCGACGACCACGATGGCCGGAACGAGCCCGTTCGTGACGAGCGCCACGAGCGCTGCGAGGATGCCGGCCAGCGTCGCGCCCACGATCGGGATGAACGCGAGGATGAACACGAGCACGGCCAGCGGGAAGGCGAGGGGGACGCCGACGATGGCGAGCCCGATGCCGATGAACACCGCATCCACGAGGGCCACGATGACCGTGCCTCGCACGTACCCGCCCATGACCTCCACAGCGCGGGACCCCATGAGTCGCGCGCGGCGCTTGTTCGCACCCTTGAGCGGCTTCGTCAGGAAGCCCCAGATGAGGGGGCCGTCTTTCATGAAGAAGAACAGGATGACGACGAAGAGCACGCCGCTCGTGATGAACGTGGTGACACCGGAGATGCCGGCGGTGAGCCCACTCGCGGCGGCGTTGCCGAACTGGCTCGTGAAGATGAAATCCTGCGCCTGGCCCAGCCACTCGTTGATCTGGTCCTGGTCGATCGTGATCGGGAACGTCGAGTTCACCCACTCGATAGCTTGGTTGAACCCCTGGACCGCCTGCTCCGACAGCTCCGACCACTGGTTGCGCACGAGCAGCACGACCATCGTGAGCGCGCCGCCGAGGAAGACGATGATGGCCAGCAGCACGGTGATGGTCGCGAGCGCCGGCGGCCACTTCTTCGACGTGAGGAATCGGATGATCGGCCACGCGGCGGCCGACACGATGAGCGCCAGCAGCACCGGGATGACGACGATCGTGACCTGCAGTCCAGCGAAGATGAGCAGGGTGGCGGCAGCGACGATGACGAGCCCCTGCAGCGCCCGCGTCGCGACGCGACCCAGCTGGTCGGTCCACATGACGCCGACGCTCGTCGGGCGCCGGCCGCGGCCCTCGCCATCGTCTGGCGCGTATGCCTGGACCGCGTTGCCGCCGACCATGACCTCATCTCGCGCCGGAGCATCGAGGTGCTCGACAGGCGACGACTGCGCCGCCAGCTGCGCCGCGACGGAGGACGCGGACGGCGCGGGCAGCACTGGCGCGGGACGCCCCGCCCGCTTGCCGCCGCCGAAGAGGCGCTTGAGCTTGTCGCGCATGGATGCTCCCGAGATGTCAGCGATAGCGGCCGGCGGGGATGCCAACGGCCGAGAATGTGGGTCAAGGCTATGCGTGTGCACCGACATTCTGGACGAGCCTCGCGCATCCGCGCCTGACGGTAAGCTGGGGGCGTCTCTTTCCTCCACCGATCGGAGCCGCTCCCGATGCCCAAGATCGTCGTCATCGTCATGCCAAAGCAGGAACTCCTCGACCCGCAGGGCAAGGCCGTCGCCGGCGCCCTCTCGCGCCTCGGCAAGGACCACCTGCACGACGTGCGCGTGGGCAAGCGCTTCGAGATCACCACCGACCGCGAAGTCACGGCAGAGCTCATGGAGGAGATCTCGCAGGTCGCCGACGAGCTGCTCGCCAACGGGGTCATCGAGGACGTCATCTCGATCGACGTCCTGCCAGACGGCGCCGAGTCGGCCGACGACGACGCTGACGACGCGGTCGCCGCCGACACCGAGGCGTCCCTCGCATCGGTCATCGCGGCCGAGGTCCAGTCGAAGGGCTCCGCTTCATGAGCCCCCGCGTCGGCGTCATCACGTTCCCGGGTTCGCTCGACGATCGCGACGCCCAGCGCGCCGTGCGCCTCGCGGGCGGTGAAGCCGTCGCCCTCTGGCACGGCGAGCACGACCTGCACGGCGTCGACGCCATCATCCTCCCCGGCGGCTTCAGCTACGGCGACTACCTGCGCGCAGGCGCGATCGCCAGCCACTCGCCGATCATGGCCGAGGTCATCACGGCCGCCAACGCGGGCCTCCCCGTGCTCGGCATCTGCAACGGCTTCCAGATGCTGACCGAGGCGCACCTGCTGCCCGGTGGGCTCATCCGCAACGACCACGGCAAGTTCGTGTGCCGCGACCAGGTGCTGCGCGTCGAGAACAACGACACCGTGTGGACCAACGCGTACGAGAAGAACGCCGAGATCACCATCCCGCTGAAGAACGGCGAGGGCGGGTTCATCGCCGACGACGAGACGCTCGCTCGCATCGAGGGCGAGGGCCAGGTCGCGTTCCGCTACGTCGACGTCAACCCGAACGGCTCACGCAACAACATCGCGGGCCTCACGAACGAACGCGGCAACGTGGTCGGCCTCATGCCGCACCCCGAGCACGCGGTCGAGCTCGGCTTCGGACCGGACACAGCGACCCACATGGCATCCGGCCTCGACGGCCTCCCGATCTTCCGCAGCGCCGTCGAGGCGCTGCTCGCGCGCGTCTAGACGGTGTCAGAAGCGAGCACGACGGCCGGGCGCACGGCGCAGGCCACGGCGACCGGATCGACGACCCCCACCGACGGCCGGCGCCTCACCCCGCGCGTCCTGCTGCGGGCGGTCTCGATCGGCGAGGCCATCACGTGGGCCCTGCTGCTCACCGGCATGTTCCTCAAGTACGTCACGCAGACCACCGACCTGCTCGTGTCCGTCGGCGGCTCGCTGCACGGCGCCATGTTCATGGTCTACCTGGTCGTGACGGCGTTCGTCGGCATCAACCAGCGCTGGCCGTGGTGGATGTTCGGGCTCGGCTGGTTCGCGGCCATCCCGCCGTTCGCGACGCTCGTCTACGACTGGTGGGCTGAGCGCCGGGGCGCCCTCGAGGGCGGCTGGCGAGACGCTCCATCCAAGGGCTTCTCGCTGCAGCGCATCGTCCGCTGGTTCGTTGACCGGCCGATCACCATGAGCGCGGCCGTCATCGTGCTCGCCGTCGTCATCCTGACCGGTTCCCTCAGCGGCGCCCTCGTCGGACCCACCGGCGCCCACTGAGCACCCCGCGTGTGCACGAGGAGGGCGGATGCACCTGCATCCGCCCTCTTCGTGCATCTCGGGTCAGCGACCCGACGGCCTAGCGGCCGAAGAAGATCTTCGCCTGGTCCCAGCGGTCCTGGGGGACGGTCTTGAGGCCGTCGAGGGCCTCCTCGAAGGCGACCGTCTGCATCTCGGTGCCGCGCAGCGCGACCATGTTGCCCCACTGCTTGCCGTTGACCATGTCGACGGCGTACTGGCCGAAACGGGTCGCGAGCACGCGGTCGAACCCGGTCGGCGCGCCACCACGCTGGATGTGGCCGAGCGTCGTGTTGCGCGTCTCGATACCCGTCAGCTTCTCCAGCTCAGCGGTCACGTAGTCGCCGACTCCGCCGAGAAGCGGGCGTCCGGATACCTCGGTGCCCTGCGAGAGCACCTCGTCCATGCCCTCGGGGATGAAGCCCTCGGCAACCACGACGAGCGGCGAGCGGCCACGCTGGTGCACCTCGGAAACCCACTCCGCGACCTGCGTCATCGGCACCTTCTGCTCCGGGATGAGCACGGCGTGCGCGCCAGCCGCCATGCCGGAGTGCAGCGCGATCCAGCCGACGTTGCGGCCCATCACCTCAGCCACCATGACGCGGTGATGCGACTCACCGGTCGTGCGGAGGCGGTCCATGGCGTCCGTCGCGATCTGCACGGCCGTGTCGAAGCCGAACGTGTAGTCGGTGGCCTGGAGGTCGTTGTCGATGGTCTTCGGCACGCCGACCACTGGGATGCCGGCGTCAGCGAGACGCTTGGCGCCGGCCAGCGTGCCCTCTCCGCCGATCGCGATAAGCGCATCCACGGAGTGGCGCTCCATCATGACGGCGATGTTCTCGGGACCGCCGTTGGGGCCATCGAACGGGTTCGTGCGCGAGGTGCCGAGGATCGTGCCGCCCTGCTTTGCGAGGCCACGCACCTTCGTGCGAGGAAGATCCATGACGTCACCCTCGATGACGCCACGCCAGCCATCGCGGAAGCCCACGAACTCGTTGTCATAGGTCTTGATGCCATGGAGCACGCTGCCACGAATGACAGCGTTGAGTCCTGGGCAGTCGCCGCCGCTGGTCAGCAGTCCGATCTTCATGCGTTGGTTCTCCTCTGGGTGTGGCAATACACGCAAACAGCCATCACGGTTGAGTAGCCCACCCACTGCGGAACGGATTCAGTGCAGAAGCGGATTCCTGCGTTGGAAGACGGCTCGACTGCGACAGTACCGGGTCCGGGTGTCTCGCGCGATTTCTGCGTCGGCGTCGATGTGGGTCGGTCTGCCACGCACGCGCTGCCGGTCAGGGTGACGTGAGGCTCCGAATCTGGAACCTGACCCCCGGTTCGGGGCTCACGTCACCGTGACTGGCAGCGCAGCCTGACGACCCACCGAGGGCAGCACGCGATGCGAGCGACAGCTGCCGCCGACGCCGACTACGCGGGTGTCTTGCTGACCATGCGCAGCGCGAGGAAGATCGCGCCGACCATGAGCACGGCACCGACCGCCGACGTGACGGTGCTGCCCGCATCGAAGGCGTGGAACGCGGAGTCGAGGAGCGTCTGCGCCTGCGACGCCATGCCGCCCGCCTCGAGCTCGTTCGAGACGTTCACGGCACCAGCCAGGGTCTCCCGCGCCGCATCCGCCTGCTCGGCGGTCACCCCTTCCGGGACGACCATGCCGGAGCGGTAGCTGGACGTCAGGACACCACCGAGGACGCTCGTGCCGAGCACCGCGCCCACCTCGTACGCCGTCTCCGAGACGGCAGACGCCGCGCCGGCCTTCGCCGGCGGGACACTCGCGATGATGACATCGTTCGAGAGCGTCTCGGCGATCGCGATTCCCGCCGCGAGCAGCGTGAACGCCGCCACGAGCATCCACAGCGGCGCTGAGCCGCCCGTGATCGCGAGCGACAGGTAGGCGAGGAACGCGAGGCCGAGGCCGAACGCCATCGCGATGTGCACCTTCACGCGGCGCACGACGCGCACGATGAGGAGGCCGGCGACGATCATCATGACCGTCCCTGGCAGCAGCATGAGGCCGGCCTGCAGCGGAGTGAGTCCGAGGATGAGCTGGAGGTGCTGCGACAGGAAGAAGAGCAGACCCACGAGCGCGACGACGCTGACGAGGTTCACGAGCACCGAGCCGGTGAAGGCGGGCACCGCGAACAGACGCATGTCGAGGATCGGGTTCTCCTGCTTCAGGAGTCGACGCACGAACAGCCAACCGGACAGCAGGCCGACCAGGAGCGAGCCCACCGAGATGAGGTCGAGGCCGTCGGTCGCCGTGTGCTTGATGGCGAAGACGACGGGCGCGAGCGCCGCCATTGAGAGCAGGATCGCGGGAACATCGATGGGGCCGGGGTTCGGGTCGCGCGACTCGGTGACGAGCAGCGGCGCGAAGACGAGCAGCGGCAGCAGGAACGGCACCGCGATGAGGAAGACGGAACCCCAGTGGAAGTGCTCGAGGAGCACGCCGCCGACGATCGGCCCGATGGCGGTGCCCGCCGAGAAGCCGGTCGCCCAGATGGCGATGGCGAGGCGGCGCTGGGCGCGGTCGTGGAACATGCCGCGCAGCAGCGAGAGCGTGCACGGCATGATCATGGCGCCGAAGACACCGAGCAGCAGACGCGAGAGCAGCAGCATCTCGGCGGAGACGGAGAAGGCCGCGAGCACGGAGACGAGCGCGAATCCCGTCGAGCCGATGAGCAGCAGCTTGCGGCGGCCGATGCGGTCGCCGAATGAGCCCATCGTGACGAGGAGGCCCGCGAGCACAAGCGGGTAGATGTCGATGATCCAGAGCTGCATCGCGGCGCTCGGCTTGAGGTCGAGCGCGATGTAGGGAAGGGCGAAGCTCAGGACCGTGTTGTCGATCGACACGAGGAGGACGGGGAGCATCAGCACCGCGAGGCCGAGCCATTCCTTCCGGCCTGCGCGCTGTTCGATCAGTGTGGTCATGAAGAACGACTATACCGACCAGCCGGTATAGCTGGCAACTGTAAGATGTCGGCCATGAGCTCCGCCAGAGAGAAGATCCTCGACGCCTACGAGGAGTCACTGACCACCGTGGGCGTCGCCGCGACCACCCTCGACGCCGTCGCCCGCATCGCGGGTGTCTCCAAGGGCGGACTCATCTACCACTTCCCCTCGAAGGAGGCGCTGGCGGATGCGCTCATCGAGCGCTTCACCGGCATGGCGCGAGCAAGCGCCGACCAGCTGCACGGCGACGCCGCGACCACCGTCCGCCACTTCATCGAGATGAGCAGCTCGGTCGGCGACGAGCTCGACACCGCCTGGCTCGCCGTCATGAACCTCTCCCGCAACGGCAACCAGGGCGCGACCCGAGCCGTGCTCGAGCTGGAGCGCTCGTGGCACGACGCGATCCTCGAATCGACCGGCAGCCCTCTCGTCGCCCACATGACGAAGCTCCTCGGTGACGGCCTCTACCATTCGACGTCGTTCGTGAGCGAGTCGCGCGAGAGCCTCCCCGAAGCCGCGAAGCTGCTCCCGAGCGACGGGGAGCGCGAGGCGATCATCCGCACGCTCCTCGACCTCCTCGACGAGTAACGACGTTCACCTGACCAACCCGCGGGAGGAAACGCACTCGTACGGCGCCCTGAGCACCGCGGGCGCGCATCCAGCACGGAAGTTGGCCACAGGGGGCGGGCTGGGGAGAGCGTGCGAGCACGAGGCGCGAAGCCCCGGAGCGCCGGTCGACCCAGCTGCCAAGCGGCGGCCCTGACCAACATCAGTGCAAAAACGCGCGGATGAAGGCCTTACGGGGCGGAATGCCGCCATATTGCACTGATGTTGGACAGGGCCGGGCACAATCGGCAGCCGCGGCGGGCCGACGGCGTCGCGGTCAGCGCTGCGGCGGCGGGCAGCTGGATGCGCGCGGGATGAGCGTCGGCATCGCGCGCCGGATGACGGGCCCGACCCCGGGCGTCAGCAGCAACTCGAGCGCCGTTGTGGCGATCTGGTCGAACGAAGTGCGCACGGAGGTGAGCGGCACGGGCAGCGCCTCCGCGAGGGGGACGTCGTTGTAGCCGACAAGCGCGAGGTCGGTGCCGATGCGCAGGCCGTAGCGGTGGGAGGCCGCCATGACACCGAGGGCGAGGTTGTCGTTGGCGGCGAAGATCGCGGTCGGCGGCACGTCGGCCGCGTCGAGGATGCGCTCGGCCGCGGCGGCGCCGTGTTCGATGCGGAAGCCGTCGCCCGCGATGCGGTGCGGAGGGATCTCTATGCCGGCCTCGCGAGCAGCACGCAGCGCCCCGGCGAGGCGGTCGCGCGCACTCGAGGTGAAGTCGGGACCCGTGACGAGTGCGATGTCGCGGTGGCCGAGGTCGATGAGGTGCCGCACGGCGAGGTAGCCGCCGACTTCGTCGTCGCCTAGGGAGGACGGGCTGACGCCGTCGGTGCGCAGGACGAGCGCGAGCGGGATGCCAGACTCCTGCAGCGACTGGGGGAAGGAGTCGACGCGTCGAGATGAGGCGATGATGAGCGCATCCACGTTGCGGTCGAGGAGGACCTGGGCGGCGCGCTGCTCGCCTTCGGCGTCGTCGCCGGTCGTCGCGACGACCGCGACGTAGCCGCGCGCGGCCGCTGCACGCTCGACCGCCTCGTACATGAGCGCCATGACCGTGTCGCTGAGGCGCGGCACGAGCACGCCGATCGTGCTCGTCGATCCGCGGCGGAGCTGGGACGCGAACACGTTGCGCCGGTAGCCGAGGTCGTTGGCGATCTCGCGGACGCGCACGGCGGTCGCCGACTGCGACTGCGCGGTGCGCTCGTCGAGGATGCGGCTGACGGTCGAGATGCTGACGCCGGCTTCGGCGGCGACCTCCTTGAGGGTCACGACTCGGCGCTCGCCCGCCCCGGGGGCAACAGCACTGTCGTTTCGCCTCATGCGGAGGAGTGTATCCCGGTCGCTGACACAGCTCCGGCAGCAAGCACAGGATTCGGGGGTTGACACCAGGAACGTTTGCATCAAGACTTGCAATCGTTCCCGCAAACGTTTGCAGTCGGGCAGAACCAGAACCAGAACCAGGACCAGAAGCAACGCCAGCTCGCAACGGCCGGGACCCACCACCTCAACGATGAGCAAAGGAAGACAAGATGTCGATCGATCTCCGCGGCCTCTCCCCCGCCCCCGTCACCCCCTTCACCGAGGACGGCGCCGTCGACTACGACGCCATCCACCGCCTCGGCTCCTGGCTCGGCTCCGTCGACGGCGTCAAGAGCCTCGTCGTCCTCGGCCACGCCGGCGAGGGCACGTTCCTCACGCAGACCGAGCAGGCGAAGGTCATCACGGCCTTCCGCGAGTCGGTCGACTCCCGCATCCCGATCGTCGCCGGCATCACCCAGGAGGGCAATGCCGTCGCCGCCGAGGAAGCCAAGCGGGCAGTGGATGCTGGCGCATCCGCCGGTCTCGTCTACCCGTCCCACGGGTGGCTGCGCTTCGGCTACCAGGACGGCGCACCGCAGACGCGCTACCGCGACATCTACGAGGAGAGCGGACTCCCGCTGATCCTCTTCCAGTACCCCGACAACACGAAGGCCAGCTACAACCTCGACACGCAGCTCGAGATCGCCGGCCAGGAGGGTGTCTTCGCGACGAAGAACGGCGTCCGCAACATGCGCCGCTGGTACACCGAGATCCCCGCGCTGCGCGCCGCCTACCCGGAGCTGCAGATCCTCTCCTGCCACGACGAGTACCTGCTGCCCACGATGTTCGACGTCGACGGACTGCTCGTCGGCTACGGCAACATCGCCCCCGAGGCGCTCGTCGAGCTCATCGAGGCCGGCAAGGCGCACGACTACGACCGCGCGCACGAGATCCACGAGCGCCTGCTGCCCGTCACGAAGAACGTGTACCACCGCGGCTCCCACATGGAGGGCACGGTTGCACTCAAGTGGGGCCTCGTGCACCGCGGCATCCTCGACCACGCGACCGTGCGCACCCCGCTGCTGCCGCTCGCCGACGGCGCCGACCGCGAGATCGCCGAGGCGTTCGCCATCGCTGGGCTCGACCGTGTGACGGTCGCCTCCTAGCGGAGAGGGGCGGCGACAACAGGGTCGCCGCCCCATACGCTTGACGTCGACTGCTCGAAGATCGACGACACACGCCGCCACGCACGCCACCGAAGCGGCACCGGCCGAGCCGGTTCCCTCAACCTGCGCGACCCCCAAGTCAATGACGACTTCGCGGCCGGATGCCCTGCATCCGATCAGCCGCACTCCCCGAAGGAGACCCCATGGGCGACACCCGCCTCCACTCGACGCCGGGCACCGGCCACGCACGCATCTCGACCGAAGCAGTCCGCACGATCGTCGAATCCCGCCGTACCCGCCGCCGCTTCTGGCAGCAGCTGGCCCTCATCGGACCCGCGTTCGTCGCGGGCGCCTGGCAGTTCGGGCCGGGCAACCTCACCACGGCCGTCCAGGCCGGAAGCTCGTACCAGTACGCCCTCATCTGGGTCATCGCCGTCTCGACGGTGCTCATGATCTTCCTCACCGATATGAGCGTGCGACTCGGCATCAAGTCGCCGGTCTCGCTCATCGCCTCCATCAAGGACCACCTGGGGAAGCCGCTCGGCGTCGTCGCCGGTGTCGGCGTCTTCCTCATCACGCTGTGCTTCTCGGTCGGCAATGCGATCGGCTCCGGGCTCGGCCTCTCGATGCTCGTCGAGGGCTCGTCGCCCGTCATGTGGACCGCCATCTGCACCCTGGGCGTCGCGGCGGTGCTGTTCATCCGCAGCATCTACAACGTCATCGAGAAGGTGCTCATCGGCATCGTCGCCCTCATGGCGATCTGCTTCGTCGTGAGCGCGTTCGTCGTAAACCCCGACTGGGCGGATGCGGGCCGCGGGCTCATCCCGACCGCACCGGAGGGCTCGTGGCTGCTCATCGTCGCGCTCGTCGGCACGAACTTCTCCATCAACGCCGCCTTCTACACCTCGTACGGCACGAAGGAGCGCGGACGCACGGAGGAGGACTACCGCGACGTGACGCTCGTCGACACGATTCCGGGCATCATCGCGCCGGGCATCATGACGGGGCTGGTCATCGTCGTGGCCGCTGGCGCTCTCGGGAAGACGTCCGAGACCGCGACCTCGATCACGAGCTTGGCGGCGATCTTCGAACCGCTCGCTGGACCCGTCGGCGGCTTCATCTTCGCCCTCGGCTTCGCGGGGGCCGCGTTCTCCTCCATGATTCCGAACGCGATCGCGGGCGGCACCATGCTGTCCGACGCGTTCGGCAGGGGCGCATCCGCGAACACCATCACGGCCCGCGTCACGAGCGGCTTCATCCTCGCCTTCGGCCTGGCGGTGACGCTCATCTTCCAGACCTCACCCGTCGAGCTCATCGTGCTCGCGCAGGCCCTCACCATCCTGGTCGCGCCCATCCTGGCGGCACTCATCATCATCATGGCGAACCGCCGCTCGCTCATGGGCGAGATGCGCAACAGGTGGTGGCAGAACGCGTTCGGCATCCTCGGCCTCGTCGCGGTGCTCGCGCTCTCGGTGCGGCTCCTCATGAGCTTCATCGCCGGATAGGCGAGGCGCCTCGCGTCCGACAGCGAAGTGCCCGGACTCACGAGATCGTGAGTCCGGGCACTTCGTCGAGCGGATGCGAGGAGCGGGCTACGAGGCCTCGCCGACCTGCACGAGCTCGGCTTCCTTCTCTTCCGCGACCGCCTTCTTCCGCTTCCGCGAGCGCTCGACGAGCATGAAGATCCCGATGGCCGCCCCTGCTATCGCCGCGAGCACAAGCCAGAATTGCCAGGCGCCGAGCGGGAGGACGGGAGCCGGGAGGTGCCCGGTGAGGAGCGCCACCGCGATGAGGATGACGAAGATCCCTGCAGCCCACTTGCCTGCCTCACGCTGCCACTCGCCCATGTCCTGCTTGGTGAGGTTGAGGAGCAGGTAGATGAACGCGGTGAGCGGGCTCAGCATGTGGAACGCCTGGCCCATGAGCGACGCGTAGCCCATCTCGAACTGCGTGAAGCCGTACGCCTGACCGGCCTCGGCGAGCACCGGCAGCACGCCGTAGAAGAACGCGTCGTTGGAGATGAAGAAGCCGCCGGGCGCCGACACGAGCGTCGTGATGAACGGCCAGGATGGCCCGAACGACGCGGGGAACGCGTTGACCATGCTCTGCGCGATGGCGCTCGACATCCCGGAGTTCGTGAAGAGGCCCATGAAGACGCCGGCGCCGATGACCATGATGACGGTTTGCAGCACGTCCGGAGCCGTGGAGTCGATGAACTTCTTGAGCTCGGGGATCTTCGGGAAGTTCACGGCGAAGGCGATGAGCGTGCCCGCCATGAAGATGAAGACCGGCTCGAAGAGACCCGCCATGAGCACCGCAAGCGCGAGCAGCGTGAGCACCGCGTTGAAGACCATGACCGGCTTGCTGCGCGTGACCGTCATGACGTTGCCGTCGGCCTGCCGCGACTGCATGAGCTCGTCGATCTCCGCGATGCTGAGGTCGGAGACGCCGAGCCGCTTGCGCTCACGGAGGCCGCGGTAGACGCAGACGAGCATGACGAACGCGACGGAGGCGAGCATCCCGGGAACCAGCGACTGCAGGATCTCGTTGGCGCTGATCTCGGGCAGCACCGCGAGGACACGCGCCGTCGGGCCGCTCCACGGGAGGAGGTTCAGGATCGTGTTCATCAGGATGAGGATCACGGCGAGGTCCATGAGCCTGAGCCCGAGCTTGCGGTAGATCGGGATGAGCGCGGAGCACACGATGAGGGTCGTCGTCGTGCCGTCGCCGCTCAGCGAGACGACCGCCGAGATGATGCCGGTGCCGACGAGGATCTTGAGTGGGTCACCCTTGGCGATCTTCAGGATCTGGCGGGTCAGCGGGTCGAAGAGGCCGACCGCGAGCATCACCGAGAAGAAGAGGATGGCGAAGAACAGCATGTACGCCGTGGACGACGTCGTCACCATGCCATCGGCGGCCCACTCACCGAAAGCCTGGAACTGCTCGAGGAGGGTGACCTCGGAGACCGGCTTCTCCCAGTAGGCGGCGACCGCCTCGGTGAAGAGGCCGAAGAACGAGCCGAGGACGGTGAAGATGATCGGGATGAGGGCGAGGCCCACGAACGGATGGATCTTCTTCATCATGATCAGGGCCATGAAGACGAGGATCGTCAACCAGGCGAAGAGGGTTAACACGGGGGCCACGCTCCTTTACGTAGTCTCCGAGCAGCGGCGCTAGGCCCGGCTCTGAAGCAGTTCTGTGTCGAGGTTCTGGCTGACGCCGAACCGGGTGTCCTGGTCTTCGCGCAGCTGCCACAGCACTGAGGCGGCGGGGCGGGAGACCAGGTCGTAGGTGATGACCGTGCCAGCGGCGATGTCGCGCGTCGCGACGTTGCCGGTGAGCAGGTGGGCGGCGGCAGGGCCACCTGAGGCGATCGACGTTGCCGGCACGATGCGGGCGGTGAGCTGCGGGCTGTGGTCGTTGCCGAACACCTCGCCTGCCGCGATGTCGCGGGCCGCGACCTTGACGAGGTCGAAGTGGGGGCGGTAGTCGTCGGTGCCGGTGTCCATGCCGAGCAGCCCCGCGAGCAGCAGGCTCGTCGAGGTCTCGACGCCGCACAGGTGGTAGGGGCGGTAGATGACCGTCGCGGTGCCGTCGGCGTTCGCGATCTGCCCCTTGGTGGTCATGATGTGGTTCGAGTAGGCGTTGTCGGCGCGCACGACGATCCAGACGCCGCCACCGAGCCCCGCTTCGTCCTCGGTGCGGAAGCACGTCGCGAGGTCGATCGTCGACTCGCGCTCGAAGACGCCGCCGTTCTCCTGCAGCGCGTAGGCGACCGGGATCTCGGTGATGCGCAGCGGCATGTGCAGCAGCTCGTCGACCTGCGGCGCGAAGCCCAGGTAGTTGGCGGCGATCGTCATCTCGCACAGGTCGTAGGCGCCAGGCTTGGGGAGGCCGTCCAGGATGCGCGCACGCTCGCGCAGGTAGGTGAG
Organism: Pseudoclavibacter sp. JAI123; assembly: GCF_013409665.1. Taxonomy (NCBI): domain Bacteria; kingdom Bacillati; phylum Actinomycetota; class Actinomycetes; order Micrococcales; family Microbacteriaceae; genus Pseudoclavibacter; species Pseudoclavibacter sp. JAI123. The sequence goes on along the minus strand of NZ_JACCCM010000001.1, from coordinate 834,727 downwards.
CGACTCGCCCTCCGGCACCTTGCGGAGCCACTTCCGGTCCTCCTCGCTGACCGTCACCGTCTCGACAGCCGGCGCGTGGATCTTCTTCTCGGTGAGGATGCTGACGGTCGAGTTCTCGACGTCGTAGACGAACTCGCCGTCGGTCGCCTTGCCCGCGGAGATGACGGTGAGGCCGATCTGCTTCGCCCACTCGACGAGCTGGATGAGGAGGCCGTGCTGGTCGCCGTCGACGGGCGTGTAGACGACGCCCTTCTCGCGGGCGAGGGCCTTGAGCTCCGGGCCGACCGTGACATCGGTGTCCTTGGTGACCATGGCGACGTGCTTGCCGTTGGCGATCGCATCCCGGGCGTAGCGGGCACTGGCCTCGGGGATGCCGGTGCCCTCGCAGACGACGTCGATGCCGTCGAGGTCGGCGATGATGTCGCACTGGTCGGTGACGATGCGCGTGCCTGCCGAGAGGGCGGCCTGCGCTTCGCTGCGCGTGGCGACGTAGACGTACTCGTCGTCGGTGAACCCCGCGCTCTTGTAGGCGTTTACGGCGTTGCCGAGGTTGATGTCGGCGACGGCCAGAACATCGAGGCGCGGTGTGAACGGCGACTGCGAGACGACGGCAGTGGCGTACTGACCAGCGCCGATGACGGCGACGGTGACTCGCTCCTGGCGGCTCAGCTGTTCGAACAGGTGGTGGTAGATCATCCGAGGTCTCCTCAGGTTGCGGTCATCGGTCACGCCAGCTTCGCCGGGCACGGGACGCCGTTCGGCAGGGGATGCGATCAACGGCGGTGTCGAGGAAATCTGCTCCTCGTCATTGAGTCGCGACGCTAGCTTCGGCGTGCGACATCAGTATTACCGAAACTGGTCAACTGGTCAACCAGTTATTCGAAAGTCGCGAGAACGCGACCGACAACGGGCGTCCGCACCGCGGAATGGCGGGCGTGACACCCGACGGGATGGCGGGCGCGCACCCGGCGAGCACGCGCCTAGGAGGCTGGTTCCGCCGCAGCATCCTCACGCAGCGTGTCGACGAGACGACCGCCGGCTCGATGCATGTGCGAGTCCATGGCCGCCTGCGCGGAGGCCGAGTCCCCGTCGCGGATGGCCTCGAAGATCGGCACGTGCTCGGCGTAGGACGGCTCGAACGACTCGGCGGCACCCATGACGCGCGAGATCCAGACACGCAGGAGCGCCGCGATACTGCGCAGCATGTTCGCGAGCGCGACGTTGCCCGCCGCATCCGCGACCGCCAGGTGGAACTCGACGTCGGCGTCGACGAACTCCTCAGCGGTGCGCGACGATCGCATGGCAGCGAGCGAGCGCTCCATCCGGGCGAGGTCGGCGTCAGTGCGGCGCTCGGCCGCGAGCGAGCTCGTCACCTTCTCGAGGTGCTGACGAGCCTCGACGAGGTCGGTCGTGTGCCGCTCTCCGAGCAGGAGCCCCCACTCGATGACCCGCGGCAGGAGGTCGGAGTCGGCGCCGCGGAAGTACGTACCGCCACCGTGCCGGAACTCGACGACCCCGAGCAGGCCGAGCGACTTGAGCGCTTCCCGCACGGTCGAGCGGCCGATGCCGAACGATTCGCTGAACTGGCGCTCCGAGGGGAGCTTCTCCCCCGCCGTCACATGACCCGCGAGGATGTAGTCGAGGATCGCCCGCGCGATCTCGTTCGACGGCGGCTCGGTCGCCGCGAAGGTGACCGGGCGGAGCCCTGCGATCTCGCCCTTGGCCTTGGGCGGTCGACCACGGCGCGGGGCGGCGGCGGCCTCGAGGTTGGAGTCCGGCGTCGTCGTCATGCCCCTACTGTACGGGTGAGTCGGATGCGTCATCCTGCACACGCACCGCACCTCCACAAAAAAGTGGTCGACCAGTAACCCACTTTTCGCGTAGAGTGCTCTGCGTCAGAGACGACACACTCACCTTTGAGGAGCACCTCATGCCATCAACACCCCGCGGACCACGGATCGCGATCATCAGCGCCGTGCCGACCGCCATCGCACCCGCGAACGCCGCACTCGCTGCGCGCATCCCCGGCGCCCAGCTCTGGAACATCCTCGACGACCGCCTCCTGGAAGACGCCGCAGACGCTGGCGACCTGACTCCAGCACTCCGGGCACGCATGGGCGCGCTCATCGACCACGCTCTCGCCGGCGGCGCCGACGGCGTGCTCCTTACGTGCTCGCTGTACGGCGCCGTCGCCCGCTCACGCGCATCCACGGAGACCATCGCGATCCTGGCCCCTGACGACGCGGCTTTCGACGCCATTCTCGCCGAGGGCTTCGGTTCCATCCTCGTCGTCTCGCCCAAGCCGTCGGCATTGGAGGACACACTCTCGCGCATCACCGCCGCGGCCGGCAACGCCGCACCCACATCCACATCCACGCCCATGCTGGTGGGCATCGTCGCCGAGGGCGCGCACCTCGCCGCTAACGCAGGGCCGGAAGCGCTCGCCGACACGATCTCAGCCGCGATCGCCGGCGCCCGCGCACCCTTCGACGCCGTCCTCCTCGCCCAGTACTCGCTGGCCCCCGCGGCGCCCCTGCTGAGCGAACGCCTCGACGTCCCGCTCTTCTCCACGCCCGGCAGCGCGGCCGATCTGCTGGCCAGCCGCCTCCATGAAGCGGAGCAGCCGGCATGATCGGCGCAATCGCCGACGACTTCACGGGCGGCACCGACGTCGCCGTCGCGCTCAGGCAGGGCGGACTCCGCACGCTCATCTACTTCGGCGCACCCGACCCGGTCGTATCGCTGCCCGAGCACGACGCCATCGTCATCGCACTCAAGACCAGAACGCTCGCTCCGGCCGATGCCGTCACCCAATCGATGGCCGCAGCGGAGTGGCTGCTCGCCCACGGTGCGAGGCAGCTCTTCTTCAAGTACTGCTCGACCTTCGACTCCAAGCCCGAGGGCAACATCGGCCCGGTCGCGGACGCACTGGCCGCGCTCGTCGGGTCCCACGTCACCGTCGCCGTCCCCAGCTCGCCCGAGCACCTGCGGACGCAGTACATGGGCCACCTGTTCGTCGACCGGCAGCGTCTCGACGAGTCGCCGCTTCGCCACCATCCGCTCACGCCGATGACCGACTCGTCCGTGCCAAGGCTGCTTCAGGCGCAGACCGACGCCCGCGTCGAACTCCTGGACCTGCGCGACGTGCGCAGCGGGAGCATCCACCTGCGCCAACGCCTCGACGCACTGGCTGTCGCGGATACGCGAAGCTACGCCGTTATCGACGCCCTGACCGAGGACGACCTGATCGAGATCGGCCGCGCCTGCATCCACGACCCGCTGCTGACCGGTGCGGCCGGCCTCGCTCGAGGGCTCGCAGCCGCCACCTCCGAGACACCGACCGCAACCCTCGCCGAACTCGAACTCACCGCCGAGCTGCTGCCAGCACCAGGAGCCGCCGCGGTGCTCGCCGGCAGCTGCTCCGCACGCACCCTGCAGCAGATCGCCGTGCTGCAGTCACACGGCCACCCCTCGTTCCAGCTCGACGCCCTGCACACGCAGAACCCTCACGCACTCGCCGACGATGCGCTGCGCTGGTTCGACGAGCTCGACACGGTCAAGGAGCCCCTCTTCTACTCCTCGCTGCCGCCGGAGCAGCTCCGCGCAGTGCAGGACGCGCTCGGCACGGGAACGGCGTCCGACATCCTCGAGACCGCCATGGGCCTCATCGCGGTGGGACTGCGCGCCCGAGGCACAGCGCGAGTCATCGTGGCGGGCGGCGAGACCTCGGGAGCCGTCGTGACCTCACTCGGCATCCAGGGGGCACTCATCGGCGCCGAGATCGCGCCCGGCGTGCCCTGGATCCACACGGTCGACGAGACGCCGATCTCGCTCCTCCTCAAGTCAGGCAACTTCGGCGACGTCGGCTTCCTCGCCGAGGCCCTCGAGCAGGACGTGGTCGCAAGATGAGCACAGGGAGCACAGGGAGCACAGCGAGTCCCGCGAGCACGGACCGTCCCGCCCAGCTCGTCGAACCTGCCGATGAGCGTCACCCCCGGGAGCAGCTCGCGGATGCGGCGCGCTCGCTCTTCTCGCGCGGCCTCACGCACGGCAGCACCGGCAACGTGAGCGTACGCGCCGGAGAGCGCATCCTCGTGACCCCGACGGGCGTCAGCCTCGGCCAGGTCGACCCCGACGCGCTCGCGGTGATCGACTCGGCAGGTCGCCACATCGACGGCCCCGCCCCCACGAAAGAGGCCTTCCTGCACGCCGCCGTCCTGCGCGCGAGGCCAGATGCCAACGCCGTCGTGCACACGCACTCCACCTACTCGGCTGCAGTCTCCTGCCTCGACGGCCTCGACCCCGCCAACGCGCTCCCCCCGCTCACCGCCTACTTCGTCATGCGGGTCGGCCGGTTGCCGCTGCTGCCCTACCGCGCGCCGGGCGACTCGAGCCTGGAGCAGCTCGCCGAGACCACCGCCCGGACGCACAGCGCGTTGCTCCTCAGCAACCACGGCCCCGTCGTCGCCGGGTCGAGCGTGACGGCCGCAATGGATGCGCTCGAAGAACTCGAGGAGACCGCCAAGCTGTTCTTCCTCCTGCGGGGCCACGCCACGCGCCCCATCGACGCCGCGGCCCGGGCCGACCTCGAGGCGCGGCACCCCACAGTGGGTAGCGCGCGCTGAGCCCTGGCTCGGCCCCGCGAGCCCACTTCTGGACTCGGTGAGCGCCGCCGGCCAACTTGCGTGACGAAACGAACCTGTAGCGGCGATTGCACGCCGGTGGGGCGCATCCATCACGGAAGTTGGACGGCGCCAGCCTGTCCGACGGCCTCCTAGGATGACGGCATGGTGAGCTTTGCCGACAAACCCATCCACGAGTTCACGATCGAGCAGTGGGAGGCGTTTCTCGCCGCCGACCCCGACGACGGCGGCGTGCGGCTGAAGCTGCGCAAGAAGCTCTCGAAGGCGCCGGGCATCACCTGGCAGGAGGCGCTCGAAGTGGCGCTCTGCTACGGGTGGATCGACGGCCAGTCGGCGCGATTCGACGACGACTACATGCTGCAGGCGTTCACGCCACGGCGGAAGAACAGCCCGTGGTCGCAGATCAACGTCGGGCACGTGGCCCGCCTCATCGAAGAGGGACGGATGCAGCCGGGCGGCCTCGCGGAGATCGAGCGGGCGAAGGCCGACGGCCGTTGGGACGCCGCCTACCGGGTCAAGGACGCAGTGGTGCCCGCCGACCTGCAGGCGGCACTCGACGCGAACCCAGCCGCCCTCGCCTTCTTCGAGGCGATGAAGAAGCAGGAGCGCTTCCAGGTCATCTTCCGCATCACCGGCATCAAGACGCCAGCGATCCGCGCCGCGCGCATCCAGGACGTCGTCGAGAAGGCCGCCCGCGGGGAGCACCACTACAAGTAAGCGGCTCACGGGCGCTCCCGCGCGCGACTGCCTCCCGCACCCGCCCGCTGCGGCGCAGACCTACGAAAAATGCATGCTCCCGGTGCAAGGAGCATGCATTTTCCATCCGTCTACGCCCGGATGGGGCTGGGCGTTAGCGCAGCACGCGCTCCGCGATGAAGTCGCGCAGGAGCTGCTCGTCGTCGTCGAGCTCGACGACCCGCTGGGGCGCGTCGAGGAGCGCCCGCGTCTCCGCGTCGACCTCGACCTCGGCGCCGAGCGCCTCGGAGATCGTGTCGGCGAACTTCTGCGGCTTCGCGGTCTCGAGCACGAGCATGGGAACGCCGTCCTCGAGATGCTCGCGCGCGACCTTCACGCCGTCGGCCGTGTGCGGGTCGATCGTGACGCCGGATGCGTCGTGCACGCTGCGGATCGTCGCGAGACGGTCGGCGTGGGTGCTCGTTCCGCTGACGATGCCGAAGAGCGGCTCGAACGTGTGCTGCGCCACCGACAGGTCGATCTCGCCCGTCTCGGCCAGCTCGCTCCACGCGGCTGCCGTGCGCCCTCCGTCGCGACCGAGCAGCTCGAACACGAAGCGCTCGAGGTTCGACGCGCGCGACACGTCCATCGAGGGGCTCGACGTGGCGAGCGTGTTCTCGGCGTTGCGCGGGCGGTAGAAGCCCGTGCGGAAGAACTCGTCGAGCACGTTGTTCTCGTTGACGGCGAGCACGAGCTTGCGCACGGGCAGGCCCATGAGCTTCGCGTACAGGCCGGAGAGGATGTTGCCGAAGTTGCCGGACGGCACCGCGAACGACACCTCGAAGCCGTCGCGAGCATCCGCCGACAGCTCGTCGGTGGCTCGCAGCCACGCCCACACGTAGTAGGCGATCTGGGCCGAGATGCGGCCGAAGTTGATGGAGTTGACGGCGCCGATGTTGTTGCCGCGCTTGAAGTCGATGTCTTCCGCGAGGCGCTTCACGAGGTTCTGGCAGTCGTCGAAGACGCCCTTGACGGCGATGTTGTGCACGTTCTCGTCCTGCAGCGAGTACATCTGCGCGCGCTGGAACGCGCTCATGCGGCCCTGCGGGGAGAGCATGAAGACGGAGACGCGCTCGCGTCCGCGCAGGGCGTGCTCCGCGGCCGAGCCGGTGTCGCCCGAGGTCGCGCCGAGCACGTTGAGCACGCGGTCGCGCTTGGCGAGCACGTAGTCGAGGGTCTGGCCCAGGTACTGCATGGCCATGTCCTTGAACGCGAGGGTCGGGCCCTCGGACAGGCCCACGAGCGTGAGCTGCGCATCCAGCTTCTGCAGCGGGACGACATCCTCGGAGGCGAAGCGGCCCTCGCCGTAGGCGTGCGCCGTCAGCTGCTCGAGGTCTTCGCGGGGGATGTCGGTCGCGAACAGCGCGAGCACCTCGGTCGCGAGACCGGCGTAATCGAGCGGCCGCCACCGCTCGAGGTCGTCGTTCGTGAACTGCGGCAGCAGCTCCGGGACGGCGAGCCCGCCGTTCGGGGCGAGGCCCTCGAGGAGAACGTCGGAGTATGCGCCGAGCGTGCCGCCGCGTGTTGAGATGAATTGCAAGATCTGGCGCCTCAGTCGTCTGTCGTGCCGGGAGTGTGCGTCCCCATCGTATCGGGGCGGGTCAGTCGCGCGGGGTGCCCTTGACTTGCGGCGTAGGCCCGCCGGCCTGCACCTCCACTGCTCGCGTCTCGTCGACGAGGTCGGCGCGGCGCTTGCCGGCCGTGCCGACGGCGAACTGGTAGGCGACGAGCAGCAGCGCCAACCAGACGGCTCCGACCACGAGGGCGACGCGCGTGTTCTCGAACCAGCCGAGCACGCCGAGCACGAACACGAGGAACCCGAGCGTCGCCCACGACGCGTACGGCCACAGCGGCACGGGGAACTCGGATGCGCTGCGGCCGCCGCGTGCGATGTCCCGCTTCATCGCGATGTGCGAGCAGACGATCATGATCCACACCCACACCGTCGCGAACGTCGCGATGGACGCGATCACGAGGAACACGTCCTCGGGGATCACGGCGTTCATCCACGCGCCGACCGCGAGCGCCGCGACCATGAGCGCGACCGTCGCCCACGGCACGCCGTTCCTCGAGACGCGCAGGAACACGCGCGGCGCCTGCCCCTGCTCGGCGAGGCCGTAGATCATGCGGCCGGCCCCGAACACGTCCGAGTTGATGGCCGAGAGCGCTGCCGTGATGACCACGAAGTTCAGGATGTTCGGGGCGGCGGGGATCCCGAGGCCGTCGAAGATCGAGACGAACGGGCTCGCGTCTCCCGTGATCGTGTTCCACGGCGCGAGCATCATGATGACCGCGAGCGCGCCCACGTAGAAGAGGAGGATGCGCAGCGGCACGCTGTTGATGGCCTTCGGGATGACGCGCTTCGGGTCCTGCGCTTCACCCGCCGTGATGCCGATGATCTCGATGCCGCCGAACGCGAAGACCACGATCGCGAAGGAGGCGATGACTCCCTCGATGCCCATCGGGAAGAAGCCGCCCGTCGCCGGGTTGAAGAGCGCGCCGATGCCGGACGCATCCGGTGACTGGTTGCTGAAGCCGAAGATGATGATCGCGATGCCACCCGCGATCATGGCGATGATCGCCGTGACCTTGACGAGGGCGAGCCAGAACTCGAGCTCCCCGAATGCGCGCACGCCGAGCAGGTTGATGGCGGCGATGAAGAGGATGACGGCGACGATCCACACCCAGCGCGCGACGTCCGGGTACCAGAAGCCCATGTAGACGCCGAAGGCGGTGACGTCGGCGATCGCGACGACGATCATCTCGAACGCGTACGTCCAGCCGGTGATGAAGCCCCAGCGCGCGCCGAGGTAGCGGTTCGCGAACTGCCCGAACGAGCCGGTCACGGGGTGACGCACGGTCATCTCGCCGAGCGCACGCATCACCATGAAGACGGCGGCGCCGGCGATCATGTACGCGAGCAGCACGGCGGGGCCTGCGGCCTGGATCGCGGCCGACGAGCCGTAGAAGAGGCCCGTTCCGATCGCCGAGCCGAGCGCCATGAAGCGGATGTGCCGGGCCGTGAGCGCCCGCGCAAGCGGCCGCTTCTGCGTCGCCCCGGTGTCGATGCCGTTGTTCTCGACGGTGTTCATGCGCAGCTCGTGTCTCTCGTGGTTCCGGTGGCGCATCCACCCGACCGTCTCCTGCGCCGGCGCGTCACCTGCGCGATCGTAGCGCCTCGGCCGCGCACCGAGCGCGTCGAGTTCCGGTCCTTGTGGAGAAGTTCCCGCGAGAACACCGAACCTGGCGTCGGCATACGGCTACTTGCCCTAGGTTGGCGTCAAGCATCTGCCCCCGCCTGCGCGGGACGTCGAGGAGGACACCATGCCAGACACACTTCCGCTGCCCGAATCGCCCCGCCAAGGCGTCGAGCGCTTCGAGCTGACCGCCGTCCCCCTCGCGGTCGCGCGCTACGACAACGTCAGCATGGGCGACCTGCGCGCGCTCTTCGACACGACCTTCCAGGCGATAGGGGCCGCGATCGGCGCCGACAAGGTGCATCCGGCGGGGCCCGCTCTGGCGGTCTACCACGGGGACCCGTCGCAGACCTTCGACGTGGAGATCGGCTTCCCCGTCACCGAGTCGGTGCGGGAGAAGATCATCGTCGGCGACATCGCCATCCAGAATTCCTGGTTGCCAGCCGGTCCGGCGGCCGGTGCCACGCACCTCGGCTCGTTCGACGGCCTCGGCGAATCGTGGGGTCGCCTGATGCAGGATGTCGCCGACTCCGGCGAGGCCCCCGGTTCGATGGTCGAGATCTACGTCACCGAGCCGAGCCCAGATATGAACCCAGACGACCTGCGCACCGACCTCATCGTGTCGCTCACCCCGCGCGAGTAGAGGGAGCGACCGAGCCGCAGACCTGGGCCGCGCGCATCCGCGTGCCGGCGAGCGGATGCGCGTGCCCGACGTCTGTGCAGGGCCCCACGTCTGCGCAGGAGAGGCACGGCCCCCGCGCGCAGACCTGTGGCGTGCGCAGCCGCTGGGCGTGCAGCCGGTGCGCACGCCCGACGTCTGCGGCGGAAGGCCGGGTCACGCGCACAGACCTGTGGCAAACGCATCCGCGTGGCATTCAGCGCATGCGCAAGCCAAATGTCTGCGGCGGAACGCCGGATCACGCGCACAAACCTGCGGCAAACACATCCGCATTGCGTTCTGGCGGTGCGCACCCCGACATTTGCGCGGGGAAGGCCCGGCGCGCGACCTGACCTGGGCCCCGCGCATCCGTCCGGCGGCGAGCGGATGCGCAAGCCCCACGTCTGTGCCGGGAAGCGCGGTACGCGCGCAGACCCATGGAGGGCGCACCCACGGCGCAAGCAGCAGTGCACAACCCCAACGTCTGCGCCGGAGATGCGAGCGCCCCGCCGGCGGAGCAAGCGCTAGCGCCGCGCCCGACCGGCCAGAAACCGCCGGGCACAGCACACGCCCAGGGGCCGCCTCAGACGCGGGCGGCGCCTTGGGACGGCAGCACCTCGAACGTCGCCGGCTCCGTGAACCCGGCGGCGGCGAAGGCCTCGTGGATGCTCTGCGAGATGGACGCGAGGTCGTCGCGTTCCACGAGCGCGATCGCCGCTCCCCCGAAGCCGCCGCCCGTCATGCGTGAGCCGATGGCCCCTGCAGCGACGGCCGTCGATACAGCGAGGTCGAGCTCCGGCACGGAGATCTCGAAATCGTCGCGCATCGATGCGTGCGACTCGGCGAGCAGCGGGCCGATGCTGCGCGGGCCGCTGTCGCGGAGCGCCTCCACGACACCGAGAACCCTCGCGTTCTCGGTGACGATGTGCCGCACGCGGCGGAACGTCTCCTCATCCAGGACCTGCTCGGCGCGCTCAAGGTCGTCGACGCTCACGTCGCGCAGCGACGAGACGCCCAGGCCAGCGGCCCCGCGCTCGCACGAGGCGCGCCGTTCGGCGTAGCCGCCGTTGGCGTGGGCATGCTCGACGCGGGTGTCGATGACGAGCACCGCAAGCCCCTGCTCCTCGAACGCGAGGGGCACGATGGTCGACTCGAGCGAACGGCAGTCGAGTAGCACCCCCGAGTCGCGCTGACCGAGGAGCACGGCCGACTGGTCCATGATGCCGGTCGGGGCGCCGACGGCCTCGTTCTCGGCGAGGCGCCCGATGCGAGCGAGTGTCCGGCGGTCGAGCCCGAGGCCCCACAGCTCGTCGATCGCGACCGCAACGGCCCCCTCGAGGGCGGCGGATGAGGACAGCCCAGCCCCGAGGGGCACATCCGACTCGACGTGCAGGTCGAGCCCCCGGGCTTCGCTGAGGTCGGCGCCCAGCTGGCCCGCGGCCCAGATGACCCCGAGCGCGTACGCGGACCAGCCGCTCAGCGCATCCGGCGCCAGATCGTCGATGGCGACCTCCTCGACGCCGTCGCGGAGGCCGCTCGAGACGCGGACCATCCGGTCCTCGCGCAGCCTCGCGGCGACCACCGTGTGCCGGTTGATCGCGAACGGGAACACGAAGCCCTCGTTGTAGTCGGTGTGCTCGCCGATGAGGTTCACTCGACCCGGCGACGACCAGAGGCCGTCGGGTGCGCCACCGTGGATGCGCGCGAACGCATCCGTCGCCGCCGTCACCAGCTCAGGCCGGGTCACGCTGCGTCCACCTTCGCGAGGGCCGCGCGCAGGAGGCCCGCCGTGGCTTCCGGCGGGACGTCGCCGATGAAGGCGCCCATCGCCGACTCGGAACCGGCGAGGAACTTGAGCTTGTCCTCCGCACGCCGAGGGGAGGTGATCTGCAGCATGAGCCTGACGTCATCCCGATGCGAGTTGACGGGCGCCTGGTGCCACGCGGCGATGTAGGGGGTCGGGGTGTCGTAGATCGCGTCGAGAGCGCGCAGCACGCGGCGGTACTCGCGGGCGATCTCGTCGCGCTCCTCCGGCGTCGTCTCGGCGAGGTCGGCAACGTGGCGGTGCGGGAGCATGTGCACCTCGAGCGGCCACCGCGCGGCGAACGGCACGAAGAACGTGACGTGCTCGCCGCGGATGAGCACCCGTTCGGAGGCCTGCTCGAAATCGAGGATGTCCTGGAACAGCGTCGGCCCGTACTTCTCGACGGAGCGGATGAGCGCAGCGGTGCGCGGCGTGACGTAGGGGTACGAGTAGATCTGGCCGTGCGGGTGGTGCAGCGTGACGCCGATGTCCTTGCCGCGGTTCTCGAACGGGAAGACCTGCTGCACGCCGGGCAGCTGCGAGAGCGCGGCGGTGCGGTCGGCCCATGCCTCGACGACCGTGCGAGCGCGCGAGAGGGAGAGCGAGGCGAATGACCCCTCCGATTCGGGGCTGAAGCAGACGACCTCGCAGCGGCCGATCGACGGCTTCGTGCGGCCGAGGCCGAGGGATGCGAGCTCCTCGAGCTCGCCCTCGGGGCTGAAGCCGTCGCCGGCGAGCGTCGGACCGAAGGAGGGCGACTTGTTCTCGAAGACGGCGACGTCGTAGTTGCTCGGCACCTCGGTGAGGTTCGCCGGGCTCGAAGGCGCCAGGGGGTCGAGGTGCTTGGGCGGCAGCATGACGCGGTTCTGCCTGGCCGCTGCGATGGAGATCCACTCACCGGTGAGCGGGTCCTGGCGCATCTCGGCGACCGGAGGACGGTCGGCGGGGATGCGGCTGTCGAGGGCGCGCTCGGGGTCGAGGGTCGTGTCGGCGTCGTCGAAGTAGATGAGCTCGCGGCCGTCGGAGAGCAGCGTCTCGCGCTTGACGATGTTGTTCGTGAGGGAGTGCACGCTCCGATTACGCCACTTTCGTTTTCGAAAGTCAAGCGCCAATCCGCTTGCGAAGGCGTAAGCTGTGGATCGTGGTGAACAACGAGACGACCCCAGACCGCCCCGCGGAGGCGCGCAGAGCCGACGTGGTCGCGCTCGTCAAACGTACCGGTTTCGCCAGGGTCGCGGATCTGAGCCGCGAGCTCGGCGTCTCGGAGGTCACGGTTCGCTCGGACCTCACCGCGCTCGAGCGCGAAGGGCTCCTCGGTCGCGTGCACGGCGGTGCGATCTTCGGCCGCGGGCCCGCCGGCCTCGAGACCTCCTTCGAGACCGCGCAGCAGAGTGCCGCAGACGAGAAGCGCCGCATCGGCACCGCCGCGGCAGCCCTCGTCACGAGCAGCTCCAGCGTGCTCCTCGATGTCGGGACGACGACCACGGCCGTCGCCGAGGCACTGCTCGCGCGGGAGGATCTCGACGACGTCGTCATCATCACGAACGGCCTCTCGATCGCGCTCGCCCTCGAGTCGGCCATCCCCCGCTTCACGGTCGTCGTGACCGGCGGCACCCTCCGGCCTCTGCAGCACTCGCTCGTCGCGCCGTACGCATCCGCGATGCTCGAGCGCATCCACACCGACCTGGCCGTCATCGGCTGCACGGGCGTGCAGGTCGGCGCGGGCGTCACCAACGTGAACCTGCCGGAGTCCGAGCTCAAGCGGGCCATGCTCCACGCAGCCGACCGCTCGGTGGTCGTCGCCGACGCCAGCAAGCTCGGCCGCGCCCACGTCGGCGTGATCGGCGGCCTCGACGAGTTCGAGAGCCTCATCACGGGCACCGAGGCAGACGCGGGCGACGTCGAGGGACTGCGCGCGGCCGGCTGCGACGTGCGGCTGGTCTAGCAGCCCCGCGACGGACCGCGCCGCCAGCGTCCATCCACACCCCTTCGCGCGGGCGCCCGCGAACGCCGTAGACTCGTCCGGTGCGGACACGCCCCGACTTCTCCGCATCGCGCCGCCAGAAGGAGCCTCGCCAGTGAGCAGCCAGACCACCCACGTCCCGGACACCGTCGACAACGCGAAGGCGACTCCCGAGAAGGAGCAGCCGTACGGCGCCCTCGGACTGAAGCCTGATGAGTACGACAAGATCCGCGAGATCCTCGGTCGCCGCCCCACGTCGGGCGAGCTGGCCATGTACTCGGTCATGTGGTCGGAGCACTGCTCCTACAAGTCCTCGAAGAACTACCTGCGCCAGTTCGGCCAGAAGGTCTCCGACGAGATGAAGAAGAACCTCATGGTCGGCATGGGCGAGAACGCGGGTGTCATCGACGCCGGCGAGGGCTGGGCGGTGACCTTCAAGGTCGAGTCGCACAACCACCCCTCCTACATCGAGCCGTTCCAGGGAGCCGCGACCGGTGTCGGCGGCATCGTCCGCGACATCATCTCGATGGGTGCCCGCCCGGTCGCGGTCATGGATGCGCTGCGCTTCGGCGCCATCGACGAAGCCGACACGGCGCGGGTCGTGCATGGCGTCACGAGCGGCATCTCCTTCTACGGCAACTGCCTCGGCCTGCCGAACATCGGCGGCGAGACGTGGTTCGACAGCGTCTACCAGGCGAACCCGCTGGTCAACGCTCTCGCGGTCGGCGTGCTCCGCCACGAGGACCTGCACCTCGCGAACGCGCGTGGTGCCGGCAACAAGGTGGTGCTCTTCGGCGCCCGCACGGGTGGCGACGGCATCGGCGGTGCCTCCATCCTCGCCTCCGACTCGTTCGACGAGAAGGGCCCCACGAAGCGCCCCGCCGTCCAGGTCGGCGACCCGTTCGCCGAGAAGGTGCTCATCGAGTGCTGCCTCGAGCTGTTCCGCGAGAAGGTCGTCGAGGGCATCCAGGACCTGGGCGCTGCCGGCATCTCCTGCGCGACGAGCGAGCTCGCCGCGGCCGGCGACGGCGGCATGTACATCGAGCTCGACAAGGTGCTCCTGCGTGACCCGAACCTGACGGCTGAGGAGATCCTCATGTCGGAGAGCCAGGAGCGCATGATGGCGGTCGTGGCCCCCGACAAGCTCGACGCGTTCATGGCGATCGTCGACAAGTGGGACGTCGAGACGAGCGTCCTCGGCGAGGTCACCGACACCGGCCGCCTCGTCATCAACTGGCGCGGCGTGGAGATCGTGAACGTCGACCCGCGCACCGTCGCGATCGACGGCCCCGTCTACGACCGCCCCGTCGCCTACCCGGCATGGATCGACGCGCTGCAGGCTGACACCGCATCCGCACTCCCCCGCCCGCAGTCTGGCGAGGAGCTCCGCGAGCAGGTGCTCGCCCTCATCTCGTCGGCGAACCTCGCCGACCCCGAGTGGATCACGCAGCAGTACGACCGCTACGTGCTCGGCAACACGGCCTTCGGCACGCCGGAGGACGCCGGCATGGTGCGCATCGACGAGGAGTCCGGACTCGGCTTCGCGATCAGCCTCGACGCCAACGGCCGCTACGCGCAGCTCGACCCGTCCGCGGGCGCCAAGCTCGCCCTCGCCGAGGCGTACCGCAACGTCGCAGCCACGGGTGCACGCCCAGCCGCCGTCTCCGACTGCCTCAACTTCGGCAGCCCCGAGAACCCCGAGGTCATGTGGCAGTTCGCGCAGGCCGTCGAGGGCCTCGCCGACGCGTGCCTCGAGCTCGGCATCCCCGTCACGGGCGGCAACGTGTCGTTCTACAACCAGACCGGCGACGTGCCCATCCACCCGACGCCTGTCGTCGCCGTGCTCGGCCTCATCGACGACGTGGCCCGCCGCGTCCCGTCCGGCTGGCAGGAGGAGGGCGACAACCTCTACCTCCTCGGCACGACGCTCGAAGAGCTGTCCGGCTCCATCTGGGCCGACGTCGTGCACGGTCACCTCGGCGGGCTGCCCCCGCAGGTCGACCTCGAGCGCGAGAAGGCACTCGCCGACCTCGTCATCGGAGCAGGCCAGCAGGGCCTCCTCACCTCGGCGCACGACCTCTCCGAGGGCGGCCTCGCGGCGGCGATCGTCGAGTCTTCGACCCGCTTCGGCGTCGGCGCGCGCATCGTGCTCGACGGTCTCATGCAGAAGGAGGGGGTGGATGCGGCTACCGCGCTGTTCAGCGAGTCGGCTGGGCGCATCCTCGTCTCCGTCCCGCACGACGACGACGTGCGCTTCCAGGCGATGTGCGAGGCGCGTGACTTCCCCGTCACCCGCGTCGGCGTGAGCGACGGCACGGGTGTCGACGCGAAGCTCGAGGTCCAGGGCCTCTTCGAGTTCACGCTCGCCGAGCTCTCCGAGGCGCGCGGCGCGACGCTGCCGAAGCGCTTCGGCGACGTCGTCGGGCCGAACTCCGCGCCGATCTCCGCCGCCGTCGCGGCTGCGATCTCCTAAGGACCGCCGCGCTTTGAGTCTCGGGATGAGTTCCTCGCTTCGGGATGGGTTGTTTCCCATCCCGAAGCGAGAAACCCATCCCGAAACTGCTGGCGCGGGAGCGAACGAAGCTGCGACCGGAGTCTTCGAGGCCATCGTCGCCTCAGCCGCCTCGGCCGGCTTCGCGCTTGACGGCGGGCAGCGGATGGTCGCCCTGCGTCTCGCGGGCCTCGGCGCGCAGATCGTCGAGCGCGAGGCGCTTTCGGCCGGGGAGACCCATCCCGGCGAGGACGAGGCAGATCACGTCACCGCCGCTCCTGACCAATCGGCGACTCCGCGCGGCCTCTACCTGTGGGGGCCGGCCGGCCGCGGTAAGTCCTGGCTGCTCGACGCGTTCTACGACGCGGTCCCGATCGAGCGAAAGCTGCGCGTCCACTTCCACTCGTTCTTCAACGAGCTGCACTCGCGCATCTTCGCGAACCGCGGCTCGGACAGCGTCTTCGCGAACGCCGTCGAGGAATTGATCGGCGATGCTCACCTGCTGCTGTTCGACGAGTTCCACGTGCACGACCCCGGCCATGCGACGCTGCTCACCGGTCTGCTGCGGTTCGCGCTCGAGCACGGCATCACGGTCGTCGCGACCTCGAACTACCCGCCGCACGGCCTCCTCCCGAGCCCCGTCTACCACCACATCTTCGAGCCCGGCATCGAGCTCATCGAGCGCGAGCTCGACGTCGTCGAGCTCGCTGGCGGCGTCGACTACCGTCGCTCGCGCGCAGACACCGTCGAGCGTCGCGGATTCGCGACCGGGTCATGGATTCACGTGCCGAGCGCCGTATCCGCCGCCGCTGGCCGCGCAGTCGGAGATTCTGCTGTGGGGCCGGACCTCGCGTCCGGTGCCACACGGCCGTCGCCGGTTGAGGCGACGTCGCTCGACCTCGGCGGCCGTGCCTTCGAGGTCACGGCCGTGCGCGGCCGCGAGTTGTGGGCGACGTTCGCGGAGCTGTTCATCGTGAAGACATCCTCGCTCGAGTACCTGCAGTGGGCGCGCGACTTCGACACGTGGCACGTGCTGGACGTTCCCCTCCTCGCATCCGTCGGACGTGATCCGCAGCAGCGCTTTGTGAACGCCGTCGACGTGCTCGTCGACTACGACATCGAGGCACACTTCCACGCCGACGCTTCGTTCGACGAGTTTGTTGCCGCCGCCGCGGGTCGCGCCGACGCGTTCCGCATGGTCAGCCGCCTCCATCTCCTGCAGCGCTGACCAACATCAGTGACGGCTGACCAACTTCCGTGACGAATGGGGCCGCGAGCTCCGCTTGGGTTGTGGATGCCGGCATCCATCACGGAAGTTGGACAGCGGCAGAGAGGCGCAGCAGCGCCGATAGCGCCGGCGCCGGATACTGCGCTCGAGTTGGCTACGAAGGCACGGCGGAGCTCAGCCCTGCTCCTTGCGCTGCCAGACGCCGAAGCGGTTGCCGAGCGGGTCACGGAGGTGCGCGAACTTGATGCTGCCGTTGTCGACGAGCGGGATGACTATCTCGGCACCGTTCGCCGCGGCCTGCTCGAGCTTCGCCCCGATGCTCTCGACCTCGACGTAGAACACGGCCCAGCTGCCCCCGCCGACGGTGTTCGAATCCCAGAGCCCGCCGCCGTTGCCCGCGCCGTCGATCATCCCGTAGCCGCCGGGCTCGAGCGACCCGAACGTCCAGCCGAAGGTGTCGCCATAGAAGGCCTTCGCGGCCTCCGGGTCGGTGGTTCCGATCTCGAAGTAGTTCACAGTGTTCGACATGGTCGTTGTCCTCTCGTTCGGATCTGCCGCCGCACCCTTGGCGGCGGCGCCGGCATCGTGGGCCGGTGATCCGAGCGTGAGGTCTCACACAGTGTGAGAGTCAAGCGAGGCGCTCGGCGGGTGCGCGCATCGCCGCGAGTCGTCTCAAACGGTCATCAAGGCGCGGTGATAACAACCCGTTGGGCCGACTCGCGAGAAGGCTGCGCCAGGCAGACCTCACGCCGCTATCGGCACGTTCACCTCGGTGACCCAGTTCTCGGGGTTCGGGTCGCGGCCGGGGCCGCGCACGTAGACGTTGAAGATCGGCCCGACTCTCGTGCGCTGCTGATCGGCAACCCAGGCACCCGCGGTGGCAGTCGCCTCGTTGATCGTCTCGAAGCCGCCCCGGTGCGTGACGGTGGCGACGCGCTGCTCGGGAAGCTCGACGACCTCGTACCCATCCGGTACGGAGGCGCCGCGGTACTCGCGCCAGATCGCCATCTCGACGTCGGCATCGCGGTACTCATCGTCGAAGTAGGTGGCACCGCCCACGTCGCCGAAGGCCTCCGGGTCGCGGGAGGTGAGCTCGGCGACCGGGCCGCGGAAGTTGCCCCAGAGTGACCCCTCAGACGGGTAGTCGGCGACGGTCCGCCGCAGGTAGAGCACGCGCAGCGCCGGGAACGTGCGCTCGACGACGTCCAGCCGCCGCGCTCGCGCCTCGAGCTCCCCAAGCAGGTTCACTGCGAGCGCCTGCTGCTCGGCCACCCGTCGTGCCTCTGCCTTCAGCCCGTCGAGGTGCGATTGCAGCCGAAGCCGCAGCAGGTCAGGCGAGTCGAAGAGCGGCAGGAGCTCGGCGATCGCCGGGATCCCGCACCCCGAGTCGCGGAGCATCCGCACCCGCCCCGCGTCCTGCAGCTGACCGGGTGCGTAGCGTCGGTACCCGCTGAACTCGTCGACCTCGGCCGGCGCGAGCACGCCCCGATCCGCGTAGTGCCGCAGCATGCGCACGCTCAACCCCGAGTAGCGCGAGAACTCGCCGATGCTCATCAGGGTTCCGGGCTGCTCACGGTTCATGCGCCAAGTCTGGCACCGGGGTCCGTCTGCCGCCGATCACTGTCCAACATGAGTGCGATTTCCGGCCCTCAGCCCGGTTTCCGCCTCGGATGGGCCAATACTGCACTCATGTTGGACAGGGAGCGCGGGTAACCGCACCGCCGCAGCCACCGCAGCCGCAGATCACCGCGGCCGCACCAGCGCCCGCAGCCCTCGAGCGCCCGGCCAACATCCGTGACGAACGCCCCGCCGGACGCGGTTCCGGGCCTGGATGCGCCCATCCGTCACGCGAGTTGGTCAAGCTGTGCCGGCCCGCCACCCCTCGCAGCGACGACCGCGCCGCGCGCCGCGACCGCGACCCAGGGCCTACGCGCGTCCTACTTCTGCGCGGCCTGCGCGGCCCGGGCCGCTTCGCGCTTGAGGTCGCGCGCGGCGTCGGCGGCCGCGGCTTCCTCTGGCGTGGGGGCCGTGCCGCCGAGTGCGCGGGGTTGCCACCACTTGCCGGTGCCGTCTTCCGGGTAGCTCGACTGGAGCTCGCCGAGGAGCGCCTCCATCGTCGACTTGAGCTTCGCTGTGGCGACGGCCGGGTCCTCACCGGCAGTGACGTGGATGGGCGCACCGAACGAGAAGTGCACGGGGATGCCGAGGCGCTCCCTCATGCTGATCTTGCGGTTCTTCGTGAGCAGCCGGTGTCCGCCCCACACAGCGACGGGGATGATCGGCACCCCGGCCTGGGCGGCGAGGCGCACCGCCCCGGTCTTGAAGTCGCGGATCGTGAACGACGCGCTGACGCCCGCCTCGGGGAACACCCCGATGAGCTCGCCGTCGCGTAGCGCGGTCGCGGCCGCTGCGAACGCGTCGGCACCCGCCTTCATGTTCACCGGGATGTGCCGCATGCTGCGCATGAGCCTGCCGACGACGGGCTTCTCGAAGACGCTCTGCTTCGCCATGAAGCGGATGCGCCGCCGGTTGTGCATCCAGGTTGCGCACTCGACGAGGGCGAACTCGAGGTACCCGAAGTGGGTCATCGCGATGACGGCGCCGCCCGTGTCTGGGATGTGCTGCGCGCCGCGGGCCGTCTGGCGAACCCGAAGCGCGGCGAACACCGTGCGGCCGACCCCGATCGCAAATGAGTAGACGGGTTCGCGAGTCATGTGGCTCCCTGATCCAAGTGTGAGGGGCCAGTTTATTCGCGGCACCTGGGACGAGATCGGGACGAACGGCGCTGCTCGCGAGGTCCCGCATCCGAAGCCTTGCCAGTTGCGTTCCGCGGATGCGATACTTGCCTCACTGCACGTTCGTACGATCTATAGTGCAACTTTGTGCATTCATCCGCTAGGAGCAACTGACAATGGCTGTCCCCATCCCTGTACGGAGCCCGTTTCTCATCGTCAACCCGAAGGCCTACCTGACGGGCAGCGAGCTCATGAAGCTGGCCCACCTCACCGACGAGCTGGCCGGCGCGTTCGACATCGACGTCGTCTTCACCGCGCAGCACATCGACCTGCGGTCCGTCGTCGCCGAGACGACGAACCTCTGCGTCACGGCCCAGCACGTCGACCCGATCGTGCCGGGCCGCGGCATGGGCCACATCCTCGCCGAGGGCCTCGCGGAGGCCGGCGTCAAGGCCGTCGTGCTCAACCACGCCGAGCACCCCCTCACCTTGGCCGACCTCGACGCCACGATGCGCCGTTGCGAAGAGGTCGGTCTTGCAACCATCGTCTGCGCCGACTCCGACCTGCAGTGCCGGGCCGTCGCCGACCTCGACCCGTCGGGCATGATCTGCGAGCCGACCGCAAACATCGGCACCGGGCAGATGGATGCGGGCGACTACATCGAGCGCACCACCCAGATCGTGAAGAACGTCGACCCGTCGATCCTCGTCGTGCAAGCTGCCGGCGTGAGCCGCGGCGCCGACATCACGCGCGTCCTCCAGCAGGGCGCCGACTGCTCGGGCGGCACAAGCGGCATCATCAAGCACCCCGACTGGCGCGAGATCCTCACCGAGATGTTCCATGCGCTCGCCGACCACCGCGACGCGCAGACGTCCGCCTCCCCCGCCAACTGACCCGCTCCCCCAACCAGGGCACCAGAGAGAAGATCCACGCATGCTCATCGGACTCGACGAAGCGCTCCGCTACGCACAGAAGAACAACATCGCCATCGCGGCGGTCAACACCCCCTACTTCGAGGGGCTGCTCGGCACCATCGCGGCAGCCGAGAAGGCCGGCGTTCCCGTCATCCTGCAGCACGCGCAGGTGCACGAGAGCACCCTCTCGATCGACGACATCGGGCCCGCCATGCTCGCGCTCGCGACGCGCAGCGAAGCCCCGTTCGTGCTGCACGTCGACCACGGCGAGGACATCGAGTACATCGCCCGCGGCCTCGACATCGGCTTCAACTCAGTCATGATCGACGGCTCCACGCTCCCCTACGAGGAGAACGTCGCCCGCACCACCGAGGTCGTGAAGCTCGCGAAGGAACGCGGTGTCGGCGTCGAGGGCGAGCTCGGCGTCATGACGGGCAACGAGAACGGCGACCCGAGCCAGGGCATCGCCGACGAGACCCTCTACACCGAGCCGACCCAGGCGAAGGAGTTCGTCGAGCGCACCGGTGTCACGGCGCTCGCCGCCTCGTTCGGCACGGTGCACGGCATGTACCACCAGGAGCCGAAGCTCAACTACGCGCTCATCGAGCAGCTGCGCGACGCGACGGGCGTGCCCATCGTCATGCACGGCGGTTCCGGCCTCACCCTCGACGAGTACCACCGCTCCATCACCCGCGGCGTCCGCAAGATCAACTACTACACGTACGCGGCGAAGGCGGCACTGGATGCTGCGCTCCGGGCCGCAGACGAGCCCAACACGATCCTGTTCCCCAAGGTCGCGAAGGCCGTGTCGGCGCAGGTCGAGAGTGACGTCGCCGAGTTCATCCAGGCGCTGCGACCGGGCGCCTGAGCGACGCCGCGCATCCGCTCACCCACCGCATCCACCGACATCCGTGCGTTCGTCGAAGCACGCGCATCCACGACCACGAAGGAACCCCGATGACCGTCACCCAGACCACCCTCCAGCTGCAGTCACACGGCGGCACCCCCAGCTACATCGACGTCACCGCCGAGGTGAAGGAGGCGATCGCGGCGAGTGGCATCACGACCGGCACGGTCACCGTCATCTCGCCCCACACGACGTGCGCCGTCTTCTTCGAGGAGTTCGTGCACGACCGCCTTGACGACGGCACCGAGTTCCTGCAGGCCGACCTCGATGACGTCCTGAACCGCATCGCCCCGAACCAGACGGCCGTACCCCCCGAGGGCGAGTACCGCTACCCGGGGCCCGAGCACTACGCAGACGTCGAGTCGTGGCCGGACGCCGAGGTGTACCTGCCCGGCGGCGACAAGACGGCGCTGCTCAACGCGGAGGCGCACATCAAGGCGACGATCCTGGGCTCGAGCGAGGTGTTCGCGGTCATCGACGGCAAGCTCGGCGTCGGGGTCACCGGCTACATCTACTTCGTCGACTTCGACCGCACTCGCGCCCGCTCGCGCAAGTGCCAGGTCGTCGTCATGGGCGAGTAGGCCCCGGCTTCCTCGCTCCTGAACGCCGCCGACGATGTCGGCGCACCAACACCGCCGGTCGATCTCGCCCTGACTCCCCCGTCAGCGGCGCGATCGGCCGGCGTCGTTCTGCATCCTGTGCTCTTGGCTCTGTGCGCTGTGCTCTGTGCTCTGCCACGAGCCCCGACTCCGCGCGACTGCGCAGCCTGCGCGTTGAACGCTGCCAGTCGAATGGCCCAAAGCCCGCGCGAAAAGGGCCACATCGCTGGCAGCGATGGCAGCCAGGCCGCGCAAAAGGGCTACTTGACTGGCAGCGTTCGCACCGAACCCGGAACCGCAGCCACCAGCGCAGATCGACCCGGCAGCACCGGCAACCGCAATGCGGTAGCGGCAATGCGGCCGGCGGCGGCGCGGCAGCGGCGGCACGGCGGTGCGGCAGCGCTGCTGCGGTCGCGCGGCAGCAGCAGCTGCGGCCGCTCGCTTACACGAGTTCGACGAGGGCGCGGGCGAGGTCTTCGTCGAGGATGACGCTGTCGAGGGCGCCTGTGTGCAGGGATCCCGCGACACCCGGGGCCTTCTCGGCGCCGGCCGCGAAGCCGACGACCTCGGGTATGGCGGCGAGCTGCTCGAGCGTGATGCCGATGACGCGCTCCGAGACGGGCGAGCCGAGGGCGCGACCGGATGCGTCGAAGAAGCGGCCGCAGATGTCGCCGACCGGCTGCTGCGCGTCGAGGTCCGCACGCTCGTCGTCGCTGAGGCGCATGGCGGAGACGATGTGCCGCGACGCGTGGAGGCCGTACGAGCCGATGCCGACGAACGCGAGCTGTACATCCGTCGCCCGCTTGATCGCGGAGGAGATCGACGACTCGCGCGTGAGGGCCGCCCAGGTCTGCGGCGACTCGACGACGGCTGGCGATTCGAAGCGGAACGCCTTCGCACCCGACTTCTGCGACAGGCGCTCGAGGGCGGTGTTGCCGGCGGGCCCGGAGTCGAAGGGCATGCCGCCCACCAGCGGGCAGAGGGTCAGCGCGCGCCCTGTGGATTCGACGTGGATCTGCTCGACGAACGCGTCGATCGACTTGCCCCAGCTGAGGCCGACCGAACCGACGGATGGCACTCGTTCCGCGAAGTAGTCGGCGGCCGCTCCAGCTACCACGTCGAGCGGATGCCGGCCGGGCAGGTTCGCGACGACGACGGCGGCGCCCACGCCGAACGCGTCAACGATCTGCTGCTCGAGCTCGCTCACGCGGCCGACGACGTGCGGGTCGTGGATGCGGATCTCGACGATGCCCTGGTCACGGGCTGCCGAGAGGATGCGGGAGACGCTCGCCCGGGAGACGCCGAGGGCGTTCGCGACGTCGCTCTGGGAGAGCCCGTCGAGGTAGTAGAGGCGCGCCGCTCGGACGAGGGTCTCGGCGTTGCGAGGTGCTGGCATCTCGTCTGCTCCTTCGTCGTGGTGCGGCGCTTCGTGCGGCGTGCGGCGGCTCGCGCCGGTCCGGCTGCGGAGCGATTCGCGGCACTGCTCGCTCCCGTTCCGTCTGCCCCGGTCTCGTGGTCGACCCGCGTCCTGCGTGCAGGCGAGGCCGGACGACCACGGCTCCCGAGCCGTGCATCCGCACCGTTCGGGAGCCGTCCCGGTGCCGCACGCGAGGCGCGGCACCGGTGGTCCGGTTCACATGATCCTACCGAGCGGCAACGGCACGGCAGGATGAGGAAGCCCTCAGACGCCGATGACTCCGGCGGCGACGAGCGAGTCCTGCAGGCGGCGCATCGCGATGAGCGGGCGGGTCTCGTCGAGCTCGACGTCGTCGTAGGAGACGATCTCGCCCGCCTTGATGTCGCGCTTCAGGATGCCGCCGGAGATGAGGCCGATCGGGATGGAGTTGTTGGCGCGCGCCTCGTCGGCGTCGACGGCCCAGCCGTGCACGTGGTGTCCGCCCATGCCCTCGAGCTTCGTCCCGGCCGTGAGGTCGAACTTCGCCTTCGAGGCGACCTCGGTGCGCCAGGTGATGGTCTGGAAGTCGGCGCGGCGCTCGAGCACGGCCTCGCTGATCGAGAGGATCGCCTCGACGGACGCGAGATGGTACGGGCGGTAGAGCGCGTAGTAGGGGCCCTTGCCGAGCTTCAGGTAGTCGAGCTCGTGCGTGACGACGTCGTCTTCCGACTTCACGACGACGAAGACGCCTGGTGCGACGTCGCCCTCGACGGTGTACTCGACGGCCGGGGTGGAGGTGAGCACGCCGCCGTCCTCGACGGGGATGAGGGTCGTCGCGAGGGTCGCGATGTCGGCGGCGGGGCCGTGCATGCCCGGCTTGTTGACGGGGAAGCCGGTGGCGTTCGACAGCGACGCCATCTCGATCTGCGTCTTGGTGCCGTCGGTGAACTCGCACAGGATGCGCGGGTTCATGTTCTTCGCCTTGGCCTCTTCCATGACGTCTTCCGGCACGTCGGTGGGGCGGTTGGGGTTGTTCTTGCCCTTGCCGGCGGCGACGACGGTGAGGCCGAGGTCGGTCGCGTGCTCGACGAGCTTGAGCGCTTCGACGGGCTCGTCGCCACGGCAGATCGTGTAGACCTGCTCGCCGGCGTTGGCGATGCTCGCGAGGAACAGGCCGACGGTCACGTCGGCCTCGACGGTCATGAGCGCGACGTCCTTCTTGCCGAGGAGCGACGCGTAGGCGACCTGCGCGGCGATCTCGGTGACGCCGGAGACCTCGAGGACGACGTCGACGGGGAGCTTCGGGATGAGCAGGCCGTCGTTGATGACGACGGGGCGGCGGGCCTCGATGTGCTCGGCGACGACGGCGAGGTCGTTCTCGACCTGCACGTCGGTGCGGCCGGCGCGAGTGTACGCATCCACACCGCGCTGGACGGCGATGTCGGCGACGACGGCGACTTCCATGCCCTTGGCGCGTTCGATCTGGGCGATGAGGCCTGAGCCCATCTGACCTGCCCCGACCACGCCGACGCGGATGGGTCGGCCAAGCTCGGCTTCGCGCTGGATGAGGCGCTGCGTGTAATTCATGTGCGTTCCTTTGGTGCTTGGGTCGTGGGCCTGGTGGCTGATACGGGGCTAGTTGCTGACGCGGGAGAGGCCGGCGAATTGCTTCGGCGCGGCGCCCTTGATGGCGGGCGGCTGACCGCGCTTGGCCTTGCCCTTCACGGGCGGCAGCTGGACCTGCGCGCGCAGCTGGTGAGGCAGCATGCTGATGGCCTGGCGCACGGCCGTTCCGAGGTGCTTGTGGCGGGCCGCCGCACGGTCGAAGACCGTCTTCAGCGGCCCCTCGAGGTCGGGGGCCGGCTTCAGGCGGCCGAAGACGCTGAAGCCGACGAGCGCGCGGGCCTCGACGACCTCAAGGGTCGTGGGGTCGACGAGCAGCACGGCGATCGCGCCGCGGAAGGCGCCCTTGCCGCGGCCGCTCACGAGGTTCAGGTTCTTGCCGGCGTTGGCCTTCGCGATCTCGTTGACCTGGCCCATGTAGGCGCGCATCTGGACGCCGGACATGACCATGCTCAGGACCAGTGCGAGCACGAGGACGGCGGGGAATCTCCAGTCCATGATCTAGGCCTCGTTCCGGCGCACGCTGACGAATGCGCCTTCGGTGGGTGTGGAGAGGGAGCCGGTCGCCTGGATGGCGCCGGGGAGGAGCGCGGTGTCTTCCGCGTTCAGGTAGAGCACGACGTGGCCGAGTTCCTGCAGGTTCGGGTTGGCGAGGTCGCCGACCGCGGTGACCGTGACCGCCTCGTCGCCGATCACGAACTCGTCACCCGCCTGCACGGGCACGAACTCTCCCGTGTGCCCCTTGTGCACGAGGCTGACCTCGGCGAGGGCGTCCGGCACGGGTTCGCCGAAGAGGATGTAGACGCCGCCCTCGAACATGTCGTTCGCGTCGGGTCCGATGCGGGCGATTTCTGACTGCCAGATGGTCGTGGACACGTTGTGGTCCCTTTCTTGGTTCAGGGGTGCAGCGGATGCGCGGGCGGGCCGGGTCTCGGCCCGCCCGGCACCACCTAGACGAGGAGGAAGGAGGCGAAGTAGGCGAGCACGACCGCGAGGGGCGACGTGATCTGCCTGGAGAAGAGCACGGCGGGGACACCGACCGCGACCGTCTCGGGCTCTGCCTCACCGAGGGAGAGGCCGACGGGGATGAAGTCACAGCCGACCTGGCCGTTGACCGCGAAGAGCGTCGGCAGCGCGTACTGCACCGGCAGCGCGCCGGCCGCGATCTGCGTACCCATGAGGACACCGACGACCTGGGCGATCGCGGCACCTGGGCCGAGGATCGGCGACAGGAACGGGAGGCCCGTGATGACGCCGAGCAGGATCAGGCCGATCGGGTTCGACGCGAGCGGGGACACCGCGTTGGCGATGAAGTCCGAGGCACCCGTGTACGTGACGACTCCGATGAGGAGCGAGACGTACGCCATGAACGGCAGGATCGTGTTGAGCGTCAGCTTGATCGCCTGGCGGCCCGAGGAGAGCAGCGTGTTGATGAAGTAGCCGATGGCGTTGCCGAACTTCACGACGAAGCCCGTGAATCCGCTTCCCTGAGCCGCGACCCTGGCGCGTGCATCCGCCTTGGCCTTCGCTGCGATCTCCTCCGGACTCTGCGCCGGCGCCGCTGCCGCGGCGGGTGCGCCAGCCGCTGCGGTTGCCTCGGCATCGAGCGCAACCACGTCGCGGGGCGCGACGTCGGAGACGAAGATGTCCTCGGTGATGAACTGGGCGAGCGGGCCGCCCGGTTCGCCGGGGTACACATCCACGGTCGGGATGCGCTTCTTCGGGTAGACGCCGATGCGCGCCGTGCCGCCGCAGTTGATGACCGCGCAGAGCACGTTCGCGTCCGGCACGTTGTTCTTGAAGCCGTCAACCGCCTCGGCGCCAGTCAGCTCCGCGATCTTCTGCGCGACGGGGTGGATGCCGCCGCCGGTGACCGAGAGGACGATGTTCTTCTCGGCGTTCGGAACGAGGGTCAGACCGTCGCCCCAGCCGCCGCGACCGCGGTTGACCTTGACGCCCTTGTAGTCGGCCGTGCCCGCGCCACCCTTGTCGGCAGCGCCTGCGTTCGTGTTGTCAGCGTCTGTGCTCACAGGACACCACCTTCGGTCTTGGAGCCCTGGAGGTGGCCCTCGGCGTACATCTCGTCGAAGCGAGCGAACGTCGCCTCGTGGCCACCGCGCTTGATGAGCACCTTCGTGATCCATTGCGTGGTTATGCCGCGGATGAAGATGACGACGATGCCGACCATGAAGTAGAGGGCGGCGAGGGTCGCGTACTTGTCGGGCGCGATCGAGAGGACTCCGGCCGAGATGCCGGTCCAGACGAACAGCTCACCTGCGTTGGCGTGCGGCAGGAACGCCGTGACGGGGTGCACGAACGACACCGCGGAGTCGTAGAACGCCGGCTTGTAGCGCTCGGGGAGGAAGCGACCGAACGTGTAGGCCATGGGGTTGGTCAGCATGATCACGGCGATGATCGGCATGACCGTGTAGCGCGTGATCGCGTACTTGCCTGCCCAGCGGACAGCGCGCGTGACGCGCTCTTCGCCGATCCACGTGGTGACGGCGTACATTGCCGTGAGCAGCACGAGGAGCAGGGGGAGGATGCCGGTGATGAGACCCATGAGGCTCTCGGCGGAGGCATTGAAGAGGCCGATGAAGTTCTCGGCGATCCAGGTGATTACTTCCATGCCGGCTTCCCTCCCGACGTGTTCGCCGAGCTGTGCTCGGCGGTGCTGGCCGCGAGGGCGGCGAGCGGCGACTTAGACCGCATGTTCTGACTCCTTTGTCGGGGTGTGCACGAAGTTGCAAATAGATCTGATCGTTTGTGCACCTGCCGAAAGTGTAGGCACGAGCGCCCCCATGCGCAAGAGGAGATTTACTGCCGTTCGAAACGGCTTCGATTCCCCTGACGGGCCCTGACAGAACCTGTCTCCCATCAGCCCCGCGACGTAGCGTTTCCAGCATGAGCACCACGAACCTGACCCTCAACAACGGCGTCGAACTGCCCACCATCGGCTTCGGCGTGTACCAGTCAGCGCCAGAGGAGACGGCGGCCGCAGTCGCCGAAGCCCTACGCGTCGGCTACCGACACATCGACACGGCCGCCGCCTACGGGAACGAGCGCGAAGTCGGTCAGGCGATCGCCGCATCCGGGCTCCCCCGCGACGAGATCTTCATCGAGACCAAGATCTGGATCAGCGACTACGGCTTCGACGAGACGCTGCACGCCTTCGAGAAGTCGGCCCGCAAGCTGGGTGTCGAGCAGATCGACCTCCTGATCCTCCACCAGCCCCTCCCCACCGCCTGGGAGAAGACGCTCGGCGCCTACCGGGCCCTCGAACGCCTCCTGGCCGACGGCAAGGTGCGCGCCATCGGCGTGAGCAACTTCATGCCCGACCACCTCGCGGCGCTGCTCGAGGCGACCGACGTCGTGCCAGCCCTCAACCAGATCGAGCTGCACCCCTACTTCCAGCAGCGGGACGTCCAGGACGCGGATGCGCGCCACGGCATCCTCGACCAGGCCTGGTCGCCCATCGGCGGCATCACGTTCTACCGCGACGGGGACGGCGGAAGCACCCTCGAGGACACGACCATCGGCGCCATCGCCGACGCTCACGGCAAGAGCCCGGCGCAGGTCATGCTGCGCTGGCACGTGCAGGAGGGCCGCTCGGTGATCCCCAAGTCGGTCAAGCCGCACCGGATCGCCGAGAACTTCGACATCTTCGACTTCGAGCTCACCGCCGACGAGGTCGCCCAGATCGACGCGCTCGACAAGGCAGTGCGCCGCGGGCCGGAACCGGAGTCGCTGACTCTCGAGGCGTACGGGATGCCCATCCCCGAGGCCTGATCGGCGGCGGCGCGCGCCTGACCCCGGGTCGCGGCGCTGACGCCTCCGCGGGGGGCCAACTTCCGGGACGACACCGCACGCGCACGCCCGAAGCGTGCGCCTGCACCGATCTGGTCCCGGAAGCTGGCCAGCCACCCCGCTGTTGAGGCGGAAGCCATCGACTACGGCATCGTGCGCGCGACCTTCGAGGCGCTTGACGGGCGACGCGTCCGTGTCGCGCTCATGACTTCGAGCGGGGTGACCGTCCACGACAGCAGCTACAACTGGGCCTCGCAGTCGCACGACTGGAAGCGTCGCGCTGAGCGCCTCGTGCGCGCGAGCGGCAGCGACGACACGATCCTGCGTCCGGCGTGGTTCGACGAGAGCGCCGCCGCGCATCCCGAGCTGCTGTTCCTGCAGGGCGATACGCGGCGCGCTGGCTCGCCCGAGGACGACTCAGTCGCCCGCTCGCAGATCGCGCGGGTGCTCGTCGAGAGCGTGACGGCCGCGGCGGCGAACCGGAAGACGCTCGAACTGGTCGCAGAGCGGGCCCCCGTCAGCCCGACCTCGACCCCGTCTTCGCAGCCTTGCAGGCAGACGCCGAAGGCGCGCTGGACGCAGCCCTCGACCCCGACACGCTCCCCCTCGACCGGGAGCCTGCCGCCTTCCCGGCGGAAATCGCCGAGGTCGCACGCCGCGGGCAGTCAGCATCCGCGAACTGACGTTCAGGGCGTGCCTTGAAGGCGAGAGTTCCACGAGGCTGCTCCGCGGCGGCCTCGCTCCTGACACTTACGGGCCGACAGGTGCGCACAAGTGCAGCACCTTTCGCAGTGCGGGCCGCAGTTCGATGCGGCCCGCACTGATTCGTTGTCGCTGCTGAGTTCCCCGCTGCCGAGTTCCCGCACTGTTGAGTTCACGCATTGCCGAGTTCCCGCACTGCTGAGTTCCCATACTGCCGAGTTCACGCACTGTTGCGTTTACGCACTGTTGCGTTCCCATACTGCTGACGGTCAAGGTGACGTGAGCGAAGGCATGCGTAGCTACCTGGCCGCACGCAGACCCACGTCACCCTGGCTGTCGGCTCGCGAAGGCTCCGACGTCTGGGCCTTCGGTTGGAGATGCCTCCGACCTCGGCAGCCCCAACCACAGCCTCTCGTTTTCCGGTCGTGACAGTGAAGGTGACGTGAGCGGGAGATCCCACCATCCCGTACTCTCGATGCCCCTGACGTCACCCTGGCTGTCAACTCACGAGGAACCCCTCACTCGCCCGGGTGACAGGTACTCGCGGGACCTCCCCCTGGCGGCGCCGCCAGGCGTAGCTTGGAGCTATGAACGACGTGCGCGAGCAGGTGAAGGAGTTCCTCAGCTCCCGCCGGGCGAAGATCACCCCCGAACAGGCCGGCCTGCCCGCGTACGGCGGGAATCGCCGCGTCGCGGGGCTGCGCCGCGAGGAGGTCGCGATGCTCGCGGGCGTCTCGGTCGATTACTACGTGCGGCTCGAGCGCGGCAACCTTTCCGGCGCATCCGAGAGCGTGCTCGACGCGATCGCCTCGACCCTGCAGCTCGACGAGGCCGAGCGCGAGCATCTTTTCAACCTCGCCAGGGCGAGCGCACCGTCGCGCCGCGCGTCGAAGAAGCAGACCGGCGGCGAGCTGCGTCCAGCAGTCCGGCAGATGCTCGATGCCTTCTCGGAAGCCCCGGCGTGGGTGCGCAACGACCGGCACGACGTGCTCGCAGCCAACCGTCTCGGTCGGGCGCTGTACTCCCCCGTCTTCGACGACCCGCGCCGCCCGGTGAACACGACGAGGTACATCTACCTGAACCCGGCCGCCCGCGACTTCTGGCCGGACTTCGACCGCATCGCCGCCGACGCCGCATCGATGCTGCGTATGGAGGCGGGCCGGAACCCGCACGACCCCAAGCTGCACCAGCTCATCGGCGAGCTGTCGACGCAGAGCGAGCTCTTCCGTGAGATGTGGGCGGCGAAAGACGTGAAGTTCCATCGCAGCGGCGTGAAGCGCCTGAACCACCCGGTCGTCGGTCTGCTCGAGCTGAACTTCGAGTCGCTGCCCCTGCCGAGCGAGCCCGGCCTGACGATGAACGTCTACACGGCCGCGGAGGGCAGCCCAAGCGCCGACGGGTTACGGATGCTCGCGTCCTGGGCGGCCACGGAGCTCCCCGCCGGCGTCTCGCTGACCCACCAGCAGCAGTAGCGGGAGCACGGAGCGGCGCGCCTCCTGCCCGGTGCCCCCCTCAGGCAAGAAGAGTGAGACAGAAGCATCCGGAGTCGCTACTTCCGGATGCTTCTGGCTCACTCTTGCTGGGCGAAGTCCGGCGAACGGAGCATTGGTGCCAGTGTTATCCCCACCCTCGTCGCTGCTCCTGAGCCGCTAGGGCTACGGGTACTCCTCCGGCGTCAGCAGCTCGCCCCAGACCGTCTCGGGCTCGTCGGAGTCAGCCCCGGGTGCCTCCCAGAGGGCGAGGTGGCACATGAAGTTGTCGGCGGATGCGCCGTGCCAGTGCCACTCGCCGGCTGGCGTGCACACGGTGTCGCCGGGCCGCAGCTCGATGAGCTCTTCGCCCCGCGACTGCACGTACCCGTAGCCCTCGGTGACGTGCAGCGTCTGGCCAACCGCGTGGCGGTGCCAGGCCGTGTGCGCACCAGGTGTGAAGCGCACCAGGTTGAGGCGGGTGCGCGACGGCTCGGTGCCCGCGTAGTAGGCGTTGAAGTAGACGTCGCCGGTGAACCACTCGGCTGGCCCCTTGTTGGTCGGGCTCTTCGGCTGGAGTTCTGTGCTCACGAGGAGGTTCCTTTCTCGGGTTGTGGTGCGTACGGCCGCGGGGCGACTACATCTGGACGAGCACCTTGAGGGCTTCGCGTGCATCCATGGCTGCGTAGCCGGCCGGCACCTCGTCGATGCCGATCGTGCGGTCGAAGACGCGACCCGGGTTGATGTCACCGTTCAGGACCTGCTGGATCGCGGGTTCCATGTACGCGCGCACGGGAGCTGGCCCACCCGTGAGGGTGACGTTCTTGCCGAAGAGCGACCCGAAGCCGATGGGCGCTTCCTCGTACTGGGGCACGCCGACGCGCGAGATGACGCCGCCGGGACGGACGATGCCGTACGCCTGCTCGTAGGCGGGCATGTGGCCGACTGCCTCGAGCACGACGTGGCTGCCTTCGCCGTTCGTGAGGTCCATGACCTGCGCGATGCCGTCGTCGCCGCGCGCGGCGACGACGTCGGTCGCGCCGAACTCGACGCCGAGGTCGGTGCGCGAGGTGTGACGGCCCATGAGGATGATGCGCTCGGCGCCGAGCTGCTTGGCCGCGAGCACCGCGGAGAGGCCGACGGCGCCGTCCCCGATCACGGTGACGATCTTGCCGCCCTCGACGCGGCCCATGTGCGCTGCGTGGTAGCCGGTCAGGTACACGTCGGAGAGCGTGAGGAGGCTGGCCGCGAGGTCTGCGTTCGCACCGCGGGCGAGCGCGTTCGCGTCGACGCCGGGCACGACGACGAGGCTGCCGTCGGCCTGCGGGATGCGCGCGAGCTCGGCCTGCAGGCCGCCGATCTCGGTGCTGCCGTAGAAGCCGCCGTGGATGCACGACGTCTGCACACCCTCGCGGCAGAACACGCACGTGTTGTCCTGGAACGCGAACGGGGCGATGACGAAGTCGCCGACTTTGAGGGTCGTGACGGCGGCGCCGATCTCCTCGACGATGCCGATGAGCTCGTGGCCCATCGGGGAGCCCTGCTCGCTGGCCTGCATCGAGTGATACGGATGCAGGTCCGAGCCGCAGATGCACGCCTGCGTCACCCGGACGATCGCGTCGGTCGGCTGCTTGATGGTCGGGTCGGCGACGGTCTCGACTCGGACGTCGCCTGCTGCGTACATGAACGTGGCCTTCATGGGTGCCTCTCGTTGCGCTTCCGGGAACTGCGGCGGGCCACGCCGCCCTCTCGAGAGCGCCGGCCGCCGCCGTTCCTCCATTGGATCGCTACCAGCCTGCGCCCGGGAGGGGCGATCGTGCCAGGTACTGGCATGCCCTGCCTGGGACGGTGGGCCGACGACGCGTGTCCAACATCAGTGCAGAATCGGGCTCCCGGCGACGTTTTTGCGACTCAGGGGCTGACTATTGCACTGATGTTGGACAGGCAGCGCGAGGCGCGGCGCGGCGCGGCGCGGCGGCGGCGACGGCGACGGCGACGGCGACGGCGACCAGCTTCCGTGTTGATG
Organism: Pseudoclavibacter sp. JAI123; assembly: GCF_013409665.1. Taxonomy (NCBI): domain Bacteria; kingdom Bacillati; phylum Actinomycetota; class Actinomycetes; order Micrococcales; family Microbacteriaceae; genus Pseudoclavibacter; species Pseudoclavibacter sp. JAI123. The sequence goes on along the minus strand of NZ_JACCCM010000001.1, from coordinate 801,830 downwards.
CGAGCTCCCCGGGCGCGAAGGGCGCATCCGGGGCCGTCCCATCCCGGAAGATGGCCAGCGGGGGCGGGCGGACGCGGCGACTCGGGCCAGAACAGCGCCTGCCACCACGCCTACGCCTCTGCGGTGAGGCCCTCGTGGATGCGGCGGAGGTCTTCGATGAGCGAGCCGATCAGCACCCAGCTGCCGCCCTTCGGCGCTGAGACGACCAGCGGCGCGGTGAGGGCCGGCGGCTCCAGGATGAACGACTGCGGCTCCCCCGGTTCGCTCGGGATGAGGATGCGCGTGTCGTGCGCGGCCCGTCGCAGCTGCTCGGCGATGGCGATGGCCTGCGGTTCGTCGGCGAGCGTCGGCTCCCAGTGTTCGGCGACAGCGCGGGTCATACCGGTGAGCTGCGTGACGATGGGGCGGAAGCGGTCGAGCAGCTCTTCGCATTCGACAAGCTCTTCGTGGTGCCTCGACTTCCGCGGGTTGAAGGTGAGCGACTCGAGCCCGTCGGCGATGGAGTTCTCGGCGGCCCCCGCCATGGGACGCAGGAGGCGCGCCTTGAGGAGCAGCTCGGTGAGGCTCGCGGGGGTCTGCGGCTGCTCGAGGGCGTCGGCGAGGCGCTCGAGCGACGCGGCGATCTCGTTGCCGAGCATCGCGGTGTCACGCTGGGCCGGACCGACGAGCACTGGCGGCAGGATCACGGCGTTGATGAGCAGCCCGAAGGCGGCGCCGATGAGGGTCTCGAGGATGCGGTCGAGCGCGTACTCGGGGGTGGATGCGCCGAGCGCCAGGACGAGCATGGCGCTGATGGCGACCTGGTTGCTGGTCGTGGAGGTCATGCGCAGCAGCCAGGCGACGATCATCGCGACGACGATCGCGAGGAGGATCACCCACGACTGCGGGCCGAGGACCAGCGAGATGGCGCTCGCGACGGCGACGCCGATGACCACTCCGGCGCTTCGCTCGAGGGCCTTCGCGAACGACTGGTTGACACTCGGCTGCACGACGAGCAGCGCGGCGACGGCCGCGAAGACCGGCAGGGGGCCAGGGATGAGCCAGCCGGCCAGCAACCACGCGCCGACCGCAGCGACGGCGGTCTTCGCGACCTGCAGGGCGGGCACGCGCTTGCTCGCCTGAATCCGATCGAGGCCGGTGAGACGGGTGAGGGATCGCACGTGCTCAGCGTAGGACGCCGGGCGGGGCCAACGCCCAGGCGTCGCCCAGCGGCACGGCCAGCCAGCTCGGCGCGGTCAGCTCGTCGTCGCCGTGAAGATCACGAATGCCACGACGATGGCCAGGATGATGACGACGGCGAACGTCGCACCGGCGATCAGCAGCGCGAAGGCGACGGGATGCGCCTGCCACCAGGGCACGAGGCGCGGGTCGCGGGCGCGCAGCTGCGGAGGGGTGATCGGCTCGGGGACGGAGATCCACGGCACTCCGCGGCTCGCGAGGTCGTGCATCATCGCGGTGAGCTGCTGCTGAGTCCACATCTGTCCGACGAGGATCAGCAGCCTTCGGTCGCGGCCCGTGACGATGAGGTGGTGCGTGGGGGCGCCCATCAAGCCGCCGAGCGTCATCTGATCGACCGTGACGACGCTGGTCGCCTCGGCCGCCGCGAACCGGCGCGTGCGGAACATCCACCTGTGCTCGATCCAGCCGTCGCCGAACCGGATGTAGGTCTCGCGCATCGATGTGCGGGCGAGCCAGATCGAGAGCGGCACGGACCCGCCGATGAGCACGACAACGAGCACGCCGTAGCCGAAGCCGAGCCAGAAATCCTGGAGCGAGAAGATGACGACGAGCATCAGGAGGATGGGCGCGAGCATGGCCAGGCTGATCCAGGACTGCCTCATGTTCAGAGCGATGGCCCGACGCTGGGTTTCCGGGGAGAGGCGTAGCTCGTGCATCAGAAGAGCCTAGGGCGTGTGCCCGTATTCTGGGCGGATGCCGAGACGCTCGCCGACTGCACCGCACGGGGTGGATGCGACGAACTCCGCCGTTGCCGGACCGCACGGCCGGGTCCCGGTGCGGACCTACGCCCCCGCCGACGGCAGTGCTGCGCGCTCGCCGATTCGCCCCGTCATCTGGCTGCACGGGGGCGGCTTCTACTCTGGCGGCCTCGACCAGCCGGAGACGCACGAGGTCGCGGTTGCCCTGGCACGGGCGGGGTTCGAGGTGACGACCGTCGACTACCGGCTCGTGACCCTCGGCGGGAGAGAGCGGGCGGGGCGCAGGGGCGCACCGGTTCCGAGGAGCTCCCGCCGCCAGCGTCGGCCGGAGATCCGCTTCCCGATCCCGCTCGACGATGTGATGGCGGTCATCGACGGGGTCAGCGCACGGAGCGACGATGGGGTTGTGCTCGGCGGTGCGAGCGCCGGGGCGTGCCTCGCGGCGGCGGCGGCCTACCGCTACGAGCGTGCTGGGGCGTCGCCCCTACGCGGGCTCTTTTTCACGTACGGCACGTTCCACGCTGAGCTGCCCGAGCGCTCGCCCGAGCTGATGAGTCGTCTGCGCGGCAGCCGCCGCTACGTCCACACGCCGTGGCTGATCGGTGCGATGAACCTCAACTACGCGGGCAGCGAGGAGGTCCTGCCGCTTCCCGACGCGTTCCCCGGAGGCCACGACCTGAGCGGCTTCCCGCCCTGCCTGGTGGTGGATGCGGACCGCGACGCGATGCGCGCATCCGGTTCCCTCTTCGCCCGCGAGCTCGCCGAGGCGGGTGTCGACACCGAGTACCGCGTGCCGCCCGGCAGTACGCACGCGTTCTTGAACCGGCCGCGCGACCCCGCGTTCACGCGCGGCATCGACCTGATTTCCGAGTGGATGCGCGGGCTGGGCTGAGCTGTCAGCGCGCCGTCCCGCGACCCGGGCCCTCGGCTGGCCGAGCCGGTCAGCGGCGCGGCGCGCGCGGCGGGTTCGGGTCCCTTGCCGCACCGACCCGCGTGACGAAGAGCGGCACGTCGCGGCGCGAGAGCCCGAGTCGGTAGCGCAGCTCGCCCTGCGCGAGCGACGAGTCGATGATCTCGGAGGCTGGCGCGAATGCCGCTCCGCGGGCCGTGGCCATCAGCCACAGCCGCATGAGCGCCTGGCCGGCCTCCAGCACCCGTTCCGGTGGGAGTCCGAGCGGGGAGTTGAGCACGCGGGTCACCTCTGCGCCCGATCCGAGGTCGAGCAGCTTGCTGTCGGCCACCAGCACGAAGGCGGTCGCCGCGGCGGGCGCGTCCTCGCCCGCCGCCGAGACGGGCACTTCGAGCAGCGCGCGGCGCCACAGCTCCCCGACCGGGGTCACGATGCGCACCGCGGCCTCGCGCAGGCGGCGATTGCGTGTGAAGGGCGACACGAGGCGCGAGGCGACCGCGGGTAACCCGAGCACCCGGTCGTTGAGCCCATCGACGTGGTAGCGCGGATGCGTGGGGTGCAGCCGCAGCCAGTGCGCGAGCTCGCGCGCAACGGCGGGATCCCGCAGAGTGTCGGCGGTGCCGAGCGACGAGAAGTGCCGCAGGTCGTCGGCGTCGACGGGCACGAGCCGAAGCCAGTCGGGCAGCGAACTGGCGAGCTCGATCACGAGCCCCTTCGCTGGCGCGAGATCGCTGCGCACCGTCTTCCGCGATGCCAGCAGCTGTCGGTCGGAATCCGGACCTGCCGAAGATGCAGGTGCCGCGCCCCCGGCGGCCGCGCTCCTGCTGCCAGGCGTATGCACCGCGGTGCCGTGCTCGTGGGCGCCGGTGCCGCTGGCGCTGCCGCTCGGGCTGGCGTTCTCGTTCGGGGTGCCGCTCCCTTGGCCGTCGGCACCGTCGTCCGGGGCTCGGCGCAGCTGGATGCGGAGCACGGGCTCGTCGCTCCTCGCGTGCACGATGGCCTCCGGGTCCGCGAGCGCGGGCAGGAGCTCGACATCGAAGTCCACTCGGTGCGCGGCCGCGCTGACGCTGAACGCTTCGAGCCACGCGCCCAGGCCGAACAGGGTGTCCCGCCCGGTTGGGTCCGAGGCCGGCAGGGTCCGCGTGCGCGCGACTCGGAGCTCGACCGCTTCTCCGTCGCCGATCATCCGCGGCGACCAGGGCTGGGTGTTGTGGGCCGATGGCGCCGACGCCGCGTCGGCGATGATCTGGTTCAGCGTGTGGATGCTGGTCATCGCTGCTCCCCCTCGTTGCTCGTGCGCGGGCCGGGCACCGCGCCCACCTGCTTCCTGTAGAACACGGTCTTGTGCAGCACCTCGCCGCCCATTCGGCTGAGCTGCCGCGCCGACGCTGGGTTGTCGTGTCCGATGTAGGTCGAGCGCAGCGCCGTGTACCCGCCCTCGATGAGCGCCTCCCCGACGGTCCGACCGAGGAGCGTGCTGATGCCGCGCCCCCGCGCCTCGGGGACGGTGCCCTGGATGGTGAGGACGGCTTCTCTCGGCTCCCGCTTCGACCGCCAGATCTCGAGCAGCTGCCTCGGGCCGATGCGGCCGGAGGAGCGCTGCACGATGCGCGTGACGTCGGGGACGCAGAGCAGGAACCCGAGCGGCTCGCGGGTCTTCGCGTCGAGCGCGAACGCCCAGATGCTGGGATCGATGATGGCGACGAGCCCGCTGGTCGCCTCGCGCATCTGGGCCGGAGAGATCTGCGTGTAGTAGGGCAGCTCGGCAAACGCGGCGTTGACCAGCTCCCGCTGGCGCGCGACGTCGCGCGGGAAGCGCAACCGCGACGCCCGCTCGATGACGACGCCGGCGGCTGCGAGCTCCGCATCGGTGGGGGCAGTGAAGGCGTCGCCCTCGATCTGTCCGAGGCGCCCCTGCTCGAGGCGCGCGATCCAGGTCGCCGACTCGTTCCAGGTCGTGAAGCCGAGCCGCTCGTAGGCGGCGGGCACCCAGTCGGGGTTCCAGGCGCCCTCCACGAAGCCCCGCTCGCCGAAGCCGCTCGTGATGACGCCGCCCACCTGGTTCGGGAGCAGAGTGACGGGGCCGAGGAGTTCCCGCCGCCCGACGTTCCTGGCACGCCCCTCGAGGGCAGTGATGATCGCACCGAGCGCCTCCGCATCGGCGGCCGCGACGGCTCCGAACAGCTGCAGACTCGAGTCGAGCTTCGCGTCCAACGCGGCGCTCGTGTGCGCGACCGTACGGGCGACCGGCTCGCCGCCCCGGTAGGCGATGAGCAGCTCGACCGTCGACTCGTGCGCCCCCTTGCCCTTCCACCAGGAACGGAGCGTCGACTCGAGCACTGGCACCTCGCGGCTCGGGTCGGACACACGTCCCGGCAGCTCGACGAACTCCAGGAACTCGAGCTCGGACTCCACGCGCCTCACCTCGATGGTGTGCTGGCGCGCGGGCCGGTCGGCACTGCCTGTCACAGCGGGAGTGCAGGCACGGGCCGCGTCTGCCCGCCCCGCGTCGCCGCCGTCACCCCCATCAACGCCGCCGCGACCGTGGTCGCCGGCACCCGGCCCCGCCGAGTCAGCCGCCTGCGTCGCGCCGCCCTCGACGCTCGCCAGTTCCTCCTCGCTGGCGAAGAGGCGGATGAACCCGGCGTCGGCGTTCTTCGTGTCCTTCACGATCCACTGCATGAGGTGGCGGTGCTCGGGCATCCTGGCGAAGCGGATGAGGGCGTCGCGCGTCGAGAAGTTCGCGAGGGTCCCGAGCGTCCAGGGCGCCTCCCAGTAGATGCCGTGCCAGCAGTAGTCGGGCATCCGTCGCATCTTGCCGGTCATCTGCCCCCAGATGCGGCCCGTCACGGCCCAGGCGAGGGGGGTCGTGTAGCGGGTTGCACCGACGAACATCGATGCAGTGTCGAAGATCGTGTGCGACGCCGGTGGGATGGGGGTGGTCAGCTTCTTCGGCTTGCGCGTGGGCTCGGCGACGAGCGGCGGAATGCGACCCTGTTCCCGTTCCTTTGTGACCGGCGCGAAGTGCGGGTTGTGCGCCATCTCGCCGGGCGGCGGCTCGGGGTCGGCCCGCCAGATGCCGTTCGAGTAGCCGCGGGCCTCTGCGAGCAGCAGCTTCGTGCGTCCCCGATGCGAGGCGGCGACCTCCCGCGCTTGCTCGATGCTCTCGAAGAGCAGGAGCTCACCGACGACTCGTCGGTCGCGGAAGCGCTGCCGCCAGATCACGCCGTCGTGGTCGGCGCTGCGCCCCTCGACGATGACGAGCGCCTCGGCCCGTCCTTGAATGGGCGCCTTCGAGAAGTCTGTCGTGAACACGGCCTACTCGGCGTTCTTGACGACGTAGACGTTCTTGATCTTCGCGTTGCCTCCCGTGAACGGCCCCGTGCCGAAGGGATGCACCTCGATGCGGAGGTCGCCCGTCGACGGGTCCTCGTCGAGCGACTGCGCGAAGTCGCGCGAGACCGAGGCCAGGTGCTCGACGATGCCGAGCCTGGTCGTCTCGCTGAGCTTCGCGACCTCGTCGTCGGTCAGCATCGCTCCGTCGCGCAGCTGGAGGTGCACGACGGGCCGCTGCTCGTGCCCGTCGAGCTCGAGCAGGCCGAGCTTGAACGACTCGATGTCGCCGGCGTGCGGGTTGTCGCGGTAGAGCCCGTTCTCGATGTCGATCGGGTACAGGTTGGCCCCCATGTAGGAGATCGTCGAGTCCTTCCGACCGAAGAGCAAGAGGAAGGGCAGCTTCATCCGCTGCACCGCGAACGCCCGGTGGAATGCCCTCGACAGCGCCGGGTCGAGCTCGGCGATCTTCTCTCGCACCTCGGGGAACGAGAGGATCTTCGCCTCGTCGCCGATGTTGTAGCGCAGCTTCGGGCTGAGCACTGCGGAAGAGTTCAGCGTCACGACGAGCTCGTTGCTCGCGTTCGTCTCGAGGTAGGTCTCGAGCGGGTTGTACTGGAAGACCATCGGGATGCGCGACTCGTCGTCGCCGAGGAGAACCCGCCGCAGCCGCTCGTCGGCGAACATCGCGCGGCGCAGCCACACGCAGGCATCCGACTCCCCGGCCATGCCGATCGTGAGGTCGGAGGCCCCGTACCCCGAGTAGACGCGGCCGAAGCGCTCCTCGAGGTAGTCGCGCAGGCCCTCCGTCATCGCCTCCCCGCCGACGAAGCCGTTGAGGCGGTGCTTCGACCAGTCGAACCACTCCTCGCCGTCGAGCCGGTCGCGGAGGTGCTTCAGGAAGGGCGGGTAGGCGCTCACCAGGTACTGGTACTTCGGCCCGAAGTGGCGGATGGTGTCGACGATCTTGTCGATGTCTGGACCGGTGTTCTTCACCATGGAGATCTTCGAGAGCGCATGCCCGGTATTTGTGCCGGTCGCCCAGGCGCCCATCGAGAAGGCGTTGATGCCGAAGAGCTTCTTCGTGCCGAACAGCAGCGTGATGTATCCCGCCACGTTGTTGTGGATGGTCTTGAGCTCGTGCCGCCCGCGGATCCAGTTGAAGGGTGACCCGCTCGACCCGCTCGATTCGTCGACGACCGTGCCGATCGTGTCGATCTCGCCGCCCCAGCAGCGCTCGTCTTCCGTGTAGCGCTTGACGTAGTCGTCCTTGTTCGTCTCCGGGTAGCTGGAGAGCTGCCACCACCGGAACCTGAAGTCGTTCTCGTGCAGCCACCGCTGGTAGGCGGGCACGTCGAGGTTCGCGCGTTGGCAGATCATCCACGCGTTGAACTTCGCGAAGTCGCCCATGGCGGGCACGTAGTGGCGTGCGGTCCACCGCCAGACGGCCGGATGCAGGTGGTACAGGTCGTAGGTTTTCGTGAGCGCCCCAGACCCGAGCCGGAGGAGGGACTGCCGGAGCTTCGACGCACGCTGCAGACCGGCTGGTCCCGGCGCCGCCGTGCTGCCTGATCTCTCTTCCCGGACATCGAGCTGCTGAGTCACGTCGCTCCCCCGTTCACGTCTTCCCTGAAGTGTGCGCATAGCTAAGCACGAGCCACGGACATTCGGCCTGGGATCTCCGCCATAGCTCAGACATAGCTGCGCCATAGCCCCCTGCCTGAGGAGCAACCGAGGCTGTCCGAAGTTCCGTGAAACAGACCAGGAGAGCCACCATGATCAAGATCCCCGAGCCCGACCTCACGCCGGACGGCCCCGCCTACGAAGGCAGGCTCCTCGACCGCGCAGACGAGGAGGTCGTCGACCAGGGCGTCGCGTTCGACCTCGGCACGCTCATGTCGCGGCGGGGACTGCTCAGCATTTTCGGCGTCGGAGTCGGGACGGTCGCACTCGCCGCCTGCGCGCCGACGAGATCAGGCGCCTCGAGCACGGCCACCGCCAGCGCCACCCCCTCCGCGAGCGCCACAGCGACGGCAGGCTCCCTGCCAGCGAGCGAGATCCCCGACGAGACGGCCGGCCCCTACCCCGGCGATGGCTCGAACGGTGCCGACGTGCTCGAGCAGTCCGGGGTCGTGCGCAGCGACATCCGCACGAGCATCGGCAGCACCATGGCCGCGGCCGGCGTGCCCATGACCCTCACCCTGACGGTGCTAGACATGGCGAACGGCGACCGGCCCTTCGAGGACGTCGCCGTGTACGTCTGGCACTGCGACGCGACCGGCGGCTACTCCATGTACTCGGAGGGTATCGAGAACGAGACGTTCCTGCGCGGCGTGCAGGTCGCCGACGGTTCTGGCAGCGTCACCTTCACCTCGATCTTCCCCGCCTGCTACACGGGGCGATGGCCGCACATCCACTTCGAGGTGTACCCCACGATCGACGACATCACCGAGTCGACGAACGCCATCTCGACCTCGCAGGTCGCCCTGCCCGAGTACGCCTCGAGCGCCGTCTACGCGCTCGCCGGCTACGAGGGATCCGCGTCCAACCTGGCGCAGGTCAGCCTCGACTCCGACAACGTGTTCGGCGACGACGGCGGTGCGCTGCAGCTCGCGACGGTCACGGGCGATGCGACAAGCGGTTACAACGTCGCACTCACCGTGCGCGTCGACACCGCGACCGCCCCGACCGCGGGAGCCGCGCCGTCAGGCGGCGGGGGCGCAGGTGGGCCTGGCGGTTCCGGCGGCCCCGGAAACTCTGGAGGCCCCGGCAGCTGAGCCCCGCGCATCCCATCTGGCGGAGCACTTCAAGCGCCCGCGACCCCGACAGACCCACAGAAAGGAAGGCGACCATCATGCTCGCGAACCTCACGGGCTGGCATGGCATCGCCGTGCTCGCCATCATCGTGCTCATCTTCGGCGCATCGAAGCTGCCGGCCCTCGCGAAGAGCGTCGGTCAGTCGATGCGCATCCTCAAGACGGAGGTGCGCGACCTCGACACGGAGCTGACGCCAGAGGCCGGCGGTGCGGACGGTTCAGCCCCGCGCGGGCGCTGAGACCCTCGTGACGACAGGATGCGCCGGTCGGCCGAATCCCTCACGCTCGCCCGCAGAGCCTCGCCCGCGCATCCGCCGCCCTCACACCCCAGTCGCCGCGAGCCGATCCACCGCCGCCTTCAGGTACGCGGACGTCGCGCTGCCCTCGACCGCGGCGACCTCCTGCGGGGTGCCCTGCGCGACGATCTCGCCGCCCTCATCCCCCGCGCCCGGCCCCATGTCGACGACCCAGTCGGCCCCCGCGACGACGCGCATGTCGTGCTCGACCATGACGACGGTGTTCCCCAGGTCGACGAGGTCGTGCAGGTGCCCGAGCAGGCGATCGGAGTCGGCGGGGTGGAGCCCGGATGTCGGCTCGTCGAGCAGGTAGAGCGTGTCCCCCTGCTGCGCGCGGCGCAGCTCCGAGGCGAGCTTCACCCGCTGCGCCTCCCCTCCCGACAGCTCAGGCGCGGGCTGGCCGAGCGAGACGTAGCCGAGGCCCACATCCGCGAGGGCGTCCAGGTGCTGGAGCACGTCGGCGCGACCGGCGAACTTCTCTCGCGCCGCGGTGACGCTCAGGTCGAGCACGTCGGCGATCGAGGAGCCCTCGAACTCGACCTCCAGCGTCTCGGCGTTGTAGCGCCTGCCGCCGCAGGTCGAGCAGGGCGCCTGCACCGTGGGCAGGAAAAGCAGCTCGACCTCCATCGTGCCCTCGCCCTTGCAGGTCGGGCACCTGCCGCTTGGCAGATTGAACGAGAAACGGCTGGCGCTGTAGCGGCGCCGCTTCGCCTCATCCGTCGACGCGAACAGCGAGCGGATGCGGTCGAACAGCCCCGTGTACGTCGCGACGTTCGAGCGCGAGGTGCGGCCGATGGGCGCCTGGCTGACCTGCACGATCCGCTTGAGTCGGTCGGCTGGCCCGACGGCCCGACCCTGTGTCGCCGACGCTTCGATGGCGAGCATCGGGTCGTTGCGGTCCGGCTCGTCGGTGGCGGTCGTCTCGCCGACCTCGCTGGCGAGACTCGCGCGCAGCAGGTCGGGGAGCGCCTGGTTGACGAGCGTCGTCTTGCCCGACCCCGAGACACCGGTGACCGCGGTCAGGCAGCCGAGCGGGAACTTCACCGAGAGGCCGCGGATGTTGTTGCGCACGACCCCGTCGAGGGCGACGCGCTGGTCGCGGGGCCGCGGCGCGCGGATCGTCGGCCTGGGAGAGTCGGGGCTGTCGAACAGGTAGCGACGCGTCACCGATTCCTCGGAGCCGCGCAGGCCGTCGAGGCCCCCGGAGTAGACGATGCGGCCGCCGGTAGCGCCGGCCCCCGGGCCGATGTCGACGATCCAGTCGGCCTCGCGGATGACGTCGAGCGAATGCTCGACGTAGAAGACGGTGTTGCCGCGGTCCCGGAGGCCCCGAAGGATTCCCAGCAGCGCCTCGGTGTCCGCGGGGTGCAGGCCGGCCGAAGGCTCGTCGAGCACGAAGACGACGCCGAAGAGCCCGGCGAGGAGCTGGTTGGCGAGGCGCAGCCGCTGGAGCTCGCCACCGGACAGCGTGCCGGTCTGCCGGTCGAGGGCGAGGTAGCCGAGCCCGAGGTCCGAGAGCGGCGCGAGGCGAGCGCAGAGCTCGCCCGCCAGGCGTCGGGCGGCGAGCACCTGCTCGGGCGCCAGCGCTGCTCCCCGCGAGCGCTCCCACTCTGGGCCAAGCACCTGCTTCATGAGTGCGGCCAGCTCACGAAGCGGCATCGCCGCGATCTGCGTGATGTCGCGCCCCTCGAACGTCACTGCGAGCGCATCCGGCTTCAGCCTCGTTCCGCGACAGTCTGGGCAGATCACGCTCTCCATGAACGCGGCGGCCTTCTCGCGCATCCGCTCGCTCTTCGAGTTCGCGAACGTGTCGAGCACGTACCGCTTCACGCCGACGAACGTGCTCATATAGGAGGGCTCGTCTCCCGCCGCGACAGCCGCGCGCACCTGCGCCGGCGACCTGCCCGTGAACACCGGCACCTGTGGCTTCTCGGTCGTGTGCAGCAGCCAGGACCGCTGCTGGGCGGGCACCTCGCGCCACGGGATGTCGATGTCGTAGCCGAGCGAGACGAGGCTGTCGCGCAGCTGCTTGCCGTGCCAGGCAGTCGGCCAGGCGGCGATCGCCCCATCGCGGATGCTGAGCGACGCATCTGGGACCATGAGCGATTCCGGCACCTCGTAGACACGGCCGAGGCCGTGGCAGTTCGGGCAGGCACCCTGCACAGTGTTCGCCGAGAAGTCCTCCGCGAGCAGCATGGGCGCTCCCGCCGGGTACTCCCCCACCCTCGAGAAGAGCATCCGCACGACGTTCGCGATCGTGGAGGTGCTGCCGACCGTCGAGCGCGCACTGCCACCGCCCCGCTGCTGCGGGAGCGCGACCGCCGGCGGCAGGCCCTCGACCGAGTCGACGTCGGGTGGGGAGACCTGGTTCATCAGGCGGCGCGCGTACGGAGCGACCGACTCGAAGTAGCGGCGCTGCGCCTCCGCGTACAGCGTGCCGAAGGCGAGCGAGCTCTTCCCCGAACCGGAGACGCCGGTGAATGCGACCAGCGCGTTCCTCGGGATGTCCACGTTCACGCCGCGAAGGTTGTGCTCGCGCGCGCCCCGCACGACCACTCGATCCGGTGCCCCAGCTGACATCTGTCCCTCGGCGAAAACCATCGACCCAGCATGACGGCCGTGCGTGCGCCGAAACTGGGCGCCTTCAGGTAACGCAAGGTTACGCAGAGCTACGACGGGAGCGAACGGAGTAGAAATGTCTCGTTGTCCGAACATATGACAGCTCCAAACTGGACAAAGGAGTTCCCATGACAGACCAGACCGCCACCAGCCCCCGCACCATCGGGGTCGGCCTCATCAGCGTCGGCTGGATGGGCCGCCTCCACTCGCGCGCCTACCGCGCCGTGCCAGACCACTTCCCAGAGCTCGGCATCAAGACGCGCCTCGTCGTCGCCGCCGACCCCGTGCCAGAGGCGCGCGCGCAGGCCGAGGAGCGCCTCGGCTTCGAGCGCACCGTCGCCGACTACCACGAGGTGCTCGCCGACCCCGAGGTCGACGTCGTCTCGATCTGCTCGCCCAACTTCCTCCACGCCGAGATGGCGATCGCGGCCGCCGAAGCGGGCAAGCCGTTCTGGATCGAGAAGCCCATGGGGCGCTACGCGTCCGACTCGCGGCGCATCGCATCCGCAGTGGATGCAGCCGGCATCGTCACCGCCGTCGGGTTCAACTACCGCAACGCCCCCGCGATCGCGCACATGAAGCAGCTCATCGAAGAGGGCACGATCGGCCGGGTCACGAACGTGCGCGGCGCGCTCCTCGCCGACTACTCATCCGACGCCCTCGCGCCGCTCACGTGGCGGTTCGAACGCGAACGCGCCGGCTCTGGCGTGCTCGGAGACCTCCTCTCACACGGCCTCGACCTCGCCCAGCACGTCGTCGGCCGCATCGGCAGCGTCTCGGCGACGGCGGAGACGTTCATCACCGAGCGCCCCGCGCCGGGCACGGGCATCGTCGACCGATCGGCGCCGGGTACGGGCGAGCTGAAGCCCGTCGAGAACGAGGACTACGCGGCACTGCTCATGCGCTTCGACAACGGCGCCATCGGCATCATGGACTCCAGCCGCATCATGCGCGGGCCCCGCGCCGAGTACGCCCTCGAGGTCTACGGCACGAACGGTTCGCTGCGGTGGGACTTCCAGCGCCTCAACGAGCTCGAGGTCTGCCTCGACTCGTCGAACCCCTACGGCTACACGACCGTCTACATGTCTCCCGGCCACGGCGAGTTCCACCGCTTCCAGCCGGGCGGCGGAACCGGCATGGGCTTCGACGACCTCAAGACCATCGAGGCCGCCCGCTTCCTGGAGAGCGTCGTCACCGGCAAGCAGGTCGCGCCGTCGGTCGCCGATGGGCTCGTCGCCGCGCAGATCGTCGAGGCCGCAGAGGCCTCCATCGAAGACGGCCGCTGGCACGACGTCCCCGCCCGCACGTAGCTGCCGCTGCCGCTGCCGCTGCCGGCTCCCGACTCCCGACTCCCGACTCCCGACTCCCGACGAGTCTCGGGCTGGGGAACTCACTTCGTTGCGGGAAGGTTCCATCACGAGGCGAGTTCTCCAGCCCGAGACTTCAGTCTGGCCGAGAGCGTCGGCCGCGCCGCCGCTAGAAGGTCGTCGCGTCGATCACGAAGCGGTAGCGGACGTCAGATTTCAGGACCCGCTCGTAGGCCTCGTTGATCTGGGCCGCTTCGATGAGCTCGACCTCGGATGCGATGTCGTGCTCGGCGCAGAAGTCGAGCATCTCCTGCGTCTCGCGGATGCTGCCGATCGTCGACCCCGCGAAGGAGCGGCGGTTGTTGAACAGCGTGAAGGCGGTCACGGGGATGGGCTGGGCTGGTGCGCCGACGTAGACCATGGTGCCGTCGAGCGTGAGCAGGTTCAGGTACTGGTCGATGTCGAGGTTCGCGCTGACCGTGTTGATGATGAGGTCGAACGTGTTCCGCAGCTCGGAGAACGTGGCCTCGTCGCTCGTCGCGTAGTAGTGCTTGGCGCCGAAGCGCAGCCCGTCTTCCTGCTTGCTGAGGGTCTGCGAGAGCACGGTCACCTCGGCGCCCATGGCGACGGCGATCTTCACGGCCATGTGGCCGAGGCCGCCCATGCCGACGACGGCGACCTTCTTGCCTGGGCCCGCCTGCCAGTGCGCGAGGGGCGAGTAGGTGGTGACGCCGGCGCAGAGCAGCGGCGCGGCCTTCTCGTAGGGGATGCTCTCGGGAACGCTGAGCACGAAGTCGGCGTCGACGACCACGTTCGTGGCGTAGCCGCCCTGCGTGATGCTGCCGTCGCGGTCCTTGCCTCCGTACGTCATGACGTTGCCGTTGGTGCAGTACTGCTCGGAGCCGGCCTTGCAGTTGTCGCACTCGCGGCAGGAGTTGACCATGCAGCCGACGCCGACACGGTCGCCGACCTTGTGCTTGGTGACGCCGCTTCCGACTTCGGCGACGGTTCCGACGATCTCGTGGCCGGGGGCGAGCGGGTACGGCACCTTGCCCCATTCGCCGCGCACCGTGTGGATGTCGGAGTGGCAGATGCCGGAGTATGCGATGTCGATGAGCACGTCGTTCTCTCCGACGGCGCGGCGCTCGATGGTGGTGGGCTCGAGCGGCTCGGTTGCTGAGGGGGCGGCGTATGCCTTCGCGGTCGTCATTCGTGCTCCTTCGGGTTGTGCTTGGAGGTCGTTCGCTCGCCTGCTCCGGTTCTCGGAGCGCGGCGGGACCGAGGAGACTCTATGCCTCGCCTCCGACAGTCATTCCCCGCGGGCGTTCAGGTCGCCTCGTTTGAGGGCGACGTTGGGATGCGGACGGGCTGAAGGCGCGGGAGGCGCGGCGGCTTCGGCGTCCGCCTGCCCTGCATCCACGACCTCGTCGACCGAGACGATGCGCAGCATGCCGGTCTCGAGGCCGACGGCGACCTCATCGGGAATCATGTACAGCGCGCGTGTCTCCGGTCCGGCACTTGCGGTGCCGCGGAACTGCCGCTTGGACATGACCTTCGCTTCCGGCGTCGCGTTGCGGCGGCGACGTCGGGTCCTGAACTGGCGGGCGAGGAAGCGGCCGAGGGTGACGCCGCCGGCGATGCCGATGCCGATGGAGCCTGCCTGCACGAGCCGCAGCACGCCGTCGTCGGAGGAGTCGCTCGAGGTGATGTCGAGCATGCCCTGGTAGATGGCGAGCCCTGGCAGTAGCGGCACGGTGCCGCAGACCGTCGTGATGGTGGCGGGGATGTGCAGCTTGCGGGAGAGGCCTTCGCCCAGGATGCCGATGATCAGCGCGGGCACGGCGGTCGCGACGAGCGGCTCCGTGCCTGCGGTGACGAGCACGTCGTAGCCGAGGTAGGCGATGCCGCCGAAGATCATGACGACGAACGCGGTGCGCATCGTGGCGTAGGAGGCGAGCGCCCAGGCGGCGGCCGCGATGGCGGCGCCGATGACCTGCACGGCGGACGGCCAGGGCTGCACGGACCGTTCGACGAGGCGCAGGTCGATGCCGAGGCCGCGGGCCACGTCGAGCACGATGGCGATGCCGACGATGAGGCCCAGCGTGAGCAGCACCACTTCGAGGAGCCGCCCCATGGCGGTTATGGGGAAGCCGTTGATGGCATCGTCGGCGGCTCCGACGAACGACATCCCGGCGAGCAGCACGACCAGGCCGGATGCGACGACGAGCGCGGGCGGGAGGGCGGCGAATTCGCCGGGGAGCACGGGGAGCGCCGCGAGGAGGCCGACGGCGACGCCCGTTGCGATGGCGGCGCCGGCGATCTGCAGGAAGAAGGCGGGCAGGCCCCAGCGGCCGAGGGCCTGCAGCACGAGGTCGACGACCACCGTCGTCGCTGCTGAGAGGAGGCACACGAGGGGGCCGCCGCCGAGGAGGAAGCCGACGCCGCCCGCCATGAGGGCGAGCCAGAGCGTCACCATGGAGCGGCGGAATCGCTGCGGGGCGACGAGGATCTCGTCGAGGCGCTGGTGGAACGACTCGAGCTGGTTGAGGGCCTCCTCGAGCTTGGCCGGGTCGTCGATCGTCTCGGCGACGTCGATGTCGTTCGGGTCGGCGGCGATCTCGCGCGACAGCTCCATGACGCGGGTGAGGCGGTCGTAGTCGGGCAGGCGGCTGTTGACGACGCGCAGCAGGCTGATGCCGGCCCCGTCGTTGACACCGTCGTGGACGACGAGAATCGACGTGAACGTGAGGTCGATCTGGCAGTCGACGCCGAAGGCCTTCGTGGTGCGGCGGATGGCGTCGGTCACGTCGGTCGCCGACGCGCCGAGGGCGAGCATCGTCTCGCCGACGCGGACGGCCAGTTCGAGGACTTCGCGGATGCTGCGTTCGGCGAGGAGGGCACGCTGCGCGCGGCGCCCCACAGTCGTCGACGGGGTCTTGCCGCCGACCTTTCTGGCCAGGTTGTCGAAGAAGTTCTTACCGCGCACGGCCGGAGTCTAGTTGCGGGATGGGGTCGGCGTCAGCGCCCTGTGACGATGTGCACGAGACCTCTCAGCGCCGCGCCGAGCGGCTCGACTTCCTCGGCGGTGTTGTGCGCGTGGAAGGAGAGTCGCAAGTTACCGGCGCGGTTCGCGGCCATGACGTCGAGCCGCTCGAGCGTGTCCCTGATCTCGTCTGCCGCTCCCTCGACGGGGGCGAGAGCGAGGATCGCGGAGCGTGCATCCGGGAGCCCCGCCGCAGACGCGAACGCGGCGCTCACTTCGAGCGCGTGCGCCTCCAGTTCGGGCGCCCCGATGCCGAGCAGGAAGTCGAGCGAGGCCTCCGTACCGACCCACGCGTGCCAGGCGGGCGAGACGTCGAAGCGGCGTGCGTCTGCGGCGAGCCGGAGCGGCAGCCCGTAGATGCTCGACCAGGGGTCTTCTCCCGCGTACCAGTTCGCGGCGAGGGGGCGGATGCGCTCGTGCAGTTCCGGGGTGAGCGTCAGGAACGCGGTGCCGCGTGGGCAGAGCAGCCACTTGTAGGCGGCGCACACGGTCGCGTCGAACCGGCTCGCGTCGACGTCGTTCCACCCGGCGGACTGGGTGAGGTCGATAAGGGTGCGTGCACCGTGCCGTTTGGCGGCAGCTTCGATGGCGTCGAGGTCGGCGACGGCGCCGTTGCGGGACTGCACGGCCGATACGACAACCCAGGCCGTCTCCGGTCCGATCTCCTGCGCGATGCGGTGCACGGGTACCTCGCGCAGGCGCAGCCCGCGGTCGGCGTGGGCCGCGAACGGGAAGCTGACGCTCGTGAAGTCGTTCTCTGCGAAGAGCACCTCGGCGCCATCGGGCACGGATGCGGCGATGAGCCCGACGAGGGGTGAGACCTGGTTGCCGATCGCCACCCACGGGGCGGGCACGTGCACGAGCTCCGCGTAGAGCTGCCGCGACCGACTGACGGTGCCGTCGTAGTCGTTCGCCTGCCTGCGCCCCGCACTCCAGCCGACCAGTTCACGCGTCAAGGCGTCCGTCGTCGCCTGCGGCGGCAGACCCATCGACGCGGTGTTCAGGTAGAGGGGCTCCGCAGAGAAGGCGGCCGAGTAGATCCAGGACATGTCGCCAGGCTAGCGACCCCGCGCGGGGCATCCCGGAAACTCCGCATATCCACCGCGCACCGCTGCCGATCACGCGCTAGCCTCTGGCCATGAAATGCCGAGACAACGACGCTCATCTCGTCACGGTCCGGACCCGGTCGCGACACGCATGCGCGAGCATCGTGGCGCTTACCGCAGCAATCAGCCTTGGCGCCTGCGCGGCACCTCCGATCGCCGCCTGCCCTGCGGTCGGCTGGCATGACACGCTCACGCTCGTTTTCGTGGGCGACCACTCCGGCATAGCCGCCGTCGAGGTCTGCCCCGAGGGGACGTGCATCTCCACGCTTGGGGACGATCTCGCGCTCACTGGCGGAGTGCTACCCACGAGCGGCGACGCGAGCGGAGGCATCTGGAAATTCTCGGTCGACATGTACCATCCTGAACAACTCACCGTGCGCCAGTTCGACATCGACGGCGCAGTGATCACCGACACGCTCATCTCACCGGAATGGGAGCGCGTCGACACGGACATCTGCGGAGGCCCTTCGAATGCTGAGGTCATGATCAATGCCTGAAGCGGCAGAGCTTGCCACCATCGAGCCAGCCGCCTCATGAGAACGTTAGGCGTATGAAACTCGCCGAAGCGCTCCTGGAGCGCGCCGACCTGCAGAAGCGCATCGAGTCGTTGCAGGCTCGCATCGTCGCGAACGCCTCCTACCAGGAGGGTGAGCAGCCGACGGAAGACGCCGCCGAGCTCCTCGACGAGTGCGCGACGCGCCTGCTGCAGCTCGAGCGACTCGTCACATCGATCAACATCACGAACGCCACCGCGCCGACGGAGGACGGGCGCACGATAACGGCCCTCCTCGCGGCGCGCGAGACGCTGCGCAGTCAGCACAGCATCCTGGTTCGGGCGGCGGATGCGGCGGCGGGGTCGTGGGGGCAGCGGCAGATGCGCAGCGAGCTGCGGCAGATGTCGGCCCTGCCTGTTCGCGACGTGCGAGCCAAGGCGGACGGTGTCGCTCAGGCGCTGCGCGAGCTCGATGTCGTCATCCAACGCACGAACTGGGAGGTCGAGCTCCTCGAGGCCTGAGCCCCGAGAACCAGCATGCGAACGAAGACGCGGTGAGTCGGTAGGCGAACGGCGCGAGCACACACCGAGGGCTGGCGGTTTCCAGTCCACCTGTCGACGCGGTGGGCAGCGTCACGGCTTCGGCCGTCACACCTCAGCCCAGCACCCCTCACCGGGAACCGCGCACGCAGGACACCTCATCACCATGTGCTGGCCGGACGCCGAGGGCGGGATCGGGGACCTCACCGCGTCCGGCCGGAGCAACGGCGCCTCAGACCTGCTTGCCTGACTGCACGGAGACAGCGAACCACTGCCCGTAGCCGTCTTGAGCGAACGTGAGGGTGGAGCCTCGCTCGACGACCGTCGTGTCGTGCGTCCCGCACATGGACACGTCTTGCGTGTTGTAGGACACCCCCGGACGCACCTTGCCGTCGATGACCGGCAGCAGGGCGATCGGGCCGTCGGTGTTGAGCCCGGGCAGGTGGCGGTCGCCGATGCGGAACAGGTTGCGGTCGATGCCGGATTCCGCGGCCAGCGTGTCCACGTTGCTGTACGGGCAGCCGAGCACAAACGCGGATGCGTCGTCGGGGAGCAGCTCGTCGATCTCCATCGTGGCCGAGAGCTCGTTCACCGAGAGGTGGTCGAGCAGCCGCACGGGCTCGGGCGTCGCGCACGCCGAGAGCGATGTCGCGGCGAGCACGCTGAGGGCGGCGAAGGCGACGGCTCGACGGGGGTGCACGTCATCGAACCTAGGCGTTGGACCGGGTCGAACGCGTCATCCGAAGTGGTGAACTTGGTCATCCCGAAGATGGATGCGGGGCGGCCGGACCGCGTGCGCGCGCACTCACGCACGATCGGACCGCACTGGGGCGCTCGCGATCGCGTGCGAGATGGGTGCAGGGAAGAGGGCGCGCGCTTCGAGCAGCTCGGCCCGGTGCGCCCCGCAGGTTGCACATTCGCTGTAGATCACCGTGCCGAGCGAGGTCGAGTGGCGCGATGCCGTCGTCCAGCCATGCTCGACGCAGCCCGTTGCGGATGCGCGGGAGTCCTGGTGAAGGCGGGAGTCCTGGTGAAGGCGGGAGTCCTGGTGAGCGCGGCGGGCCGAGTTCGGGAGCCGGATGGGGCGTGTTGCGGAGTCGCCTGCGGGGGTCAGCTTCTTCATACCCTAGAGCCTGGTGTAATAGCCTTATGCATCTCAACCCTTACGGTGAATACGCGGTCGAACTCGCCGCATCCCTCGCCAACGACTGGCCAGCGGACCGCCCTGCCCTGCTCGCCCGAACTCGCGAACACGGCATGACGATGCCGTTCCCGCCCGAGGCCGAAGACCACACGCGCACACGCGCGGTGGTCGACGACTGGCTCAGGGTCGTTGACGCGCCCACCGACGAGCAGCGCGCTGACGTGCTGAACACCCTCATGGCATCCGCGACCGCCTACCCTCGCCTCACGAACCACGACAACGAGGGATGGCACCTCCACTACCGGGACTGGGACATGTCGCTGCCCGAGATCCTGCTGGCGGTGATCACCGTGGGCACGGCACTGCACCTCACCACCCGCGGGATGCACCGCCTGAGCAGGTGCGCGGCCGGCTTGGACGCCGGCGACGAGTGCAGGAACGTGGTCGTCGACACGACCCGCAACGGGCGCCAGCGGTACTGCTCGGTGCGATGCGCGAACCGGGCCGCCGTTCGCCGGCACCGGGCCCGCGCGGCGGGGGCGTGAAGCACATGCTGAGGAACTTTACTGACAGGCCGCGTTAATTTGCGTTCACCGGATAGAGACCGCCCGGTTCGTACCTATCTACGGATATGCGTGGTTCTAGCTGCATCCAAAGCGAGTGAATCGGACAGAAGGACCCCCGTGGCCGTCGTCGCCCGGTCGGACAAGTTATCCCCAACCCCGCAGAATGTCGGTGGTACTCCGTAGCGTTGGGGGCATGCAGCAGCACCGCGATGACCACGTTTCGGACCTGGGGTTCGACCCCTCGGATCCGGCGTCGGTCGCGGCCCGGCGGTCGGAGGTTCTGGCTCTGGAGGAGGCGGCTGCGGCGATGCTGGCGGCTGGCACCGCACTGCAGTTGCGGGCGCACGCGGCGGCGTACGAGTTCGGGCACGCACTCGATGTTGCTGAGGGATGCGCGGAGTCGGCGATGCACGTGAGGTCGATCGCGAACGAGGTGGGGTTGCTCGTTAAGCTCGCCGCTGGCACCGCGCAGGGGCACCTCGCGTCCGCGTCAGTCACGTTGCGGGAGTTCCCGGCACTGGCGCTCGCGCTCGAGAAAAACCTGGCGACTCCCGCGCAGGTCACCACGCTCGCGAGTGTCGGGTTGAAGGTGAACCATGCGGACCCCGCCGAGCAGGCGCTGCGGCGCGCGGAGTTTCTGCAGGTCATGCTGGAGCGGGTGCGGGTGGAGCCGTTGCCGCCGAGAGCGTTGCTGAAGGCGGCCGAGCGGGTCGCGGAGGAGCTCACCGGGGAGTCCATCGACGAGCGCTACGAGCGAGCGAAGAAGCGCCGCCGCGCGACGGTCGAGGATCTCGGCGACGGCATGAGCGTGCTCCGCGTGCTGATGAGCTCGTTCGTCGCGAACGCGGTCCTGGACCGGGCACGGAAGCAGGGGAAGGCGATCATCAAGGCCCGCCCCAAGCCCGGCGCGCAGGCGGCAACCGGAGCGGGCGCAGCAGCCGACGCGAACGCGAACCCGTCGAACGCGGCGAGCGGTGAAGACAGCACGGCCCTCGCGCCCGACGAACGCACCCTCGATCAGGTCATGTCCGACGTCATCGCGGACATGCTCCTCACGAGCGACCCCATGGCGGCGAGCCTCGCGAAGGGCATCCAAGCCATCGCGCACATCAGCATCCCCGCGACGACGATGCTGGCCGGGCCCAACACCGGCGGCCCAGGCAGCACGGGCCTTGCCCCGGCGCTGCTCGATGGCATGTCCCCCATGCCGCTCGAGGAGGCGAAACGCCTCGCCGCCACCACCCCAGCCTTCATCCGCGTGCTCACGCACCCCGTGACGGGCGCAGTGCAGGCCGTCGACTCGTACAAGCCCACCGCGGCGATGCGGGCGTTCCTCCAAGCCCGCGACATCCACTGCCGCTTCATCGGCTGCCGACAACCCGCAGCCAGATGCGAACTCGACCACACCAAAGACCACCAATACCGCGGCGAGACCGCCGTCTGGAACCTCAGCGACTTCTGCCTCGCACACCACATCGTGAAACACCACACCGCCTGGAAAGTCCGACAACTCGGCGGCGGCGTCCTCGAATGGACCACACCCAGCGGGAAGATCTACATCGACCGGCCCGAACCCTACGGCGTGATCTTCAGACCAAGCGACGAGCTCCCGCGCGCAGGCGCGACCAGCCGCGGCGACCCGGTCGACAACACCCCGGAGCCACCAACACCGCCCGCGCCACCAACACCGCCACGCCAGCAACCACCCAAGGCGCCGCCGTTTTAGTCGCGCCGTTCGACGCCGGGATCTCCCTCGCGGCGTTCGCGCGCGTGCCCGAAAAATCCGTAACCGCCGATGACGAGAGGCACCAGGATGAAGCCGCTGCCCACCACGAGCAGACCGCCCCGCAGGCCCACGAGCGTGGGCTCACAAGCGCAGGCCCACGAGCCCAGGCCCACAAGCGCAGACCCAACGCCGCGCCCGGTTAAACCCTGGTCGCCTCGAGTCCCCGCTCGAGGTCGGCGAGGATGTCGTCGATCCCCTCGATGCCGATCGACAGGCGGATGAGCCCTGGCGTCACCCCAGCCTCGTCGCGCTGCTCCTGCGAAGAGCGCTTGAAGATCGTCGACTGCATGTGCAGCGCCAGCGTCCGCACGTCGCCGATGTGCGTCATGTGGCTGACCAGCTCGAGGGCCTCCACGAACTTCCGCGCTGCTTCCGGCCCGCCCGGCAGGTCGAAGGAGACCACCGATCCAGCACCGTCGGGCAGGTACTTCTGCGCGAGTTCGTAGTAGGCGTTCGAGGGCAGACCGGAATAGTCGACGGATGCCACCTCGGGACGCGCCTCGAGCCACTCCGCGACGCGCTGCGCGTTCTCGACGTGCCGCTCCATGCGCAGCGACAGCGTTTCGATGCCGTGCAGCAGCAGGAACGTGCTCGTGGGCGGCACCGTGGGGCCGTAGTCGAGCACCGTCACCGACTTCACGTAGCTCATGAACGTGTCGGCGCCGTAGCGCTCGATGAACGACGGCGCCCCCTCGAAGGAGCCCTTCGTGAAGTGAGGGAACCGTTCTGCGTTCGCCGCCCAGTCGAACTTGCCGGCGTCGACGATGACGCCCCCGATGACGGAGCCGTGGCCCGAGAGCCACTTCGACGTCGAGTGGATGACGATGTCCGCGCCCCACTCGATGGGCCGACACAGGTAGGGCGTCGCGACCGTGTTGTCGACGATGAGCGGAACGCCAGCCTTCGCCGCGACACGGCCGAGGAGCTCGAGGTCGACGACGTCGTTCTTGGGGTTGGGGATCGACTCGGTGTAGACGGCGCGCGTCTCCGGACGCACCCGGGCGAGCCAGTCCTCTTCGGTCGCCTCGGCCGTGAGGAACTCGAAGTTCAGGCCCTGCCGCGTGAGGCTGCCGTCGAAGAGCTGGCGCGTGCCGCCGTACAGGCTGGCCGTGGAGAGGATGTGGTCACCGGATGCGGCGAGCGAGAAGAGCGTCATCGCGATGGCCGCCTGCCCGCTCGAGACGACGAGCCCGTTGCGCCCACCTTCGAGGTTCGCGATGCGCTTGCCAGCGACGACGTTCGTCGGATTGTCGCCGCGCGAGTACGCCCGCCCGACGCTCTCACCGGAGAAGCGCGCCTCTGCCTCGTCGTACGACGGGAAGACGTACCCCGCGCTCTGGTAGATCGGGGTCACACGCGCGCCGACGTCGCTGTCGACGACTGCGCCGGCGTGGATCTGCCTGGTCGCAAAGGTCTGTTCGTTTCGCTCTTCAATGGCCACACGGTCAACGTACGGAAGTCGCGTCGGCTTTTGGAGCCGCGGCGAAACCTTTGGAAATACGCGGAGGGCCCCGAGCGTTCACGTGGCTACGCTTCCCCCATGCCCTCGCCCACCAGCAAGACCGAGTCCACCTCGCGCTTCGACGCGATCACCCGCGACGAGCTCGACCGCCCCGACAGTCGCAAGTGGAGCCTCAACGAGGGCACGATCGGCGCGTGGGTCGCCGAGATGGACTTCGGGACGGCCCCGAACGTGCGCGAGGCGATCCTCGGCGCCGTCGCCAAGGACGAGCTCGGCTACCTCGCCCCGCCGACCTGGGCGCGGACCACGGCCGCGGCATCCGCCTACTTCGAACGACGCTACGGGTGGGCGGTCGAACCCGAGCGCATCCACCACATCGCCGACGTCATGGGCGCCTTCGACGTGTTCGTGCGCCACTTCACCGCGCCGGGCTCCCCCATCATCGTGCCGACGCCCGCCTACATGCCGTTCCTCGTGACCGAGGCGCTGCAGGGGCGCGAGACCATCGAAGTGCCCGGCGTGATCGAGGGCGCCCGGTGGACGCTCGACTTCGACGGCATCGAGCGCGCCTTCGCGAACGGGCCTGCGAACGTCGTCCTCGTCAACCCGCACAACCCGACCGGCGCGATCTACACGCGCGAGGAGCTGCTCCGCCTGGCCGACATCGTCGAACGCGGCGGCGGCCGCGTCTTCGCCGACGAGATCTGGGCGCCCCTCACCCTCGACGGGCCGCCACACATCCCCTACGCATCCATCTCCGCCGAAGCCGCGCGTCACTCCGTGACGTCGACGGCCGCCTCGAAGGCCTGGAACGTCGCCGGCCTCAAATCCGCCCAGATCATCTTCACGAACGACGACGACCTCGAGCACTACCGAACGTTCGGCTTCGGCGTCGTCTGGGGGTCCTCGATCCTCGGCGCCTTCGCGGCCGAAGCCGCGTACAGCAGCAGCGACGAGTGGCTCGACGACGTCAACGGGGCGCTCATCGAGAACCGAGAGCTCCTCTTCGCGCTCATCGCTGAGCACCTCCCCGGCGTGCGCACCATCGTGCCCGAGTCGACCTACGTCGCTTGGCTCGACGTGTCAGCGCTCGGCATCGAGGGCCCGCCTGCGAAGTTCTTCCTCGACAACGCCGGCGTCACCCTCACGGCGGGCGCCTCCTGCGGGGCCGGCTTCGAGCAGTACGTGCGCATCGTCTTCGCGACCCCCAAGCCGGTGCTGGAGGAGATCATCCAGCGCATGGCGGATGCGCTCGCCGCTCGCTAGGAGCCGGCGCGAGCGACCCCTCGACCGCTAGCCCTGCTCGGCGATGCGCTCGTGGTGGCGGATCACCTCGGCGATGATGAAGTTGATGAAGGTCTCCGCGAACTCGGGGTCCAGGTGCGACTCCTCCGCGAGCTGACGCAATCGGAGGATCTGACGACGCTCCCGGTCGGGGTCCGCGGGCGGGAGGCCGTATTCAGCCTTCAGCTCACCGACGAGGGTGGTGAACTTGAAGCGCTCCGCGAGCATGTGCACCAGCGCGGCGTCGATGTTGTCGATGCTTCCCCGGATCGAGGTCAGGCGACGCAGTGCCGCGTCATCCGCCGCGTGCTCTGCGTGAGTGGGGGCGTCGGTCGAAGAAGGCATGGGACGAGCCTAGCGGGGGTCACGAACCGACGAGAAGTCATCGAGCTGGTGATTGTCAACAATCGACAGTCGGACTACCTTGGGCACATGCCCCTCCCCCACGAGCCAGACGACGCCAGCCACCACGGCGAGCACCCGTCCGAGCACGACCACGCGGGCGGCGAGGCGTTCAGCCCCGCGCATCCGTGCGTCGACCGCGCACCCGAGGGCGACGACGGGCACGGTCACAGCCACGGCCTTGGCGACCACACCACAGCGACGGGCAAGCACCGCAAGAAGCTCGTCATCGTGCTCGCGATCACCGCAAGCGTGTTCCTCGTGCAGGTGGTCGGCGCCTTCGCCTCGAACTCGCTCTCCCTGCTCGCCGACGCCGGACACATGCTGACCGATGCGGCCGGCGTCACCGTCGCGCTGCTCGCGAGCTACGTCGCGACACTGCCCGCATCCTCACGCCGGACCTTCGGCTTCCAGCGCGCCGAGGTGCTCGCCGCCCTCACCAACGGCCTCATCCTCGGCGTCATCGCCGTGACGATCTTCATCGAGGCGATCCGACGATTCGGACAGGAGGTCGAGATCGAGTCAGGCATCATGCTGGCCGCCGCCGTCATCGGCGCCCTCGCGAACCTCGTGTCCCTGCTGGTGCTTCGCTCTGGACAGAAGGAGAGCCTCAACGTGCGCGGCGCGTACCTCGAGGTGCTCGGCGACCTGCTGGGGTCCGTCGCCGTCATCATCGCCGCCATCGTCATCTGGGTGACGGGGTGGATGGTCGCCGACCAGATCGCATCCATCCTCATCGCCATCCTCATCTTCCCCAGGGCGATCAGCCTCCTCCGCGAAGTCGTCGACGTGCTCATGGAGGCGACGCCGAAGAACGTCGACCTCGATGCCACCCGCGAGCACCTCCGCTCCGTTCCGGGGGTCGTGGATGTGCACGACGTCCACGCGTGGACCATCACCTCCGGGGTCCCCATGTTCTCGGCCCACGTCGTCGTCGCACCAGAGGCCCTCGACGAGCGGGGGCTCGACGCAGTGCTCTGCGAACTCGACGCGTGCTTGAAAGAGCACTTCGAGACGAGCCACAGCACGTTCCAGGTGGAACCGGCCGCCCACGTCGGGCACGAGGCGCACTCGGGGCAGCTGCACTCATGACATCCACAGGCCTGCAGAGTCAGCCGACCTCGGCGATCATCGCCGAGCATCTCCGCGAACGCGTCGTCGATGGCAGCTACGCGCCCGGCGCTCAGATGAACGAGGCGCGCCTCGCCGGCGACTTCCAGGTGTCCAGGGGACCGGTCCGCGAAGCCCTGCAGCGACTCGTGCAGGAGGGCCTCCTCGAGAGCAGACGCAACCGCGGGGTGTTCGTCCGCGAGCTGACCGACGATGACGCAGCGGAGATCTTCGCGGCCCGCGAGGTGCTCGAATGCGCCGCGGCAGCCGTGATCGCCGCCAAGCCAGCGGGCGAGCGCGCACGCATCGCAGCCGCACTGTTCTCGATTGCCGCCGAACTCAGCGCCGCCATCCGAGCGAACCAGGAGGCGCGTTCGCTGCGCCTCGACTACGAGTTCCACAGCCGCTTCGTGGACAGCGCCGGCAACTCACGACTCTCCCGCGCGTACGCGACGATCGCCACCGAGTCGCTGATCTGCTCGTCGCACGGCGTCGGCGCGCATCCGTCCCACGGCGACTTCAGCACACACCACGAAGCTCTCGTCGAACTCACGGAGCGGGGCGACATCGAGGGCATCCACGCGGCGGTGCACCATCATCTGACCCGCGCCTGAAGCGCCCGTACTCGAGTCCGGCAGCACGCGGACCCGAGGACGCCACGGCATTCTCGTGCGTAGTCATGGACCGTACCAATTTCTGCCCCACCCCCTGTACTGTCGACCGCGCTACTCATAGGTAGCACTTTCGAACCGAACCGGGGGGAACATGAAACGAAAAGTTGCAGCCGCCGCGCTGGCCGGACTCATGGGCATCGCCATCATGAGCGCCGCACCAGCACAGGCAGACCAGGCAGGGGAGACACCGAGCGAAGCGGAGTCGCAGGAGGCCATCGAGGAGGTCACGCCGGAGGTCTTCGACAGCCTCCATGAGGACATCGTCGCCAGCGACTCCGAAGCGACTGCGGAGATCGACCCCGGAGGCGACCAGACGGAGCGAATGACCGTCTCCTTGGAAGCCAGCTCGAGCTCCATCGAGGTGGATCCAGCCGACGGCAGCGCCGTCACGATGTCCCTCGTGCAGGCGACGGGGGCAGAGACGCCAGCCGACATCACGAACCAAGGGACGCTCTTCGCGGATCACGCGAGTGGCATCAGCTCCACCGCGGTGGTCAAGGAAGACGGCTCGGTGCAGGTGGTCTCCACCATTGCGGACGGGACGATGACCGAGGAGATCCCCTACGAATTCGACGCAGAGGGTCTCTCCTACATTCAGGAGTCCGACGATGGTGCGCTCTTCTTGCGTGCTGCCGACGGCTCGCTGCTCGGCGGAGTGGCGCCGGCCTGGGCCAAGGACGCGAACGGCGTCGAAGTTCCGACGCACTACGAAGTGACCGGGACCACGGTCGTTCAGGTCGTGGAGCATCTGGCCGGCGATTTCCAGTACCCAGTCGTCGCCGACCCGTTCTGGGGCACCAACCTGTTCGACTACGTCAGATGGATCAACGGCGTGCACGTCCTGAAGCCATCCGGCTGGAATCGCGCGATCCGCATGGGGGCGGTGAACACGCCCCAGGCCCCGAACATCGGCTTGTCGATCATCATGGCCGACGGATGGAATGAGTTCGCGAACAGGTCGCCTGGTCGATACAACATCAACCACTCGACCCGGCAGCAGTATTACTGCCACGCGGTCTACGGCATCGATGTGCTGACGAACCCAACTTGGGACCTGGAGCCGTATCGCCCGTCGCTCCCCAAGGAGAACTGGCACGAGGTGTTCCGACACAAGTGCAACTGGAACTACTCCAACGGAAATCCCTAGTGAAGCACCAGGCGTTGAAGTGGATGTCGTGTGCAGTTCTGCTGGTTGTGCCCGGAGTTCTCCTGACTGCTTGCGATTACCTGCGGGACGACGTGACGCTCGCGGGGGTTTGGGATACAGAAGCCGCGACGATCCTGACGTCACAGGAGGACGTGACAGCGCAGGCCTGTGAAGGTGCAGGCGCGTGTGTGGAGGCTTTCAGCTCAGACCAGGCGGATGCCTTCAAGTTCTCTTCGAAAGAGGACGCGGACGCAGCCCGAAGTGAGGATGACGTGCAGATTCGCGACATCTTCATCATTCGCTGGAAGCAAGATGTTCCCTCAGAGGATAAGGAGTACGTCGAGTACATGCTCCGGAACGCAGGGACCTCCGAGTAGGGGCACCGCGAGAAGCCCTGGGTCGATCACCGATCCAGGGCTCCTCGCGGACCACGGCACCTAGCAGCGACAAGCAGCGGGGGTCGCCAATGAATCACTGATCTCACACTTCGGTTTAGCTGCCGCGGCGAAGCAGCCGGAAGACGAACTCGTGCGAGGGATCTTCCTCTGCGGTGGTCTGAGGGCGTGCCCGTCGAAGACAAGGAATTCGTGACCTTCGTCCTCGAGAACGCGCTCCAGTCGGGGATGGAAGATCCGGAGGCGATCAGCGCCACCGCTCCGTGACCTCGAGGCTTCGTCGCCTGCACGTCGCAGAATGAGCGCCACACATGCGGAACGCGCGTCGCCCGAAGGGGCGACGCGCGTTTCGCGCGCAAGCGAGTGCCTAGGCGGGCAGGCCGTCGAGAACGGCTGCCGTACCGGACAGCCCGAGCCGCGACGCACCCGCCTCGACCATGGCAAGCGCGTCAGCCGTCGAGCGGATTCCGCCAGACGCCTTCACGCCGAGCCGCTCGCCGACCGTCTTCCTCATGAGCGCGACGGCGTGGGTGGATGCTCCTCCGGCCGCCGAGAACCCCGTCGACGTCTTCACGTAGTCGGCACCGGCAGCCTCGGAGGCTTCGCACGCCGCGACGATCTCGTCGTCCGTGAGGGCCGCGGACTCGATGATGACCTTGAGCAGGGCGTGCGGCGCCGCCACGCGCACTGCAGCGACGTCGGCCTGCACGAGGTCGGCGCGGCCCGCCTTGAGCATGCCGATGTCGATCACCATGTCGAGCTCGTCAGCCCCATCCGCGACAGCTCTCGCGGCTTCTGCAGCCTTGATCGCCGAGTGGTGCTTCCCGGAGGGGAAACCGATGACGGTCGCGATCTTCACGTCTCCGGCTTCACCCTGCACGGGCAGCATGTTGGGTGAGACGCAGATCGAGAACGCCTTGAGCGCCTTGGCCTCGTCGAGGAGAGCGACGACCTGGTCTGGCGTCGCGTCCGTCTTCAGGAGCGTATGGTCCACGATGCTGGCCAGCTCGGCCCTCGTGACCTGGTCGGCAGGGTTCGTCTGTCCGTTGAGCTCGGTCATCAGCTGACGACGTTGATCTGCACGTCGACGTTGCCGCGAGTGGCGTGCGAGTACGGGCAGATGTCCTCGTGCGCGACGCGAGCGACCTCGGCGGTCTCCTCGGCGGAGAGGTTCGGCGCGTACACGTCGTGGACGACCGAGAGCTCGAAGCCCGTGGGCTCGCGCTTCCCGATCCCCACGGAGGTCGAGACCGCCGCATCCTTCGTGTCCTTCTCGAGCTGCTTGCCCGCCGCGTGGAACGCGCCGAGGAAGCAGGCCGAGTAGCCGGCCGCGAAGAGCTGCTCTGGATTGGTGCCCTCGCCGCTGCCGCCCATCTCCTTGGGGGGACGCGTGTCGAGGTCGATGCGGTCGTCTTCCGAACGCACGTGGCCGTCGCGGCCACCACCGGAAGCGTGGGCAATTGCGGTGTACACAGGAGTCGTCATGAGTCCATGGAACCACGACTCGTGAAGGAAACGCTCAGTCCTCGCACTCGACGCGCGCCAGAAGGCCCTGACGAACGTCTGGCCACTCCGACTCGATGATCGAGAAGCGAACCGTGTCTCGCCAACTCCCATCTGCACGAGGGCGGTGCCGGCGCAGCACGCCTTCCCGAGTCGCGCCGAGCTTCGCGAGTGCAGCCTGCGAGCGTTCGTTGCGGTTGTCCGCACTGAACGCCACGCGCCCGAACCCGACCTCGAAAAGGTGGTCAAGCAGGACGAGCTTGGTCGCGGGATTCACGACGCTGCCCCAGACGGCCGGATCGTACGCGGTCCATCCGATCTCCGCCGCTTGGCTGGCGAGGTCGACACGTCCGATCGAGGTGGTCCCGACCGCACGGCCATGGTGGGGCCCACCCTCCGCGCGGATGATGTACGTGCAGCCGAGGAGTGGCCCGGGCGTGTAGTCCGCGACCCACTCGACCCAGTCCGCGCGAGCTGGAAGCCCAGCAGGCCCACCACCCCATCCGGACGCGAACACCTCTGGCACGCACAGGACATCGCCGAGCTCCGCCCACCCCGCACGGTCAGCAGGGTGGAGCACGACGTGGCGACCGCTGAGCGACTTCTGGGGATCAAGCTGCATAGGTCCATAGAACACGACACAGCCGCCGCGCCCACGATGGTTCGACAGATCGGCCTCCGCAACTGGGCGTGCGGGGCAGATATCAGAGCCCCGGGGCGCGGCGATAGCGCCCCTGGCCTGCGTGGATCGGTCCAGCTGCCATTTCCAGAACTCCCCTGGTCAGGGACGGATTCCGTGACCCCGACCGACCAGACGGCACGCGGACGATATCCATGGACTAAATGCGCCTATTCGGACCCCCAAGGAGTGCATTTGCGGCCACATGTCGTGTTAGTTTCCTTCCAGTGATGAGCGAGACAAGCTCAATCCGAGCCGCTCCGCGAAAGCGAAGCAGGGTTTGGAAGTACCGACATCACCTCCCCCGATCTCGAGTCTCGGCTCAAGATCAACAACGGAACAGAGAGCAACCAAATACTCCCCGCGCCGGCGTGTAACGCCCGGTTTGAGGAATTGCGGGCCCCAATCGACATCGGGGTGGGCGTCATCGGGGGACGACGCCCAACTGCATCACTCGCCACGGCGACCGCGGCAGGGGACGATGGGCACCAACTTCGGGGGAGGTTGGTGCCCATCACTACTTTCACCAGGCAATCGCGCGCATGCGTTTCTGCCTTGTGGGAGTCCAAGGGCGGCGAACCCACCGGGTTCGCCGCCCTTCTGCACTGCAGAGATGCCGGGACCGTCATCAACCGACGTCGAATGTCAGGACGCTCGATAGCGCCCCGGGCGGTGGTTCAGCATGATGATGCTGCTCAGGACTCCGGCACCCAGCGCAGAGACCAGCACCAGGACGGGCGCGAGGACCGTGAACGATGCGAGCACGACACACAGGTCGAGGGCGAGCAGCACGTACCCAGCGCGGAAGCCGAACCGTTCTTGCACGACGAGCGCGACCACCGTGAAGCCGCCGAGGCTCGAGTTGTGCCGGAAGAGGATCAGCAACCCGACCCCGCAGAGCACGTTGCCGAGGACCGCCGCGTAGACGGGGTGCAGCTCCAGCGGGCCGACCGCGGAGGCGTGCAGTGAGGTGAGCAGCGAGACGAGCATGATGGAGACGAGACTCCGCGCGACGAACCGCCACCCCTTTCCCCTCGCGGCGAGCGCGAAGAACGGCAGGTTGACGACGACGAAGATGACGCCGAAGGGGATGGGCAGCACGTAGCCAAGGAGCAGCGAGAGGCCTGCAGTACCTCCCGTGACGAGCCCACCGGCTTTGAGCAGGAACAACCCGAAGGAGATGACGAGGGCACCGACCGCGAGGCCGGCGATGTCGTCGATGGCTCGGTGCCGCGGGGGCTCGACGAGTTCAGGCGCACGGACAGCTGCTTCGGTCATGCGCGAAGCTTCACCCCCCGAAGGTAGTCTGCGCAAGACAAGATGCTGGGGTTGAGCATTCTGCCCAGGAGACCGTTCATGAGGGAGAGATATGACCAGCCAGCGCGGCTTCGACGCCTTGGATGCGCGGATCATCCGCGCGCTCGACCACCAGCCGGGAGCCTCCGTGCTGGCCCTCGCCCGCGAGCTGGGCGTCGCACGAAACACGGTGCACGCCAGGCTCGCGCGCCTCGAGCGAGAGGGGATGCTCGCCCCTGAGAGTCGCCGCCTCGACGCGACGTCGCTGGGTTTTCCCCTGACCGCGTTCGTGGCCCTCTCACTCAGCCAGAACGCCGCTGACGAGGCATACACGCGGCTCGGTGAGATGGCGCAGGTGGTGGAGGTGCATTCCACGACCGGTGACGCCGATCTGCTCGTGCGCGTCGTGGCGAAGGACACCAGCGACCTGCACCGGGTGACGCGGGCGATGCTCGAGCTGCCCGGCGTCACCCGGACCAGCACCACGGTCTCGCTCTCCGAGGTGGTGCCCTACCGGTTGACGCGAATCCTCGACGACATCGCCGAGGGCGCACCCGCGTCCGCGCCTGCCTGACGCGCGGTCGTGCGCTAGTCCTGCTTCGTGGAGAAGGCCGAGTCGAAGGCCGCCTCCGACGGGCGGTACGTGGAGAGCTTGCGCACGAACCCCAACGCCTCAGGAGCACCCACGAGACGGTCCATGCCGGCGTCCTCCCACTCCACCGACAACGGACCCTCGTAGCCGATCGCGTTCAGCATGCGGAAGCAGTCCTCCCACGGCACATCCCCGTGCCCGGTCGAGATGAAATCCCAACCCCGCCTCGGGTCAGCCCACGGAAGGTGCGACGACAAGCGCCCGTTCCGGCCATTGCTGAGGCGCTTCTTCGTGTCCTTGCAGTGCACGTGATAGATGCGGTCCTGGAAATCCCACAAGAACCCCACCGGGTCGATGTCCTGCCACACCATGTGCGAGGGATCCCAGTTCAACCCGAACGACTCCCGATGCCCGATCGCCTCCAACGCGCGCTTCGTGGTCCAGTAGTCGTACGCGATCTCCGACGGATGCACCTCGTGCGCGAACCGAACCCCGACCTCCTCGAACACGTCCAGGATCGGGTTCCACCGGTCCGCGAAGTCCTGGTAGCCCGCATCCACCATCGCCTCCGTGGCGGGCGGGAACATCGCCACGTACTTCCAAATGCTCGACCCCGTGAAGCCCGTGACGGTCTTCACACCGAGCGCCGCCGCGAGACGGGCCGTGTTCTTCAGCTCCTCCGCCGCACGCTGCCGCACGCCCTCCGGGTCGCCGTCACCCCACACTCGGTCGGACACGATGTCCCGGTGCCGCTCGTCGATCGGGTCGTCGCACACCACCTGCCCCTTCAGGTGGTTCGAGATCGTCCACACCTGCAGACCATTGCGCTCCAGCACGTTGAGCTTGCCCTGGATGTACTCGGCGTCATCCCACCGCCACGGATCCAGGTGGTCACCCCAGCAGGCGATCTCCAGGCCGTCATACCCCCACTCCCCCGCAAGGCGAGCAACCTCCTCGAACGGCAGATCGGCCCACTGACCGGTGAACAACGTGACAGGACGAGACATGCGCTAGCTCCTCTGGAGTTCTGGTTCGACGGGTGTCGGTGCTGAGGTGGCGGACACGGGGATCGCGACCCACGAGCTGCCGTTCGACGAGCTCTCCTCGACGGCCGCGAGCACTCGCTGCACGGCGAGGCCGTCCGCGAAGGAAGGCGCGGGTGCCCGGTCGGCCGCGATGTCCTCGACGAGCTCGACAGCCTGGTGCGTGAAGGCGTGCTCGTACCCGAGGCCGTGGCCGGCGGGCCACCAGGCCTTGATGAAGGGATGGTGGTCGGGTTCGGTGACGATGATGCGCGTGTAGCCGGCGGTCGTCTGGTCGCCGGTCGCGTCGAAGTACTCGAGCACGTTCATGTCCTCGAAGTCGAAGGCGAGCGAGCCCTTGGTGCCGTTGATCTCGAGGCGGATGGCGTTCTTCCGTCCGTGCGCGAAGCGCGTCGCCTCGAACACGGCGATCGCTCCGCTCTGCAGGCGTCCGAAGAAGACCGCGGCGTCGTCGACGGTGACCGGCCCCCGCTCGCTGCCGCCGGTTCCGGAGAGTCCCGCGAACTCGTCGGCGATGGGCCGCTCCTTCACGAACGTCTCCACGAGCCCGGAGACGCCGCTGAGCTGCTGTCCCGTGATGAAGTGGGTGAGGTCGACGATGTGCGCGCCGATATCGCCGAGGGCTCCGGAGCCGGCCTTCTCCTTGTCGAGGCGCCACGACAGCGGCGCGTTCTCGTCGGCGAGCCAGTCCTGCAGGTACTGCGCCCGCACCTGCCGGATGTCACCGATGCGGCCGTCCGCGACGAGCTGCTGCGCGAGGCGGATCGCCGGCACTCGGCGGTACGTGAAGCCGACCATGGCACGCACGCCGCGTGCCTCCGCGGCGATGGCCGCCGCGTTCATCCGCTCAGCCTCTTCGACCGTGTTGGCGAGCGGCTTCTCGCAGAGGACGTGCTTGCCCGCTTCGAGCGCTGCGATCGCGATCTCCGCGTGCGTGTCACCGGGCGAGCAGATGTCGACGAGCTGCACGTCGTCGCGTGTCAGCAGCTCACGCCAGTCGGTGGTGCTCGACGCCCAGCCGAGCTTGTCGGCTGCCTTGGCCGCTTTCTCGGCGTTGCGACCCGCGACGACACGCATCCGAGGTGCGAGCGGCAGGTCGAAGAACCGGGGCGCGTTGCGCCAGGCCTGCGAGTGTGCGGCACCCATGAAGGCGTAGCCGACCATCCCGATGCCCAGTTCCGGCTGTGCGTCTTGACTCATTGTTCACTCTTTCGTTCAGGAGGCCGACGCGGGGTGGAGTCAGAGAGGAGGAGAACTCCACCCCGCGTGGACAGTGTGGGCGTCTGGTTACGACTCGAACGCCGCGTCGATGTACTCGTCGACGTTCTCGCTCGTCACGACGGGCGCGTAGAGCTGCACGAGGCGCGGAACGCTCTGCGACGTGAGGTCGCCGAGCGAGCGGTCGTGCGCGATGAGGCGAGCCAGCTTGATGCCGTCGGCCGCCTGCGTCGACGGGTAGACAACGGTCGCCTGGACGACGCTGTCACCCTCCTGGATCTCGCGCATCACGTTTGCCGAGCCCGCGCCTCCGACGAGGAAGAACTCGTCGCGATTGGCGTTCTCGATGGCCGAGAGGACACCGACACCCTGGTCGTCGTCGTGGTTCCACATCGCGTCGATCTGCGGAGCGGCCTGGAGGAGGTTCGTGGCCGCCTGCTCGCCGCCCTGAACGGTGAAGTCAGCTGCGACACGGTTCGAGACCTCGAGACCGCAGTCGCCGAGCGCGTCCGCGAAGCCCTGGCTGCGCTCCTGGGTGAGCGGCAGGGAGTCGATGCCGGCGATCTCAGCGACCACGGCATCCGGCTTGTCTGCGAGCTGCTCGCACATGTACGTGCCGGCGCTGACGCCCATGCCGTAGTTGTCGCCGAGCACCGTGGTGCGGGCGGCGAAGGGGCTCGTGAACTCGCGGTCGACGTTGATGACCGGGATGCCGGCCTCCATCGCCTTCGTCGCGACCTCGGTGAGCGCGGCGCCGTCGAAGGGCAGCAGCACGATGGCGTCGACGCCGTCGTTGATGAAGCCCTCGATCTGGCTGATCTGCAGGTTCACGTCATTCGTGCCCTCTGCGACGCGCAGCTCGACGTCCTCGTACTTCGCGGCTTCCGCCTCGGCAGCCGAGGTGATGGCGCCCATCCAGCCGTGGTCGGCAGCGGGGGCCGAGAAGCCGATGACCAGCGGCTCGCCGGCCGCGTCGTTGTCGGACGCCGTGGCGTTGCCGCCGGCTGGCGCTTCGCCCTCTGCCGCTGGCGGGGTGTTCGAGAGGCAGCCGGTGAGCAGCAGCAGCGCCGAAGCGGCCGTTGCACCTGCTGCGAGGATCCGGCGCTTCCGGGAAGCTGTCTTCCTGAAGGAACTCGTGGACATGGGGATCTCCTTTGATGCTGTCCTACTGGTGGGAGTTGGTCTGGTGAGGTTCGGTGAGCTGGGGGATGCAGGGCTCGCGCCCGTCTCGGCGGCTAGGAGGTCTTGGCCCGCGACGAGAAGCGCTGCTGGAGGAGGACGGCGATCACGATGATCGCGCCCTTGGCGATGGCCTGGACGGAGCTGTCGAGGTTCGCCTGGATGAAGATGTTGGTCAGCGTGGCGAAGATGAGGACGCCGAGGACGGTGCCGACGATCGTGCCGCGACCGCCGATGAGGAGGGTGCCGCCGACGACGACCGCCGCGATCGCGTCCAGCTCGTAGAGCATGCCGTTGGTGGACGAACCCGCCGTTGTGCGGGCGAGCATCATGATGGACGCGATGCCGGCGGTGAGACCGACCAGCGCGTACAGGTACATCGTGTGGCGCTTCACCTTGATGCCGGCGAGGCGCGCAGCCTCGGGGTTGCCGCCCACGGCGACCGTCCGGCGGCCGAAGGTGGTGCGGTTCAGGAGGAACCAGCCGCCGATGGCGACGAGCACGAAGATCCACACGATGACGGGGATGCCGAGGAGGTCGCCGCGGAACGTCTCGAGGAACGAGTCGACGTTGACGATCTGCGTGCGGCGGCCCGCGATGAGCTCGGCGAACCCTCGGGCGGCGACCATCATGGCGAGCGTGGCGATGAACGCGACCACCCTGCCGTAGGCGATGAGGACGCCGTTGACGACGCCGGCGCCGAGGCCGACGAGGAGCGAGGTGAGCACGATGACCCACCATCCCCAGGCTTCGGCGTAGGCCTGCGTGGAGAGCGTCGTCGCCCAGACCGATGCGAGCCCGAGCACCGAGCCCACCGACAGGTCGATGCCGCCCGCCGTGATGACGAAGGTCATGCCGATGGAGAGGACGCCGATGATGGAGGCCTGGCTCAGCACGACCATGAGGTTGTCGACGCTCGCGAAGCGCTCTCCCGCCGAGACCGTGCCCGCGATGCAGAGCACGACGAGTGCCAGGATGAGGCCGAAGTTGCGGGCCGAGCTGCCCCGGAAGAAGCCGCCCCGCTTGGCGTTGTCGCTCGCGACCTCGTGCTCGACGCGAAGACTCTCGTCGGCGGCCGGGGCAGCGATCGCTCCGTCATCGTACGGGGAGCCGCCATTCGGGGCAGGGGACTGGGGAGTCTGAGTGCTCATGCTGCGCTGCTTTCCATAACCATGTCGAGTACTGCGTGCTCATCGAGAGCGGATGCTGGGCCCTGGTGGACGACCTGTCCTTCGGAGACGACGAGCACCCGGTCGGCGAGGCCGAGGACTTCCGGGATCTCGCTGGAGACGACGACAACCGCCGCCCCTTCGTCGGCGAGCTTGCGGATGAGGGCGTAGATCTCAGCCCTGGCCCCCACATCGACACCTCGCGTCGGCTCGTCGAGCAGCAGCACGCGGCAGCCGTGCACGAGCCAGCGGGCGAGCATCGCCTTCTGCTGGTTGCCGCCGGACAGCGTGCGGATATCGCGCTCGACGCCGGCAGGCCGCAGGTCGAGGTACTCGGCCTGCTCTTTCGCCGCGCGGCGCTCGTCGCTCTCCTTCAGCCAGGAGAACGAGGCGAAGCGCTGGAAGGTCGAGAGGGTGATGTTGCGGTAGACGGGCTCGTCGAGCAGGAGCCCCTGGCTCTTGCGCTCCTCGGGGGCGAGGCCGATGCCCGCGTTCACCGCGGCGGTGACGGAGCCGCGCTTGAGCGCCTTCCCTTCCACCGTGACCGTGCCGCTCGTCGCTGTGCGAGCCCCGTAGATGGTCTCCATGATCTCGCTGCGCCCAGCCCCGACGAGCCCGGCGAAGCCCACGATCTCGCCGGCCGACACCGTGAAGGAGACGTCCGAGAAGGTGTCTGCGAGTGCAAGGTCACGCACATCGAGCAGCACGGGTGCATCCGCTGGCAGCTCAGGCGACTCCGGGAACAGGTACTCGACCTTGCGGCCGGTCATGAGCGTGATGAGCTCGGAGGTCGGCGTCTCGCTGACCGGGAGGTTCTGCGCGACCGTGCGGCCATCCTTGAGCACCGTGATGCGGTCGCCGATCGTGCGGATCTCCTCCAGACGGTGGGAGATGTAGATGATCGCGACGCCCGCCTTGGTGAGCTCCTCGACGACTCGGAAGAGGTTCGCGACCTCCTCGGAGTCGAGCACGGCGGAGGGCTCGTCCATGACGATGATGCGCGCGTCGTGCGAGAGCGCCCGAGCCATGGAGACGATCTGCTTGCCGGCGGCGGACAGCTCGCCGACCTCGGTCGACGGCGAGATCTCCGAGTGGCCGAGGCGCGCCAGGATCTCCCTGGTGCGCTGCTTCGCCTCGGCACGCCGCGAGACGCCCGCCGTGTCGAGCTCGTGCCCGAGGTAGACGTTCTCGGCGACGGTCAGGCCGTCGACGACGTCGAGCTCCTGGTACATCGTCGCGATGCCGAGGCCGAGGGCCGCGACGGGGTTCGGGATCGTGATGGGCTCGCCGTCGAGGAGCAGCTGCCCCTCGGTCGGCTGGTGGGCGCCGGCGAGCACCTTGATGAGGGTCGACTTGCCCGCGCCGTTCTGGCCGAGCAGGCAGTGGACTTCGCCGGGGAGCACGTCGAGGTCGACACCGTCGAGCGCCCGGGCACCGGGAAACTGCTTGACGATGCCGCGCATCTGCAGCAGGGGGGATGGACCCGAGATGGGGTCTTCGTTGACCATGTGTCGAAAGCTACGCGCACTTTTGTCGACGGTCAAGCAAAAGTCTCACGTCTGTTGCACAATTGAGATACGCCGCCACACAGAAGCGTCGCAGTCGACGTCGACTCGCCGCGGGGTAACGTGGCGAAGTCGGTTCGGTTCCCACCGGCCGCCGATTCGAGAAGGGAGACGCCGATGGTCATCGAGCAGCTGCCGAAGCCGGTGTCGCGCCAGCCAGGACCTGGGGAGCTCTTCCAGATGCTGCGAGACGGGGCGCCGCGCACACGTGCTGAGCTCGCATCCGTCACCGGACAAGCCCGTTCCACGGTTGCCACTCGCATCGACATGCTCATGACGGCAGGCCTCATCGTGACGGTCGGCGAGGCCCACTCGACAGGCGGCAGGCCGCCTGCGGTCTTCGCGTTCTCCCCCGAGAGCCGGGTCGTCCTCGCCATCGACCTGGGTGCCACCCACGCGCGGATGGCCCTCACCGATCTGGCCTCGAACATCATCGCCGACTCGGAGGACAAGCTGCCCATCGACCTCGGTCCGGACACGGTGCTCGCGTGGGTCTGCGAGAAGGGTGACGAGATGCTCGCCGCCTCCGGGCGTGGGCGACGCGAGCTCGTGAGCGTCGGCGTCGGCCTCCCCGGGCCAGTGGAGTTCAGCTCGGGCCGCCCCATCAACCCGCCCATCATGCCCGGGTGGGACGACGCCGATGTCGCGGGACGCCTCGGCGCCCACTTCGACGCGCCCGTGCTCGTCGACAACGACGTCAACATCATGGCCCTCGGCGAGCACCGCAGCGAGTGGCCGGACGTCTCCGACCTGCTCTTCGTGAAGGTCGCCACCGGCATCGGATCCGGCATCATCGCCGACGGCTCCCTGCGACGCGGAGCGAGAGGAGCCGCGGGTGACATCGGCCACATCGCGGTGCCAGGAGCAGAGGACACCCCCTGCCGGTGCGGCAACCTCGGCTGCCTCGAGGCCGTCGCCGGCAGCGACGCCATCGCCCGCCGGCTTCGCAGGGAGGGCGTCGAGGTGTCCGGCAGCGCCCAGATCGTGGCGCTCGTGCGCTCGGGCGACCTCGATGCTGCGCGCGCGCTGCGTCAGGCCGGTCGCGACGTCGGCACGGTCCTCGCGGCGTGCGTCAGCATGCTCAACCCGTCCATGATCGTCATCGGCGGCAGCATCGCCGAAGCCGGTGAGCAGCTCATGGCTGGCATCCGCGAGGTCGTCTACTCGCGCTCCCTTCCGCTCGCCACGCAGCACCTGCGAGTCGTGGCCTCGCGTGCCAGAGGCGAGGCCGCCATCCTGGGGGCCAGTGCCCTCGCCATCGACCACGTGCTCTCGGCGGAGGCCATCGACGCCGCGCTCGCCTAGCGCCCCTGCCCGTCGCGCCTGCTAGGGAACAAGCCGTGTCCTGACCCAGCGGTCCGAGCGCCGCGAGTGCAAAACGCGTGCGTGCTCGACCCCGGACAGGTCGATGGCGTCGACCGCGTCAACCACGACGCGGACCCACGCGAAGCGCTCGAACGCCGCCCCGTCACCCCCACCCAGGCCGTCGGAGACGACATCGGCGAGAGACGTGGCCGGCACCAGCGGCTTGTCGTACAGCCGCTTCGACCCCTCCCCGAGCCCGTCCCAGGCCGCACGCCGCGCGTCCGCATCTCGGACGACCTCCCCAGTGCCCTCGAGACGAAGCTGCACGTCGCGATCGGGGTCGTAGAAGGTGACGGCGACCCGAGGATCCCGCCCCAGCTCCTGCACCTTCGCGGTGCGAGCATCCGTCGCGAATGCCACCGTGCCCGCCCGCACATCGACCTCGCGCAGGATCACCGCACGGACACGAGGCTCCCCCGCCGCCCCGACCGTCCCGAGGTAGCCGAGCGTGAACGGGGTACGCGTCTCAGTCGCCGCTTCGAGCACGCCCCACAGGATTTCGACCGTTCCGATGTCGAGGCTCACGGCAGGATCGAATCCACGTAGCCGCCATCGGCGCGCAACGCCCCACCCGTCGTCGCCGAGGCGAACGGCGACGCCAGGTAGGTGACCAGGTGCGCGATCTCCTCGGGCTCGATGAGGCGCTCAAGCAGCGACTGGGGTCGGTGACGACGCATGAACTCACGCTGCGCCTCATCCCAGGGGAGCTCATCCCCGACCATCTCGGCGACGAACCCCTCGACTCCCCCCGTGTGCGTGGGGCCGGCGATGACGGCGTTGACCGTCACGCCGGTGCCCTTCACCGCCTTCGCGTACCCGCGAGACACTGCGAGGAGCGCCGTCTTGCTCATGCCGTAGTGGATCATCTCCTCGGGAATCACCACCGCTGAATCGCTCGCGATGGAGATGACCCGACCCCAGCCGCGTGCCGTCATGCCCGGCAGGTACTCGCGCATGAGGCGCGCCGCCGACAGCACGTTCACCTCGAAGTAGCGACGCCATTCGTCGTCGCTGATCTCCAGGGCCGGCGTGCTGCCGAAGATGCCCAGGTTGTTGACGAGGATGTCGATGTCCGGAAACGCCGCCATGACGGTGGACGCGCCTTCCGCAGTCGCGAGGTCCGCGGCCACCCCCTCGATGGTCGCGTCCGGCAGGCGACCCCGAAGCTCGGCGACCGCGTCGGCCACCCCGTCCGCACCGCGCCCGTTCACGACGACGGTGGCTCCGGCGGCGGCGAGGTCCGCGGCTATCGCCAGTCCGATGCCCTGCGTTGAACCGGTCACGAGGGCGGTGCGATTCGACAGATCGATGTTCATGGCAGCGATCCTGGCACCACCGCCTGACCGCGTCATGCAGCTCAGGTCACGTCGTCGAGCGCGTCGCGAGCGGTGTCGAGGCCCTCGCCCCGGCGACGCCGGACGCGCTCGCGCACCTCTTCGAGGACGGCGACCGTTTCCGCGCCGGCGTCACCCTGCTCGCGTTCGTGATCGGCGTCGAGGTCCTGGATGATGACGGCGAGCTCCGCGTCGAGCATCGCGGCGTCCTGGAGCTCGCCGAACGCCTGCGCGAGGTGCTTCCACTCCTTGCGCTGCTTCTTCGCCTTCGCATCCGGCAGCTCGTCGATGGCCTCGTACCCGTAGCGAACCGACTTCGCCGCCTTGCGGACGTCATGCCACCGCTCGAGCTTCCTCGGCTTCTTCCGCGCCCGCTCCGCACGCTGCTCGACCGTGACGATCGCCCCGCGGGTCAACCGCCGCACCGCGCCGAGGGCACGTCGATCGGCGTCATCCGTGAACGGCGGCGCCGTGATGAACGAGACCAGACGATCGTGGAGGGAATCCCAGCGGTCCGAGTCGACCTCGGCCCTGAACGACGCGAGGGCCGCGCCGTGGCGCTCCGCGAGCACCTGCTCGATGCGAGTTCGAGCTCGCTCCACGGCCTCGAGCCCCGCGTCGAGATCATCCTCCGCGTCGAGCTCCGCCAGGACCAGCTCACGAAGCACCTCGGCATCGCGGGGCGCTCCGAGCACTCCGCCAGCCCATTTCAGCTCGGCGGCAAGCGGCTTGACCGCGTCAGCTTCGAAGAGGGAGCCGAAGACCTTCAGCAGGCTGCGCAGTCGACGCAGCGCGACCCGCGCCTGGTGGACCGCATCCGGGGCATCTCGCCGAGCCCCGTCCTCGTGGGCCTGGAACTCCCCGAAGCGGCCCGCGATCGCGAAGACCACGGCCTCCCCCGCGGTCGCCTGTCCCGTGGGCGCCTGCGCGGCCTCGACTCCGTCGAGCGTGCGCACGAGCTTCGACGTGTGCACGGACGGCGTCAGGCCGGCGTCGAAGAGCACCGCCTCGATCTCGTCGAAGACCCGAGTCGAGGCGCCCTCAGCCAGCTCGACCTCGAACTCCCGCCACTCCAGCGTTCGCTCATCGCCGATGCGAAGGACTCGCGCGCGCACGACGTCCTCGCAGATGAGGGCGGCGAGCGCGTCGTCGTCATCTCTGGCGCCTCCGGCGGACCATGCGCCTCCGCCGCGGACCTCGGTGGTCGTGCGAATCGTCGTCAGCTCGACGAGCGGGAGCACGGGTCGCTCGCCGATGAGCTCGGCGAACTCGGCGCGGAGCTCAGGCGGGATGCGTCGCGGGGCGCCGACGGGCGCGTGGACCTCGATGCGCTCGTCTCCGCTTCGCGGTCGCTTCAGATGCCAGCCCTCGTCGTCCCCGCCGGTCCGGCGCCGCAGCACGCAACGGGCGCCAAGGATGGCGAGCTCTGGGGTGTCGACGTACTCAGCGACGAGCGTCTCGGTGCTGGCTCCACCCGCGCGCAGTCCAGCGCCGAGCTTCGACAGCTCAGGTTCACCAGCCCCCTCGGGGATGTCGTACTTCCGCTCGATCTCCCGCTGCTCGGAGGGCGTCCTGACCCGCTCGCTCTGCGCTTCGATGCTCATTCGAAAAGGCTAGCGCGCTCAACTTGCGAGGAGTCGGACTCGAGCGCGTCAGCGCAGCGCGGCCTTGATCAGCGGGATCTGCAGTGGCAGGCGCGCGACGGAGATCGCGAACGCGGCGAACGAGGATGCGTTCCTCTTGCGGAGCGCGCGACGCCCGAGGTCGACGCTCATCTGCGCGTTCGCGGGCCAGACCGCCAGCAGCACGGCCGCGCTCGCGAGGCCGGCGAGGGGTCGCGTCGAAGGATGCAGGAGCCC
Organism: Pseudoclavibacter sp. JAI123; assembly: GCF_013409665.1. NCBI lineage: Bacteria > Bacillati > Actinomycetota > Actinomycetes > Micrococcales > Microbacteriaceae > Pseudoclavibacter > Pseudoclavibacter sp. JAI123. The sequence continues at coordinate 758,658 of NZ_JACCCM010000001.1, read as the reverse complement.
GGCCGCGCAGGCGAGCTCGGCGGCCCCCGATGCGACGACCAGCTCGCGTCCGCGCGCTCGCAACGGCTCCGGGATGATCGGCTCGAAGACCGCGGGCTTCACGAGGTGGATGACACCGGAGATGGCGAACGGCAGGACCACGATCCACGGGATCGACCCGTCAGGCCTGGTGGTGCGACGCGTGAGTGACGTGGGCGACATGCCCGCATCCTGCCCGCCGCGGCCGAGAGGCATCCCAGACGCCGTGCGGCGCCGTCGGCTACGTGCCGCGGAGGGCGGTCAGCTCTCCTCTGCGAGGAAGGCGAGGGCCGCCGCCCGGAAGTCACGCGAGCCGGGTGCGTTGAAGTGGTGACGCTCGGGAATCTCGAAGAAGCGAGCCTGTGGCGTCGCGGCCGAGAGCGCCTTCGACCCCTCGATGATGCCGTCGAGCGATCCTGTCGCGAACAGGACCGGCTGCTGCGGGACGCGGCCGAGGTCCGGGTCGGCCTTGCCGGAAGCGCGCATCCCCTCGGCGATCGCGAGGAGCGCACGGAGGTCGTTGCCGCCGACCCGCTCCGTCAGGGCGAGGTAGTTCTGCGTCACCGGGTCCTGCACGGGGGTGCCATTGTCGATGAGCTCGCGTACCTGGCCGATGTCGAGGCGCCCCAGTGGAACTCCGTCGGGAACCCCACCGAGGACGACCCGCGGGATACGGTCGGCGAAGTCCTGCGCGACCTCCCAGCCGACGCGCGCACCGAGCGAGTAGCCGACGTACAGGGCGGTGTCGACGAGGTAGGCGTCGAGCACTGCTTCGACGTCCGAGGCGAGCGTGCGGATGTCGTAGTCGCGGCCCTCGTGGGGCTTGTCGCTCTGCCCGTGCCCACGCTGGTCGAGGCCGAGCACCCGGTAGCCGGCGCGCAGCAGGTCCCGCACCCAGCCCGTCGCGACCCAGTTGTCCTTCGTGCTGGATGCGAAGCCGTGCACGACGATCACGGTCGGCGCGTCCGTGTCACCCCACGTGTAGGTGGCGATGCGGTGGCCGTCGCCGACCATCACGAACTGGGGGTCGGGTAGCACGGTCAGGGCGGCGGGAACGCTAGTCACGTCGTCGATTGTCTCAGGCCGCGAGAGCCCCGCCGCGCACGCCCGCAACGTGGCGACTCGCCGCCGGCTGAGGTCAGTCGATGAGGTCGTGGATCTGGATGATCTCGTCGCGCTTCGGGCCGACGCCGATGGCGGAGATGCGGGCGCCGGAGAGACGCTCGAGCGCCTGCACGTACAGCTGAGCGTTCTGGGGCAGCTCGTCGAAGGTGCGGCAGCCGGAGAGGTCTTCGGTCCATCCGTCGAAGTACTCGTAGATGGGCTTCGCGTGGTGGATGTCCGACTGCGAGACGGGCATCTCGTCGAAGCGGACACCGTCGACGTCGTAGGCGACGCAGACGGGGATGCGCTCGATGCCGCTGAGCACGTCGAGCTTCGTCATCACGAGGTCGGTGACGCCGTTGATGCGTGCCGTGTAGCGGGCGACGGGCACGTCGTACCAGCCCGTGCGGCGCGGGCGGCCCGTGGTGGTGCCGAACTCGCCGCCGCGCGTGCGGAGCAGCTCGCCCCACTCGTCGAACAGCTCGGTCGGGAAGGGACCAGCGCCGACGCGCGTGATGTACGCCTTGACGATGCCGATGATGCGGTTGATCTGGGTCGGGCCGACGCCTGCACCCGTGGACGCACCTCCCGCGGTCGACGAGGACGACGTCACGTACGGGTACGTGCCGTGGTCGACGTCGAGCATCGTCGCCTGGCCGCCCTCGAAGACGACGTTGCGGCCCGCGTTGAGGGCGTCGTACAGCTCGAGCGACGTGTCGCCGACCATGGGGCGGAGGCGCTCGGCGTGGACGAGGAGCGCATCCACGATCTCGTTGACCGTGATCGCTCGGCGGTTGTAGACCTTGACGAGGAGGTGGTTCTTGCCGAAGAGCGCGGCTTCGACCTTCTGGCGGAGGATGTTCTCGTCGAAGAGGTCCTGCACGCGGATGCCGATGCGGTTGATCTTGTCGGCGTAGGCCGGGCCGATGCCGCGGCCGGTCGTGCCGATCTGGCGCTTGCCAAGGAACCGCTCGGTGACCTTGTCGAGGGTGGTGTGGTAGCCCGTGATGAGGTGCGCGTTCGCGGACACGCGCAGCTTCGAGGTGTCGACGCCTCGCGCTTCGAGGTGGTCGATCTCGTGGAAGAGCACGTCGAGGTCGATGACGACTCCGTTGCCGATGACCGGGGTCACGCCTGGCGTGAGGATGCCCGAGGGCAGCAGGTGCAGCGCGTACTTCTCGTTGCCGATCACGACCGTGTGGCCGGCGTTGTTGCCGCCGTTGAACTTCACGACGTAGTCGATGCGGTCGCCGAGGAGGTCGGTCGCCTTGCCCTTGCCCTCGTCGCCCCACTGGCCGCCGATAATCGCTACGCCTGGCATGTGTGCCCCTGTTCTCTGTCGGATCGGCGCAGCTCGCGCCTGTCGTGTGCGTGGCGTCAGCCACGCGGTCGGAATGACCGGCTCGACGGCCCCGCCCTGTTCCCTGCTGGTGTTGCCGTGACTCGAGCTGTCGCGCCGGTGGGCGCCTAGCTGGCCGCGTGCATCCTCTCGATCTCGGTGATCGCCTGAGGGTCGGCGTCGTGCAGCAGATCGGCGAGCCGCTCTGGCTCACCTTCCTCCCCGATCTCCGCCGCGCTTCGCCGAAGCGCGTAGAACGCACGGAGGACTCCCCGGTTGGGCTCGTGCGACCACGGCACCGGGCCCTGCCCGCGCCAGCCCGCCTTGCGGAGGGCGTCGAGGCCGCGGTGGTAGCCGACCCGCGCGTACGCGTAGGAGGCGATGGTGTTGCCGTCGGCGTGCGCCGCATCCGCGAGGGCCGCCCAGGCCAGCGAGGATGCCGGGTGCTTCTCGACGATGGCCGCGAGCGCGGCCTGGTCGTGAGGCAGGTTCGAGAGGTCGTCGACGACCTCTGGCTCAGCAGCGAGGCGTGTCTCGGGGATGCCGAGGAGATTCGTTCCGGTCACGGGCCCGATTCTATCCTGTGGATGTTTCGGGGCGCGGTCGGGGCGGATTGCTGTGGAGAGCGCGCTCCGCTTGCCCGGCGGATCGCCGCGTCTCAGCTCACCGGGAAGATCGCGCAGGTGCTGGTCGCGGTGGCGAGGAGCACGTCTGTCGAGTCTCGAAGCTCCGCCTCGACGAACGCCGCGCGCGCTCCGGACTTCACGACCCGACCGCGAACGCGCACGGGCCCGGTATCCGCCGTCATGGGCCGCAGGAAGCTGACCTTGATCTCCAACGACGTGTAGGCCTGGCCTGGGCGGAGGGTCGTGTGGACAGCGGTGCCGCAGGCGGAGTCGAGCAGGGTGGCGGCGAAGCCGCCGTGCACGGTCCCGATCGGGTTGTAGTGCGTTCGGTCGGGCACCCCCTCGAAGACGACCTCGCCCGCGGCGAAGCTCACGACGGTCATGCCGAAGTGCTGGGCGATGGGAGCGATCTCCGCACCGCTGGCGAGGTGCGCCTGCAGCTGCTCGAGTCCGCTCAACGTTCTTGGGTCGGTCATGTCGCTCCTTTGCGCCATCGCACCCAGGCGGATGCACACAGGGAGCCTCGCACCGATCCTTCAGCCGAACCAGCCGATTGTGCCGAACATCCAAGCGGCCGGGAGCACGCTCGCGACGGTCCTGCGCCTGGCTACCAGGGCATGAAGGTGAAGAAGGACACGGCGACGCCGATCGAGATCGTGGCGCCGACGAAGCAGAGGGCGAGGAGCTCACCTGGCATGACGGTCCGCTGGTAGACATCCCAGTAGCGGTCTTCAGCGCGTCGTCGAGCGTCGGCTACTGCAGTGCGGGTGAGCCTTCGTCGTTGTCCGAGCATATATGTAGCTTATTTAACTAAATAAGATCTGCTCAAGGGTTGACGCCCGCTCATGCGACGGGTATCCCGCGAGCCGACTAGGAGCGATGCACGACCATGACGGGCGCCGCATCCGCCACGCCGTCGACCTCCGGGGCATCGTGAGCGGCGGGCGCTTGGACCGACCCCACCATGCCAGAGAGGAACTTGGCGACGCCATCGAGTTCCTCGGTGCTGAGGGAGTCGACCACCGCGATCATCCGCTTGTGCATGACCCCCAACGTCTCTCGGACTTCGCGGTCAGATTCGACCGTCGGGGCGATGATCGAGGCCCGACGGTCCGTGGGGTGCGGGCGACGCTCGACATGCCCGCTCTTCACGAGTCGGTCAACGAGACCGGTCACCGACGCAGAGGAGATGTTGAGGCGCTGCCCCAGGTCCTTCTGCACCACGACCTTGCCGTGGCGCTGCTGCTGGAGGAGGAAGCGCAGAGCCAGGAGGTCGTTCTCGTTCATGCGCATCGACGACCGTGTCCGCGCACGCATCTTCGCCTCAGCTTCACGGTATTCACGGAGCAGGTTCAGCACGTCGACCGACGTCGCGTGCTGCCCTCCCGTCGGGTACCAGTACCCGGACGAGTGCTCGGCTGGCTTCTGCGCCATGATCCTCCTCGTGCTGGCGCACCGAACGCCAGGAAGCTAGTTCATCAAACTAGCAAAGGTGGATGCGCAACCGGGCACAAAACCCAGATCAAGCACGCACGTGCAGATTGCTTGTCGAGATTTCCGCTCGTGACGCCCCCGGAAGTTCCACGACCGACGGGCGAGCAGCAGTGTCGGTGGGTGGTGAGACTGTTTCGGCAGTGACGGAGAGATCGGCAGTTCAGAGCAGCAGGGACGGGCAGGCATGACGCAGGCAGTACCGAACATCACGGGCAGACTCACGGGGTCGACCGCCCTTATCACGGGCGCCGCCGGCGGCATCGGCAGTGCCACCGCACGCCGACTCGCGGAGGAGGGCGCCAACGTCGTGGCGCTCGACCGAGCGTCATCCGGCGCGCGCCTGGCCGAGGTCGTCGCCGAGGTCACAGCCCTCGGTGTGCGGGCCCTCGCGGTGCACGCGGATGTCACCGAGCAGGCCTCGCTCAATGCGGCGGTCGAGCACGCGGTCGCCGAGCTCGGCGCGTTCGACATCGTCTTCGCGAACGCCGGAGTCATCGGCTCCGGGCTCGCGGAGAACGTCACGGAAGAAGACTGGAACGCGCAGATCGACGTGAACCTGGGCGGTGTGTGGCGCACCCTGAAGGCGGCGATCCCCGTGCTCAAGGCCGAGGGCAGCCCCGGCAGCGTCATCATCACCTCGTCGAGTGCAGGCCTGCGCGCAGCGGGCGGCGGCGGCACGTACGCCGCCGCGAAGCACGGACTCGTCGGGCTCGCCCGGGCGTGGGCGCACGAGCTCGGGCCGTACGGGGTGCGCGTCAACACCATCCATCCCACCGCCGTGGCGACGCCACTCGTCATGAACGACGCCAACCTGCGCGCCTCACGGCCCGACCTCGAGCACCCGACCCCCGACGACGTCCGGGAGCTCTGGAGCCGGGGCAAGCTCCTCGACATCGGCTGGATCGAACCCGTCGACGTCGCCAACGCCGTGCTCTTCCTCGCCTCGCCCGAGGCCCGCTACATCACCGGAATCCAGCTGCCGATCGACGCTGGCTCGACAACGAAATGGGGTTGAACGTGACCGAACTCACCACTGAGATCACCACTGAACTGACGGCAGACGACCGCTGGGGCGTCCAGCAGACGCTCGCGCTCTACGGGCACTTCGTCGACAACGGAGAGTGGGAGCTCCTCGCCACGATCGTCGCAGCGGATGCGCGCCTCGAGACGCAGGCCGGCGAGTTCTCGGGGCCGCCTGGCGTGCGGAGCCTCGAGGAGCAACTCGCCACCTCGCTCGGCGGGCGGCTTCCCTCCCACCACACGCTCAACACCATCGTGCGGCCCGGCGAGAAGCCCGGCACGGCCGTCGCGTGGAGCCGCTACGTGCTCGTCACCTACGAGGCCACGGCCGCGGGCGGCGACTACCTCGACACGCTCGAGAAGCGCGGGGGCACCTGGGTGCTCACGGGCCGCCGAGTCACCGAGCGGAACCGCGAGCGGCCGGGCGGCGAGTACTCGACGGCCGGCGCGGAGACGTTCGCGACGTTCGAGGCGTTCGGGACGTCCGGAACCGAGCGATGACCGGAGCTCCAGCCCCGGTGTCCGCCGAGCACGCCGCCGAGATTCTCGACGTGCTCGCACGCTACGGACAGGTCATCGACAACCGCGACTGGGACCGCTTGAGGCTGGTCTTCACGACCGACTTCTCGTTCGGCACCGGGCCAAGCGCGGTGCGTGGCGACGAGGCGCTCGCGCAGGTCATCAACACGGTGAGGCCCTACCACCCGCACTACACGACCAACACTGTGCTGCATCCGATCGACGGCGAGACGATCAAGGCGTGGTCGAAGTTCCTCCTCGTCCGCACCGACGGCACGACCGCGAGCGGGGACTACATCGACACGTTCGTGCGCACCCCGGCCGGCTGGCGCATCCGCGTTCGCGACGTCAGCCGCGGCGCACGCCCACCGAGCGACCCGGGCGGCGCATCCACCCGCACCTTCACCTCAGCGCATTGGCGGGCAGCCGCCAGTTGAGGATCTCGGCGGCCGGGAGCCGGAGCATCAGTCGATGCAGGGGCCCTCATGATCGAAGTGGACCCCGCGCAACTGGCACGACGCCGACTCTTGATCGCTGCGATCGACGCCCGTCTTGCCAGAGAAGTCCATCACGATGAAGTGCGACTGCGCGCCGTCGGCGAGCCCTTCGGCGAACTCGGTCGCCCCGTCACGCGTCGCGAAGCGGTAGTAGTCGGCCTGGTCCGTCGACCATGCTTCGACGCAGTCGACCTCGTCGCCGCAGGCCGACTCCGTGATCTCCACGGGGTTGCTCGCGTAGTCCGGGCCCGTGTACTCCGCGTCAATCACCGCTTGCCTGATCGTGAGCCCGTACTGCGGGATGAGGATCGAGCATCCGCTCACCGCGAGCAGCGCGCCGACGCCGACGCACACGGCCCCGACAGATCTGCCCCTGACGGCCACCGCGTTCACGCTCCGTCCGGCCGCTGCGCATCCGGATGCTTCGTGTCCGGATGCTCCGACCCCGATGGCACGCTCGTCGCGCCTGGCTGGTCGCTGTCGCCCGAGGCGGGGACGTGCGCGGTCCAACCGAAGTCGGACTGGACGCCGAGCGGAACGTACGTCGTCGAGTACCGTGCCGGCCCCGTGCCCTCGAACAGCGCCGCCCGCGCCTGAGCCGCTGCGGCTGACATCCCACCCTCGTCGTCACTGTCGTCGCCGATCCCGTCAGGCTCGCTGCCGTCGCCGAGGAGCCGACGCGTGAGGGCGGACTGCGCCGACATGAGCTCGTCGAGTTCGTGGAGCAGGATGTCGTCGTCGACCTCGACGCCCTTCCTCGCCGCGGTGAGCACTGCCCGCCGGACGAGTTCTTTCGAGAACGAGCCGGTGGTCTGCTCGGCGCGTTGCGCCGCCTCAGCCAGCGCCGCCTCGCTGAACGGCAGCCCCGCCGCGTACTTCTCGAGCAGGCGGAAGCGCTCCGGCCCGCCGGGCAGCGCGATCTCCACGGCGAGGTCGACGCGACCCGGCCGGGAGACGAGAGCACGCTCGAGCACCTGCACGCGGTTCGTCGTCATGATGAAGGCGACATCGGCGTCGCCGTCCAGCCCGTCAAGCGCGTCGAGCACTTCGAACAGCAGCGGCTGGGGCGAGGCGTGCCGTTCCATGGCGACGAGGTCGATGTCCTCGAGCACGACGATGGACGGCTGCAGGGTGCGGGCCAGTTCCGCGGCCGCGCTGATGTGCTGGATGCTCGACCCGGTCAACAGCACGGCGGTCACCCCCTCCGTGCGGCTGAGGAGGTGCCTGACGGTGAGCGTCTTGCCGGTCCCGGGCGGACCGTAGAGCAGCACGCCACGTTTCAGGTGCTGGCCCGCGGCGAGCAGGACCTCGCGCTGGCGTCCGATCTCGATGACGTGCGCGACCACGGACTCGAGCACGCCGAACGGCAGGATGACATCGCCCTCGGCGACGTCCGGCCGCTCCAAGAACGTCGCACCGGCATCCATCCGGAAGTCGCTGCTCTCGAAGGCCAGCACCTTGCCGCGCAGGACGCTGCGCTCGACCATGAGCGAGCGCACCTCACCGAGCAGCTCGGAGACGAGCGCCGGCTCGGCGGTGGTGAGCACCTCGAGCTGGCTCTGCGGCCGCCCCATGTCGGGACGGGATGCGCGCTGCATGATCACGACCCGCGCCCCGCGGTAGGAGAGGAGTCGGGCACCGAAGCTCACGACCTGCCTGGTGGTCTTCGGCCCGGTCGCCTTCTCGGCGAACTCGGCCGGGCCCGGCTTGAAGGGGAGGTGAGGGCTCGAGATGAGCTCGGCGAGTCCGGCGTGCGCATGGGCCGAACCACCCGCGACACCGACGAGGCGAGCCTCCCCGCGGCCGGCGATCTCCTCGAGTGCGATGTCGGCGTCGACGATTCGGTAGCTCGCGAACTCCTCGACGACCACAGGGAGCGCCTCGGCATCCGCACCGAGGAAGTCGCTCAGCTCCTCGCCGAACGGCGTTCGCTGCACCCTCGCGTCTGGCGGCGTCTCGTTGACCCGCTCGAGGAACCGCTTGAAGGAGCGGAGGAAATCCGCGTCCGCCTGCGGCTGTCCGTCTGCGGGTCGAATGCCAGCGCCGGACTCGTGTGGCTCGCTCATGCCATCCCCTCACCAGCGGGCTCGTCCCGCCGCTCGCGAGCCTAGGGCGGCCGTGCTGAACGGGCGCTTCGGGAACACCCCCTCCGAGCATCCGGCATGCCACGACCTAAATGAACGATATTCAGTTAATTCGACGCGAACCCTGGGTTTCCAAGGCCACATCTCCTAGGCTTCACCCAATCGCGCGATGCTGCGCGCACGCATCCAATGTCTGGAGTGAGTTTGAGCACCTACGTAGTTGTGAACCCAGCGACCGGCGAGCAGGGAGAGGAATTCCCGCTCGTCACCGAGGACGGCATCGAGACTGCACTGCAGAGCCTCGATAACGCGTACCGCACGTGGTCGAAGCCCAGCACCGTCGCAGAGCGCGCCGCCCTCATGCGCCGTGCTGCCGAGCTGCACCGCGAGCGCCGCGAGGAGCTCGCCCAGATCATCACCCGCGAGATGGGCAAGCCCATGGAGCAGTCGTACGGCGAGGTCGACTTCAGCGCCGACATCCTGCAGTACTACGCCGACAACGCGGAGAACTTCCTGAAGGACGCCCCGATCGAGCTGCTCGGCGGCGAGGGAACCGCCCTCATCCGGCGCTCGGCCATCGGGCCCCTCCTCGGCATCATGCCGTGGAACTTCCCGTACTACCAGGTCGCCCGCTTCGCCGGCCCGAACCTCGTGCTCGGCAACCCGATCCTGCTGAAACACGCCGGGCAGTGCCCCGAGTCGGCGACTGCGCTCGAGCAGATCTTCGCGGATGCGGGCTTCCCGACGGGCGCGTACGTCAACATCTTCGCCACCAACGAGCAGATCGCCGACATCATCGCCGACGACCGCATCCACGGCGTCTCGCTGACCGGTTCCGAGCGTGCCGGAGCGGCCGTCGCCGAGATCGCAGGGCGCAACCTCAAGAAGGTCGTGCTCGAGCTCGGCGGGTCTGACCCGTTCATCCTGCTCAGCACCGACAGCGTCGACGAGGCCGTCGAGGCCGCGGTCGCCGCCCGCCTCGACAACTCCGGCCAGGCCTGCAACGGGGCGAAGCGCATGATCGTCATCGACTCGCTCTACGACGAGTTCGCCGAGAAGTTCACGGCCGCGATGACCTCCGTGGCGCCCGTCGACCCGACCAAGGACGACGCCGAGCTCGGCCCGCTCTCCTCGGCACCCGCCACGAAGAACCTCGCGGAGCAGGTCGAACGCGCGGTCGCTCAGGGCGCGCAGCTGCTCGGAGGCGGCGGTCACGACGGCAACTTCTTCGAGTCGACGGTGCTCGCCGGCGTCACGCCCGACAACGACGCCTACACCGAGGAGTTCTTCGGCCCCGTCGCGGCGCTCTACAAGGTCAGCAGCGAAGAGGAGGCCATCGAACTCGCCAACGCGACCCCGTTCGGCCTCGGCTCGTACCTCTTCACGACCGACCAGGAGCAGGCGCAGCGCGTTGCCGACGCCATCGAGGCCGGCATGGTCTACATCAACGGCGTCGGCCTCGACAGCCCAGAGCTGCCGTTCGGCGGCGTGAAGCGCTCTGGCTTCGGCCGCGAGCTCGGCTCGCTCGGCATCGAGGAGTTCGTCAACAAGAAGCTCATCCGCCAGGTCAAGTAGTCCTGGTCGACCGGGAGCCCCTCGGGCCGGAGTTCGCCTCCGCCGGAGGGGCTCTTCCGCTCCCTCGAGCGACATTGTCGGTGGCACCTCCTAGCGTGTGAGCATGCTTGAACTCCTCGCCATCGAGAACTACCGGTCCATCAAGAGCGTCACGGTGGCACTCGAACGCCTCAACGTCATCACCGGCGCGAACGGCAGCGGCAAGTCGAACCTTTACCGAGCCCTGCGCCTGCTGCACGACATCATCCGCGAGGGCGCCCTGTCGTCGCTCGCGATGGAAGGCGGGCTGCGGGCTGCACTGCACGCGGGCAAGCGCTCCCGTGGCACGCCCGTCACCCTCAAGCTCGGCCTGCGCACCTCGACCGCCTCGTACGCGACCGACCTCGGCATGCCGCAAAGCGAGCACCCGAGGCCCCTGCAGAACTTCGCGATCGACCTGGGCATCCCCGTCATCTCGGACTTCCCGTTCGACCCGGTCGTGAAGAGCGAGCTCGTCTGGTCGAGTGAGCTGCTGCGGCCCTCCACGACCCTCGTCGAACGGCGAGGCAACCTCGTCAAGGTGCGTGACGCCAACTTCAAGCTGGTGCGTGCCGAGTGGAGCGTGCGCGAGGCCGAGTCGATGCTCGCCACCCTCGCCGACCCGTCGACGGCGCCCGAGCTCTACGCGCTCCGGGAGTCGGCGCGCGGCTGGCGCTTCCTCGACTACCTCCGGACCGACGCGGCAGCCCCGGCGAGGCTGCCGAGCCCCGCGACCTTCACCCCAGTGCTGCCGGATGACGGCTCGCGCCTGCCCGCGGCCCTCGCGACGGTGCAGCGGGTCGGCAACGCGAGAGCGTTCCACGCCGCCATCGATGCCGCCTTCCCCGGTTCCCGGGTGGGCATCGAGGAAGACGCGTCCGGCATGGCCCGGCTCGTCATGTCGCAACCCGGCCTCGCAAGGCCGCTCGACGCCCGCGAGCTGTCCGACGGCACGCTGCGGATGATCCTCCTCGCCACCGCCCTGCTGTCGCCCCGCATGCCCGAGCTGCTGGTGCTCAACGAGCCGGAGGCGAGCCTCCACCCGAGCCTCCTCCCGACGCTCGCGGGCCTCATCCGCAGCGCATCCGAGCAGACGCAGGTCATCGTCGTCACGCACTCGCTGCCGCTCGTCGAGGGCCTCCGCGACGACGCGAACATCATCGAGCTCGAGAAGGAGGCGGGCTCGACGAGCATCCGCGACCAACTCCAGTTCGAGGGTCCGCAGTGGGTGTGGCCGAAGCGCTGAACGCGCTCCTACACTCAGTTACTTCGCCTCGCCGTAGCTGTCGACGACGTGCGCCACCACGGGGAAGGTGACCTGGCTGCCCGAGAAGAGGAGTCGTCCGGCCTCGGCGGCTGCCGCGACGACCTCAGCCGCTGCACGGTCTGCCAGCTCGGCGGGCGCGTGCACCACTACCTCGTCGTGCAGGAAGTACGCCAGGTGCGGGCTGCGCTCGAGCGGCGCATCCACAACCGATCCAACTCCGAGTCGGGCCAGCCGCTGCCGGATGCCGGCCATCCAGGTGAGCGCCCACTCGGCGGCCGTGCCCTGCACGATGAAGTTGCGGGTGAAGCGTCCGAAGTCGCGCGGCGAGAACTCGGCGGGCGGCCACGGAGACGTTCGTCCGAGCCAGGTGTGCACCTGCTGTCCCCGTTCCCCAGAGCGGGCGGCCGAAGCGACGAGCGCCATCGCGTGCGGGTAGGCGCGCTCGAGGCCCGGCAACAGGATCGCGCTCTGCCCGCTCGTCGCGCCGTACATCGCGCCGAGCATCGCCACCTTCGCACTATCGCGGTCGGGTACGACGCCCCGATCTACGAACGCGGTGTACATGTCGCGCTGCGCGCCCGCTCTTGCCATGGCCTCATCGCCGGACATGGCAGCAAGGATGCGCGGCTCGAGCTGCGCCGCATCGGCCACGATGAGCTTCCAACCCGGGTCGGCCACGACCGCGCTGCGGATCTCCTTGGGGAGCTGCATGGCCCCGCCGCCGCTGGTCGCCCAGCGTCCCGTCACGACGCCACCCGGAACGTAGTCGGGCCGGAAGCGTCCGCCATGGATCCACTCGTCGCGCCAGGTCCATCCGTTCGCCGTGAACAGCCGATGCAGACGCTTGTAGTGCAGGAGCGCCTCGACGACCGGATGGTCCTTGCCCCACAGCTCCCACTTGCTGGTGCTTGCCACGTCGAGCCCGGCGCGGCGCAGTGCAGCGAGCAGGTCCTTGGGAGAATCGACGTTGAGGGTCGGCTCGTCCAGCGCGGAGCGCACCACCGATGCCGCGGCCTCGAGCTTCGCGGGCCTGCCGCCAGCGCCCCGCGACCCCAGCGCCTCCACGAGGACACGCTCGTGGCGCTCGACGCTGAACGGCATGCCAGCAGCCCGGAGCTCCGCCGCGACCAGGGCTCCCGCGCTCTCGACCCCGACGAGGAACGCGAGCGCACCCTTCCGGGATCCCCCGTGGTTCGCGGCCTCCAGGGCCGCGAGCTGCGCTTCGAAGAGCTCGCGGGTCGCGGCGGGCGTGCCCGGGTTCTCGGCGTCGAGGTCGAAGAGGCCCTCGCCCGGGTGAGACCCGCCTCGCGCGTCCGCCACATCGAGGCTCGCATCGAGATAGCCGGCTGTGATGAGGATGCGGCCCGCGAGCCGAAGGTCGTGGCACCGGCCCACCCGTACCCCGTGGGCGAGCAGCCGGGGCACGATGTCCTGGCTGTTCCACACCCAGCGAATCGGGTCGCCTGCTGGGGCCGACCGCTCGCACTCGGACACCAGCTGCGCGAGCCCGATGGCGTCCGGGACGATCCGCACGCGAGGGGCGTGCGAGGAAGCAGCGTCGGCGGTGGGTGCGGCGTCGCGTCGATCTTCGAGCGCGAAGCCGCGCTCGAGCGACGTGACCAGGATGTGCATCCGTTCATTGTGGGGCAGACCACGGACGAGATCCGCCTCGAAGCCGCGCCCTTGCGCAATTCCCCGGGTCTGCGCCATTCCACAACAACGCCAGGCACGCTGACCACATGGAAACGAAACCGGTGTCCCCCGCCGGAGCGTCGACCGAGAGCCTGGAGAACGTCACGCGCAGCGTCGCGCGAGACGGCACGAGCTACGTCGTCACGCTCGAGCGCACCTTCCCGACCTCGGCTGAAGCCGTGTGGACGTCGTGCACAACACCAGAGGGCCTCTCGCGCTGGTTCGAACCCGCCGACGGCGAGCTCGCCGAGGGCGGGAGGTACCGGCTGACCGCCAGCGGCACATCCGGCACCATCGAGCACTGCCAGCCGCACACGGAGCTCCGCGTGACGTGGGAGTACGACGGCGACGTCAGCCGAGTCCGCCTGACACTCGACCCCGCCGGACCGGGCACTCGCCTGACGCTGCACCACACGGTGCCGGACAACGAGCACTGGGCTCAATACGGCCCGGCCGCCACCGGCATCGGCTGGGACGGCGCCCTCCTCGCCCTCGCACTCGCTCTCGGCGACTCCGGCACCGACGTGCAGGCGGCTCTCTCCGCCTTCAACGACACTGCGGAGGGCAAGCGCTTCATCGAGTCCGCGGCCGACCGCTGGTGCACCGCCCACCTCAGCGCCGGTGCCGACCCCGACGACGCACACCACTCCGCGGCCCGCACCGCCTCCTTCTACCTGGGCGACGAATAGCCACACGGGCTGCGCACGACACGCGACCGCCCGCCGGTGGGAACACCTGACGGGGCTCGTCGGTTGCATCCAAGGTGACTGTTCCTCTCTCCATCCTTGACCTCGCCCCCATCGCCCCTGGCCAGACCGTCAGGGAAAGCTTCCAAGCGAGCGTCGAGCTCGCCCAGGCCGCCGAGCGATCCGGGTACCGCCGCGTCTGGTACGCCGAGCACCACAACATGCCCACGATCGCGTCGAGCGCGACGAGCGTCCTCATCGGGCACATCGCGTCGCAGACCTCCACGATCCGGCTCGGGGCCGGCGGCGTCATGCTCCCCAACCACTCCCCGCTGGTCATCGCCGAGCAGTTCGGCACCCTCGCGACCCTGTATCCGGACCGCATCGACCTCGGACTCGGGCGCGCCCCCGGCAGTGACCAGGCGACGTTCCGGGCCCTGCGCCGCTCCCCCGCGTCCGCGAACGAGTTCCCGCAGGACGTTCTCGAGCTGCAGGCCTTCCTCCGCGGTGAGTCGACCATCCCGGGCGTGCAGGCAGTGCCAGGTGGGGGCACGAACATGCCCCTCTACATCCTCGGATCCAGCCTCTTCGGCGCGCAACTCGCGGCGCAGCTCGGACTGCCGTACGCGTTCGCGTCGCACTTCGCGCCAGACCAGCTCTTCCAGGCCGTGGCCCTGTATCGCGAGCGCTTCCAGCCGTCGGAGCAGCTCGAGGCACCCCACCTGATCGTGGGCGTCAACGTCGTCGCGGCACTCGACGCGGTTGAAGCGCAGGAGCAGTTCACTCGCTCCAGGAGGTCCCGCCTCCGCAGCGTTCTCCTCCGAGGACCCAACTCCGACTTCACGGACGAGCAGATGGACCAGATCCTGGCGAGCCCCCAGGGGCAGCAGATCGCGAACATGATGCGCTACACGGCCGTCGGCACCGGGCCGGAGGTGCGGGACTATCTCACGGAGTTCGCCGAGACGACCGGCGCCGACGAGCTGATCATCGGACACGGCGCGCTGCAGAGCGCCGACCGCGTCCGGTCGCTCGAGATCACCGCGGAGGCGATGCGCGCATCCCAGCCGCTCGAGAACGCCGACAGGTAGCCCGACCGGCGGTGCAGGGCGGCTGCGCAGGGCGGTAGCGTCGAGCCATGGATCTTCTCGGGCACGCCTTCACCACCACCGACTGGGCCTCGCTGGAGCCGACCGTCCACACGGGCACCACGGGCGAGGCGCGGTGGCGGACCCAGCAGATCGGTGAGACTCGCATCCGGATGGTCGACTACTCTCCCGGCTACCTCGCCGACCACTGGTGCTCACGCGGACACGTGCTATTCGTGCTCGACGGCACGCTGGACACCGAGCTCGACGATGGCCGCCTGGTGACGCTGAGCGCTGGCCAGAGCTACCAGGTCGGGACCGACATGGAGGCCCACCGCTCGCGCACGGAGGCCGGCGCGCGGTTGTTCATGGTCGACTGATCGAAGACGGCCGGGCCTGACCCGTGCGACTCGTCAAGCCCCGGCGCGGCGCGCGCCGCCAGTGCCACCGGTGCCGTCGTCGTCAGGGTCCGACGGCAACGTGCCGTCGGCCGTCGCGGTCGCCGACGAGGCGTCGGAGAGCTTCCCGAACGCGAACACGTTCGCGAGCTTGCCCACAGCCCCGAGCACGTCGCCCTTCTCACCGGCCGGCTCCGCGCCCGACTTCTCCTCGCTGGCAGTCAGGTCCGCGGGGTCTCCGATCGGATCGCCCGGGATCGAGTCCCCGAGTCGCTCGTCGCTGTGCTGGTTGTCCTTCATGGTTGCTCCCACCGTTTGCATCCGTCAGCCACCAGGCAAGCACGTCATCCTCCGCGAACCTGACAAGACGGCGCATCCGCGAGCGCCTCCGCACGTTCCGGGATAGCCCCGTGTGACGATGGGGCATGCCCGTCGTCGAGTCCCGCTGCGTTGTCCCCGTCGACCCCGCGACAGCCTTCGCCGTATCCCAGACGACCGGGGACGTGCGACTGCGATGGGACCCGTTCATCCGCCGCCAGCGATTCCTCGACGGAGCCGAACGGCCGGCGAAAGGGGTGCGCACCTTCACCGTCCACCGCCTCGGGTTCCGCATGATCAGCGAGTACGTCTCCTACAAGCCGCCGTCGAACGTCGGCATGAAGATGACACGAGGATCCTGGTTCTTCGAACGACTCGGCGGGGGTTGGCGGTTCAGCCCCGCCGAGGACGAGTCCGGCGACGGCAGACCCGCGACACTCGCCGTCTGGCGGTACAACTTCGCCTGCAGGCCGAGATGGCTTGCCCCGCTCGCCGAGCGCATCGGCGGGGCGATCCTGCAACGCGACATCGACCGTCGCATCCGCGGATTCGCCCGAGGATGCGCGGACCCGGTGGTGCTCGCGGCGGTCGCCGCTGACAGCTGACCCGCTGACCGCTCGCGCGGGGAGTTCGCGGGGAGCTATCCCGAGGCCCGGAGTGCGCCATGTGCTGCGGCAGCGACGGTCGTCGCTGTCCTGCCGAGCGCTTGCGTGTGCAGCTGCCACTGCTGCCAGAACAGGGGCACGTCGACCCAGCCCCGCGGGTCGATCCGCACCAACGAAGGTTCGTCGTCGAGCTGCTGCTCCGGGACGAGCCCCCAGCCGAAGCCGAAGCGGATCGCCGTGACGAAGTCGGCGGACGACGGCACGTAATGGCAGGGCGGGCTTCCGGGGTCGACCCCCACGGCCTGCAGGTAGCGGTCCTGCAGCGTGTCGGCTCGGTCGAAGACCACGACCGGTGCGTGTTGGAGGGCATCCGTCAGCGTCTCCCCTGGAACCTCGAACCAGCGCGCGGCGAAGCCGGGAGATGCCATGGGCACGTAGCGCATGGCGCCGAGCAGCACCGAGGTGCAGCCTTGGACTGGGGCCGGGTCGGCGGTGATGGCGGCCGTCACCGTTCCTCGCCGCAGCAGTTCCGTGGTCTGCGTCTCGTCGGCCCGTCGCAGCTCGAACGCGATCTCGTCGGCGAGCGGTGCGATCGCGGGTAGCAACCACGTGGCGAGGGAGTCGGCGTTGACGGCGATGGGGAGACGCTCGAGGGCGGGACTCGCGTGGTCCGCGACCGTGCCGGTTCCGGGACCGACCCCCACGCGGCCGAGGATGCTCGATGCCTCCCGTCCGAGCGCCTCGAGCTGCCGGGCGAGGCGCAGGAGCACCTCACCGGACTCGGTCGGCGCGACGGGTTTGCTGCGCTGCAGCAGCACCCGACCCGTCTCGCTCTCGAGCGCCTTGATGCGCTGGCTGATCGCGGACGGGGTCACGCGCAGTTCGCGGGCCGCGGCTTCGAAGGTGCCCGTCTCAACGGCGGCGCGGAGCGCGGCGAGACGTTGGGGGTCGAACGCAGACGCAGCGATTGGCATGAAGCAATACTAATGATTGCCAAGGAAAATGAGCTGGACCCGGATATTCAACGCGCCATATCGTCGCGGCATGACCCTGGATCTGCTCACCCCTCTCGCCGGCTTCGGCTTCGGCCTGTCGCTCATCGTCGCGATCGGCGCGCAGAACGCATTCGTGCTTCGGCAGGGGCTCCTCCGGAAGCACGTGCTCGCCGTCGTCGCCGTCTGCGCGCTCTCCGACGCGCTCCTGATCCTGCTCGGCGTGGGCGGAGCCGGCATCGTCTTCACCGCGCTCCCCTGGCTGACGACCGTCGTGCGCATCGCTGGGGCAGCGTTCCTGCTCGGCTACGCGCTGCTCGCGGCCCGCCGGGCGATGACGCCGAAGGCGATGGATGCGGACAGCCCGGCGGCATCCTCTGCCCTGCTCCCGACCGTGCTCACGTGCCTCGCGCTCACCTGGCTGAACCCGCACGTGTACCTCGACACCGTGGTGCTGCTCGGGTCGGTCGCGAACACGCACGGCGAGGCGCGCTGGCTGTTCGGTGCGGGCGCGGCTGTCGGAAGCGTCGTCTGGTTCGCCGCCCTCGGCTACGGGGCGCGCCTCCTGCAGCCGGTGTTCGCGAAGCCCGTCGCCTGGCGTGTCCTCGACGCCATCATCGCCGTCGTCATGGTCGGCATCGCGGCGTCGCTGCTGCTCGGGCTGTGAGGAACGTCTGGTTCGCCTCGCCCGCGCGGATCCGGAAAACCCTTCAGCGTCGAGCGCTATCGTCGCCACAAGTCAGAGCAGACCCCGAACGGAAGGCCCACGATGAGCGACCAGAACATCTCCCACGACAGCGACGGCGACGAGAAGCCGAACGGCCTCGGCGAAGACGGCACGATCCCCGACTCCGACGACGGGGTCGCGGTCGGCTACGACCCGGACGCCTCGACGTTCGAGCCGGAAGAGGACTGACGAGAGCGAGGTCGACTCGCGACGAAGGGCCGGGCGCAGCAAACTGCGGCCCGGCCCTTTCGCCTGCGCGGGCGCCTGACGCGGGCACGCCTACCCCGGGACCCTCAGCGACTCACGGCCTCCGCACACGCACAATTGCGCGCGCACCCAGGACGAGACCGCAAGCTCGCACGATGAGCCATCAGATGCACGACAGCGAAGACAGCCTCCCCGAGAGCGACCAGCTCGAGAAGGACACGAGCTACTCCCCCGGCAGCGAGACGGAGACGCAGGAGAAGCAGGAGACGAGCACCGAGCGCGTGGATGAGGTCGACGGTGGCGTCGACAACGACATCGACGCCGACCAGGTGAACGTGCGCCCCGGCACGGGCGGCCCGGACGACGTGGGCGACATCGATGTCGACGTGGATGACATCAACTTCCCGAGCGCCGAGGAGGCGAGCCGGGCAGCCCCTTCGGACGACGCTGCGACGAACTAGGCGACGCCGTCCGGCTGGAGCACGAGCCGGTACCCCATGCCCGCCTCCGTCAGCAGGTGGCGCGGCGCCGACGGCACCGGCTCGAGCTTCCTGCGCAGCTGCGACAGGTACAGCCTCAGGTAGCCGGTGTCGTTGACGTGCTCCGACCCCCAGATGCTGGTGAGCAGCATCTGCCGGGTCACCAGACGCCCAGCGTTGCGCACGAGCAGCTCCAGCACCTGCCATTCCGTGGGCGTGAGGCGCACGTGCGTCGACTCCCCGCCGACGGTGCGAACGACGCTCTTCGCCGCCAGGTCGACCGACACGTCGCCGAACACGACGACCGGCTCACCGCCAGCCTGCGGGACTCGGCGCGACAACGCTCGGATGCGCGCGAGCAGCTCGTCGATGGAGAACGGCTTCGTGACGTAGTCATCCGCGCCCGCGTCAAGCGCATCCACCTTGTCGCCCGCCCCGCTGCGCCCCGAGACGACGAGGATCGGCGCCTCAGACCAACCCCGGATGGCCTCGATGACCTCGAGCCCGTCGAGCTCCGGCATGCCGAGGTCGAGGAGGTACAGGTCCGGGCGATGGTCGATCGCGACGGAGATGGCTTCCGCCCCGTTGCGGGCGATCAGCACCTTGTATCCCTTGGCGGTGAGGGTGATGCGCAGGGCGCGAAGCAACTGCGGGTCGTCGTCCGCGATGAGGATCTTCATGCGCGCCTCCCCTCCCCTGTCTTTCGTTCGGCGGTCGCCGCCGCGTCAATCGGCAGTGTCACGACCATCGTGACCCCGCCCCCCGGGGTGTCCTCGGGAATCAGTGTGCCCTGCATTCCCTCGACGAAGCCCTTCGAGATGGCGAGCCCCAGCCCGAGGCCGGTCGTGTTGTCGGTGTCGCCGAGGCGCTGGAACGGCTCGAAGACCTCACCGCGTCGCTCGGCGGGGATCCCCGGCCCGTGATCGACGACCCGGATCTGCACGTCGCCCCCGAACTGGCTGGTCGCGAGCCGGACCGGTCGACCCGGCGGCGAGTGGCGGACCGCGTTGGCGAGGAGGTTGACCAGCACGCGCTGCAGCAGGGCCGGGTCGGCGGCGACGGATGCGACGACGGGGTCGAGCGCGAGCTCAACGTCGGCCGGGCCGAGCCCCAGCTCGTCCAGGGACGGGAGGATCGCATCGGCCGGGTCGATGCTCATGAGGGAGACGGCGAGCGCCCCCGACTGGAGGCGGCTCACGTCGAGGAGATCGGTCACGAGCGTGGCGAGCGTGCCGAGGCTCTCGTCCGCGGTCTCCAGGAGCTCGTCGCGGTCGTGGTCGTCGAGCTCGTCGCCCGCAACGCGAAGGCCGGTGACCGCAGCTGTCGCGGATGCCAGGGGACGCCGGAGGTCGTGACTGAGCGCGGACAGCAGCGCCCGCCTGACCTTGTCAGAGGCGGCGAGCGGGGCGACCTCGTCGGCCGCCTCCCGCAGCTCGCGGTGCTCGACGGCCGCGCCGAGCTGCGCGACGATGACGGTCAGCAGCCGGCGCTCCGAGGCGTCGAGCTCGCGACCGTGCAGCTCGAGGGCGACTCCCGAGCCACCGGACGACGGTGGGGCGACCGGAATCGAGGTGTGCCGGTCCCCGCGCACCGGCTCACCGCAGCTCGCGAGCACGCGCGGTTCGGTCTCGTCGCCCCGCGCATCCACGCCTCGCGCATCCACGAGCCGCACGCCCGCGAGGCCGAACGCCTCGCGCGTCCGCTCGACGAGGGCCTGCATCGCGTTCTGCCCACGGAGCACGCTGCCGGCGACGGTCTGCAGCAGCTGGGACTCCGCGGCCGCCCGACGGGCTTCGCGCGCCCTTCTCGCCGCCCGGTCGACGACGAAGCTCACGAGGGCGGCGATGACGAGATACAGCACGATCGCCGTGACATGGCTCGGGTCGGTGATGAGGACGGTGCCGAACGGGGCGACGAAGAAGAAGTCGAGGGTGACGCCAGACAGCACGGCCGCGAAGAGCGCTGGCCAGAGGCCGCCGACCAGGGCGACGGCCACGACCAGCACCTGGTAGCTGAGGGCGTGCGTCGTGAACGAGTCGACACTGCCGAGGGACGCGAGCAGCCAGGTGAGCAGCGGACCCGCGACGAGGGCCAGCACGAAGCCGGCGATCCGGCGACGCGGGGTCAGCGCCCCGCCGAGCCTCGGCAGCCTGAGCCGGCCGCCGGCATCCGCATGGTTGACGATGTGCACGTCGATGGTGCCGGCGTCCCGAGTGACGGCACTGCCCACGCTCGCGCCAGTGAGCAGCGCGGCAACCCGATTGCGACGACTGACGCCGATGACGAGCTGCGTCGCGTTCACCGACCTCGCGAACTCGATGAGGGCCGCCGGCACGTCCTCGCCGACCACCTGGTGGTAGGTGCCGCCCAGCTGCTCCGCAAGCGCCCGCTGCCGTGCAAGATGCCCAGGATCCCCGACGCGCAAGCCGTCCTGGCTCGTCACATGCAGCGCCAGCAGCTCGCCGCTGCCGGACCGCGCCGCGATGCGGGCGCCGCGCCGAAGCAGCGTCTCCCCCTCCGCTCCCCCGGTCAGCGCGACGACGACCCGCTCGCGCGCCTCCCACGTCGCGTCGATGCCGTGGTCATCCCGGTAGCGCTTGAGGGACTGGTCGACGTCGTCGGCGAGCCACAGCAGCGCCAGCTCGCGCAGCGCCGTGAGGTTGCCGAGGCGGAAGTAGTTGGAGAGCGCCGCGTCGATGCGCTCAGCCGGGTACACGAGCCCGCCGGCAAGGCGATCCCGCAGCGCCTGCGGAGACAGGTCGACGACCTCGACCTGATCGGCTCGCCGCAGCACGTCGTCCGGGATCGTCTCGCGCTGCGGCACCCCCGTGATCTGCTCGACCACATCGTTCAGGGACTCGATGTGCTGGATGTTCACGGTGGAGACCACGTCGATGCCGGCGTCGAGGAGCTCCTCCACGTCCTCCCAGCGCTTCAGGTTGCGCGCACCGGGCGCGTTCGTGTGCGCGAGCTCGTCGACGAGCGCCACCTCCGCACGCCGCCCGATCACCGCATCGAGGTCCATGTCCGTGAGCTCGACGCCGCGGTGCAGGTACGTCGCGCGTCCCACCACCTCGAGCCCGGCGGCCGCCTCGGCCGTCGCGGCCCGGCCGTGGGTCTCGACGACCGCGACCACCACGTCCTTGCCTGCTTCGCGCATCCTGGTGCCCTCGTGGAGCATCGCGAACGTCTTCCCGACGCCAGGGGCGGCGCCGAGCAGCACCCGCAGCCGTCCCCGCTTCGCCATGGGTCAGAGCTCCTTGCCTTCCTGGGTGGATGTGGGGGTGGATGTGGGGGCCGAGGCGTTCGCCTGCAGCTCCGCGAGCGCCAGATTGAGCTCCAGCACGTTGACGGTGGGCTCCCCTAGGAACCCGAGCAGAGGGGCGACGGTGTGCGCTGCGACCAGCGTACGGACCTGGGCGGCGTCGAGCGCGCGCGTCGCCGCGACGCGCTGCACCTGCAAGTCCGCGTACGCGGGGCTGATGTGCGGGTCGAGCCCTGAGGCCGACGCCGTCACCGCATCCACCGGCACGGCGTCAGGCGCGACCCCGTTGAACTCGGCGACCTGCGCTCGCCGCTCCTCGATGGCGGCCACGAGATCCGGGTTCTCCGGCCCCAGGTTCGAGCCGGAGGACGCGCCCGCGTCGTAGCCGTCCCCCGCCGCCGATGCGCGCGACTGGAAGTACTCGGGCAGCGGGTTGCCGTCGGCGTCGACGAACGACTGACCGATGAGGCTCGAGCCGACGACCGCGCCGGTGCCGTCCCGCACCGCCGATCCGTTGGCCTGGGCGCCGAAGGCCGCCTGGCCCAGGCCGGTGATGACCAGGGTGTATCCGATACCGAGGACGACGGTGAAGAGGAGCATCGCGCGGACGGCGACCCAGGCGGTGCGCGCCGTGGCGCGGGTTGCGGAGTTCATGGTGGGAGTCCCTTTCTGGGGCAGATGTCGGGTCGGGGTTCAGAAGCCCGGGATGAGGCGCACGACGAGGTCGATGAGCCAGATCCCAACGAATGGGGCGACGATGCCGCCGAGCCCATAGATGAGGAGGTTGCGGCCGAGCGTGCTCGAGGCGTTCGCGGGCCGGTACTTCACGCCCCGGAGCGCGAGCGGGACGAGCAGCACGATGACGATGGCGTTGAAGACGATCGCCGACAGCACCGCAGACGCCGGGGAGTGCAGCCCCATGATGTTGAGGACGCCGAGCCCCGGGAAGACGCCCATGAACATGGCCGGGATGATCGCGAAGTACTTGGCGATGTCGTTCGAGATGGAGAACGTCGTGAGCGCGCCCCGCGTGATGAGGAGCTGCTTGCCGATGCGGACCACGTCGATGAGCTTCGTGGGGTCGGAGTCGAGGTCGACCATGTTGCCCGCCTCCTTCGCCGCGGACGTGCCCGTGTTCATGGCGACACCCACATCGGCCTGCGCGAGCGCGGGAGCGTCGTTGGTGCCATCCCCCGTCATCGCGACGAGGTTGCCGCCGTCCTGCTCTCGGCGGATGTAGGCGAGCTTCTGCTCCGGCGTCGCCTCGGCGAGGAAGTCGTCGACTCCGGCCTCTCTGGCGATCGCGGCGGCCGTGAGCGGGTTGTCGCCCGTCACCATGACGGTGCGGATCCCCATGGCGCGAAGCTCGGCGAAGCGGTCGCTGAGCCCTTCCTTCACGACGTCCTTGAGGTGCACGACCCCGAGGACACTGCCGGCCGGCCGTCCCCGCTCAGGGCTGGGCGCATCCATCACTGCCACGACGAGCGGGGTGCCGCCGCTCTGCGAGACGCGACCCGTCGCATCCTCCAGCTCGGCGAGCTGCGCTGGGCTCAGGGGTGCACCCTGGTCGCCGAGCCAGGCGGTGACCGCTGAGCCTGCCCCCTTGCGGATGCGCGCGCCGTCCGCCAGATCGAGTCCGGACATGCGGGTCTGGGCCGTGAACGGCACGATCTCGCCGCGCCTCGAATCGGCTGCCTGGGCTTCGACGTCGACGCCCTCCAGTCGCGCGAGCTCGACGATCGAGACCCCCTCTGGGGTCGGGTCGGCGAGCGACGACAGTGCGGCGGCCCGGATCAGGTCCTGGTCGCGCACCCCGGCCATCCGCACGAACTCGGACGCCCGACGGTTGCCGTACGTGATGGTTCCGGTCTTGTCGAGGAGCAGCGTCGTCACGTCCCCGGCGGCCTCGACCGCGCGGCCGGACATGGCGAGCACGTTGTGCTGCACGAGGCGGTCCATGCCCGCGATGCCGATGGCCGACAGCAGCGCCCCGATGGTGGTCGGGATGAGGCACACGAGCAGCGCGATGAGCACGGTGATGCTGACCGGCTTCGCCGCGTAGGAGGCGATCGGGTTGAGGGTGAGGGCGACGATGACGAACACGATCGAGAGCGACGCGAGGAGGATCGAGAGCGCGATCTCATTCGGCGTCTTCTGCCTCGACGCCCCCTCGACGAGCGCGATCATCCGGTCGACGAACGTCTCCCCCGGCTTCGAGGTGATGCGCACGACGATCCGGTCGGAGAGCACGCGCGTGCCGCCCGTGACGGCGCTGCGGTCGCCGCCGGACTCGCGGATGACGGGGGCTGATTCGCCGGTGATGGCCGACTCGTCGACGGAGGCGATACCCGAGACGATGTCGCCGTCGCCGGGGATGAGCTCGCCCGCCGCCACCGTGACGACGTCGCCGAGGGTCAGGTCGGCCGAGGAGACGTCGACGCTGCCGACGCGCTCGGCCGCGGGGTCGGTCCCGGCGTCGTAGGTGTCGACGCGGTGCGCGACCGTGCTCGTGCGCGTCTGGCGGAGCGTCTCCGCCTGCGCCTTCCCGCGGCCCTCGGCGACTGCCTCCGCGAGGTTCGCGAACAGCACCGTCAGCCAGAGCCAGACCGCGATGGCCCACGTGAAGGAGGCGGGGATGACCGTGCCGCCCGAGTCGGCGGGCCCACCGAGGAACGGCTCGGCGATGGCAAGCGCGGTCGTGAACGCCGCGCCGACCCACACGATGAACATGACGGGGTTCCGCCACTGCTGACGCGGGTCGAGCTTGCGGATCGCGCCGGTCATCGAGGCTGCGAATGGGATGCTCTGCATGGTCAGGAGAGTCCTTCTGCGAGGGGGCCCAGTGCGAGCACGGGGAAGTAGGTGAGCGCGGTGATGAGCACGCTGACGCCGGCGAGGAGCGCGACGAACTGAGGCCGGTGGGTGGGGAGCGTGCCGACCGTCGACGGCACCTTGTCCTGGGCTGCGAGCGACCCGGCGAGGGCCAGCACGAGCACGATGGGGACGAATCTGCCGAGCAGCATGACCACCCCGAGCGAGGTGTTCAGCCATGGAGTGTTCGCGGTGAGGCCGGCGAAGGCCGAGCCGTTGTTGTTGGCGGCCGAGGTGAAGGCGTAGAGCACTTCGGAGAGGCCGTGCACGCCCGGGTTCCAGATGGAGGTCGCCGCCAGCTCGTCGCGGACGCCGGGGATCGCGAAGCTGAGGGCGACGCCCGTGAGCACGAGCGCCGGGGTGACGAGGATGAAGAGGCTGGCGAGCTTGATCTCACGCGGCCCGATCTTCTTGCCCAGGTACTCGGGGGTGCGCCCGATGAGGAGGCCTGCGATGAAGACGGCGATGATCGCGAGCACCAGCATGGCGTAGAGGCCGGAGCCGACCCCGCCCGGCGCGATCTCGCCGAGCATCATGTTGAGCATCGGCAGGAGCCCACCGAGCGCCGTGTAGGAGTCGTGCATGGAGTTGACGGCGCCCGTGGACGTGCCGGTGCTGGCGGTCGCGAAGAGCGTCGACCCGACGATGCCGAACCGCTGCTCCTTGCCCTCCATGGCGCCGCCCGCCGCATCCGGTGCCGAGCCCATGCCAGCGGACTCGACGGCGGTGAGGATGGCGAACGACACGGTGAAGAGCGTCGCCATGACGGCGAGCACCGCGTAGCCCTGACGGCGGTCTCCCACCATGACCCCGAAGGTGCGGGGCAGGGAGAACGGGATCGCCAGCATGAGGATGACCTCGAGCAGGTTCGTGATGGCGCTGGGGTTCTCGAAGGGGTGCGCGGAGTTCGTGTTGAAGAAGCCGCCGCCGTTGGTGCCGACGAGCTTGATCGCCTCCTGCGAGGCGACGGGGCCACCCGGTATCGACTGGGTCGCGCCGGTGAGGGTGCTCACCTCGGTGAAGCCGTTGAAGTTCTGGATGACGCCACCCGCGAGGAGCGCGAGCGCGGCGAGGGCCGAGAGGGGCAGCAGCAGGCGGAGGGTGCCCCTGATGAGGTCGACCCAGAAGTTGCCGAGCGTGCCCGAGCGGCGGGCTGCGAGGCCCCGCACGAGGGCGATCGCGACGGCGAGTCCCACCGCGGCGGAGACGAAGTTCTGGACCGTGAGCGCCGAGAGCTGGACGGCGTACCCGAGGGTCACCTCTGGCGAGTACGACTGCCAGTTGGTGTTCGCGACGAACGAGGCGGCCGTGTTGAACGAGAGGTGCTCCGAGGGGGCCGGCAGCCCGAGCGAGTACGGCAGCCACTGCTGCGTGCGCTGCAGGAGGTAGACGAGCAGCACTCCGACGGTGGAGAACATGAGCACTCCGCGCAGGTAGGCCTGCCAGGTCTGCGCCGACGACGGGTCGACGCCGATGAGCCGGTAGGCGCCCCGTTCGATCCTCCAGTCGTCGGTGGATGAGTACACGCGTGCGATCCAGTCGCCGAGCGGGCGGTGGAGGGCGGCGAGGATGAGCGCGACCGTGAGGAACGCGAGGCTGGCGTGGAGCATGGTGGGCGCGTCCATCAGAACCGCTCGGGATGCACGAGGGCCACCACGAGGTAGGCGATCGCGGCGACGCCGAGGGCGGCGGCGATGATTTCGAAGACGATCACAGCTTGTCGACCGCCTTGCCGAGGAGGCCGATGGCGGTGAAGAGGGCGATTATGCCCGCGACGAAGACGAGGTCGAGCACTGAGACTCCGTTCGGAGGTGTGCAGCCAGCGGTGAGCGTGGCTGCGCGCCGTTCAGGCGCAGTCCCCGATACAACTCCTCGCGGGGCGCCGCTGTGCTCGCCCTCACGGAACCCATACGGGACGCGTGCAACTCCTCACGGAACGCGAACGATCGAGGCCACCGGTCGGGCCGGCACGATCGCCGCTGCAGACAGTGCCGCCGCGACCACGAACACCAGCCCGGGTGTCGCAGCGCCGAGCCCCCACCCTGCCAGTGCGGCGCCGAGGCCCTGACCGAGTACCAGGACGACGAAGAGCAGCGCGGTGCCCGCGGATGCGCGCCGCTCGTCGATCTCGGAGGTCCACGTGATGAGGGCCCCGGTCGCCGCCGTGTAGCCCCAGCCGAAGGCGACGCACGCGAGGAGGGCGAGGGGCCGCACGCCCGGGAAGAGCCCGATCAGTGCCGTCGACGCTGCGACGACGAGCGCGGTGAGCATCCACGCCCGCGTGGAACCGAGGCGGCGCACGGCGGCCGAGAGCGGCAGCACGAGAGCCCCGCCGAGCCCCAGGCACATCCATGCGAGCGCCGAGAAGTCGCCGGAGGCGCCCCCGTCCACGAGCACCGTGCGCCCGAACGTCCACACGGCGGCCGAGCCTGCCCCGAGGAGCAACGCTGCGCAGATCACACGCAGGTGCTGCCCGAACCAGGCGCGCGGCGGAACTGCTGCCGACGCGTCCTGGCGCCGCGCTCGACCCGACAACGGCAGCACCGTCGAGAGCAGCGCGGTCGAGGGCAGCGCGGTCGACATGAGCACAGCGAACGCGGAGAGGAACGTGACGACCGCCGCGGCCGCCCATGCCAGGCGCCAGTCGGGCAGCAGGAGCAACGCGAGTGCTCCTGCCAGCACGAGGCCCGGTCCGGTGCCCGCGTTGACGACGACCTGGAGGCGTTGCCCGCGGTCTCCGCTCACGGCCCGCCTGAGGAGCTCGACCAGGGCGGGGGACGCGAGGCCGGCCCCGGCTGAGCTGACGATGGCGAAAGCGGCGAAGCCCTCGACCTGTGACGCGAGTGCCATGCCGAGGGCACCGCCACCGGCCGTCGACGCGGCGCCTGCCACGAGGATGCGCGGAATGCGGCCTGCCAGGAAGAACCCCACGATCGCGGCAGCGCAGTACATCGCGGACGCGCCGCCCGAGACCACGCCGGCCATCGAGGCGTCGAGGCCGAGCTCGGCCTCCACATCCGGCAGGTAGAGCCCGTACGCGAGGCGCACGAGGCCGTAGCAGGCAGCGATCAGGCCGACGCCGCCCACCACGAGGAGTCGCTGCGAGCGCCGCTGCCGGGTGCCCTGCCCCCGGCTCTGCTGGACGATATCCCCAAACGAAAACGTACGTTTCATATTTGGAGCTTAGGGTGTGTACATGAGCATCCGCACATCGAGCGCGACGAAGCTCCTCGATGCCGCCGAGGAGCTGTTCTTCACGCGGGGCATCCACGCGACCCCGGTGGACGCCGTCATCGAGCGCGCGGGAGTGTCGGCGGCGACCATGTACCGCGGGTATGCGAGCAAGGAGTCACTCCTGGCGGCGACGCTGGCTCGTCGGCACGCGGAGTGGCTCGTGGCCTGGGATGCGGCGATCGCCCGCCAGGACTCGTGGGAGGGACGCGTCCTCGCCGTGTTCGACGCCCTCGACACGTTCCGCGAGCATCCCGTGCGCGCCCAGTGGTGCGCGTTCCTCGGCTCTGCCGCCGAGTACGCAGACGCACCGGCAGAGGTGCGCGCGGCCGTCGACACCGACACCGATTCGCTGCGAAGGCGACTCACTGCATCCATCACCGACGACGCGCTGAACGCGACCAGCCGCGACCGAGAGCTCGCCGACGAGCTGCTGCTGGTCGTCTCCGGCGACCTCGCGATGCGACTCCGCGACCCGGGACACACGACCGCATCAGCCCGGCGCATCGCGACGGCACTCCTCCGCGAGCACGCCGCCGCGGACTCAGACGCCTAGCGATCCACGGGCACTCAACGCTTGAGCAGCTTCCAGGCGGAGGGCAGCAGGGCACTCACGGCCGCGATCTTGATGGCGTCGCCGATGAGGAACGGCACGACGCCGAGCGCAAGCGCAGTGCCGAGGTCCACGCCGAGCGAGAGGGCGAGCCAGGGGACGCCGGCCGCGTAGACGAGGAGCGTCCCGAGCACCGAGGCACCGACGGTGGAGAGGACGTGGCGGTCAGCTCGGCGACGGGCGAGCGCCCCGACGGCGACCGCGGCGAGCACGTAGCCGACGATGTAGCCGAACGACGGGAACAGGACCCCGGATGCGCCGTCGGCGAAGATCGGCGCCCCAAGCGCGCCGAGCGCGAGGTACAGGCCAGCACTCGCGGCGGCACGGACCGGGCCGAGGGAAGCGCCGGTCAGCAGGACCGCGAAGGTCGCGAGCGAGACGGGCACGGGCGTGAACGGCAGCGGGATGACGATGAAGCCCGCGGCGACGAGGAAGAGAGTGCCGCCGAGCACGAGCGCGGCGTTCCGGAGAGCCCCGCCTCGAGCGCGGGCATGGGTGCCAGCCCCGGCCACGAGGTCAGCAAGGACGCGGGGCACGGCGCGGCCGGCGGGACGCCCGGCGGGACGCCCGGCGGCGGTGATCGAATCGGCACTCATAGGGGGTGGGACCTTTCTCTGGAATTTCCTGAACGGTGTTCAGTGAACAGTGTTCAGTAGATTAGCGGCATGACACCCCGCGGTCCAGCCGGAGGCTCCGGCCTCGAGAAGCTCAGCCGGACAGAGATCGTCACGACCGCCCTCGAGGTGCTCGACGAGCACGGCCTGCCGAACCTCTCGATGCGACGCATCAGCGACTACCTCGAGGTGCAGCCGAGCGCGCTCTACTGGCACTTCCCCAACAAACAGTCGCTGCTCGCGGCCGTGAGCGACCGCATCCTGCATCCCCTCACCGCCGAGACATGGCGGCCCCCAGGGGCCGGGGTCGAGCCCGGCCCCCGCCAGACCCGCACCCTCGCGATACAGCTCCGCGCAGCGCTTCTCTCCCGCAGGGATGGCGCCGAGCTCGTCTCGAGCTCATTCGCCCTCGACCTGCTGACGGTCGACCTCGTGCGGATGATCGCCGGCGCCGCGCGCAGCGACTTCAAGCTCGCCGGCGCGGGCGGGCGCACGTGCGCGGACGCGGTCGTGCACTACACGATCGGGCAGGTCTTCCACGAGCAGCAGCAGGCCCATGCCGCAGCAGTCGGCGCCCTCCAGGCCCGTGAACCGGACCCGCTCAGCCGACAGGACCCCACGGATCGCTTCACGGCAGGCCTGGATCTGATCCTCGCCGGCGCTGCGGGACTGGCGACGGACGAGCCGACCACCGCCCCCTAGGCGAAGTCGACGTGCTGCAGCACCCACGTGTGCATCGCGACAGCCGCCGCAGCTGAGGCGTTGATCGAGCGGGTCGAGCCGAACTGGGAGATCTCGAGCACCGCATCCGAGACCTCGACCGCCTCCTCCGAGACCCCTGGCCCCTCCTGCCCGAAGAGCAGCACGCACCGTTCCGGCAGCTCGTAGGTCTCGATGGGCACGCAGCCGGGCACGTTGTCGATGGCGAGGACCGGCATCTCCTCGCTCCGCGCCCAGTCGATGAACGCTGCGACGGTCTCGTGGTGCACGACGTGCTGGTAGCGGTCCGTGACCATCGCGCCGCGCTTGTTCCAGCGGCGCTTGCCCACGATGTGCACGGTGTCGGCCGCGAACGCGTTCGCACTGCGCACGATCGAGCCGATGTTCATGTCGTGCTGCCAGTTCTCGATGGCGACGTGGAAGGCGTGGCGCTTCGTGTCGAGGTCGGCGACGATCGCATCCATCGACCAGTACCGGTAGCGGTCGATGACGTTGCGCCGGTCGCCATTCTCGAGCAGCTCCGCGTCGTACCAGGGCCCCTCCGGCCACTCACCGCGGCCACCGGGCCAGGGGCCGACCCCGTGCGGGGCGTCGTCTTCGCTGCCGAACTGCTGCTGATCGCTCACCGCCACAGCCTAGGCGGGCGTGGCGTACACTGCACTTAGAGTCGAACTGACTCTAAGTCAGAGAGGAGGTGGAGGATGCCATCCGACAACGCGACCCTCGCCGTCTCCACGGTGATCTTCGCGCTGCGTCCGTCACCTCCCTCGTCACACCGCGCTCCCGCGCCCACGATCTGGGTGCCGTTGGTACGACGGCAGCGGCAGCCGTTCATCGACCTCCTCGCCCTGCCAGGCGGGCCGCTCGGCGACGAAGACCTCGCCACCGCCGCGTCACGCACCCTCTTCGAGACGATGCGACTCGCCCCCAAGTACCTCGAGCAGCTCTACGCCTTCGGCGATGCCGACCGCGTCTTCGGGGCCGACCCGCGGGTCGTGTCCGTCGTCTACTGGGCGCTCGTCGGCAACGAGGAAGCGAGCTCGGCGCGCCTCGGCGACAACGTCCGCTGGCACCCCGTCGACGACCTCCCACCCCTCGCCTTCGACCACCGCCGCATCGTCGACTACGCCCTCTGGCGACTGCGGAACAAGGTCGAGTACAGCTCCATCGCGCACAGCTTCCTCGGCGAATCCTTCACCATCGCCCAGCTCCGCGAGGTCTACGAAGCCGTCCTCGACCGCCCCATCGACGTCGCCAACTTCCGCCGCGACATGCTCGCCTCGAAGTCGCTCGCCGAGACCGGCGAGACCCTCGCCGGCACCAGGCACCGACCCCCGAAGCTCTACAGGTACATCGAGGCCCCCGCCCCGTCCGAGCAGAGCCCCCTCCTCACGACCTCCCCCGCCGCGAAGGGCAGACCCCATGACCACAACCGCCTCAGTGCACACCACGATCACGCGCATCCAGACCGGGAAGCAGGCCGGCGAGAGCTGCTCTCCGGAGCTCGTGAAGTCGCCGTGGGTGTTCGACCTGCAAGCTCCGTCCTACGGGCCTGGGGCGTCAATGGCCGACAGGCTCCCGCCGACGGCGCCAAGGCAGGAGCTCCTGCCCGAGGAGTACCGGACCGCGACTGACGCGGACATCCACGCCCGCATCCTCGCCGCCAAGGCGACCCTCGGGGACCGCGTCGTGACCCTCGGCCACTTCTACCAGCGCGACGAGGTCGTGCAGTACGCCGACTTCATCGGCGACTCCTTCCAGCTCGCCAACGCCGCGAAAGCGAAGCCGGAGGCAGAGGCCATCGTGTTCTGCGGCGTGCACTTCATGGCCGAGACGGCCGACATCGTGTCCGCCCCCGAGCAGGCGGTGATCCTCCCGAACCTCGCCGCCGGATGCTCGATGGCAGACATGGCCGACAGCGACTCCGTCGAAGAGTGCTGGGAGCAGCTCGCCGACCTCTACGGGACGGAACCGGACGCCGCTGGGCGCGTGCCCGTCATCCCCGTCACCTACATGAACTCCTCCGCCGAGCTCAAGGCGTTCTGCGGGCGCAACGGGGGCATCGTCTGCACCTCCTCCAACGCCGAGACCGTGCTGCAGTGGGCCTTCGAGCGTGGGCAGCGGGTGCTGTTCTTCCCCGACCAGCACCTCGGCCGCAACACCGCGAAGGCCATGGGCGTGACGCTCGAGGAGATGCCGCTCTGGAACTCGCGCCGCCCCCTCGGCGGCCAGACCCCCGAGACGCTCGACGCCGCCAAGGTGATCCTCTGGAACGGCTTCTGCTCCGTGCACAAGCGCTTCACCGTCGCCCAGATCGACAAGGCCCGCGCCGAGTACCCGGAGGTGCGCGTCATCGTGCACCCAGAGTGCCCCATGGCGATCGTCGACGCCGCCGACGAGTACGGCTCCACCGACTACATCACGAAGGCCATCGCGGCCGCCCCCGACGGCTCGGTCTTCGCGATCGGCACCGAGATCAACCTCGTCCAGCGCCTCGCCGCCGAGTACCCCCAGCACACGATCTTCTGCCTCGACCCGGTCGTGTGCCCGTGCTCGACGATGTACCGCATCCACCCCAGCTACATCGCCTGGGTGCTCGAGGGACTCGTGGCCGGCGAGGTGCGCAACCAGATCAGCGTGCCGGCGAGTGTCGCCGAGCCCGCCAGGGTCGCGGTCGAGCGGATGCTCGCGGCCCGGCCGGACACGACGATGGCGTCCTGAGATGGGCGCGGGCGCTGATGCTCGGGGCGCTGACGCTCGGCTGCGGGTGCTGGTCGTCGGCAGCGGCATCGCGGGGCTGACCGCAGCACTGGCGGCGGCCGCCGACGGGCACGACGTGATGGTCGCCACGAAGGCGACGCTCGGCAATACCGCCACCTCGCATGCTCAGGGCGGAATCGCGGCAGTGCTCGCGGCTGGTGCTGATGCGAGCGCCGGTGACAGCGTCGAGTCGCACGTGCGCGACACGCTCGCAGCTGGCGCGGGGCTCGGCGACCGGCGCGCGATCGAGGTGCTGTGCGGCTCGGCGGATGCGCGCATCCGCGACCTGGTCGCCCTCGGCACGCGCTTCGACCGGGTTCCCCACGCTGAGGCCGCCGCCGCGGCCGACACGGCAGAACCTTCTCCCTCGCGCTCTTCGCCGAGTCGCCCCGAAGGGCCGCTTCCCGTCGCAGATGGCGACCATCTGCGGCAACTCGCGCGCGGGCTCGAGGCCGCGCACTCGCATCCGCGCATCCTGCACGCCTTCGGAGACGGCACCGGTCGCGAGATCCAGCGAGCGCTGAGCGACGCCGCCCGCGCGGCGGCCGAACGCGGCGAGCTCCGGCTGCTGGAGCACACCTTCCTCGTGGACCTCGCCGTGAGCACCGCAGCAGACGACGTCGATCCAGCAGCCACGCGTGTGGTCGGCGCGTGGCTGCTCGGCCCGGATGACAGAACGCCCGGCTTCTTCGAGGCCGACGCGGTCGTGCTCGCGACGGGCGGCGCCGGCCAGCTCTTCGCGCACACGAGCAACCCCGCGGTCGCGACGGGCGACGGCATCGCCGCCGCCGCCCGAGCCGGAGCTGAGATCGCCGACCTGGAGTTCGTGCAGTTCCACCCGACCGTGCTCGCCGGATCAGGGGGTGCGCTCATCTCCGAGGCGGTGCGCGGCGAGGGCGCCCTCCTGCTCAACGACGCGGGTGAGCGTTTCCTGGTCGGCGTGCACCCCGACGCCGAGCTCGCCCCGCGAGACGTCGTGGCTCGCGGCATCGCCGACGAGATGGCGAAGCAGGGCGGGCGGCCAGTGCGCCTCGACGCGCGGCACCTGGGCCGGGGCTTCCTCGAGCACCGGTTCCCGAGCATCACGGCCCGCCTCGACGAGGCCGGACTCGACTGGTCGCGCGAGACGGTGCCCGTCACGCCCGCGGCGCACTACCTGATGGGCGGCGTCGTCACCGACCTGCTCGGGCGGACGAGCATCCCCGGCCTCTACGCCGCGGGCGAGACCGCCCGCACCGGCGTGCACGGCGCGAACCGCCTCGCGTCGAACTCGCTCCTCGAGGGCACCGTCTTCGGGCACCGCGTCGCGGAGGCGCTCCGCGAGCAGGCGCCGCACGGCCAGACGCTGCTCGGCCAGGCCCAGCCTGAGCAGGCCCAGCTTGACCGCGTCTCGGACGTTGCGGTCTCCCCCACCCCTGACCAACTTCAGTGCAAAAACACCTCGATTCGAGCGCTTCGGGCGATTTCTGGCCAGAATCGCACTGATGTTGGACACCGAACGGCGAGCGGACGCGCTCCCGCATTCTCGCGGCCGGCACTGCAGACGCTGATGTGGGCGTCCGCGGGCCTGCATCGCAGCGGCCCCGCACTCGACGACGCTGCGCGGGCCCTCGCAGTCTGGGCCGACGACCGAGACGCGGCGGGGCCGGACTTGTCGGTCGCCGCGCGCGAGGACACCAATCTGCTCACGCTCGCCCAGCTCACCGTGGCGGCCGCCCGGGCCCGCGGCGAGTCGGCGGGCGCCCACTTCCGAGCTGACCGTCCCAGCGCCCGCGAGCCTCACGCCCAGGCGCCGCCCTTGTCCCCGAGCCTGTTCCCACACCCACACCCACACCCACGCCCACTCCCTCTCAAGCCGAAGGCCATGGCGCACTGATGCTCACTCCTGCCCACATCATGACCACCGTGAGCGCCGCCCTGCTCGAGGACGCCCCCTGGGGTGACATCACGGCCTCGACGCTCATCCCGCACGACGCCACCGCGAGCGCCACCCTCGTCGCGCGCGAGGCGGGTGTGCTGTCGGGGATGGAGGTGTTCGCGGCGGCCTTCCGGCTGACGGACGCGCGCATCCAGGTCGATCTGCACGCCGACGACGGTGACGAGTTCGCCCCAGGGGATGTGCTGGCGACCGTCGCGGGACCCGCGCGGTCGGTGCTCACGGCGGAACGGGTGGCGTTGAACTTCGCGCAGCGCATGAGCGGCATCGCGACGCTCACTCGCAGCTACGTCGACGCGGTCGCGCACACGTCGGCGCGCATCACGGACACGCGCAAGACGACGCCGGGACTGCGCGCCTTCGAGCGGCACGCCGTCGCGAACGGTGGAGGCCGCAACCACCGCTTCTCGCTGTCGGACGCGGTGATGGCGAAGGACAATCACCTCGCCGTGCTCCTGCAGCAGTCCGGCCTCGGGCTGACGCAAGCGGTGCTGGCGGCGAAGGACAAGCTGGGCCACACGACGCACTTCGAGGTGGAGGTCGACCGGCTCGACCAGGTCGCTCCGGTGATCGCGGCCGGGGTGGACACCATCATGCTCGACAACTTCTCGCTGGCCGAGCTGCGCGAGGGCGTCGCGCTCATCAACGGGCGGGCGGTCGTCGAGGCGAGTGGCGGAGTGAACCTCGACACGGTCGCGGCGATCGCGGAGACGGGCGTCGATGTCATCTCGGTCGGCGCCCTCACCCACAGCGCGCGGGCCATCGACCTGGGCCTCGACATGGCGCTCGAGCCCGCGGCCGATCCCGCACCTGAGGCCAGGCGCTGACGTGCTCCACCTCGATGCGGCCGCGACGTCCCCGGTCCGGGAGGACGCGCTCGCCGCGGCCTGGCCGTTCCTGACGGCGTCGTTCGGCAACCCGTCGAGCACGCACGGGCTCGGCGAGCAGGCTTCTGCAGCCCTCGCCGACGCTCACAAGGCAGTGGCCGGTGTCCTCGGCTGCCGGCCCGCCGAGGTGGTCTTCACGTCGGGTGGCACCGAGGCGAACAACCTCGCGATCAAGGGCATCGCCCTGGGGGCTCCACGCGGGCGGCACCTCGTGACGAGCCGCCTCGAGCACGAGTCCGTGCTCGCATCCGCCGACTACCTCGCGCGTCTCCATGGCTTCGAGGTGACGTTCGTCGACGTGGATGCGTCTGGCCTGGTCAGCGAGGAATCGCTTGCCTCCGCCCTCCGCGAGGACACGACCCTCGTGTCGCTCGCGACGGCGAACAACGAGGTCGGCACTGTGCAGGACATCACCGCGCTGGCCGCCGTCGCCCACGCCCGCGGCGTGCCGTTCCACACCGACGCGATCCAGGCGGCCGGCTCGCTCGACGTGTCCTTGACCGCGACGGGCGTGGATGCGGTGAGCCTGTCGGGTCACAAGCTGGGTGCCCCGAAGGGGGTCGGCGTGCTCGCGGTGCGGTCGCGGCTGCCGCTCGAGCCCCTCATCCACGGCGGCGGGCAGGAGCGAGGGCGCCGATCCGGCACGGAGAACGTGGCGTTTGCGGTGGCGTTCGCGGTGGCGCTGCGGCTCGCCGACGAGGAGCGCCTGGCGGCCGCGACGAGCGACGCGGCCGCGAGCGCCAGGGATGCGTTTGTGGCCGCTGTCCTGGATTCTGTGCCTGACGCACGGCTCACGGGCCACGCATCGGCTCGCCTCCCCCGCCACGCCTCGTTCGTGCTGCCGGGGGTGAACGGCGAGACGGTGCTGCTGGAGCTCGAGCGGCGAGGCGTGCTCGCGTCGGCGGGGGCGGCCTGCGCGGCCGGGCACGACGAGCCGTCGCACGTGCTGCTCGCGTTGGGGATCCCCGAGGACGACGCCCGCACCGCCCTGCGGTTCACGTGGGGAGCATCCACGACCTCGGACGACCTCCGCGGCGTCGCGGAGACCCTCGCTGCCGTGCACGAGACGGTCACCGCCCTGAGCCGCTCGACCACGCTGCACTAGGGTGTGGCGTTGCAGTACTCGCGCGACCACGGAGGAACGACATGACCTACGGACACGCTCCGGCCGGCCAGCCGGCTCTTGACCAGCCGTACTACGGGGCTCCGTTCCCCGAAGCGATCACGCGCTTCGTGAAGAAGACGTTCGTCTACCGCGGGCGGGCGAGCCGCAGCGAGTACTGGTGGGTCGCGCTGGCCCTCGCGGGAGTCACGATCGCTTTCAACGCGATCTCGATGGGCTTGGACTTCAGCAGCGGCTCGACCCCCACCTGGGTCGCGATCGGCGGTGGCCTGTTCGGCCTCTTCAGCCTCCTCGTCAACCTGGCGCTGCTGCTGCCCACGATCTCCATCCAGGTGCGTCGACTCCACGACGCGAACTTCTCCGGCTTCTTCGCGTTCCTCGGCCTCGTCCCCTTCTTCGGTCCGATCACGCTCATCGTGTTCGCCTGCCTGCCGTCCGTGCCGGCCGGCGCTCGCTTCGACGGGACCGGCCAGTACCCCGCACCCAACCAGGGGTACTCCCCGAGTCAGCAGTTCCCGGGGCAGTTCCCGAACCAGCCGTACCAGGCTCCAGTGCAGGGGTACGGCCAGCAGCCGACACAGCCCCAGGCCCCTGGCCAGTACCAAGCTCCCGGGCAGTACCAGGCACCGGGCCAGTACAACGCACCGAACCAGTACCCGCCAGCTCCGCAGTCTGACCCGTACTCAGCTCCGGATACCTGGAACGGCCCGTCCTCAACGGACCCCGACCAGACACGCTAGCCCCGGCCTCGCGACCGGGCCTCCGGATCAGGCTTGCAGCGGCTCAGCGGCTTCGCTTGGAGCGCTTCGGTGCGGCCGACAGCAGGCGCGAGCCGTATTTCGTGAGCTTGCGGTACTCGACGCCCTCCGGGCCGAGGCGCCCGCGCATCGTGCGCAGCGCATCCACTGAGGCGTCGACGGTCACGACTCTGCGGCCGCACTCCCGGGCGACGGCTGCCGTCGTGCCGGATCCGCCGAAGAAGTCGGCCACCCAGTCGCCCTCGCGGCTGGATGCGCGGATCATGCGACGCAGGAGCCCGGCGGGTTTCTGCGTCGCGTAGCCGGTGCGCTCCTTGCCGGTCGGCGACACGATCGTGTGCCACCACACGTCGGTCGGCAGCTTGCCGCGCTCGCGCTTCGCCTCGGTCACGAGACCGGGTGCCATGTAGGGTTCCCGGTCGACCTCGGCGGCGTCGAAGTGGTACCGCTTCGGGTTCTTCACGTAGACGAGGATCGTGTCGTGCTTCGCGGGCCAGCGCTTCGAGGTGCGGGCCCCGTAGTCGTAGGCCCAGATGATCTCGTTCAGGAACTTGTCGCGCCCGACGAGCGCGTCGAGCACGACCTTCGCGTAGTGCGACTCCCGGAAGTCGAGGTGCAGGTAGAGGGTGCCGGTCTCGCCGAGCAGCCGCCATGCCTCGACGAGCCG
Source organism: Pseudoclavibacter sp. JAI123 (assembly GCF_013409665.1). Classification (NCBI taxonomy): domain Bacteria; kingdom Bacillati; phylum Actinomycetota; class Actinomycetes; order Micrococcales; family Microbacteriaceae; genus Pseudoclavibacter; species Pseudoclavibacter sp. JAI123. Next base: position 720,460 of record NZ_JACCCM010000001.1, on the reverse strand, counting down.
CGGTTCGAGGAAGCCCCAGTAGTCGGCGAACTCGTCGTTGAACGCCGACAGCTCGCCGAGGGTGTGCTCGTAGCTGCGGCCCTGGAACCCGGTGCGGGTCAGCGGGGTGGATGCTGGGGCCTCGTCGTGTGCGAGCGCCTCGCCGAGTTCGGCGGCCTCGACGGCTTCCTCAGCCGGGGACTGCCGCTTCACCTTGATCGACTGGCGCCTCTGCTGCTTGCCGGTGTTGAAGGGCGGGTCGAGGTAGATGACCTGGAAGGCGCCGTCGGGGAGGCGGCGCATGGCGTCGAGGTTGTCGCCGTGCACCACGAGGTCGGGGCCGGCGGCGTTCCACAGCGAGGTCACCTGTCGAGATTAACGTGCCTCTGCGGTGTGAGGGCGCAGGCTAGGGTCTTGTGGCATGACGGTGAACTTCGACGACGGCCGCACGATGAAGCAGCGGATGCTCGCCGGTGAGCTGTATCTCGCGGACGACCCCGAGCTGGCGGCGGGTGCGGAACGCGCCACCCGGCTGCAGGCCGAGTACAACGCGACGTTCCCGGTCGACGGGGAGCGCGCGTCCGAGATCCTCGCGGAGCTCATCGGCAGCGTCGGCGCGGGGGTCGCCGTGAAGGCGCCCCTGTACGTCGACTACGGCTCGAACATCACGATCGGCGCCGGCACGTTCGTGAACGTGGGTCTCGTCGCCCTCGACGTGACACCGATCACGATCGGGGCGCACTGTCAGATCGGACCGAACGTGCAGCTGCTGACGCCGACGCATCCGCTCGACCCGGAGCGCCGGCGCGCCGGCTACGAAGCAGGGGAGCCGATCACGCTGGGCGACAACGTCTGGCTCGGCGGGGGCGTCATCGTCTGCCCGGGCGTCACGATCGGCGAGAACACGGTCGTGGGTGCAGGAGCCGTCGTGACGAAGGACCTGCCGTCGAACGTCGTCGCCGTCGGCAACCCGGCGCGGGTCATCCGCACCCTCGATTAGCACGGAGCATCCCCCACATGGCTTCACGCAGCTACGCACGCGGCACCATCGAGTTCGACCGAGGGCTGACCTTCTTCGACGCCATCTACGCGGTCGCGATCACCCTGCTGATCGTCGACATCAAGCCGCCGACGGCCGAGCACTGGACGAGCTGGGATGCCTTCGCAGGCTCCGGTGTGCTGGACCAGCTGCTGGCGTTCACGATCAGCTTCTTCGTGATCGCGAACTTCTGGAAGGTCAACCACCGCCTCATGGGGCAGGTCGACGCGCTCGACGGCGCCCTGCTGAACGCCAACATCGTGGCCATGTTCTTCATCGTCGTGCTGCCGTTCACGACGGCGTCGATGAGCGAGTCGACGGTCGACTCGCAGCCGTTGCCCGTCGTGGTCTACGCCATCAGCATCATCTGCGCGTCCCTCGCGCAGCACGTGATCTGGGTCATCGCGGTGCGCCGCGGGTTGACGGAGGACTCGGTCGCGGCTCGCCGCCGCTCGGCCTTCACGTTCGTCGTGCCGGCCGTGTTCGCCCTGTCCATCCCGGTCGCGTTCCTCTTCGGGCCAGACCCGGCGCGCTACACGTGGCTGCTGCTGCTCCTGACCGGCCCCGTCACGTCCGCCATCCAGAAGCGGATGGCGGAACGCGACGGGGATGGGACAGCGGACAGCTAGGCCCAGCCCCAGGCCCCATCAGGCCTGATGTCCAGGCGCCGGTGCCACACCGTGGTGTCGGACGCCCGCAGCGCGTCTTCGTCGATCGTCACACCCCAGCCCGGTCGGTCGTCCCGCAGCTCGAGGTAGCCGCCCTCCGGAACATAGGGATCCGGGCACCACGTGGTCTCGTCGAACTTGTACTCGAGCGTCAGGAAGTTGCTGCAGGCCGCCGCGAAGTGCACGTTGTGCGCGGTCGCCAGCGGACCCATCGGGTTGTGAGGCGCGAGCATCACGTTGTGCAGCTCCGCGACCGTCGCGATGCGACGCATCTGCGACAGGCCGCCGACGACGGCGATGTCGGGCTGTGCGATGTCGACGCCGCCCGCGTTGAACAGCGAGAGGAACTCGTGCGCGGAGTAGAGGCTCTCCCCAGTCGCGAGGGGAACGTCGAGCCGGTCCCGGAGGTGCCCCCACGAGGCGAAGTGCTCTGGCCGCAGCGGCTCCTCGAGGAACATGGGCTGGAACGGCGCGAGCGCATTGCCGAGCTCGATGGCCTTGTACGGCTCGAAGACCTGCGCGTGGGCGTCGAACCCGAACTCCCACCGCGGGTCCGCGTGCTCACGGATGGCGCCGAAGTAGGACGCGACCTCGTTGACGACGAGCCCCCACCTGCGGTCGTGGATGTCGGTCCGCCACGGGCTGAGCTTGAACGACGTGAAACCGTAGGTCTCGTTGAGCTCCGCGGTGCGGTCGCGCACATCTTCCGGGTCCGGGGCCGAGTACAGCCCGCAGTACACGCCGACCCTGTCCCTCACCCGTCCCCCGAGGAGCCGGTAGACGGGCACCCCGAGCGAGACGGCGCTGATCTCCCACATCGCGTGGTCGAGCGCCGCGATCGCGGCGAGCCCGATCGCGCCAGGGGGGAAGCGGGCGAGCCGAAGCAGCTTCTGGGTGACGTGCTCCACCCGCGTCGGGTCCTCGTTCCGGATCTGCTCGAGCAGGAACTGGAAGATGGGAAACAGCGCCTCGTCCGGCCCGTGGTTGTAGGCCTCACCCCAGCCCGAGATGCCCTCATCCGTGTCGAGACGGACAAGCACGCGCGGCCGGTCGCCGACCCGGGCGAGGAAGGCCTCCAGCCCGACGATCTTCATGCGCTCGCCGCGAGGTCCGCGTGCGAGTGCAGCTCGTGGTTGGCCGACCACGCGGTGAGGATGCGCGACACGTGGGCCGCCGTCGCAGCGTCGACCTCCGCGCTCGGCGGGCGGACGGCTCGTGAGCCGACGCCGAGCTGGAAGAGCGCCTCCTTGATGACGCTCACGTTGTTGGCGTTGGAGTCGAGGGCACGGAGCTCCTCGAACTCGCGGATGGATTCCGTGAGCCGACGCGCGGTCGCCGTGTCGCCATCCCGCAACGCGTCCAGCAGCTCGAGGGAGAGGCCCGGGTTGACGCAGACGAGGCCGGAGGTGAAGCCGGTCGCCCCGTGCGCGAAGTAGGAAAGCGCGTACGGCTCGGCGAGGCCAGCGATCCAGGCGAGCTGCGGGGCTGCGCTGCGCACCCGGGCGAACATGACCGGGTCGGCGATGGCGTACTTGACGCCGACGACGTTCGGGCTCCGCGCCGCCAGCTCCGCGATCATCGAGCCGTCCACCCATGGGTTCCGGACGTAGAGCACGACCCCCAGCTCGGGGAGCGCGTCCGCGATCGTCGCGTGGTAGTCGATCCACCCCGTGCGGGAGATGTAGGGATGCACGGGCTGGTGGATCATGACCATCTCGGCGCCGACCTTCGCCGCCGCCCGGCCATCAGCGATCGCCGTGTCGGTGTCGAAGCCCACTCCGGCGACGATGAGCGCCCTGCCGCTCGCGTGGGTCGAGACGGCACGCACGATGTCGAGGCGCTCGTCGGGGCGGAGCGCGTAGAACTCGCCAGTGTTCCCGTTGGGGGTGAGGACCCGAACGCCCGCGTCGAGCATCCGGTCGAGCACTGATCTCAGGGTCTGGAAATCGATGGCGCCGTCGGCGAACGGCGTCACCGGTATCGCCACGACGTCCGAGAGGCGGGCTGCTTGCTCATGCATGGTGTTCCTCCAGGAGAGTGAGGGCGTGTTCGGTGAAGCGTCGGATGTGGAGGTCGACGAGGTGCTTGGCCTCTTCGGCGTCGCCTCGCGCGGCGGCCTCGAGGATCGCGACGTGCTCGTGCGCCTCGTGGACCCAGGTGATCCCGTTCTGCCAGGCCGTCACGCTGATGAGCGCCGTCTGGTCGCGCAGGTCGTCGAGCATGGAGAGCAGGAGGGGGTTGCCGCAGCTCGCGTAGGTCAGCCGGTGGAAGTCGCGGTTGGCGATGCTCCGCTCGGCGCTGTCCTTCGCGGCTTCGGAGCGCTCGAGCGCGTGCTGCGCCGCGGCCAGATCGATGCCGTTGCCGACCGCGAGCCTGACAGCCTCCGGCTCCAGCAGGCAGCGCACCTCGAAGACGGCACGCGCCATCTCGTAGTCGACGGAGCGGACCACGGCGCCGCGGTACTCCATCATCGTGACCAAGCCGAGTCCCGCCAGCGTCTTCAGCGCTTCGCGCACGGGGGTCTTCGACACCCCGAAGCTCGCGGCGAGCTCTGACTCGACCAGGGGCTGCCCCGCTCGAAGTGCTCCAGAGAGGATCGATTTCCTCAACGATTCAACTACATGCCCAGTACGCGACAACGGCGTCGCCATCGGGGCCAAGGGTTCAAAGCTCATGTGGCCCTCCTTCGAAATGGACACTAGCACGATCTGATAGAGCATGTATGGTGTCTAGTATATGATCGACCGCATCGCCGCTCGACGGTGCAACGGCAACGAGGCCACGAAAGGAATCGCAATGACGCGTTCTCACCCCCGGAGACGGAAGCTCACCACCGCAGCGCTTGCCGGCGCACTCACCGCGACACTCGCGCTGACAGCCTGCGCGGGCGGAGGCGACGTCGCGGAGGACGGCGTCGTCACGCTGCAGCTGTGGGATACGGACACCAGGCCGGAGCGGACGGAGAGCCTCCAAGAGCTCATCTCCATGTTCGAGGCCGAGAACCCGGACATCAAGATCGAGTACCTCGGGCTCCCGACCGACTCCTACATGCAGAAGATCGGCACCGCGATCGCGACGAACTCGACCCCCGACCTCGTCACCCCGAAGGCCTCCGACCTCTCCGGCCTCGTCGCCCAGGGTGCGCTCGCCCCCATTGACGAGCTCATCGAGGCCGGCGGCTGGGAGGAGCAGCTGGACCCTGGTCTGGTCGACAGCACGCGCAAGGCCGTCCCAGACGGAGCCCTCTACATGACACCGGCCACGGCGATCGCCGACACCATCTACTACCGAGCAGACTGGCTCTCGGATGCGGGCCTCGGCGTGCCCGAGAACTGGGAGGAGTTCGACGCGGCCGCTGCAGCACTCACCGACCAGTCCTCCGGACAGTTCGGATACACGATTCGCGGCGGCAACGGCTTCTTCCCGCAGTTCATGCAGATGGTCTACACGCGAGCAGGCATCGCCGAGATCTTCGACGAGAGCGGCAAGGCCACCCTCGACGACCCGGCGGTCATCGAGGCCGCCCAGAAGTACGTCGACCTCTACAAGACGACGACCGCCGAGAGCGACCTGACGGCCGACTTCAAGGTCATGATCGCGCAGTTCACCGGCGGCGGCGCCGGGATGCTCAGCCACTCGATCGGCTCGTACCCGACCATGCTGCAGACCCTCGAGCCGGACCAGATCGCCGTCAACACCCCGTACGAGTCAGACAACGGCGTCGAGGTGATCGGACGCCTCACCACAGGGTTCGCGATGTTCGAGCAGAGCGAGAAGAAGGAGGCCGCCTCGAAGTTCCTCGAGTTCACGATGGGCCAGGAAGGCAACAGCTTCTGGGCCCAGGCCTCCGGCTACATCCCCGGCAACACCGCGGTGTTCGAGGACCAGTGGGTGCAGGACAACCCGGCCATCTCCGCAGCCATCACGGCGAGCCAGAACCCCGACGCCGTGTCGATGAACGTGCCCTACTACCTGCCCGAGTGGACGTCCATCACGGGCACCGACATGCTCCCCGACTGGCAGCGCGTCCTGCAGGGCCAGATGACCGTCACCGAGTTCTGCACCAAGTGGGCGGACTCCCTCACCGAGGCCAACGAACGGTACCAGGAACTCACATCTTGATCCTGCGATCAAGCCGCGCCGTGGCGGGAGCTCTCTCTCCCGCCACGGCGGAAAGGAAATGATGACGAAAACGGTCCCCCAGACGAAGCCGCCAAGGCCGAAGATGAACCGCACGAAGTGGTACCCGTACGCACTGATCGCCCCGGCCGCCGCGCTGGTCCTGATCTTCCTCGTCTACCCCGTAGGCAGCGTCTTCTACTACAGCCTCCAGCAGTACAACCCGACGTTCCCGATCTACAACGGCTTCGTGGGGCTCGGCAACTTCGCCGACATCGCCGCCGATGAGAAGTTCTGGCGCAGCCTGGGCTTCACCTTCCAGTGGGTGATCGTCGAGGTCGGCCTCCAGTTCATCTTCGGGATGATCCTTGCCCTCCTCATCAACCAGGCGTTCAAGGGCCGAGGCATCGTGCGCTCGCTGGTCTTCACACCGTGGGCGGTCGCCGGGATCCTCACCACCACGATCTGGCTGCTCATCTACAACCCGACCACGGGCCTGGGGCGCTACCTCGCCGACATGGGCCTCGTCCAGTACGGCACCTCGCTTCTGTCCGGAGAAGGGACGGCCTTCTGGGCCGCGGTCCTGGCTGAACTCTGGAAGGGCGCGCCCTTCTTCGCGATCCTCATCCTCGCCGACCTGCAGTCGGTCCCGCAGGACCTCTACGAATCCGCCGAGATGGACGGCGCGGGGCGCATCCGCAAGTTCGTGTCGATCACCTGGCCGCACGTACGCCAGGCCGTGGTCATCGCGACCCTGCTCAGGGCGGTGTGGGAGTTCAACAACGTCGACCTCCTCTTCACGCTGACGGGCGGTGGGCCTGCCGGCTCGACGACCACGCTTCCCCTCTACGTCGCCCAGACCGCGATCTTCGACCGCGAGTTCGGCTACGGGTCGGCGCTGACCGTCATCGCCTTCATCATCCTCATCGTGTTCACCGTGATCTATCTCCGAGCGAACCGCTTCGGACGGGAGAACTGACATGTCCCTCACCACACTCGCGCAGCCGCAGGGCCTTCCGGCGCCCACAGAGCCCGAAACGCCCACGAGCAAGAAGGAGGCTCCGCTCAACAAGCCGCGGCCGAAGTCGCTGCTCGACCGGCTCCTGCTCGCCGTGCCGCTGACGATCGCGCTGATCTTCACGCTCGTGCCGTTCTACTGGATGCTGCTGTTCGCCTTCCGCCCAGCCGGCTCGACCTCGCTGGTGCCATGGCCCATCACCTTCGACCACTTCATCAAGGTGTGGAACGGGAACGGCTTCGGGGTCTTCTTCCTCAACAGCCTGTACGTGGCCGGTGTGAGCCTCGTCATCTCGACCGTCATCGGCCTCCTCGGCGGCTACGCGCTCGCCCGGTTCGCCTTCAAGGGCAAGTCGGCGTTCGTGCTGATCATGCTCTGCACGCAGTTCATCCCAGGTGCGATGCTGCTGATCCCCCTGTTCCAGGTCTTCAACGGGCTCGGCCTGACGAACTCGCTCTGGGCGCTCATCATCTCCGACACGGTCTTCCAGCTGCCGCTCTCGCTGGTCTTGATGGCCGGGTTCATACGCAACGTGCCCATCGACCTGGAGGAGCAGGCGTGGGTCGACGGATGCTCTCGGTTCAGAGCCTTCATCACCGTCGTCCTGCCGCTGCTCAAGCCGGGCATCGTCGCCGTCGGCTCGTTCGCCTTCATTAGCGCGTGGAACAACTTCCTCTTCGCGATCATGTTCATCACCTCCCAGGACCAGTTCACGATCCCGGTCGGGCTGAGCTACCTGCTCGGCGAGTTCGGGACCGACTTCGGCGCGCTGGCAGCCGGCGGCGTCGTCGCGGTCGTGCCCGTCGTCGCGGTCTTCGCCTACGTGCAGAAGTACCTGGTTCAGGGCCTCAGCGCTGGGGCGGTCAAGGGGTGAGCGTCGACGCCTGGACCCTCCTCCGGAACACGGAACGCGGTGTTCGCGCCCGTGGGCTCCGCGCCGCGGCGGCCGCCATCCGGGAGGACGCATCGGAGCTGGTCGCAATCGCGGCCGCCGAGACGAGCCTCAGTGCAGCTCGCCTCGGTGGGGAGATCGAACGCACGGCCTCGCAGGCCGAGCTGTTCGCCGACCTCATCGACGAAGGAAGCTACCTCGACGCGGCGATCGACCACGAGGCGCCTGGCGCGCCGGAGCTGCGCCGAATGCGCGTACCGATCGGGCCGGTCGCCGTCTTCGCGGCGGGCAACTTCCCATTCGCCTTCGGCGTCTTCGGCGGGGACACGGTCTCCGCCCTCGCCGCGGGTTGCCCCGTGGTCGTTAAGACGCATCCCGATCTCCCCGAGACGAGCAGGGCGACCCACCTGGTGGTCCGCGACGCGCTCGAGTCGAACGGCTTCCCGGTCGGTGCCCTCCGGATCGTGACCGACCGGGATGCGGGCCGCGCACTCGTCGAGGATCCCTCCGTGGCGGCCGTCGGCTTCACCGGCTCGGCGTCAGGCGGGCGGGCGCTCTTCGACTTCGCTGCGTCGCGGGAGACCCCGATCCCGGTGTTCGCGGAGATGAGCAGCACCAATCCGACGGTCGTCGCGCCAGAGGCCGCCGAGACCGATGCCGAGGAGCTCGCCGAGCAGCTGGCCGCCGCCGTCACCGCGAGCGCCGGACAGCTCTGCACGAAGCCGGGGCTGATCTTCATCCCGGAGCCGGCGGCGACGCTCATCGCCACCATCTCCGGGCGCATCGCCGACGTCGAGCCGCAGCCGCTCCTCTCCCCCGGCATCACGGAGCGATACGAGCACCGTCTCGATGACTGGCGGCGGGCGGGAGTGCGGGCCCTCGTCGACGGCCGGGCGACGTCGCAGGGCCAGACGCCGATGCTCGGGATCACCTCGCTGGGCGAGCTCGCGGGCACGCTGGAGGAGGAGGTCTTCGGCCCGGCGGCGCTGCTGGTCACCTACGGGTCGCTTGACGAGGTCCCCGGAACGCTCCGTGCGCTCGGGGGTCAGCTCACGACGACCGTTCGCGCGACAGGCCAGGACCTCGACGCGATCGACGAACTGCTCGACGCGGCCGCATCGACGAGCGGCCGGGTCATCGTCAACGGCGTGCCGACGGGTGTCCGCGTGGCCTGGGCGACGACGCACGGAGGCCCGTACCCGGCATCGACGAACGCCTCCAGCACCTCCGTCGGGGCATCGGCCATCGACAGGTGGATGCGAGCAGTGACATGGCAGAGCACTCCGGATCGATTCCTGCCGGACGAGCTCAGGGAGGATCCGAGGTCGCGCGTGCCCCGTCGAGTCGACGGCGAATGGGATCGGGCGGGCGCATGAGCACGGCGCCGACGAGCAACGCCTGGAACGACACGGCTCTCGACGACAGCGTCCGCGCCGACCTCCTCCTGGCTGCGCTCACGACTGCGGAGAAGATCGCCCAGCTCGGCTCGATCTGGCCGCAGGAGGACGCAGATCCCGACGCGGCCGGCGCCAGCGTGGCTCCCATGCAGGACTCGATCTCGGACGAGAAGACCCTCAACGAGCGCATTGCGCACGGGATCGGGCAGATCACCCGCGCGTATGGCACAGGTCCCGTCTCCCCTGCCGAAGGGCTGGAGCGGCTCCGCTCGCTGCAGGATCGGGTCGTCGCCGCGCAGCGCTTCGGCATCCCCGCCATCGCGCACGAGGAATGCCTCACCGGCTTCGCGACCCTGGCCGCGACCGCCTACCCGACTCCGCTCGCGTGGGGCGCATCCTTCAACCCGCGTCTCGTCGAGGAGATGGCGACCCGCATCGGCGGCGACCTCCGATCGGCCGGCATCCACCAGGGCCTCGCGCCTGTCCTCGACGTCGCCCGCGACTACCGGTGGGGGCGGGTCGAGGAGACCATGGGTGAGGACCCCCACCTCGTCAGTGCGCTGGGGACGGCGTACGTCCGTGGCCTCGAATCGACGGGCCTCATCGCGACCCTGAAGCACTTCGCGGCCTACAGCGCCTCGCGCGGCGGGCGGAACCACGCACCGGTCTCCATCGGTCCCCGTGAGCTCGCCGATGTGATGCTGCCCCCGTTCGAGGCCGCGCTCGGCGAGGGCGGTGCGCGGTCGGTCATGAACTCGTACACGGACATCGACGGGGTTCCGGTCGCCTCAGACCCTCGCCTGCTGCGCCACCTGCTGCGCGAGCTGTGGGGCTTCACCGGCACGGTCGTCTCCGATTACTGGGCGATCCCGTTCCTCCACTCGACGCACGGGGTCGCCGCTGACGAGCTCGAGGCTGGCGTCCTCGCCCTGCGCGCGGGAATCGACGTGGAGCTCCCCTTCAGCGTGTCCTACGCGGAGGGCCTGGCGGCGCTCGCCGCCACCGATCCGGACGTCTGCGAGCTCATCGACGTGGCGGTCAGGCGAGTGCTCCTGCAGAAGGTGCAGCTCGGGCTCCTCGACCCGGACCACAAGCTGGTCCCCAGCTCGGCGGACGCGCTCTCGTTCGACGCTGCCGAGAATCGGGACGTGGCCCGACGCCTGGCGGAGGAGTCCGTCGTGCTGCTGGAGAACGGCCGGGGCACACTGCCCCTCGACCCGCCTCCGAGCGAACGGATCGCGCTGCTCGGCCCCATCTTCGACGACGCCGTCACGATGCTCGGCTGCTACGCCTTCCCGAATCACGTGCTCTCAGCGCACCCCGGTACGGACCCGGGCCTGCCGATCGCGACCCTGCGAGCCGCCGTCGCCGAGGAGTTCCCCGCCGTGGAGTTCGCTCACGCCGCTGGTCCCTCGAGCCTTGGCCACGCCGAAGGCGGGCCTGAGGACTCCGACGCACTGGATGCGGCCGTCGCTCTCGCAGCATCCAGCGACCTCGCGATCCTCGCGGTCGGCGATCGCTCCGGCCTCTTCGGTGCTGGCACGTCCGGGGAGGGATGCGACGCCTACGACCTCGCACTCCCTGGGCGTCAGGATGAGCTCATCGAGCGGGTCCTGGAGACGGGAGCTCGGGTTGTCCTCGTCGTGGTCTCCGGCCGACCCTACGCGCTTGGGCAGTACACCGGACGCGTCGACGCGATCCTCCAGGCGTTCCTCCCCGGAGTCGAGGGTGCGTCGGCGATCAGCGGCGTCCTCAGCGGACGCGTCGAGCCATCCGGTCGCCTGCCCGTTCAGATCCCACAGGACCGCCGGGTCTTCTCCACCTACCTGCAGCCTCGGCTCGGCCACCGGGCCGACGGCATAACAGTCGTGGACCCGACCCCCGCCTTCCCCTTCGGCCACGGGCTCGGGTACGGCGCCACCGACTGGGCCTCGACCGGACGACGCGAGCTGGCCGTCGCCGTCGACGGAACGATCGACGTCGGCGTCCGCGTCACGAACACGGGCGGGCGTGCGGCGAGCGAGGTGGTGCAGGTGTACCTGCAGCAGCAGGGGCGCGGGGTGGTGCTGCCGGAGAGGCGACTCATCGCGTTCGCGAAGACCGTCGTCGGCCCAGGGGCGAGCACCGAGCTGCGCTTCGAGATCCCCGCCGACCTCACCTCATACACGGACTCCGACCTGAGGCGGGTCGTCACGCCCGGCCCGGTGCGCCTCGTCATCGCCCGATCGGCCGATGACGAGGAGTTCGCGATCGACGTCACGCTGACCGGCACGATGCGGCGGCTCGGGTTCGAGCGGCAGCATCGTGCCCGCGTCACAGAGCTGCAGCAGGACCGGGAGCCGAACCGCTCCGCGCCGACCGCCTCCTAGCCCTGCGGCACGTAGGCGTTCGTGAAGGCGTCGCCCTCGAGGGGCTTCTCGAGCAGGTCCTGCTCGCTCATGAACGTCGCCATCGTGGCCCATACCTCGGCGTCGTTCGTGAAGAGCGGCTGCCCGTCCTGCGCGGACAGGAACGGGATGGTCGCCTCGAGCGTCGCGAGCGCGTCGCTCTTCGCCTCGTCCGTGTAGAGGGTCGGGATGTACTCGGCGGCGATGTCGATGGACTCGTCCGGGTTGTCGATCACGTACTGCGTCGCGAGGGCAAGCGCCTCGAGCACGGGTCTGATCGTGGCGTCGTCCCCCTCGATGATCGAGTCGGCGACGCCGAGCGACGGCCCGACGAGGGTCGGCGCGTCCGCCGGCGCGATCTCGATCGTGCGCACCGGGAAGCCGGCCTTCTCGAACTGCACCGCGTCGTTGTTGACGTAGCCCATGACCCCGTCGACGGCGCCGGTCGTGAGCGCCGCCTGCTGCGTGTAGCCGATGTGCTCGATCTTCACGTCGTCCGCCGTCAGCCCGTTGCTCTGGAGCAGCGAAAGCAGCGCGAAGTACGTCTGCCCGTAGGGTCCTGGCGTGCCGATCGTCTTGCCGCGTGCATCCGCTGCCGTCTTGATGTCGGAGTCCTCCGGCACGATGAGCGTCGCCGGGTACGTGTTGTAGAGCGTCGCGACCGAGGTGACGGGGATGTCTGCGGCACGGGCCTGCGTGATCTCGTCGCCGCCCGCGTACACGAAGTCCTCGGTGCCGTTCGCGAGAGCCCCGAAGAGGTCCTCGCCCTCGCCGTGATGGCGCAGCTCGACATCGACGCCCTCATCCTCGAAGAAGCCCTTCGCCTCGGCCACGTAGAACGGCACGAACTGGATGTTCGGGGTGTACGTGAGGCCGATGGTGGCGGCTCCCGCGGGCTCGGCCGTCACGTCTGTGGCGTTGCCATCGGGGGAGGTCGAGCATCCGGCGAGCACGGCCATGGCCGCCACAGCACCCGCAGCGACCAGGGAGCGCAGTACCCGAGGGCCGCGAGCGCGGCCTGCGGTGTTGAGGTGAAGGTTCATGGGCGTCTCCTGGTCGAGATGGGCGGGTCAGGCGGTTTTGGTCAGGGGGGTTCGGGTCAGGCGGGGAGGGGTTCGTCGGCGAGCACGCGGGCTCGTCGTTTCGTCTTGGGCTCGTCGTCGTTCCAGGTGACGGCGTTCTGGAACAGGCGCATGAGGATGTACAGCGCGACGGCCAGCAGGACGAGCATGAGGAGCGTGGAGAAGATGCCAGGGATGTCGTTGGCGTCGCGGTTGAGGGTGAGGAGCATCCCGAGGCCCCGGCCGCCCATCGTGAACTCGCCGACGACGGCACCCGTGATCGACAGCGTCACGCCGGCGCGGATCCCGGCGAGCACGCTGGGCAGCGCCAACGGGGCCTCGACCCACCACAGCAGCTGGTACCAGTTGGCGCCGTCGATGCGTCCGGCCTCGATGACGTCCTGCGGCAGCTGCCGCACCCCGAGCACCGTGGTGACGATCATCGGGAAAAACGACATGATGGCGCACAGCACGACCGTGGGTGCGAGGCCGTAGCCGATCCACAGCACGAGCAGCGGGGCCAGCGCGATGGCCGGCACGGCCTGCGACGCGGCGACGTACGGGGTGATCGCGACGTCGACCCAGGGCAGGCGCGCGATGAGGTACCCGAGCGGGACGGCGACGAGGATCGCGAGGAGGCTGCCGAGCAGGGCCGCGGAGAGCGTCACCCAGGCGTGGGAGAGCATGGGCCCCTGCGTCACGTCGAGCCAGAAGCGCTCGGCGAGCTGTCCCGGCGCGGGGAGGAACTGCGGCGAGATGAGACCGGCGGCCGTGACGGCCCACCACACAGCGAGCACCGCGACCGCCACCGAGATCGGTGCGGAGATGCGTGCTGACGTCGTGTTCATCTACCCGGCTTTCGTGGAAAGCTCCGGGGATGACGAGGCGCGTGGGTTCGCCGAACAGGTCAGCGGATTCCACGAGCTGACGGTACGCCGAGGCGTGCCGTCACGTGCGCCTCCCTTCCGGACTTTCACCGTCGGTTCCGGAATTTCACCAGATCAGCCACTCCCTTGCGGGAGCAGGTCGCGGACTATCACCGCCGGCTCGGAATTACACCGACCCCGGAGCACGTGGACTCTGCTGTCAGAGTACGACAGGTCCCTGCGAAGCGCGACCTCGTGACGCTCCGCGTCAAGCGAACAGCCCTGCGGTATACCTCGGCGACGTCCCCGCCCCGAGACACGACCTAGCTGGCGGCCTGCGCCTCCGCGCTCTTCTTCGCGTTGCGGAGCTCGCTGGCGATGGCGGCAGCGGCGATGGGCTTCGCGAGGCCGAGGCGCTCGGCGATGCCGCCCGCGTCGAACTCCGCGTCCACCGTCACTCGGGTGCTGGCTGGCGTGATCGCCTGGGTGCGCACCTCGGCGGCGAACGACGCGCGCCCCTCGACCGACTCCCAGCGCAGGCGCTCGCCCGGCTCGTTGACGACGACCCTCGCGTCGATGGACCGGCGCTGGCCGACGAGCTCCACATCCCAGCGGATGAGGTCGGGGCCAAGCACCTCGACGTGCTTCACGATGCTGAGCACGCTGGGGAGCGACTCCGGCTCCGCGTACAGGCTGAAGAGCACGTCGACGGGTACATCGATGTCGATGGATTCACTCACGAAGGTCATGCGATCAGGGTAGTCGTCGCGCCCTGGGCTGCCGCCGGACTACTCGCTGGCAGCGAGCGAGCCAGTCGTGGATGCTCCCGGTGTGGAGGCGAAGCAGCGGTAGCTGCGCTGTCCTGCGTCCCAGTCGCCCTGGCTCAGCGGGTAGCTGGCCTCGATGACGAGTCCGGGGACGGTCGCCGCGACGGTCGTGTCGAGGACGTCCGTCGCCTGGCAGGTGATCTGGGCACGGTCGCGCAGCGCTTCCTCGCCCGGATACTCGTCGCTCTCGGAGAGGGGCGTCGCCTCGACCTCGGCGAGCAGCTGTCCGGAATGCTCGAGGGCGCAGTCGACGACCTCGAAGCGTGGCTCCCACGCCGACACGAAGTCCTGGATGCACTGGCCGGGCTCCAGCAGGGAGGCATCGACGCCGGCGAGCGGCACCGTCGTCGCGGGCGGGCCGGCGGTCTCTTCTGGCGGCACGGTCCCGTCGCCGAACGGCTGGAGCCAGACTCCGAGCGCGACCCCGCCGAGCAGCAGCACAGCGACGAGCGTCGCCAGCACGCCGCGGTTGCGGCGCTTCGCAGCCTGTTCGGTGGTACTCAGGCGAGGCCCAGATCTTCGAGGCCGATGGCGGCGCGGTACGGGTAGCCCGCAGCCTCGATGATGCCCTGCGCTTCCGTGGCGCGGTCGACGATAACGGCGACGCCGACGACGTTCGCGCCGACCTTCTCGAGGGCCTCGATGGCCTTCAGCGGCGAGCCGCCCGTCGTGGAGGTGTCCTCGAGCACGACGACCCGCTTGCCCTCCAGGTCGGGGCCCTCGACCTGGCGGCCGCGGCCGTGGTCCTTCGGTTCCTTGCGCACGACGAACGCGTCGACGACCTTGCCCTGCGCGAGCCCCTGGTGCATGACGGCGCTCGCGAGCGGGTCGGCGCCCATCGTGAGGCCGCCCACAGCATCCACGGGCCCGAACTCCTCGATGAGGTCGAGCAGCACGCGGCCCATGAGCGGAGACGCGCGGTGGTCGAGGCTCAGCTTGCGGAGGTCGATGTAGTACGTCGCCTTCTTCCCGCTCGTGAGGGTGAAGTCACCGTGGAACACGGCTTCGTCGCGGATGAGTTCGATGAGGGCGTCGCGGTCTGTCGTCACGGGGCCAAGCCTAATCGTCCGCCGCGCCCGTCAGTGCGCCGCGATGGCGTCCGCGATCGTGGCCCTCGGATGCGCGCGACGCCACTCCCGGAGGGCGGCCCCCGTTGGCAGGCCGTGGGCATCGCGGCTCGGGGTCGCGCCGCCACCGCCAGTTGCTGCGGCGGGCCTGGCATCGTCTGCGGCGGTCGACGTGGTCGCGTCGATCTCGCTGGTCTTCGTCACGCTCTTCGTCTTCATCACGCCTCCTCCGGCCGGCGCCTGGCTGGCCTTTCGTTGTCTCGGGATGCTTCCGGTCCTGCGAGTCGATCTGAGGCCAGCCCAGCAAGCCGGTCGACCTGCTGTCAAACGAATCGGGGGCTCATCGGCGTCTGCGCGGCACGGTCCGCGATTCCCAGCGAACTTTGCGAGCCCTGCGATGACGGCGATGTCGGTGCATCCGCTGCCACCGGGCGCACGCCCTCTGTGAGGTGCCCGTGAGACGCCGAAGACCCGCCCGCCAGGAGGTGGCGAGCGGGTCTCGGGGTCAACACGGGGCGAGGGTCAGCGGCTCAGGAAATCCAGCACGACCCGGTTCCACTCTTCGGCGTGACTGACGTTGACGCCGTGGGGCGCATCCGCCACGACGTGCAGCTCAGAGCCGGCGATGGCCTCGTTGGTGCGGGCCCCGGAGCCCTCGAACGGCACGGTGGCGTCGCTGTCCCCATGGATGACGAGCGTCGGCACCTTCACCGCCTGCAGGTCGTCGCGGAAGTCGGTGTTCGCGAACGCCGCCATGGCCTGCAGCGCGCCGGGCTTGAATGCCTGCTTCGTGAGGTCGATGGCCGCCTGGCGCTCCGCCTCGGAGACGACGAGCGTGCCGTCGACCGAGTAGAACGTGGTGATGAAGTCGTCGTAGAACGACTCCTGGTTCGCGGTGAGCGCGGCCGTCATCTTCGCGGCTTCCCCCGCTTCGAGGGGGCCGTCCGGGTTGGCGGGCGTCTTCAGCAGGTACGGCGGCACTGCGGATGCGAAGACGACGCTGTGCACGCGCTCGTCGCCGAACTTGGCGAGGTAGCGGGCCACCTCGCCGCCACCCATGGAGAAGCCGACGAGCGTCACGTCCCGCAGGTTGAGGGCCTTGAGGACGGCCTGCAGGTCGTCCGCGAAGTCGTCGTAGCTGTATCCGGTCAGCGGCTTGTCGCTGCGGCCGAAGCCGCGACGGTCGTAGGTCACGACGCGGTGACCTGCCGCTTCGAATGCCGGCACCTGGTGATTCCAGGCCTCTCCCGAGAGGGGCCAGCCGTGGATGAGGACAACAGGGCGGCCCGTTCCGCCCGTGTCGTCGACGTGGAGCTTCGTGTCGGTGAGCAGGCCGTGGTGAGCGAGGATCTCAGTCATTGGTTGCCTTCCCGCGCCGCACCCTGCGACGCTTCCACCATCATTCGGAACCGACCTCCGCGTCGGATCGGTGGCTCCTGGGCAACGTCCAGACTCGCGCGGGGTGGCTCGCTAGGTCAGACGTCGATCGAGAACGCGAGCAGCTGGAACGGCGCGCGGCCGTCACCCGGATCGACGGTGCGCACGCGCGACTCGAGGATCGAGAACCCGAGGCGCTCGTACAGCCGGTGAGCGCGCACCATCTGCGGTCCGCTGTTCATGACGACTCGACGGAGTCCGCGCAGCCGTGCGAGCTCGATCACGAGCGTCGTGAGCGCGGCCCCGACACCGCGCCCGCGGGCACCCGGGTCGACCGCGAGCAGTCGGAAGTCGAGCTCGTCATCACTCTGCGGCAGCGACGTGAGGTGCTCCCCCGGCTTCGGCGTCGCGACGGATCCGAGCAGCTCGCCGCTCCGCGCGTCCACCGCCACCCACACCTGGTGGGCCGCCGCGCGCTCGCCGACCGAGACGATGTCGTCGCGGTAGTTGCCGGAGATGGTGTACTCGAGCTCGTAGGCGCGCAGCGACAGCTCGGCGACGGCGTCGACCTCGCTGGGCCGCACGAGCCGCACGACGACGCCCGGGGCGGGTTGCAGCTGCAGCCGGTAGTCGACGTGCGGGATGCGTCCCTCGGTTTCGTCGGACTGGCGCGGCTCGTTGGTGCGCCGGTACCCGAGGCCCTCGTAGAGCGCCTGCGCCCCGAAGTTGCGGTCTCCCGTGTCGAGCACAAGCGCGGATGCGCCCCAGCCGAGGGCGGTCTCGCTCGCCGCGAGCATGAGGCGCCTCGCCACGCCGAGCCGCTGGGCGGTGGGCGAGACGGCCAGGAGCCGCACCTCGGCCTCGTCGGCGACCGCCAGCCGTGACGGTCCCGTGCCCGCCCGGGCGATGCTGAGCGTGCCGAGGATCTCGCCCGCGCGCTCCGCCACGAGCACGCTGCCCGCCGCGACCCGGCCTTCCACGTCCTGCACGAAGCGCCGCCGCTCCTCGCCGACGGGCAGGTGACCGTAGGGGCCAGCGGCGAAGGCAGCCTCGCTGACCCTGACCACCTCCGGCCAGTCCGCTGGCTGCGCTTCGCGAACCCGCAGTGGGGCGGGTGGCGTCGCGTGCGCGTCCTGGGTCGCGACGGGTGCGGTCTGCGTCATGCGGCGGATGCTCCAACGGGCTCTGCGCTGAAGGCACGACCGAGCTGCGCGTCGCCGTCGCCGTCGCCCCAGAGCGTCGTGGGGAACTCCTCGCGGAGCGCGGGGATGACGGCCGTCGCGAAGTACTCGAGCTGCTCCAGCTGCTGCTCGTGCGGGAGCGTCGTCGGCAGGCTGATCGACTGCAGGTCGTGGCCGAAGGCCCCGTGGAAGCGTCCGATCTTGTCGATCACCTGCTGCGGGCTGCCGACGAGCGCGGGCCCTTCGGCGATGGCGTGGTCGATGTCGCGGAAGACGGAGTTGTTGCCGGGCACGTTCGTCGCGGCGACGAGGGCCTCGTAGACGGGGCCGTACTGCTCCTTCGCCGCCTGGCTGGTGTCCGCGATGAACAGAGATCCGGCCCCGGCGCCCACGTACGCCGTGTTCGGGTCGTGTCCGTGTCGCTCGAACTCGTCGCGGTAGTGGCGCACGAGCACTTCGTAATTGCGCAGCGGCTGGATGGCATTCGCCGAGAAGAGCGGGTCGCCCCACTTCGCGGCGAGGGCCGCGGATGCGAGCGTGGTCGCCGAGCCGTGCCAGACACGCGGCGGTCCGGCATAGGGCCGCGGCAGGGTGGTGACGTTCGCGAGCGGGCGCGTGAACTCGGTGCCAGGCCAGTCGAGGTCGGTCTCGCGCCACAGCTCCCGTAGGAGCGCGTACTTCTCAGCGAGCAGCTCCCACTGGTCGTCGATCTCGAGGCCGAACAGCGGGAACTGGGCGACCTCGTTGCCCTTGCCGATCGTGATCTCCAGGCGGCCGCGGGAGAGCTGGTCGATGGTGGCGAAGTCCTCGGCCACCCGGACGGGGTCGAGGATCGACAGCACCGTCACCCCCGTCTGCAGGCGGATGGTCGACGTCTGCGCGGCGATGGCCCCCAGGAGCACACTCGGCGACGACGACAGGAAGCGGCCGGCGTGGCGCTCCCCCACCGAGAAGGCGTCGAAGCCGAGTTCCTCAGCCCTGCGCGCGAACTCGAGCGTCTCGTGGAGGCGCTCCGACGGTGTCAGCTGCTCCCCCGTGACCGGGTTCGCGACGTACGGGACGATGTCGAGGACCTGGAACTTCACGCGGGCTCACTCCCCGCGTCGTCGCCGGCCTTGGACAGCGGCGTCTTCTCGCCAGCCTCGATGCCCACCGGCAGCCGGTTCTCGGCGGGCGGCAGCGGGCACGTCGCGAAGACCGTGTACGCGCACGGCAGGTTCACGGCGCGGTTGAAATCGACCGTGACGCGGCCGTCCGCATCCGGGGCCGACACCGACAGGGCGCGGTTCGCGGCGTACGTCGTGAGGCCGCTCGTCGCATCCGTGAACAGCACGAGCAGTGAACCCGCCTCGTGACCGTTGAACGCCGTGAGCGAGAACCGCTCCCCGCGCAGCTCGAAGGTGACCTTGCCCGGAGAGGAGTACACGTGCTCGAGCCCCTCGACGGCCGCGCCGACCGTGACGTCGCGGGGCTCGTCGAACGCCTCGAAGCTGCCCTCGGCGCGCCAGCGCAGGTTGGGCAGGTACGTGGGGGTGCCCGAGTAGGAGGCCAGATAGTCGTAGTCGGGGTCGCGGGGGCGCACGATCGTGAAGCCGCCGCGCTTGGCGATCTCGATGAGCACCTTCCCGGCGCGGGCGCTGACCCCGTCGCGCTCGGCGATGCACGGGAAGCGGTGAAGGCGCGGACCCTGCAGGAGCAGCCCGTCGGCCTCGAGGGTCTCGCCGTCTGCGAGGTCGACAACCGCCTGACCATCCTCAAGCGACCAGGCACCTGGGATGCCCTCGATGGCCTGCGGTTCCTCCGAGAGGAACGTGAGGCTCGTCACCGCGAGGAAGCCGTGCCCGTCGGTGCGCCGCTTCTCGTGCTCGACGTGCCACGCCTCCCAGTCTCGGTTGAACTGGGCGCGATCGACGGATGCGTCTTGGACGAGGGAGGCCGAGGTGCTCATGCGGGGATGGTAGGCAGACCCCGCCCGCAACCGTAAGACCGCAGCTACGCCGGACTACTCAGGGCGTCACATAGCGCAAGGCGAGACCGCGGTTCGTGCGACACCGCGGAAACACGCCGGACATGAACTTCATTCGTTCGCGTAACACCACGGCCTCACAGGCGAAACAGCCTGAGCGCAAGCTGAGTGCACCCCGACGCCCACGGCGTCCCCTTGCAGAGAGGTCTACAACGATGGATCAAGGAAATACCGCATTCATCCTCTTCGCGGCGGCGCTCGTGCTGCTGATGACACCTGGACTCGCCTTCTTCTACGGCGGCCTCGTGAAGGCGAAGAGCGTGATCAGCATGATGATGATGAGCTTCGGCGCGATCGGCCTGATCGGCGTGCTGTGGGTGCTCTACGGCTACTCGATCGCCTTCCCGGCAGCTGACGGCCTGAGCCCGCTCTTCGCGATCGACCCGTCCGCGATGGGGCTCTCCAGCCTCCTCGAGGTCCCGGAAGACGCCGCCTACCCGCCGCTCGCGTTCGCCGCCTTCCAGGCGACCTTCGCGATCATCACCGTCGCCCTCGTGTCCGGCGCCATCGCCGACCGCGCGAAGTTCGGTTCGTGGATGATCTTCGCCGGCATCTGGGCGACCGTCGTCTACTTCCCCGTTGCCAGCTGGGTCTTCAACTTCGGCCTCGCCGACGACGGCTCCTTCGCCTACGGCGGCTGGATCACCTACGGGCTGCAGGAGACGTTCGGCGTCGGCGTCATCGACTTCGCCGGTGGCACGGCAGTGCACATCTGCGCCGGTGCGGCGGCCCTCGCCCTCGCCCTCGTCCTCGGGCGTCGCGTCGGCTTCGGCAAGGGAGCGCACGTCCCCCACAACCCGCCCTTCGTCCTCCTGGGCGCCGGCCTCCTCTGGTTCGGCTGGTTCGGCTTCAACGCCGGCTCCGAGCTCGCCGCTGACGGCGTCGCCGCCCTCGCCGTCGTCAACACCATCGCGGCCCCCGCGGCGGCGCTCCTCGCCTGGCTCGTCGTCGAGAAGATCCGCGACGGCAAGCCAACCTCGGTCGGTGCCGCGTCCGGTGCCGTCGCCGGTCTCGTCGCCATCACCCCGGCCTGCGCATCCCTCGACCCGGTCTGGGCGATCCTCCTCGGCGTCATCGCCGGTGCGGTCTGCGCCCTCGCGATCGACTTCAAGTTCAAGCTGGGCCTCGACGACTCGCTCGACGTGGTCGGCATCCACCTCGTCGGCGGCCTCATCGGAACCCTCTACCTGGGCTTCTTCGCCAACGGAACCGGCCTCTTCCTCGGCGGTGACGGCACACAGCTCCTCGTGCAGGCCATCGCAGCCTTCGCGGTCATGGCCTACTCCTTCGTCGGCGCGTTCATCATCGGGTTCGTCATCCACAAGACGATCGGCTTCCGCGTGAAGGACGAGGACGAGATCGCAGGCCTCGACACCGTCTCGCACGGTGAGGCCGGCTACGTGCTCGAGGATGCCCGCGTCTAGCATCCGCCCCGCACGACGAGCATCCGCTCACTGACCATGAAGGTGGCGGCACAGTCTGCAGACTGGCCGCCACCTTCTGGCCTCTCCCCCCCCGACAGCGGGGTTCCCCAGCAACTGAGCTTCGTAGATTGGATGCCGTTCGATGAAGATCGTCACGCCGCAGTCGCTGCCACGGGAACGGCTCGGCACCGACCTTCGCTCCGGGAGCGTGCACGAGATCTGGCGCGACCCGGACGACGAGGTCGATCCGAGGTGGAGCCTGTCGCTCGTCGACGTGAAACGCAACGTGAAGTCGCTGCACCGGCCCGAGGGAACCGTCGACCACTGGCTCGGCATCAGCGGCCCGCAGCTGCGACTCGTGGATGGCACCCGGCAGGAGAAGGTGCGGGCCGACCACCAGATCGTCGTCGAGTCGACGACCCCGCTTCTCTTGCTGCGCAGCTCCATCGGGCGCGCGAAGAGCACCAGGCTGCTGCGGGTGACCCGCAAGTCGGAGATGCAGCCCATCATCCTCGGCCGGGTCTTCGTGAGCGACCCCATCGAGTTCGACCCCGACGTTCGCGCCATCTACCTCATCAGCGGCCGCCTGAGCCTCGGCGGCACCGAGCTCGCCGAGGGCGAGGCCGCGATCTTCGACGAGTCCGCCCCACCGGTCATGCACTCGGACGGGGCGTTCGTCGCGACCATGGCGATTCCCTGCGTCGAGGTCGGCCATAAGTAGAGGAAACTCTATGATTTGTCAAGAGATTCGGCGCTAACTGCCAGGTTCAATAGCGTCGTCTGGCGCGGAAATGCTCACCGCATCCGCGCCAGACAACACTATGGGCACCTTCATCTATGACAACACACCAACCGAGTTCGACGACCGAGTGCTCGCGCACCTCGAAGCCGTCGTCGGAACGAAACTCAGGCGCGGCGAGTCGTTCCTGTTGAGCTGGCGCAACGACGCGCTCACTGGCGGCGGCCGCGACGCCGTCTGGATGAGCGCCAACGTCCCGGTCCTGTTCAACTACCGAGGCGAGCGGCCGACCGACCTCGACCGTCGAGTCCTCGCGCACCTGCTTCGCATGGCCAACAGCCCGGGCGGCGTCGTGGCGCCGAGCGCAGAAGAGCTCTAGCTCGCGTAGAGCTCCGCGTACCCCGCGACTTCGCGCGCGTACTCGGCCGGCAGGTTGTATGCCGAGATCGCCGTGTTCCACCCGTCGTCGGTGGTGAGGTCGCCGCCCCGCTCGCACAGGTAGGCGGCCGCCGTCTGCACGGCGTCGTCGATGTGGTGGGGGTCGGCGGCTCCGTCGAAGTTCGCGTCCTGCCCGTGCTTCGCCCACGTCTCCGGGATGAACTGCATCGGGCCGACTGCCCGGTCCCATTCGGTATCACCGTCGAGGGCGCCGCCGTCGGTGTCAGGAATCGCGAGGAATCCCTCGCTGCCGTCGAGGGGCACCCCGATGATGGGCGGCTCGACCTGGCCGGAGTCCAGCACCTGCGACCCGCCGTAGGTGCCGTGCTTGGACTCGACCGCGCCGATACCGGCGAGCGTGTTCCAGCCGATGCCGCACTCCGGCCGCGTCTCCGCGACCCGGATCGCGGCCCCCGCGTATGCCGAGAGGGCGCGGACCGGGATGCCCGTCGCATCAGACGTCGCCTGCACCCAGGCGGGCGAAGCGAGCTCCGCAACCGGCACATCCCAGATGCCGAACCCGGCCGACTCGGGCAGCTGCTGCGGCGGCGCCACCGGGTATCCCTCAGCGGCAGGGTCGAGGTAGGGCTCCGTCTGCACCTGCGGCTCCTGCACCCCACTCCCCACCTCGTCCTCGCCGTACGCGGGCGAGAAGAACGACCCGGCGCATCCCGTCAGCAACGAGGCCGACGCGACGCCGGCACCGAGAGCCGTGAGGAGACGGGCGCGAGCGGGGGAGCTTGCGGACGAGACGATGATGCGGGCCCTTCCTGGGGTCGGGACGTGGGGGTGCCTGGGGTCGAAAGGGACAGCGTACGTGCGGCCACGGACGCTCGACTGGATGCGCGCCGAGGGCCGCCACGATCGCGGCTCGCAGCTCCGGTCGCCGACGCGACCAGCAAACTTCGGTGACGACGGGGGCGTTCGCGTCCGTTGAGCGTCCGTCAGGCGCGAGTTGTCACCGAAGTTTGCCGCACGGCTGTCCGCCAGGAGGAGGTGGGCTGCGATCAGCGCGCGGCCCAGGTCAGAGCCCCGGAGGCGCCACGGGCTCAGCGACCGCTTCCTTCTTTTTGTCTGGCACGAGCTTCAGCCCGATGACGGCGAGGATGATGCCGGAGATGAAGACGGCCTTCCACGGGGAGAACGCTTCGTCCCCGGTCGCCATCGCGTAGATGACGGTGAGGGCCGCCCCGATGCCGACCCAGACGGCGTAGGCGGTGCCGATCGGGATGCGCGCCGCCGCCCAGCCGAGGCCGAGCATGCTGAGCACGACCCCGACGAAGAAGACGATCGTGGGGAGGGGCTGCGTGAACCCCTCCGACTGGCCGAGGGCGGTGGCCCAGACGGCTTCGAGGATGCCGCTGATGACGAGTGCGATCCACGCCATGGTCAGCTCACCACCTTGAGGCCGATGACCGAGCCGACGAGCAGCACGAGCAGCAGGACCCGTGCGACGGAAACCCGCTCCTGCTTGGTGAACATCGCCCAGATGACGGTGAGCGTCGCCCCGATGCCGACCCAGACCGCGTACGCGGTGCCGGTCGGCAGCTGCGTCATCGCCCACGCGAGGCCGGCCATGCTG
Source organism: Pseudoclavibacter sp. JAI123 (assembly GCF_013409665.1). NCBI lineage: Bacteria > Bacillati > Actinomycetota > Actinomycetes > Micrococcales > Microbacteriaceae > Pseudoclavibacter > Pseudoclavibacter sp. JAI123. The sequence continues at coordinate 696,373 of NZ_JACCCM010000001.1, read as the reverse complement.
ATGGTGAGCGACACCAGGAAGACGACGACGGGGACGGGCCTCTTGAAGCCCTTCGAGGCGGAGAGCGCTGAGGCCCAGACGGCCTCCAGCATTCCAGACAGAATCAACACGAACCAAGCCACGACGGCTCCTTCTGAGTCAGTCTTGTCGTGGTGCGGGTACTGCTCCCTCGTCCGCAAGCCCGATTCCGGGGCTTCAAGGTCCAACGGTAGCAACAGGCCCGCCCATTGGCCAGGCCAGAGCCGCGTGCAGTGCGGATGCACAGGGCAGCGGATGCACCCGGCGCAGTTGCACACGGTGGCGCACCTGACAAGGGCGAGGAATGCCCTCCGGATGCGCGCAACAATCGGGGCATGTCCCCCACACCTGCCCCGTCGTCGACCCCGGCCCTCAAACGCGACGTCACGGGGCTCCTCCTGTTCGTCTTCATCCTCGGCGACGTGCTCGGGGCTGGCATCTACGCCCTCGTCGGCACCATCTCGGGCGAAGTGGGCGGCGTCACCTGGTTGCCCCTGCTGGTGGCGCTCGGCATGGCGCTCCTGACGGCCGCGTCCTACGCCGAGCTCGTCACGAAGTACCCCAAGGCGGGCGGTTCGGCGGTGTTCGCGCAACGCGCGTACCGCTCCGAGTTCGTGTCGTTCATGGTGGGGTTCTGCATGCTCGCGGCGGGCGTCGTCAGCGCGGCCAGCCTTGCTCTCGCGTTCAGCGGCGACTACCTCGCCACGTTCATCGACCTACCGCCGGTCGTCGGCGCATCCCTCCTGCTCGTGCTCATCGCGCTCGTCAACCTGCGCGGCATCAAGGAGTCCCTGCGCTCGAACATCGTCATGACCTGCATCGAGCTGACGGGCCTCGTCCTCGTGGTCGTGCTCGTCGGGGTGCTCGTCGGGAACGGCGGCGGCGACATCGGCCGGGCTGTGTCGTTCGGCGACGACATCAACCCGTTCCCCGCCGTGCTCGGCGCGGCCCTCCTCGCGTACTACTCCTACGTCGGCTTCGAGACGAGCGCGAACCTCATCGAGGAGGTGCGCGAGCCGTCGAAGGTCTACCCGAAGGCGCTGTTCTTCTCGCTGCTCACGGCGGGCTTCATGTACATGCTCGTCGGCACCGCAGCATCCATCGCCGTCCCCTCCGACGAGCTCGCCGAGTCCACCGGTCCGCTCCTCAACGTCATCGAGGCGACCGGGGTGCCCGTGCCGGCCTGGCTGTTCAGCGCGATCGCCCTCATCGCGGTCGCCAACGGCGCGCTGCTGACCATGATCATGGCCAGCCGCCTCACCTACGGCATGGCGGGCCAGGGGCTGCTGCCTCGCATGCTGGGGCGCGTGCTCCCCGGGCGACGCACCCCGTGGGTCGCGATCGTCGTCACCACGGTCTTCGCGATCGTGCTCACCGCGACGGGCGGCATCGCCGTGCTTGCCGAGACCGTCGTCATCCTGCTGCTCATCGTGTTCCTCAGCACGAACCTCGCCGTGCTCGTGCTGCGCCGCGACAAGGTCGAGCACGCGCACTTCAAGGCCTGGACCGTGCTCCCCGTGCTCGCGATCATCTCCTGCATCGTGCTCCTCACCCAGCAGAGCGGCGAGGTGTGGCTGCGCGGCGGCATCATCGTGGCCGTCGGGGTCGTCACGTACGTCGTGCTGCGCGCCGTCCGGCGCTCGAAGAACTCGCGAGCGGCGACGCCCGTGGAGTAGCCGGTGTCGCGCGTTCTACACCCTCAGCCCCGGTTCGCGGTACCCCTCTCGAAAACCCAGGTGCAGTTGATGGTCTCGCGGGAGCGGCGCATCCGCGTCGAACCGGAACGATGACGAGGAGACTCCCCCATGTACTTCCACGCACAGACCTGGATCAACGACATCGCCGACGGCGAGCCAGACCCCGCGGCCGCGAATGCCCTGCAGGAGGGGCTCGGCGGGCAGTTCGGGGAGATGCGCACCATGATGCAGTACCTCTTCCAGGCGATGAACTTCCGCGGCCCGACGGCGAAGCCGTACCGTGACCTCATCCAGGGCATCGGCACCGAGGAGATCAGCCACGTCGAGCTGATCGGCACGACCATCTCCCGGCTGCTCGACGGGTCGCCCGAATACACGGGCAAGCTCACGGACCCGCTCGACAAGCCGGGTGCCGGCGGCGCGACGCCCCTGAAGATCGCCCTCGACACGAGCAACATCCACCACTACCTGGTCGGCGCTCAGGGTGCTCTGCCCGTGGACGCGGCGGGCAACCCGTGGAGCGGCAGCTACGTCTACAACTCCGGCAACCTGCCCCTCGACCTGCTCTACAACCTCATGCTCGAGTCGACGGGGCGCCTGCAGAAGTGCCGCATCTACGAGATGACCGACAACCCGACGGCGCGTGGCACGATCGCCTACCTGATCGTGCGCGACCAGGCGCACGAGAACGCGTACGCGAAGGCCCTCGAGACGCTCGGCGTGAACTGGAAGTCGCTGCTGCCCATCCCGAAGACGAACGCCGAGTCGTTCCCCGAAGTGAAGGAGCTGCTCGACCTGGGCTTGCAGAGCAAGCAGTACTCGTTCGACCTCGACGGCAAGTCGGAGGCAGGGAAGATCTTCCAGGGCGACTCGCCTTCGAAGGACGGCACGACGTTGGACGCTTCGGAGCAGGCCCCCGCCGGAGCTCCGTCGTTCATCGCCCACGAGCGTCTGGAGGAGTTCGCGCCTGGCCTCGACACCGACCTGCTCGCCCTCATCCAGGCGACCGCAGAGCTCGAGCTCTCCGAGATCAACGGGTTCTACGGGCCGACGACAGCGTAAGTCCGGGGCACAGGCCTGGGCAGGGCAGCCCAGCTCCTCACCGCAGCTCCTCCGCTCTGCAGCTCCTTGTCGCCGCACCGCGCGGCGGCGGGGAGCTGCGGGCGTTCACGAGAGGCGGGCAACGAATCGGAGCCCGGTCAAAACGGTGGAGGGTCGAGGCCCGGCATGATGCCCGGCTCCTCGCCGGTCCTTGGTCCAAGCCCGGGCCCGGGCTGCTGCACCCGGTAGGCAGTTCCTCCGATCTCGAGGCCCGGTTCGCCGGGCGGGGAGGGTCCGAAGGTGACGCCCCTCGGTTCGGGAACATCCTTCAGCGGGATGCCCGTGGGCGATATCCATTCCATGACTCCGCCGGGCAGCTGGCAGACCTCCCAACCGGTGTTGCCTTTGACCGTGTGGTTCCAGCGACAGAGGTCAGCGAGGTTCACGAGGCTCGTCGGCCCGCCTTCAGATGCCGGGATCGTGTGGTCGAGGTCGCAACGCTCTGCGGGGAGCCGGCATCCCGGGAACCTGCAGTGCACATCTCGAGCCCGCAGCCACGCGCGCATCGCCTCCGTCGGCCGGTAGCGGTCGACCTCGACGACCGTTCCAGTGATCGGGTGGGTGAGGATGCGCTCGGAGGCCGGCGCGTTGGCTGCGCGCGCCTTCGCGACGCTCATCGGGATGGGCGTGACGCCGTCGAGGAGCGCGGGCGTCGTATCGAGCGCACGGCCGTCGCCGTCGACGTCGCCGTGCTGAGCGTGGAGCATCGCGAGCACCGGCAAGGTGATGGACACCTTCGCGGTGATGCCCGCCGCTTCCGGACAGGTCGTCAGCCTGCCCGTGAGCAGCAGCTCGGCAAACACGTCGGCCCGCACCTGGTGGAAGGTCCGCGGGTCGTCGGAATCAGAGCCCCGCGCCGCGATGATGGCCTTCGCGATCTCGGACAACCGCCCATCGATCGCCGTGAGCACCGGCAGCGAGTGCCGAGCGCCGAGCGAGCCCATGCCATCCGCCTCACTCAAGACGAGCACGGCCCGGGACGTCATCGACTGCTCGTAGCGTTCCTCGAGCGACGACGCCGTCAGCCGCTCCGCCTGCTTGATGGCGAAGTCCTTCAGCCTGCCAGGTGACGTCGAACGCGCCTTCTCGAGCGCGAGCTGCACGAACAGCTCGCGGCGCGCGGCCTGTTCCGCGGGGTCCTCGTGCACGACGATCGTTCCCGCCTCGCACACGATGCGGGCATGCGCCATCGACACCTCGCCCGCCGCGAGCGCGGCATGAACGAGCGGGAAGTCCTCAGTGAGGATCGCCGAGCGGCCCATGATGCCAGACACCGCCTGCCTCGAAGTCTTCGTGACCGCGGCGATCTCCGCCTTCCACGAGCGAAGCGCCCACTCCTGCTCGAGTGTGCCCTGGCGCTCGTCCTCTGCGAGGGCCGTCCGCGCCGCGAGTGCGTAGACGCGCGCCTGCTCAGCCTGGGCACGGGCGAGATCAGCGTCGGCATCGGCGATCGACCGGACCACCAGGAAGCGCTCGAGCATTCGCACGCGCTCCACCAGCGAGTCGGGTGGCCTCCACCCCTCCGGGATTCTCGTCGCGAGTGCTTCATCGATCATGCGATCAGCTTCCACCCGACCACCGACATTCTTGGTCCGGTCCGAGGAGATCGTTCGGGAAGCTGCCGACACCCTCCCCGCATCCGCTGATGCTCGCGCGGTACAACAGGTCGATGCAGACGTTCCTCCCCTATGCAGACTTCGCAGAATCCGCGCGGGTGCTCGACCGGCAGCGCCTCGGCAAGCAGCGCGTCGAGACCCTGCAGGTCATGAAGGCGCTGACCGTGCCCGGCTACGGGTGGCAGCAGCATCCCGTCGTGAAGATGTGGATCGGCTACGAACGGGCCCTCCTCGACTACCAGGGCGCGTTCTGCGCGGAATGGGTGGGACGCGGTTACGCCGACACCTGCGCCGAGAAGACGCTTGCCGTCTTCGAGGAGGCGGCGACCAGCAGAGGGCCGGACTTCAGGGTGTCCGACCCTCCACCTTGGCTGGGCGACGAGGCACTCCACGAGTCGCACCGCTCGAAGCTCATCGCCAAGGACGAGGAGTTCTACGGCGCTCTGTTCCCCGACGCGGAACGCGGCCTCGACTACGTGTGGCCCGGCGTCACCTCGAGTCCAAGCTCGAACCCACGCTCCGACCCGCACTCGAGCCATCGCTCGCGGGACTGACCCCGCCGGCCCGCTGACCGCGCGTCAGGTCGGACGGCCGCGCCCCGGATCGCGATCGCGATCGCCGACGAGCGAGCATCCCGACCGTGACGTCGACGGCCAGGAAGACGATCAGGCTCACGCCCATCAGCGGCAGGAACATGCCCAGCGCCACGGCCACGGCGAGCGCGAGCAGCATGCCCCACCTCGGCGCGCGGCGCAGCGCTCCACGAGGCGGAGCGGCACCGACCAACCGCGACGGGTCGTGCCTCGGCCGACGCTGCCACCACATCACGTACCCCCACACGACCATCGCCGCCATACCCACCGCAACCGCGAAGAGGACCAGCTGATTGGCGAGGCCGAACAGCGAACCCATGTGCAGGTCGATGCCCCAGCGGCTGAGCTTCGCGACCGGCCCGAACTCTGCGAAGTCGACCCGGTCGACCACCTGCATGGTCGTGCCGTCGATGGCAACCGCATCCACCTCCGTCGGGAAGCTGCGCTGGATCTCCTGCACGACCCACGCCGTGCCGGGTTCCGCCGGCGGCCGGATCTCGACGAGCCCGGTGTTCACGTTCACCTCGCGCGCGATGGAGAGCACCGAGTCGTAGGCGCCCGGGCTCAGCTCGCCAGCATCGAGGCTCGGTGTCACACCCCCGTGCCCGTGGCCAGCGTGCTCTGCGTGCTCATCTGCGGCCGCGGCGCCGGCGCCGTCGAGGCTCGTGCTCAGCGCGGGCGTCGTCCATCCCACCGCGGCTCGCAGCTCCGTGAAGTTCGCTCCCCCGTGCTGCGACCACGTGATGCCCGTGGCCGACAGGAACAGCGCCCCGGCCAGCACCCAGATGCCGGTGGATGCATGCAGGCTGCGGGTGCGCGCGAACCCCGTCGCGAGCAGGTTCGGCCGCAGCAGGTTGCGCTGCTGCGTCGCCCGTTTCGCCGTTCGCGCCCGCCGGTACCTGGTGGCCCAGAGCCCTGCCCCTGCAAGCGCGACGGCCCCGAGCCAGGATGCCGCGAGCTCGCTGTAGAGCCGGCCAGCATCACCGAGGTGCAGGCTTCGGTGCAGCTCGGAGATCCAGGTGCGCAGCGGCAGCGAACCGGACGTGCCGTAGACGGGCAGGTCACCGCGCACCTCTGCCGTCGCGGGGTCGAGGAACACCGCCCGCGTCGTGCTCTCCCCGAGCGTCGCATCCGCGTACATGACCCGCGTCGTATCGCCCGGGTTCGGGGCCGGACGCACGGCGACGATCGTCTCGTCCTGCCCGACGTGCGCGTCTGCTGCCTTGATCTGCTCTCCGAGCGGCAGGGCGCTCTCGGAGACCGGCGCATGCAGCTCGTGATCGTAGACCAGCTGCTCGAGTTGCGGGGTCAGCGCGTAGAGTGCGCCGCTCAGCGCCGCCACGAGGATGAACGGGCCGACGAAGACGCCCGCGAGGAAGTGGAGGCGCATCAGCAGCTGCCCGACCCATCCCGTGCTCGAGACGCGCCGGGCGCGCGGTCTTGGTCCGCTCATCCGAGGATCCCCTCGCCGACGTAACCGCCTTCCGCGCATCCGGGCGGCACGACGAACACGGCAGACCCGATGGGCGTCGTCCACTCGTTGAGCAGGTCGAGCTCGTCGAGCCGCTGCTGGATGGGCACGAATTGCGCATCCACGTCCGCCTGGAAGGCGATGAAGAGCAGCCCCGAGTTCGAGATCTCCTCCCCCGTGGGCGCATCGTCGTAGTTGTAGGCGCGACGGAAGAACCGCTCCGACGCGTCCTCGGATCGCGCCCGCCGGATGTGCGAGAACTCGGCGATGACGGGAAACCCGGCCGCGTTCTCGGCCGAGAAGTCCGGCTCATCGTGCTCGTCCGTGCCGGTCAGCGGGGCGCCGTTCGCGAGCGTGCGGCCAACCGACTGCTCGCGACCGCTGCGGTCGAGCCTGTCCCACTTGTCGAGGTCCATGCGGATGCGCCGCACGACCATGCCCGTCCCACCCGCGAACGCGCCCTCGCGAATCCAGACGAGCTGCTCGAAGTCGAGCGTCGGAGGCGCCGGGTTGACGGTGCCGTCGACCTGCCCGAACAGGTTCCGCATCGTGGTGCCCGGGGCCTCCGACCCGCGCGCCCGGCGGAACCCGGGCTGCGTCCACCGCACCGTCGCGAAGCTGCGCGTGTCCTTCAGCAGCATCCGCAACGCGTGGGCGACCGTGAACGGGTCGTCGGACGCGACCTGCAGCAGCAGGTCGCCGTCGCTCCACGCCGCCTCGAGCCGATCGATGCCGAACGGCGGCAGCGGGCGCAGCCAGGCGGGCGCCTGCATTGCAGTGGTGGATGCGCGCCGCACGAACTCAGGACCGAACCCGAACGTCACCGTCAGGTTGGCCGGCAGGTGCGCGAGCTCGGGTTCGGAGTCGGCCAGTGCCGGCTCACCCCGGGTGAGGCGCGCCGCATCGTCCGTCAGGAGCTGCATGAGTCGCCGCAGCCCATCGCGGTCGATGCCGTCTCGCAGATCGAGGGCGGCGAGCGTCGCGTGCGCCTGCGGCACGGTCGCGATGCCCGCCTGGTGCGGCCCGTAGAACGGGACGACGCCTGACCCGGTCAGCTCACCGGCACCGGCCGGGCTCGCGTCGGCAGCCGCATCCGCTGCGCCCGCTGGCTCTTGGCGTCCCGCGAGACGGAGCGCCTGGTCGGCGCCCACGGCCGCGACCGCGCCGAACCCGGCGACAGCACCCCCGAAGAGGAGCTGTCGCCGAGTCGGGCGGGGGCGACCAGGGCTCTGGTCGCCGGGCACTAGCTGTTGTCCGCGTCGTCGCCGTGCTCGGCGTGGTCCATGTCGGAGTGGTCCATCTCCATGTCGCCGCCCATGTCGCCGTCTTCGTAGTTCTCGTTGGCCCCGGCGTAGTCCTTGGCCGGGGCAGTGAAATTGAGGGTCGACTCGTCCGAGAACGTGAGCGTGAAGCTCAGCTCGTCCCCCGCGACAACGGGCTCGGGCAGGTCCATGAGCATGATGTGGTTGCCCCCGGGTTCGAGCGTCAGCGTCTCGCCGGGGGCGATCGTGAACCCGCCACCCTTCTCACGCATCGTCATCTCGCCCGTCTCGTTCTCGACGGTCTCGTGCAGTTCGAGCGCGGTGGATGCGGGGCTCGCGACCGACACGATCGTCACGTCCCCCGCACCCGTGTTCTCGATCTCGCCGAACGCCGCTGACATGCCGGAGTCGGCGGCCTTCACCCAGGCGTTCTCGACGGTGACGGATTCGGCGGCGGGACCCGCCGAGGCGGCGTCGGGGGTGGCCGTCGACCCGGCGGCCGTGCATCCGGTGAGGGCGAGCGCAGCAGCAGCGAGGAGGGCGGCCGCTGCGAGGGGGCGAGGGAGGTTCGTGGTGGTACGGGTCATGAGCGTGGTTCCTTTGCGGAGAGAGAAGAGAGAAGGAGTGGCGGCGGCGTCAGCGCGCATCGGTGTCGGCCTCAGCCGATTCAGGCTGCGCCTGACCGCCCTTGCGTGCCCGGACGATCAGCCAGGCGACGCCGAGCGCGACGAGCGCCCCGAGCGCGCCGATGAGCAGCATCCGCGGCACGTCGAACGCCGCTTGCGAGGTGATCTCGGACGTCGGCTGGGTCGTCGCGCCGGAGGGTGACTCGGATTCGGAGGGCGCCGCGTCAGTGGGGGCGGGGTCGGCCGTCGTCGGGTCAGCGGTGGCCGGGTCCGAGGGTGCCGGTGCCGCGGGCGCGTCCGCCGCCGTGGGATCGCCGACCGTGAACTGGATGGTGCCCGTGATCGGGTGCCCATCTGAGGAGACGACCCGCCAGTTGACGGTGTACGCGCCGTCGGGCAGGGTGTCGTCGACGGCGCTCGTGACCGTCGTCCCGTCGATGACGGGCTCGCCGGTCGCCCAGTCGCGGCCCGCGGCGTCCTGCAGCACGATCATCGGGCCGATCTCCATGATGTTCGCGGAGTAGCTGAGGGTGATGCCCGCCGGCGACGCGTCGAGCGACGCGTCCGGCGATGGCGAGCTCGCGATGAGCTGGTCGTGCGCCTGCGCTGGGGTCGCACCGGCGAACCCCAGGAGACAGGCCATGAGCAGCGCGATGGCCGTGACGGCGAGTCTCCTCGGTGCTGTCGGCGCTGCTGTGGTCGGTGTGCTGCCGGTCGTGGATGTTCTGCGCGTCGGGAGTGTCCGGCGCGTCGTGGATGTTGGTGCTGAGTCGAAAGACATCTCGAGAGTTCCTCGGGTCTGTCCGCCCGCGCACGAAGGCGTCGCGCGGAAGGCGCGCGAACGTCACGGACGGAGAATGATCGACGCCGACCGGCACCAGACAGCACCTCAGCAGGGAAGCTGAGACGAGAGCTGTGGCGCTAGTTCGAGGTCGCGAATGCTGGGAGCATCGCGACCGCGGGCGGGCCTCGGCGCCGCAGGGTGCGCGCAGCGCGCACCGGCAGCGCGGGCACCCAGGGCAACTCGAGCGGCGCCGAGTCGATCACCGCGGCGGGGCGCACGGCGCGAACGAGGAGCAGGAAGATGCCGCGAACGAGCGGCCGAAGCAGCTCGACGGCGGCGTGCCTCACGCGCGCGAGACTCGCGAGGAGGGCCTCCCCGAAGTACAGGGCAAGCGCCGTGAGCACCGCGGCGAACGCGTGCATCGCCCACATGAACGGGCCGTCGTGTCCGAGGTGCAGGGCGGCGGTCGGGGAGCTGACGCCCGAGCCCGACGCGAAGTCCGCCATCGCCGACGAGGCCGCGAGCTGGCCGTGACCCGCGTGCCCGGCATGCGCATCCGCTGCGCTGGCCGAACCGCTGGCGGCCGGCGGCGTGCCCAGCACGAACAGCGTGTGGAAGAGGAACTGGCTCGCGCCGACAGACAGCGCGAGGCGGAGCGAGTCGGTGCGGATGCGCGCCAGCAGCAGGCAAGCGAGCACGGCCAGCGCAAACGGCAACGCGACGCCGAGCAGGCCGGGCATGCCGCCGCCGGCGAAGACGTGCGAGGCGAGCGCGATGAACGTGGAGACCGATGCTGCGACGAACGCGAGCCGAACTCGGCGCACCCGTGCGGCGTCTCGCGGCCGCGCATCCACGGGCGGGGCCAGGGCGGGGTCTCGGTCGAGATCGAGGTCGAGGTCGAGGTCGAGGTCGAGCGGGTCCACTTCCCCCACGGCGGGGGTCAGCAGGCCGGCGGAGGTCACGCCAGAAGTCTACGCACGTCTTCTACTGCTCGTAGACGCGGCGGTTGGTCACGCCTCGTAGGCGCGGCCCTTCCAGGCGACGCTGCGGCGCCCCGCCAACGCGTACACGGGCAGCACGAGCAGCGGACTCATCGGGCCGAGCAGCCCTTCGGCGAGGTCGAGGGGGCGTCGCCGCCCCGCGACGAGGTTGGAGACCGTGCGATCGAGCAGGCCCACGAACCGCACGAGCCGAAGGATGCGCCCGGTTGCGCGCGACTCCCCCGCACCGGGCAAGAAGAGCAGGACCCACGGCAGCGAGTAGACGCAGACCGTCAGGAGACTCGTCGCCAGCATGAGCGCCCGCGACCCGTGATGGAGGCCGAGGAGCGACTTCGCGAAGCCGCGCACCGAGCTCCGGTACCCGTCGTACATGCGCACCCCGATCGCGCTCCCACCCCGCACGGTCACGACTCGGCCGCCAGCGGCGCGCATCCGTTCGGCGAGACGCATGTCTTCCACGAGCTCACCGCTCACCGCCGCGTGGCCTCCGACGCGGGCGTAGGCGGCGCGCGTGAACGCCATGACCTGGCCGTTCGCAACCACCGGCGCCCTGCGCCCGTGCAGGGCCATCGGCACCGACCCGAGCACGACCGCGTCGTTGAGGGGCGTGATGAGCCGCTCGCCGAGGGTCCGAGTCTCCTGACGTGGGAAGACCGTGAGGAGGTCGGCCCGGGATGCACGCATGGTCACCAGCAGCGCGTCTAGCGCACCGGGGTTCCAGCGCACGTCGGCATCGGTGAAGACGAGCACATCGTCGGGCCTCGGCGGCTCGGGCGCCTCGCTGGCGGCGGCGAGCTGCGCGCACGCCCAGTTCTTGCCCGTCCACCCCTCGGGGCGCGGCGCACCCCGAAGCACGCGGGCACCCGCGGCCTCGGCGACCGCGCGGGTCGCGTCGGCCGACTCGTCGTCGAGCACGACCACCTCGTCGGCTCCCTGACCGAGGAATCCGGGCAGCGTCTCCCGCAGCGTCGGTTCCTCATCGCGGGCAGGGATGAGCAGCGCGACCCGCGGCGCGGATGCGTGGCCCGAGCGCTCAGCTGGAGCTGGTGAGGCCGACGATCCACGCCCGGTCCCAGCACGGGCACGGGCACGGCTGGTCCCGGTTGCCGTCCCGGCCGCCGCCCGCAGGCTCCGCTGCGTCAGCGCGTTCGCGAGCAGCACGATCGCCCTCGCGCCGAGGTACGCGAGGGAGACTCCGGCGACCACGCGGCTCACGAGCGACCGGTTCACTCGCGGCCCCGCTCGCCCTGACGACCAGGACGAGCCGGGCGAGCCCGGTGGGTCCGCTGAGCCCGGCGAGCCCTGAAGCCCTCCGGCCTGGTCAGGAACGCGAGCATCCGCCCGGCGAAGCCGACTCGGTCGCGGCGGAATCGCTGCGCGTCGAACACGATGCGGTAGCCCGGCAGGGGCCGTGCGGGGTCTGCGGCGTCGAGGGCCCGGTCGAGCTCCTCGAGCATCGAGCCGAGTGCTGCCGCGAGCTGCTCGGGGCGCACGGGTGCGCCGAAGCGGACGAACGCCTCGGGTTTGGCCGCCCCGCGCATGACGACTCGGATGGCGACGGGGACCAGCGGAACCTCGGCGCGCGCCGCGACCCACTCGGCGCCCGGGTGCAGCGACGCGAGCCCGCGGCCCGCGCGCAGCTCGCCCTCCGGGAAGATCAGGGACCAGTCGCCGGCGCGCGCACGGGCGGCGAGCGTACGCACCGCCCGCGGGGGCACTGCCCCGACGAGGCGCAGGAATGGGAAGCGGCGCAGCTGCTCGTCGCCCATCATGACGGCCACGTCGAACCCGGTGTTCCTGGCGTAGAGGCCGATCAGGTAGGCGTCCCACCATGAGCCGTGGTTGGCGGCGAGCACCGCGCCGCCGCTCGGAGGCTGGCCGGTGACCGCGATCGACAGCAGGCCCGTCCGCACGTCGCGCACCGCGCTGCGCACGAGCAGCGCGCGAGCCAGGCGAAGCATCATGGTGTGCTCGACGCTATCGCAGCACGCGACGCGACAAGCCGGGAAGCGGGTCGTTCACCAGCCGCGGAGGGCGGCCGCGACGACGCCGCCCACGACGATCACGAAGACGAGCAGGTCGGTCCAGGTCGCGACGAGCTCGTTGGTGCTCTTGCCGCGCTTCGCGAGGTGCCGGATGCCGGCGATGCCCAGGTAGATCGCGCCGGGAAGCGCGCCCACGAGTCCCCAACCGGGGACCAGCGAGGAGACCAGTGCGACGGTGCCCAGGCTGAGGTTCGCGAGCCCGAGTTCCTGCACCACCTGCGCGGTCGCGGCGCCGGTCGCGTTGAGCGTCTGCATGCGCGTACCGGCAGCGTGTTCCTCAGGCTCATCGCTCTCGTCGGCGGCGGCGGCCCCGAGGATGGTCTGCGTGGTTCGCAGGGGGTTCGTGAGCTGACTGATGCCCGCGACGATGAGGCGCGACCCGACGCCCCAGAACGCGAACCAGATCCCGAAGACGAGCGCTGGATTGCCGCCCGCGACGCCCAGGTGCACGCCCCCGAAGAGCAGCGGGAGCACCACCGTCTGGAGGATCACGAGGAGGGCGTACATGCATGGGCCGTTCGGCGTCGGGATGCTCGCAGGAGCGCCACCGATCTGGGCGGTCGGCGCTGCATCGCTGCATCGAGGAGGGGGTGATCTGCAACATATTGCATACCCGGGCTCGCGGACAACACGGCGGTGTGCGTCTGCATGGATCGTGGTACTGGAAGAATGCGAGGGTGAGCATCCCCCCGAGTGTCACGCCGAGACCAGCCAGGAACGCAGCGAAGCCCTGGTACCGCCGCAAGAGCAGGACGGTGCCGCTCGGCGTGCTGTCCGCCGGCCTTGTCGGCGCGATCATCTGGGTGTCGACGCCCTGGCCCGCTGCCATGGTCATCCGCGGCCTGTTCGAGCTGGATGCGAAGCGCACCGTCACCGAGATGGAGGCCTTCGCGCCGACCGCTGACAGCCTGCAGTCGCAGCTCGATGTGCCGTACGGCGACGGCGGTTCGGACACGACCTTCGACCTGTACTCACCCGCCGACACGACCGAGGCACTGCCGACGGTCGTGTGGATCCACGGGGGCGCGTGGATCTCGGGTGGCAAGCAGAACGTCGACCCGTATGTGCAGATCCTCGCCGCGGAGGGGTTCACGACGGTCGCCGTCAACTACACGGTCGCGCCGGAGGCCACCTATCCGACGGCGCTCACGCAGCTCAACGAGGCGCTCGCGCACCTGACGGCGAACGCGGCCGAGTACAACATCGACCCGAACCAGATCGTCCTCGCGGGCGATTCCGCGGGCGCGCAGCTCGCGAGCCAGCTCGCGGCCCTCGCCACGAACCCCGAGTACGCGGAGCTCGTCGGCCTCGCCCCGGCGCTCGCCGCCGACCAGCTCGCTGGGATGGTGCTGAACTGCGGCATCTACGACGTGAGCGGCATCCCGAGCGCGCCTGGCCTCGGCGGCTACGGCTTCCGCGTGGCGCTGTGGGCGTACCAGGGCGACAAGGACTGGGCTGACACCCCCGCAGGGCAGGAGATGTCGACCCTCGACTACGTGACCGCCGACTTCCCGCAGACCTGGATCTCGGGCGGCAACGCCGACCCGCTGACCGCGAACCAATCGCAGCCGTTCGCGACGAAGCTGCAGGGTCTCGGCGTGCCGGTCACCGCGGTCTTCTACCCGGAGGACCACGAGCCGGCGCTGCAGCACGAGTACCAGTTCAAGCTCGCGGGGGCGGATGCGCAGAGCGCGCTGGCGTCGACCATCGACTTCCTGAAGTCGGTCACGTCGCCCGAGTGACGCCGGGCTCGTCCGGTCGGTGCCGGCGGTTGCCGTCTGCCGCCGAGACGAGCAGCGCGCCGAGCGACGCCGCGATCGTGATCGACGCGGCGGCCCCGAATGCGAAGCTCGCTGGCATCGTGGCCCCGACCGCCAGGTACGTGCCCGCGTAGATCGACAGCGCGAGCGCCGCCGAGAGCCGCTGGCTGAGCTGGAAGAAGCCAGCCGCGACCCCGTTCACACCTGCGGGGGCCTCGTTGAGCGTCAGCGACTGGTTCGAGGGGGTGAAGAGCCCGGCGAAGAAGCCCTGCAGCGCACCCGCGCCGATCACGCCGAGCAGGATGAGCGGCTCCGAGCCGGAGGCGACCAGCGCCACCTCGGCGGTCACCGCCGCGAGTGCAAGCCCGAGCGCCCACGTGATGCCGCCGCGCCCGAAGCGCCGCACGAGCCGCCAGCTCAGCATCGAGCCGACCACCATGCCGAGCGCGCGCGGCGTGAGCATGAGCGCCGCCACGAACGGCGAGTAGCCGAGCCCGTCGATGAGGAAGAGCGTCGTGAGCAGCCCGAGGCCGAGCGCGGAGCCGAACGTGAGGGTCGCGACCGCGGTGCCGAGCAGGTAGCCGCGGCTGCGCGCGAGCGCCGGATGCAGCACCGCGGCGCCGCCCCTCGCATACGCGCGCCGCTCCCACAGGGCGAAGGCGACGAAGAAGGCCAGGCCGGCGACCGCCAGGGCCGCGACCAGCCAGCCGCCGCTCGCCGCCGCGACCAGGAGCGCGAGCGTTCCAGCCCCGAGCAGGACGACGCCCATCGCATCCACTTGCCGGAGCGCGACGCGCACGCCGCCGGTCACCGCAACGGGCCTCGGCAACACGAACACGGCCGCGACGATGAGCACCACCGCGAGGGGGACGGCGAGGAGGAAGACGAGGCGCCACCCCGTGCTGTCTGGCAGGAGCGTGAGCAGCAGGCCGCCGCCGAGCGGACCGATGAGCCCGGCCGCGGAACCCGCGGTCGTGTAGCCGGAGAGCGCGCGCGAGCGCATGATGCCGCGGAATGTGTCCTGGAAGAGTCCGAGCACCTGCGGATTCACGACGCCGGCCCCGAAGCCCTGCACGAGGCGGGCCACGATCACGGTCGTCGCGTCGTCGGCAAGCGCCGCCGCGAACCCCGCCACCGCGAAGAGCACGAGCCCCAGCATGTACAGGGAGCGCCGCCCGAGCAGGTCGCCGAGGCGGCCAGCGCCGACAAGCGCGAGGCCGAACGCGAGCGAGTACGACGAGGTCAGCCACTGCACCTGCGCGGCATCGGCGCCGAGGGAGCGCTGGATGCTCGGCACGGCGAAGCTGAACACGGCCTGGTCGAGGAGGGTCGTGAACGCGGTCGCCACGCCGAGTGCGAGCACGAGCCCGTCGGTGCGGCTGGGCGCGCCCGACGGCGCACCGAAACCCGCCGCGCCTCGGACTTCGAGGACGCGACGGGTTCGGTCGCTGACGGAAGCGAGATGGCTACTCCTCGCGCGGGAGGCCCGCCGGGTTCACCTCGGAGGCGTCGATGCGCTCATCCTGCAGGCCCCAGCGGTCGAGGATCGCGTCGTACTGGCCGTTCTCGATGGCGTGGTTGAGGACGATCTCGACGGCTTCGATGAGGCCGTTGTCCTTCGCCGTGCCCGCGGCGATCTGCGCGTTGGCCGGGAAGCCGCCGTTGATGGTGCCGACGAGCTTCGTCTCGCCGTCGCTCGCCGCCTTGAACGCGGCCGTCGCGTTCGGACCGAAGGTCGCATCCACTCGCCCGGACTGCAGCGCGAGCGTGCCCGCCGCGTCGTCCTCGTAGTACTGGAAGTCGACCGGTTCGAGCCCGGCTGCCTGGTTCTCCTCGTCCCACGCGACGAGGATCTTCTCCTGGTTCGTGCCTGCGCCGACGATGACCGACAGGCCCGCGACATCCTTGGCTTCGGTGATCGACTCGATCTCGCTGTCGGCCTTCACGTAGAAGCCGAGCACGTCCTCACGGTACGTGGCGAAGTCGAAGAGGTCCTTGCGCTCCTCCGTGACGGTGACGTTCGAGGTGATCAGGTCGTACTTGCCGGACTGCACGCCGAGGGGCCAGTCGGCCCACGCGGCGACCTCGCCCTTGAGCTCGAGGCCGAGCCCGTCGGCGATGAGCTGCGCGAAGTCCGCCTCGCTGCCGAGGCGCGTCACGTTGTCGTCCTCGGCGAGGAAGCTGAGCGGCGGGATGTACGCGCTGCCGACGACCGTGAGCTTCCCGGCCTCAGCGGGCTGCCAGCCGGACGCCTCAAGCGCGGCGATGGCCTCTGGCACCGGGTCGATCTGCGGGCGGCCGTCGACGTTGGCGCTGGTCAGGTCGAACTCGATGAGCCCGCTTGCCGGCTGGGCACCGTCGGGTTCGGCTGCCGTGACCGGGGCCGACTGGCCGTTGACGATGAGGGTCGTGGCGACGACGCCGATGACGGCGAGCGCCGCCACACCGCCGGCGATGACGCCGACCTTCTTCTTGTTGAGCTTTGCCATGAGAGGCACCTTTCGGGGTGGATGCGTTGCTGAAGTTCTGGAAAGAAATGAGAGGAGAGGAATGCGGGCAGAGCTCGGCCCGC
Organism: Pseudoclavibacter sp. JAI123; assembly: GCF_013409665.1. NCBI lineage: Bacteria > Bacillati > Actinomycetota > Actinomycetes > Micrococcales > Microbacteriaceae > Pseudoclavibacter > Pseudoclavibacter sp. JAI123. The sequence continues at coordinate 679,827 of NZ_JACCCM010000001.1, read as the reverse complement.
TGCGAGCTAGAGCACCTTGCGGATGAAGTCCTGCGTGCGTGGGTGCTGCGGGTTCGTGAGGACCTGCTCCGGCGTGCCCTGCTCGATGATGCGACCGGCGTCGAGGAACACGATGCGGTCGGCGACCTCTCGCGCGAAGCCGATCTCGTGCGTCACGATGACCAGCGTCGTGCCGCCGTGGGCGAGCTCGCGGATCACGTCGAGCACCTCGCCGACCAGTTCGGGGTCGAGCGCGCTCGTCGGCTCGTCGAAGAGGAGCACATCCGGTTTGAGGGCAAGCGCCCTCGCGATCGCGACGCGCTGCTGCTGGCCGCCGGAGAGCTGGCGCGGGTAGTGGTACTCCTTGCCCTCGAGCCCCACCCGCTTGAGCAGTCCCCTGGCCTGCGCATCCGCATCCGCCTTGGAGGCCCGCTGCAGCGCGACCGGGGCCGCCGTGATGTTCTGCAGCGCGGTGAGGTGCGGGAACAGGTTGAAGTTCTGGAAGACCATGCCAACCCTCGTCCGGCGGCGAAGCGTTTCAGCTTCGCGCAGCTCGAAGAGGCGGTCTCCCTTCCTGACGTAGCCGATGTACTCGCCATCGATGAGGATCGATCCGCCGTCGACGGACTCGAGGTGGTTGATGGTGCGCAGCAGCGTCGACTTGCCGGAGCCCGACGGGCCGAGGAGGGCGACGACTTCGCCGGGCTCGATCTCGAGGTCGATGTCGTGCAGCACCTCGTGGGTGCCGTACGACTTGCTCACGCCGCACACGCTGACCTGCCCGGATGCTGCGCTGCGGCGCTCGAGTTCGGCCTCGACGTTCCGGGTGATGGTTGCCTGGCTCATGCTTCGCTCACGTCCTTCTTGGTCTTCAGCGTCTTCGTCTGCCCGTCCGGCTTCTCCGGGTCCTCATCGCTCTTGTCGTCGTCGAGCAGCGCCCACTTCTCGGAGATCCAGGCCCTCGCCTTCTGGATGGGCGTCGGCGGCAGCTCTCGGTGCGCGCCCTTCGAGAAGTGGCGCTCGATGTAGTACTGCGCGATCGAGAGGAGCGTGGTGATGATGGCGTACCAGACGACCGCGACGAGCAGCAGCGGGATGATGCGCTGGTTGCGGTTGTAGATGACCTGCACCGTGTAGAACAGCTCGGGCAGCGCGACGACGAACACCACCGAGGTGCCCTTCACGAGCCCGATGATCTCGTTGAACGCGTTCGGCGTGATGGCGCGGGCCGCCTGCGGCAGGATGATGCGGAAGAAGCGGTACCGGCGCGGGAGGCCGAGCGCGGCGGATGCTTCCAGCTGGCCCTGGTCGACCGAGAGGATGCCGGCGCGGATGATCTCCGCAGAGTAGGCCGCCTGGTGCAGGGAGAGGCCGAGCGTCGCGGCGGCGAACGAGGAGATGAGCTGCACGGTCGGGAACTCGACGAGCCAGAAGTCGGTCGTGAACGGGGTCCCGAGGCCGAGCGTCGGGTACAGGTAGCCGAGGTTGTACCAGACCACGAGCTGCACGACGAGCGGCACGGAGCGGAAGAACCAGATGAAGCTCCACGAGAGGGAGTTCAGCAGCGGCGACTTCGAGAGGCGGGCGACGGCGAGGAGGGCGCCGAGGATGAACCCGATCGCCCCGGAGAGCACCGTCAGCTGCAGGGTCAGGATGAGCGCGTTGACGACGATCGGGCTGAAGAAGTACTCGCCGAAGACGTTCCACTCGTAGCGCTGGTTCGTGACGAGCGACCACGCGAACTGGGCGACCGCGAACACGGCGACGGCGGAGAGGATCCAGAGCACCCAGTGCTTGGGGTGCACGACCTTGAGGTGCTCACCGGGCCCGAGCGTCTGCATCCGGCGGCTCGCCACGGGTGTGGCGTCGTCCGGCGGCGTCGACGGCGGGCTGTCGGTGGTCGGTGCGGTGTCGATCTGTGACATCGCGTTCTCCTCTCGGCGGACCCTCCGGGCGGAGGGGCTGACCCTCAGATGTGAGGGCTTGTCGAGAAGGTATTGGCGAGCGGATGCCCGTCAGTAGCGGCCGGTACGCGGGAGTTCCGAGAGAGTCGCGCGGCGCAGTGCTGCGTCACAGAAGGTCACGCCGTCACCGGGTGGAGAGTCAGCGAGGCCCGTCTGGGCGCCTCGAAGCGCACGCGGTGGGGTCTTGGATGGAACTAGGGGCTTACGACCTGGATGCTCCAGGGCAGCGGTGTGCCGTCGATCTTGGTCGCCTCGACGACCTCGATGACGAAGGGGCCCGCCGGCCAGGCCCTCGCCTCGACCTCAGGGATCTCGGCGGTGATGTAGTCGAACTCCGAGCCGTGCACGGTCATCGCGAAGTTGCCGTAGTCGCTCGATGTGATCGAGGCCTCGCCGCCCGCACCCGTGTAGAGGTAGACCCCCGGGCCGACCCCGTCGAGCGCCACGTCGAACGGAGGGAGCACCGAGACAGGCAGGATCTCGGCCGTCCACTCCCCCTCGCTCATGATCGTGATGCGGTCGACGACCAGCGACGTCGGGTCGTCGCCGAACGACTGCTCGAAGGCCGCCTGGGTGTTGATGAGCCATCGCGCCGTTCCGCCGGTCGCCCGCTCCAGGTACTGGAACTCGACAACCTGATCGCCGCTGTACATCGAGGCGCTGAGGCCACCGACCTTGTCGTCGACCTGCAGCACCGCCAGCTGTCCGTCGCCTTCGGGCAGCACGACATCGAGGTTGGCCTCGCCGAATCCTCCGACGGGGTTTCCGGCCTGCAACGTGAACTCGGGGAGAGTTCCGGACTCGATGGGGTCGCCCTCGAGCCCCACGGGCGTCGGCTCGGTGCTGACCTCGGTCTCGTCGCTTCCGAAGGCGCCTGGCAGCACCTGCACGACCTGGACGAAGGCGGCGGATGCGAGCAGCAGGATCGCGAGGATCGCGGCCGCGATGCCCTTGGCACCCGACGCGAAGCCGCGCTTGATGGGCGCCATCGAGAACAGGATCGCGATGACGACCGGGATCCAGTAGCCGAGGAACGCCGCGACGATGGCCGCGAGCCCGGCGAAGACCGCGGCCCCAGGCCCGAGGCCCGGCTGTCCGAGATGTGCGGCGTTCTTCGCGGCGGGGCCCCTGGCCGCTCGGCTCTTGGGGACGGCGGGAGTCGGATGCACGCCCGGCGTGGTTGGCTGCGGAGCAGATGGAGAAGTCGGGGCCGGACCTGGGCTGGACACCTGGCCAGCAGGCGGAGCCGGGGCCGACGACGGCGCCTGCGCCTGCGCCTGCGTCGGCAGCTGCGCGCGACGACGCAGCAGCGCGTCGTTGGCGGAGCCGTGCGAGTAGGCCAGTCCGCGCTGCGCACCCTCCCCGCTTCGGTCGAGGTCGTACGTGGCGCGCGCGGCGGTGCTCGTCGCGGCCCGCCCCTCATCGCGTGCGAGCTGCTCGGCCGCACGCTGCGCGTCCCGAGCTGCCTGACCTGCGGCTCGCTGCGCGTCCTGCGAGCTCTGCTCGAGCGCACGCTGCCCGTCCTGGGCGCGCTGAGCGGCGTCGCGCTCGCCGTCTCTCGTGCGCTGCTCGCGTTCCTGCTCGATGCGATCGGCACCCCGCGTCGCGGAGTCCGACCACTGCCGCACGAAGTCGGGTGCCCGGTAGTCCGCCGGCGGCGTGTATCCGTTCTTGCCTTCAACCACGGTCGCACCCCCTTGTTTCCTGTCTGCGCTCATTCAACACCACACCTCCGACAGTCGAGCCGTTGCCGCCCGGCCACCCAGGCCCTAGCCTTGTCCTGTCATTAGCACCAATTGCCCGCGCAGAAGAGAGAGCCCCATGAGCGCATCCACACCGTCCCGCATCGGCGTCGTCGGCTACGGGGCTGGCGGCCACCGCTTCCACGTGCCGTATATCCAGGCCGTGGCGGGCTGGGAGCTGGCCGGGGTCGTGACCCGCTCACCAGCGCGGCGCGCGATCCTCACGACCGAAGCCCCGGGAGTCCCCGCGTTCGACTCCCTGGATGCGCTCCTCGACGCCGGTGTGGACGCGGTTGTCATCACCACCCCGCCCGACACACGCCGCGAGCTCGTGCTGCACGCCCTCGAGCGGGGAGTCCACGTCGTCGCGGACAAGCCGTTCGCGCCGACGGTCGAAGGCGCGCGCGAGCTGCAGGCCGCCGCCGAGCGCAGCGGGCGCATCCTCACCGCCTACCAGAACCGCCGCTGGGACACCGACCTCGTCACGCTCAAGCAGGTCATCGACGAGGGGAGGCTCGGCGAGATCTGGCGCGTCTCCTCGCGCATGGACCAGGACGATTCCGGCACCCTCGAGACCGGGCCGGCTCACGGCCTCCTGCGGGACCTCGGCAGCCACCTCGTCGACCAGATGGCGTTCCTCTTCGGTCCCGTCGAGCGCGTGAGCGCCCACCTCGACATCACCTCGGTCGGTGGCGTCGACGTCGACTGCGGCTTCGACGTCGCCCTCCACCACGCGAGCGGCGTCTTCTCCCGTGTCGCGTCCAGCAAGATCAACCACCTCGAAGGCCGCGAGCTCATCGCCTACGGCGACCTCGGCTCGTACGAGTCGCGCATGGACGACGTGCAGACCTCGCAGATCGACGCCGGCTTGCGACCCGCATCCGCCGCGGCCGCCGACTGGGGCGTCGAGACCGAGGAACGCTGGGGCGTGCTGCACACCGCGGAGGGCAGCACGCCCGTGCCCTCGGCGCGCGGCGACTACTCCGAGTTCTACCGCCAGCTGCTCGCCGCCGTCCGAGGCGAAGCCGCTCCCCCGGTGCTGCTCGAGCAGGCCGTGCACACGGTCGAGATCCTGGATGCGGCCCGCGAGAGCGCTCGCACGGGACTCACCGTCACCCTCTGAGCGGCACCCGAGCCCTCCCACCCCGGCTACCATCGAGGCACGGGGTGCGACGGCGGGCCAATGAGGGCCCGCCTGTAAAGGGGTAGGGCATGATCCACGGAACTGAATTCACCGGACTGCGCGAGGCGCTCGACGACGTCGAGCCGAGCATCCGCGCAGGCCTCGAACGGCTGATCGACGACGTCGACGCCGACGACATCGCGACTCGCGAACCGCGCGACATCGTCGGAGCCGCCGCCACCATGCGGAGGCTCGCGTCGCGCCGCCGCAGCGACGAGACCCTCATCGCCGTCTTCACGCCGACCCTCAAGGAGGACGGCTGGAGCTCGCGACGCACCATCGTCGACATCTGCACGGCCGACGCCCCGTTCCTCGTCGACTCCGTCACGGCCGCCGTCGCGCGGCAGGGGCTCGCCGTGCACCTCCTCGCGCATCCCGTCGTCTCGGTGCGCCGCGACGACGACGGCGAGCTGCTCGAGATGCACACGCACGGCGGCGAGCTCGAGTCGTGGATCCACCTCGAAATCGACCGCGTCGCCACCGATGAGGGCCGCGAAGAGCTCGCCGAGCGACTGCGCAACGTGCTCGCCGACGTGCACGCGGCGGTCGCCGACTGGCGCCCCATGCGCCGCGCCTGCCTCGACCTCGTCACCGACCTGCGCACCGAGCCGCCGACGAGCGTCACGCAGGAGGAGATCGCCTCAGCCGTCGAGTTCCTGACCTGGCTCGCCGAAGACAACTTCACGTTCCTCGGCTACCGCGAATACGCCCTCGAGACGGACGAGGAGGGCCAGGAGGTGCTGCGCCCGCTCCCCCACACCGGGCTCGGCATCCTGCGCAGGCCCTCGACCGCGAGCACCCGCCTCACCCGCGAGGCGCAGCGCACCGCACGGGAACCGCGCCTCCTCACGATCACGAAGGCCAACTCGCGAGCCACCGTGCACCGCGACGTGTACCTCGACTACATCGGCATCCGCAGCTTCGACGAGGCAGGCAACGTCACGGGCGAGCTGCGCTTCCTCGGGATGTTCACGTCGGTCGCCTACGCGGCGTCCGTGCTCACGCTGCCGATCGTCGGCGCGAAGGTGCGGGCCGTGCTGCGCGCGTCCGGGCACGCCCCGAACTCGCACTCCGGCAAGGACCTCCTGCAGACCCTCGAGCAGTACCCGCGCGACGAGCTCTTCCAGGACAGCGTCGAGCACCTGCACGCCGTGGCCTCCGAGGTGAGCCGCCTGCGCGAGCGGCGCCGCTACCGCATCTTCCTGCGCCGCGACGAGTTCGGCCGCTTCGCGTCGGCCCTCATCTACCTGCCGCGCGACCGCTACAACACGACGGTTCGCCTCCGCATCGAGGAGCTCCTGCGCACGACCTTCAACGCGAGCCAGGTCGACCACGCGACCCGGGTCGGCGAATCCCCGCTCGCCCAGCTGCACTTCGTCGTGCGCGCGCCCAAGGGCATACCGCTGCCCGACGTCAGCGAGCAGGACCTGCAGCCCCGCATCGAGCGCGCCATCCGCGGCTGGGATGAGGAGCTCGTGGATGGCCTGCACCGCATCTACGACGAGGAGCGTGCGGCGGAGATCCTCGGCCGGTACGCGTCCGCATTCCCCGAGGGGTACAAGGAGAACATCCCACCCGAGGACGCGGTCCACGACATCGCGCTGCTCGAGCAGCTCGACGCGGAGACACCCTTCGCCGTGCACCTCTACGCGCCAGAACGCGACGAACCGGGGAAGCGCTACTTCACGTTCGCCTCCCACCACGTGTACCCCATCACGAGAGTGCTTCCCGCCCTCACCGACCTCGGGGTCGACGTCGTCGACGAGCACCCGTACGTCATCACCCTGCCGGACGGAACGAACCTGCACATCTCCGACTTCGGGCTGACAGCCCCTGCCGCAGAGGTCTGGAACGACGCCGACTGGGGCGCGGAGCTCGAGTCGGTGTTCAGCGCCGTCTGGTCGGGAGAGTCCGAGACCGACCGGCTGAACTCGCTTGTGCTGCTCGGCGGCCTGCGCTGGCGCCAGATCGTGATCCTGCGCGCCATCAGCATGTACCTGCGCCAGATCGGCGCGACCTTCTCCGTCGAGTACATCGAGCAGGCGCTCACCGGGAACCCCGCCATCGCGGCCGACATCGTGCGGCTCTTCGAGACGAAGTTCGACCCCAAGCTGGGCGGCGACCGAGACGCCGAGCTCGCCACGGTGGCGGCACGGCTCGAGGCGGCGCTCGACGACGTCGCCAGCCTGGACCAGGACCGCATCCTTCGCTCGATGATCGGCATCGTCGACGCGACCTGGCGCACCAACTTCTACCAGGTGGATGCGGAAGGCAAGCCGAAGCACTGGGTCTCCATGAAGCTCGACTGCACGCGTGTCCCCGGGCTCCCGAAGCCGCATCCCATGGCGGAGATCTGGGTGTACTCGCCCGAGGTCGAGGGCGTGCACCTGCGCTTCGGCCGCGTCGCCCGAGGAGGGCTGCGCTGGAGCGACCGCCGCGAGGACTTCCGCACCGAGGTGCTCGGGCTCGTGAAGGCGCAGATGGTGAAGAACGCCGTCATCGTGCCGACCGGGTCGAAGGGCGGTTTCTTCGCGAAGCAGCTGCCCTCCCCGAGCGACCGAGGCGCGTGGCTCGAGGCCGGGAAGTCGGCCTACCGCACCTTCATCCGCGGCCTCCTCGACATCACCGACAACCGCGTCGGCACCGACATCGTGCCGCCGACCGACGTGGTCCGCCACGACGGCGACGACCCGTACCTCGTCGTCGCAGCCGACAAGGGCACCGCCTCGTTCTCGGACATCGCCAACGGCATCTCCGAGAGCTACGACTTCTGGCTGGCGGATGCGTTCGCGTCCGGCGGCTCAGCCGGCTACGACCACAAGGGCATGGGCATCACCGCGCGAGGCGCGTGGGAATCGGTCAAGCGGCACTTCCGGGAGCTGGACCACGACACGCAGACCGAGGACTTCACGGTCGTCGGCGTCGGCGACATGTCGGGCGACGTCTTCGGCAACGGCATGCTGCGCTCCGAGCACATCCGCCTCGTCGCGGCGTTCGACCACCGGCACGTGTTCATCGACCCGACACCGGATGCCGCGGCCACGTTCGTCGAACGCCAGCGACTCTTCGACCTCCCCGGCTCGTCATGGGACGACTTCGACCGCACCGTCATGTCGGAAGGCGGCGGGGTCTTCCCGCTCACGCAGAAGTCCATCCCCGTGACCCCGCAGATGCGGGAGGCGCTCGGCCTCGAAGCCGACGTGCAGCGGGTCACCCCGCTCGAGCTCAAGAGGGCCGTCCTCCTGGCCCCGGTCGACCTGCTCTGGAACGGCGCCATCGGCACCTACATCAAGGCGAGCGACGAGACGAACGCGGAGATCGGCGACCGCGGCAACGACGCGATCCGCGTCGACGGCCGCGAGCTGCGGCTCAGGGTCGTCGGCGAAGGCGGCAACCTCGGAGTCAGCCAGCGCGGCCGCATCGAAGCCGCCATGGCCGGGGTCAGCCTCAACACCGACGCCATCGACAACTCCGCGGGCGTCGGCACCTCCGACCGCGAGGTGAACATCAAAATCCTCCTCGGCGCCGTCGAGCGCGACGGGCGGCTCGACCGTGAGGCCCGCAACGAGGTGCTGCGCGCGATGACGGATGAGGTCGCAACCCAGGTGCTGCGCGACAACTACGAGCAGAACGTGCTCCTCGGCAACTCGCGCTCGAACGCCGCATCCATGCTGCCATCGCACAAGCGCCTCATCACGTGGCTGGAGGAGCGCGACGAGCTCGACCGCGAGCTCGAGTTCCTGCCGTCGAACGCCGAGATCAAGCGCCGCATCGAGGATGGCCGCGGCCTCACCAGGCCAGAGTTCTCGGTGCTCGTCGCCTACGCCAAGCTCGCCCTCAAGAGCGACCTCGCCACGACCGAGCTCGCCGACGACCCCTGGTTCTCGCACACCCTCGCCGAGTACTTCCCGGCCGAGGTGCGCGAGCAGTACGGGCCCGATCTGCACGCGCATCCGCTGCGGCAGGAGATCGTCGTCAACTCCGTCGTGAACTCCATGGTCAACCGGGGCGGCATCACGTTCGCCTACCGCGCCGCTGACGAGACGGGCGCCACGAGCGAGGAGATCGCACGCGCCTACGTCGCAGCCCGCGAGATCTTCGACCTGCGCGGGTTCGTCGTCGAAGTCGAGGCGACCGACAACCTCGTCTCGACCTCCACGCAGACCGAGCTGTACCTCGGCTTCCGCCGACTCCTCGACCGCGCCACCCGCTGGTTCGTGCAGCACAGGCCAGACCGCATCGACATCGGCGAGGAGATCACCCGCTTCACGGAGCCGGTCGCCCAGTTCGCGTCGCGGATCGGCGAGCTGCAGCAGGGCGTGGAACGCGAGCGCTTCGCGGACCGTGTGAGCGAGTTCGAGGCGGCCGGGGTACCGCGGGAGCTCGCGCTGCGCGGAGCCGGCCTGCTCGAGCTCATGCCGCTGCTCGACATCATCGAGCGCGCCGGGAACGAGGGGTGGGACCTCGAGGAGTTCGCGGGCGTGTACTACTCGCTGTCGGCCCGCGTCAGCTTCGACGACATGCTCACGCGCGTCACCGCGCTGCCGCAGGACGACCGCTGGGGGTCCATGGCGCGCGCCGCGATGCGCGACGACCTGTACGCCGTCATGGTCGAGCTCGCCGCATCCGTCATCGCTCAGACCGAGCAGGCCGAGGCCGACTCACGCGTCGACGCGTGGATCGCCGGGCTCGGCCCCACCGCCACGCGCGCGCTCGACGAGGCATCGGATGCGGTGCACGCCGGCGACGACACGGGCCTCGCCACGCTGTCCGTCGCGCTGCGCCGCCTCCGCTCGCTCGTGCGCTAGGGGGGGCGCGCGCGGCCGGTCGCGCTCCCGTCCGGGTCCGCCCGCCCGGCGATCCGTCTCGGGATGGGAAAGTCGCTTCGTTGAGGAAAACTTCCCAACACGAAGCGACTTTGCCATCCCGAGTTTCAGAGGTGAGGGCCCGAGGCAGCAAGCGTCGGCGGCTCGGGAGCTGTCAATCTCGCGTCGTGATGACCAGCGTCGCGATGGTCGTCATCATCACGAGCTGCGCCTCCCTGATCATCTTCCCGAGCTCACCCGCGACGGCGGCCGAGTCGATGAGCTCCTCGGCGCGCTTCGAGATGGATGCACGGTCGAGATCCGGGAAGACGCGCGGCAGAACGCGGACCGCGTGGAGGAGCGCGAGGGCCGCGGCAACCCGGTCGGTCTCTCGCGGCTCGACCTCACCTGTGAGCAGTGCCCTGGCCTCAGCCTGGATGGAGTCCTCGAGCTGCGCGTTCTCCCCGCGCGGCCAGCGTTCCGAGAACGTGCCGCCGAGGAACTTCTTCTCCTCGTGGCCGAGCACGCCCGCGTCCACGAACTCCTCGGCGATGCCCTCCTTGAGCTTCGTCGCCTCCGACTTGGGTCCGCCGAAGCCGACGATGAGCTTCACCGCCGAGTCCGGCTTGCGACCGACAGCAGTCTCGACGAGCGCCTCGAGGTCGGCGTCAGCACCAGCCGGGTCGAGCGGCTGACCGACCGCCACGAACGTGCCGGGCTTGGCGTCAGCATCCACCCCCGACTCGGTCTTTGTCGGGCCCGCGATGCGGAGCCGGCCGAGCATGATCAGCTCGACGAGACCCGCCGCCGACAGCACCTGCGCCAGCGCAGACCTGTCGACGAGCGGCCTCCCCGTCTCATCGTCGAGGGCCAGCAGGAACACGGCCTGTGGCACGGTCACGGCAGCGGTTACAGTCTCTTCCCCAGTGGCGTCCATGACCTGACGCTAGGGAACGAGGCTGGAGGTCGCCGCCGAACGCACCTAGGAGTTCTCCATCCAGCAGGCCGCGACGGGGTCGTTCGCTTCGGTGCTCTGCGGCGAGTACTGCTTTCCCTCGTTCTGCTCGAGGTCGGCAACGAACTCCTCGTACGTGGTGTCGGCCGGCACGAGCTCACGGTCGATGAGGCACTGCAGTACGGCACGCTGCATCTCGTCTGGATCCACCGAAGATTGGCCGCCGTTGATGAGTGAGTATGCCTCGTTGATGAACGCAGTGGTCTTCTCGTAACAGTCCAGATCCGCAGCCTGCAGCTCAGAATCCCCTTCGTCGGGGCTTGCTGCCCCTGGATCGGCATCCGTCTGCAAGTAGACCTCGGCACCTTCATACAGCAGTTCGGCGTCGAAACCCTTCTCCTGAAGGCACTGGAGTCTCAGGTTGTTTCCCTCCTTCCAATCTGCCTCGGAGATCTCCCCGGACTCACGAGCGGCCGTGAGCACCTCCGTCTGGAAATCCGATTTCGAGTTCGCCAGGCCCTCATCAAGGAGTTGCTCCAGTGTGAGGGACCCGCCCGTCTGTGTCATGCCCTCGTCAGAGGTGTCCGCCTGCGCGCAACCGGTCAGCGCGACCGCCGCGAGCAGGGCAACCGACGTACACATCAATCGTGCGTGTGAAATGACCATCTGTCTCTCCCCGTCAATGGATGTTCGGAAGCGGGGCCCCGCGTTGAGGTCGCGGGGCCCCGCCTGCACTAGACCGCCCTCGGCGCTACCAGACCTTGCCCTGCGAGTACCAGTGCGAACCGGCCTTGTACGACACCGAGACCCAGCCGCGGTACTTGGTCGCCGTCACCGACTTCCCCTTTCCGCTGACGATGCGTCCGACAGAGGCCTGCGCATAGCCGCAGCCGTTGCTCGCGTAGGCGTAACCGGGCCGCGCCGAGACCGACCCGCAGACCGCCGCCTCCGCTTCCGGCGCAGCTGCGACCTGCGCGACCGCGACCCCTCCGGTTGCGAGCGCTCCGGCGAGCAGCAGCGTGCCGAGCTTGCGTCCGACCTTGTTCTTCAGTGTGATGGTGGACATCTTCGTCCCCTTTCTGTGTTCCGACGCCTCCCCCTTGGCGGCGCCGACCCGCGCTGACCGGTACCGTCAACGACCCTTGAAGTACGAGAACAGCCGTCGTTCTCGCACCAGCAGGGCCGCCGCCAGCGTTCCGAGGATCGCCCCGGAGACGGTCAGCGCGGGAGTCAAAGCGGCGGTCGCGGCGACCGGAATGAGGTCACTCGCCGCCAGGTTCTGTGTCAGCAGGGCGATCGCAGGGAATGCCACCAATGCCCCGGCACACGACCACGCGAGCGCCTCAAGCAGGAGCGTCACCGTCTGGTCGCTTCGTTGCACCCCGACGTGAAAGGCCGAAGCGATCTCGAGCCGCCGCAGCCAGACGGCCCCGAAGCCGACCATCGCGCCGATGCCGAAGCCCGCGAGCGGGAACGCGCCAGTCGACCTACCGGCGAACGCAGACTCCGGGTTGACCGGCTTCCCCAGCTGCAGGTTGTGCTGGCTCAGCTGCGGCCCCGTGTCAGGCAGATTCGAGTCGGCCGCGATGGCCGTGTAGAGCAGGTCGGTGGTTGCCTGCGAGACCGGGAAGGCGTCGATCCAGCACTCATCGAACTTGGAGTCAGGCGCGATCGGCGCGATCGCCGCGTACCCCATTCCGGTCGTGCGCCCGTCGTCCGGGTACTCGTACGTCCCGCCGAGGGTCGTTGGCCCGTCGGCTGTCTGGATCGGGTCACCCAGCGTGAGACCGAGCGTCTCGACGACCGCGATCGGCATGAGCAGCCCCGGCTCCGTGCCTCCCGTCGCGGCGGGGAGCATCGTCGCGAAGCCCGGTGACGACTCGAAGTAGGTGAGCGGGTTCTGCGGGATGCTCGCCACGCGGAGCGGCGTTTCGCGCTCGGCCAGCGCGCCCGCCGCGCGCACCCCGTCCACCCGGCCGAGTGCGTCGCACGCGCGCCCGTCAATGCTGTCCTCAGCCACCAGGATTGTGATCGATGCGCCACGAGCGCGGAAGTCCTCCGCGGCCCGGATGACGCCGGTCATCTCGGCAGTGTCCAACGCCGCGAGCGTGGCTGAGCCGGCGGCGACAAGCAGCATCAGCAACACCGCGCGACTCGCTCCGGACGACAGGTTTCGGCCAGCCTCCCGCCGCACTTCGCGGAACCGCATCGCGCTCATTGGAACACCCCCAGGTCGATGACGTCCGTGCAGGCGTCTCTCGTGCGGGCGTCGTGCGTGGCGACGACAATGATCGTGCCGTCGGTGGCGATGCGCCCGAGAGCGTCGCTGACGGAAGCTGCCGTGCGCAGGTCGAGCTGGGCCGTCGGCTCGTCGACCAGGAGCAGGTCGGGGGCGGCGGCGATGCCGCGTGCGAGCATGAGCCGCTGCCCCTCGCCTCCGGAGAGAGCCCTGAACTGGCGATCGGCCGCGTGTCCCAGGCCGAAGCGTTCGAGCAGTTCCCGAGCGCGAACATCCGCACGTGTTCTTGTCTCCCCCCGTGCGACGAACGCAAGCGCCACGTGGTCGAGCGCCGTCCTCCGCGCAACGCCGTGCGGGTTCTGAAACACCCAGCCGATCCGCTCCACGCCGACACGCGTGATGTTGCCGAGCACGGGTGGGATCCAGCCGGCGAGCATCCCAAGCAGCGTCGACTTGCCTGATCCGGACGGGCCCGTGAGCGCGTAGACATGGCCAGGGTCGAGGCGCGCGGAGACGTTCTCGAAAAGCAGCGGATGGCCGGGGTAACGATGTCCGACGTCGGCGAGCGTCACGAACATGCCAGGTCCTTCTTCGCGACGGCCTTGACGGCCGCGGCTGTCGGCGGCTCCGGGAACGAGACGTAGGTGCGACCGAGCTTCGAGGACACGACGGCCACCTGGAGCGACCCGCCGTCCGGCGTCGCGACGCATCCACCTGTTTCGCTGGTCATCGCGACCGCGGCCGGGGGGACCGCGTAGACGGTGGTCGCACCGACCAGCACGAGCTCGGCTTGGATGCTCGCATCGTCAGGGCTCGCCGCGTACTTCGCCAACGCATTCGTGCCGGCCAGCACGGAGAGCCCTTCAGGCGTCACGGCTCCCGCCTCGTCGATCGCGACGTCGACGCCCTCAAGCGTCAGCTTTCGCGCACCGGGCACGAGGTCTGTCGGGTAGCTCTTCACGGAGGCCGATAGGAGTGGGTTCGCGAGGTCGACAAGAGCCTCGCCCTGCGCGGCTGTCTGTCCGAGCGGGACCGGGCAGGACTGCACCGAGATCGTCGCCGAGGGGAGCCAGAGCACCTGTGCGAGTGCCAGCTCGCCTTGCTTGGTGTCGCCGTACACCGACTCGACGAGGTCGTCCCAGGCAGACCACGTCTGCCAGTCGAAGGTGTCAGTCTCGGACACGTCGTAGCCGAGGCCCGCAAGCGCCACCTGCAGTGCGGTGACGTCGGGACCCTTGAGGCCATAGCTGAGGTCCCGCCAGAGCGGCGTGGACGTGTGGAGACTCACGAGCGGAGTCTCGCCGACCTTGAAGGAGCTCCCCCCTGAGACGAGGTCGCCGCCTGCAATGCAGGACGAGTCGGTCAGCGTGCCGCTCGTCGGTGACGGCAAGGAGGCGTCGTCACCCAGCTGTGCAGTCAGCTCCACGGCTCGTGCGTCGGTCAGTTCCTCGGCCACGAGTTGCACTTCTGAAGGCACGGAGGCGGTTGCGAGTCCGGGCGGGGTGGGGCGGAAGACGGAGAAGGCGACGAGGGATGCGGCTACCGCCAGCGTGGCGACGATGACCAGCGCGACGGTGGCAGAGAAGCCCCGGCGCCGGGCAGGCCGGTCGCTGTCCGACACAACGCTGACCACGTCTTCGTTGCCAGGCTGCGCGTGCTTCACCCTGCCACCCCTCGATCCGAGTCGGGCCACTTTGCGCCGACGCGGATCAATGTAGCGGTGATTCTGGACCGCAACAAACGAAGAAGATCCATTCTCATGGATTCCGTCTAAGCGGCGTTCCCTCGGCCAGATTGATGGAGATTTTCAGCGTTCATAGCCAGGCTGTCCACGGCCCCTACGAGAACTTCCGACCCTCGTCTCGCTTGTAGAAGAACACCGCGAGGAAGCCGAGGACGGCCGTCCACGCCAGGAGGCAGAAGAGCGCCCACATCGGGAACTGCCCGCCGGAGACCACCGCGATGACCACCTCGCGCGCCTGCCGCACGGGCAGCACCTTCGAGGCGGCATCCAGCCAGCCGGGGAACATCATGGGCGGCAGGAACAGGCCACCTCCGAAGGCGAGCAGGAACATGAGCACCTGCGTGATCGCGATCGCCGCCTTCGGCCCCGCGGTCGTGCCGACGATCGCGCCGATGAGGGCGGACGGAACCGCCGTGAGCACCACCGCGATGAGGCCGAACACCACCTGCATGAGGGTCGGGGCGGCCGCCGTGAAGAGCCCGCCGACGATGAGCAGCGGCACGATCGAGACGACCGCCATCACGAGCGTCCCGATGACAAGCCCCGCGATGCGCGCGGACGGCTTCCCCGGCAGGGTGCGCAGGTACGGCACCCACGGCTTCGAGCGCTGCTCAGCCAGGTCGAGGCCGAGGCTGAAGAGCCCGTTGGTCATGAAGGCGAACACGACCATCGACGCGACGGCCTGCGTGGCGATCACCGGATCCTCGGCGATCGCGCGCTGCGGCAGCACGAAGAAGCAGAACGCGAGCGTCGGGAAGACGAGCGACCCGATGACGGCGATCGGCACGCGCGCCGTCTCGATGAGCGAGTACTTCACGTGCGTGGCGATGAGTGCTGCAGTGGACATGGTCCTCAACGCCCGTTCTGTGCGCTCTTGACGGCGGGCGAGGCCTCGTCGTTCTGCGTCATGGCGAGGAAGGCTTCCTCGAGCGTCGCCCCGCGCACCGTCAGGTCCGTGAAGGGCGCGCCGGATGCGACGAGCGAGCGGATGAACGCGTCCGAGTCGCGCACGAGCGCGGTCACGAGCCCCGCATCCGCTGCCTCGGTCAGGGCGTCGGCGTCGATGGCCTGGATGCGGGCCGCATCGACGCCCCGCATCGTGACCCTGCGGCGGGAGACGCTGCCGACCACCGAGGCGAGGCTGCCGTCCGTGATGACGCTGCCATGGTCGATGACGACGACCCGCTCGGCGAGCTGCTCGATCTCCTCGAGGTGGTGGCTCGTGACGATGACGGCGCAGCCGGCGCGGTGCTTGGCGCGGAGCGCGTCCCAGAGGCTGCGACGCGCGTCGACGTCGAGGCCCGTCGTCGGCTCGTCGAGGAGCACGAGGTCGGGGTCGCCGACGAACGAGAGCGCCACGGCGAGACGCCGCTGCTGCCCGCCGGAGAGCGAGCCGCACTGCTTGCCGAGCAGCGGGCCCAGGTCGAACGCATCCACCAGCTCGTTCCTGGCCGCGGGCTGCGGGTAGTGGGCCGCAACGTAGTCGAGCACCTCCGCAACCTTGAGCGCCTCCGGCAGCGCGCTGGCCTGCGGCGTCGACCCCACTCGGATGCGCGTGCGGACGTCGAGCGGGTCGCCGCCGAAGAGTCGCACCGTGCCGGTCGTCGGCGAGCGCAGCCCGAGCAGGAGCGACAGCAGCGTCGTCTTGCCCGCGCCGTTCGGCCCGAGCAGGCCGACGCACTCACCGGCGGTGACGTTCAGCGAGACTCCGTCGAGGGCCGCCTGCTGGCCGAATCGTTTGACCACTTCGTCGACCTCGACGATCGTGGAAGGCCGCGCACTGGCGAGCCGGGCGTTGGCGGGCTGGGCGTTCATGTCATCCCCCGAGGAGTTTCAGGAGCGCCGTCCGGTAGCTGCGAAACGCGGCTCGACCGGCGGGGCTGATGGTCAGATACGTGACGGGCTTGCGGCCCGCGAAGGCCTTGTCGATGACGACGTAGCCGGCGTCCTCGAGCTTCGAGAGGTGCGTCGTGAGGTTGCCCGCCGTCATGTCGAGGAGGCTGCGCAGCTTCGAGAACGTCATCTCGTCGCCGTCGTCGAGGCTCTCGGCGAGGGTCGTCATGATGCGCAGTCGGGCGGGCGCGTGGATGATCGGGTCGAACTCGGCGCTCGGGTCGCTCATGCGTGCACCTCGCCCCGCGGAGTGGTCTCGCGCAGGGGCGGCTCGCTCGAGATGACCCCCGTGCGTAGCAGCACGATGAAGGCGATGAAGATGAGCGGGCCCGCCGTGCCGTAGACGAGGTAGTGGGTGGGCGCGCCCAGCGCGGTGGCGACGACGGCGAGCACGATGACGGCGACCCCGAGCGCGAACTGGGCCCCGGAGCGGGACATCGCGGCGCCCGCCATGTAGAGCACGCCGATCGTGACGACGAAGATGCCGGGCATGAGCAGCGGCGCGAGGGCCGGGTCCGGGACCTGACGCAGCAGCGACGCCGCGAAGAACCAGGCGCCCATCATCGAGATCGACCACGAGAAGCCGTAGAGCGTGCCCGCGGTGTTGCTGCGGCCGCGCATCCCACGCCCCATCGAGACGCCGGAGACCACGGACACGATGACGCCGACGATCATCGCCACCCCGAAGATGATGAAGGCCGTGGCGGTGGGGATGCGCACGATCGGGCTCGCTCCCCCATCCTCGGCACTCCAGAGCGCCTGGAAGCCGACGAACCAGGCGACCGCCCACGTGCCGAGGAGGATGTACAGCGCCCGGTCGAGCCGGGTGCGCGTCGTGCGTTGCTGGTCGCGCATGAGGGCGAGCATCTCGCTCGGCGCGAGGGCACGGTCGTCGTCGCTCGCCTGCGGGATGCTGCCATCGGCGGGGGTCCGGCGTTCGTTGGTGTCCATGCAAACCAGTTTGCGCTACAAACTACTTTGCGTCAATGTCGAGCGCTGGCGTGCGCATGCGAGTTCCCTGAGAGCCCCGGGCGATAGCCTTGACCCCATGCGCATCGCCACCTGGAACGTCAACTCCATCCGCGCCCGCTCGGGACGAGTCATCGACTGGATGGTGCGTGCCGACATCGACGTGCTCGCGATGCAGGAGATCAAGTGCAAGCCCGAGCAGTTCCCCCGCGAGGTGTTCGAAGAGGCTGGGTACGAGCTCGAGATCCACGGCCTCAGCCAGTGGAATGGCGTCGCCTTCGCGAGCCGCCTCCCCATGAGCGACCCCGAGATCACGTTCGCCGACATGCCAGGCTTCGGCAAGCCCACGCCGGAGGGCACGCTTCCGCTCGAAGCCCGCGCCCTCGGCGTCACCGTCGAGGACGTTCGCCTCTGGTCGCTCTACGTGCCGAACGGCCGCGAGCTCACCAACGACCACTACCCGTACAAGCTCGCCTGGCTGAAGGCGCTGCTCGCCGACATGACCGCGTGGCGGCAGGCGCATCCAGACACCCCGCTTGCACTCATGGGCGACTTCAACATCGCTCCCCTCGACATCGACGTCTGGGACCTGGCCGCGTTCGTCGACTCGACCCACGTGTCGGCACCCGAGCGTGCCGCGTTCGAGGCATTCCTCGAGGCCGGCTTCGTCGACACCGTGCGATCGCGCGGCGTCGAGGGCTACACCTACTGGGACTACAAGTCGCTTCGATTCCCCCGCAACGAGGGCATGCGCATCGACTTCATCCTCGGCACCCCGGAGTTCGACGACCTCGTCGTGGATGCGTCCATCGAACGCGACGAGCGCAAGGGCGACGGCCCGAGCGACCACGTGCCCGTCGTCGTGGAGCTCGACCTCGAGACCTCCCTCGACGACGACCGCCCGATGATCTTCTAGGCGTCGACGAAGCGGATGCGACAGCACCTCGCATCCACCACCCCCGGTTTCTGACCGACCGCGCTCCGACTTCGGGATGGCAACCTCACTTCGTTGCGGGAAACTTCCCAGCACGAAGCGAGTTCTCCATCCCGAGAATGCGGGCGGATGCGGCGGCAGCCCGATCCGCGCCCGCTCTCGGACACGCGTGCCGCGTGGGCAGGAGCATGCGAGGGCGCTCAGCCTTCCGGCAGCTCGAACTCCTGCGCCTCGTCCCACGGCTCGGTCCAGCCCAGGCGGTCGAAGATGCCGTCGAGCAGCATCGCCGTGAAGCCCCAGACGAGGTGCTCGCCGCTGTCGTCGCGCACCAGGAAACCTGGGCCGCGCCACTCCTCGCCGTCGCGGCGCAGCACGGTGACGCCGCGGTTCGCGGGGTTCAGCAGGTCGGCGACGGGGGCGCGGAACACCGCAGCTGACTCCGCCTCGTCGACGACCCCGACGGCGGAGGTGCGCCGCCACCAGGCGAGCACCGGCGTCACGAGGTGGCGGGAGTACGTGAGTGGCACGGGCTCGAGGGGGCCGAGCACGTCGATGCCGTCGGCGTCGAGCCCCGTCTCTTCGACGGCTTCGCGGATGGCCGCGGCAACCGCGTCGCGGTCCTCCGGGTCGACGCGTCCGCCCGGGAACGCGACCTGTCCAGGATGCGAGCGCAGCGTCGACGCGCGCGCGAGCAGCAGCACGTCGAGGTCACGAGACACGGCCCCCGACTGGGCGTCGCGGTCGCTTGGGAGCGAGTCGAGCATCCCGAAGAGGATGAGCACGGCCGCAGATCGCGAGACGCGCACGAGCCGCTCATCCACGGGCGACAGCGGCACGGCGGGCTCGAGGCCCGCAGCCGCGCACTCGGCGAGCTCGGTCAGCTGCGCACGCGCGGCCTTCGTCGTTGGTTCGGGATGCACGGCTTCAGCGTACGCGGGGTCGCCAGCGCGACCGCCGACATCCACGAGTCACCCCAAAGGGTCGTCAGTGCGCATGCATGGCGACCATCTGGGGCGACTCACGAGCGCGAGCTGCTAGAGCGCCCCGCCGGCCGCGGCAGGAGCATCCGCGTCCTGGCCGCTGTCGCCGACGGTCTCGCGGGCGATGAAGTTCTCGATGTCGAAGAGGTTGTCGCCGGCGCGCTTCGCGATCGTGACGAGCGTCGACATGGAGGCGACCTCCTCGACCTGCTCCTTCAGGAACCAGAGCATCGCCTGCTCGCCGATCGCGTCGCCATCCGCACGTGCCGCGCGGAACAGCGCCTCGATCTGCGACGTCACCTCCCGCTCCTGCTCGAGCGCGAGCTCGATGGGCTCGACGACGTTCGCGAACTCGGTCCTGGGGGCGGCGACGCCGGGAATCGTGACGCCGAGGTCGCGGTCGAGGCGGTACTGCACGAGCATCATCGCGTGATTGCGCTCCTCGACCGACTGCTGGTAGAAGTGCGCCGCCAGCTGCGGGAGGTCGTGGTTGTCGAACCACACGGCGATCGCGATGTACTGCTGCGATGCCGAGAACTCGTTGCCGATCTGGGCGGTCAGAAGGTCATTGAACGAAGAAGAAGTCACGCCGCAACGCTACTCCCGGCGTGTTTCGCGTGGCGGTCAAGTTTCGTTGCCGCGCGGATCGTCCACGTGACCAGCGCGACACCGGTCGCGACCACGAACGGGATGCAGGCTGCACCGAACGCGTCCCCGATGATCGCGCCGGTGCTCCCCCAGTACTTGGTCTGATCCGCATCCACGCCGATGCCGGCGACGATGCTGTCCACGATGACGGCGACGCTGAGCGTCGCACAGCCCACCGCGACCAGCACCGCGAGCGCGGCGACCCACGGCAGCGACGCTCGCAGCCGCATCCGCTCACCCCTCGACACCGCGCGCCGGAAGCTGAGGCTGATCGCCCGAGCAACGTCGAGCGTCAGCCAGACCCCCAGCACCAGCGCGGCAGCGATGCTCGCCACGGCGATCGGGATGAGCGTGCCGGCGAGTCGGGCGCCCTCGGCCGAGTCGCGATCGACGTCGGATGCGGCCGCCGCCCCTGGGAAGATCAGCAGCATGTAGGCAAGGAACCCGGCGATGACCGCGAGCAGCCCGGCCCTGATCGCCGCGCGCAGAACCCAGCCACGCTCTGCCCCTGCGCTCGCGCTCGTCATGCCGCAACGCTAGGGGCAAGGCGCACCCAACACCAAACGATGCCAGGCGTCCGGCTCGCCAACGCTCGAAAGCTAGGCTTGAACGAAACCCCGGAGGCTGCATGAGCGACGCACACGACCACGACGAGATCGGCGTGGGTTCGGTGGACCGCGAGGTCGACCCGGCCACGGTCGGCCCGCAGCCGGGCGACCTCGAGCGGGCCATCGCAGCCCAGGTGCGCGCGTACCGGCTCGCGACCGGCCTGTCCGTCGCCGAGATGGCCGAGAAGGTGGGCATCTCGAAGGCCATGCTGTCGAAGATCGAGAACGCCCTCACCTCCTGCAGCCTCACCACGCTCGGCCGCCTCGCGCACGGCCTCGACGTGCCCGTCACGGCGCTCTTCCGCGGCGTCGACTCCGACCGCGAAGCCGTCTACGTGCCAGCCGGCCACGGCGCGCAGATCGTGCGCCGCGGCTCCCGATCCGGCCACCTCTACGAGCTCCTCGGCGCCCTGCGCGGGCAGCACAAGCGCATGGAGGCCGTGCTTGTGACCCTCACCGAGGCGAGCGAGGTCTTCCCGCTGTTCCAGCATCCAGGCACCGAGCTGCTCTACATGCTCGAAGGCCGCATGGCCTACGGGCACGGGGATGCGCGCTACGAGATGGGCCCGGGCGACACCCTCCAGTTCGACGGCGAGGGCCCCCACGGGCCGGAAGAGCTCATCGAGCTGCCCGCCCGCTTCCTGTCGGTCACCGCGTACGGAGACCGCGCCGAAGGCTGAGGCGCGCCACGAATCGGCCTGAGGCTCGGATGCTAGCTTGGCGCGCACGACGACTCGCGCACCAGCCAGGGGGATCCATGGAACAGCCCGACCGCATCCACGACGCCGACGACACCGGCGCCGACCACGCCAGTGAGCCGCAGCCGCTGCTCGCAGAAGACCTCTTGCTGCTGCTCTTCAACCCGGACGACGGCACCATCGGCGGCGAAGGCACCCTCTTCTACGTGCTCGGCGGGGCGGTGCTCACTGAGTTGGCCTTGAACGACCAGATCGGAATCGAGCAGGCGGGGCTTCGCGGCACGCGTGTGCTCTCGGTCGGCGATGCGGCGCCCGAGGACGAGATTCTGCGGTCGGCCTGGGAGTACTCGCGGGAGAAGCGGCGCGAGGTGCAGGGCATGCTCGCCGCTATCGGGCCGAACCTCCGCGGCCAGCTGCTCGAGAGCCTCATCTTCCGCGGCGACCTCACCCGCAAGCAGGGCAAGACCTTCGGGTTCATCCCGAAGACGACGCTCAGCTTGGGCGATACGGGACGCCGTGCCACGCTCATGAGCCGCGTGCAGTCCGTGCTCATCGACGGCGCGGAACCCGACGCGCGAACCGCTGCCCTCGCGGCGCTCATCTCCGCGAGCGGGTCGATGCCGACGCTGCACCGGGAGATCCCCTGGGAGACCGACGTCATCAACCGCGCCAAGGCCCTCGAGCAAGGTGACTGGGGAGCCACCGCGGCCAGTTCGGCCGTCTCCCGCACCTTGAACGCCATCACGATCAACGCTGCAGTCGCGGCGAGCGTCGCCGCCAACGCGGCGAACAACTAGGTCACGGGCGCCGCGGCCCGCCTGACAGCGCTTTCGGGATGCGCGCAGGAGCGGGTGCTGCGGCCGGCTTCAGGCGTTCCCGGCGGCGCTTGATGACGATCGACAGCGTCGTGAGGGCGAGGGCCGCGACGAGCCAGACGGTGAGCATCCCGTACGCCTCCCCGATCCCGATCGACCCGCCGGCGACGAGCGAACGGAACGCCGTGACGGCGTAGTTCAGCGGCAGCCACGAGTGGATGAGCTGGAAGAACGCGGGTGCCGTCTCGACCGGGTAGGTGCCGCCGGCTGAGGAGAGCTGGAGCACGATCATGATGAGCGCGAGGAAGCGTCCGGGAGGGCCGAGGAGCGCGTTGAAGGCCTGGTTGACGGCGACGAACGTGACGCTCGTGAGCAGCGCCAGCGCGATGAGGCCGAGCATGTCGGCGGGTTCGAGCCCGAGCCCGAAGCGGACGATCGTGAGCATGAGCAGGCTCTGCGCGGCGCCGAGCATCGCGCCGGGCGCGAAGCTGCGCAGCGCCACGACGATCGCGGGCTGACGGCCGAGCACAACACGCTCGCGCAGCGGCGGGAACATCAGGTAGAAGGCGAGCGCGCCGACCCAGAGGCCGAGCGTCATGAAGTAGGGCGCGAGACCGTAGCCGTACGCGGGCACCTCGTTGAGTCGGGTCTTCGTGATCTCCACTGGCGTCGACGTGACGCCGGCGAGGTGGTCGGCCTGTGCATCCGTGTAGCTCGGGATGTCGGAGACCCCGTCGTCGAGGCCATCCGCGAGCGTCTTGCTGCCGTCGGCGAGCTGCGTGATGCCGTCGTTCAGCTCGGCGCCGCCCGACTCGGCGTCGGCGGTTCCGTCGGCGAGGGTTGTCGCACCCGACGAGAGCTCGGAGGCACCCGACGCGAGCTTCGGCGTCGACTGCGCGAGGGTGGATGCGCCGTCCGCGAGTGTCTGCGTGCCCGTCGCGAGCGAGGATGCGCCGTCGGCGAGCGACTGGGTGCCGGTCGCCAGCGTCGACGTTCCGTCGGCGAGCGACTGGGTGCCCGTCGCGAGCGTGGAAGCGCCGGTGGAGAGCTGCTGGGTTCCGGAGGCGAGTTCCGCCGACTTCGTCGAAACGGTCGAGACCGCTGCAACGAGCTCGTCGACCTTGCCGCTGAGCGGTGAGACGCCGTCGGAGAGCTGGGTGGCGCCAGCGGCGAGTTCGGTCGACTTCGCTTGGAGGTAGCTCAGCCCGGTCCCCGCGGCGGCGTCACCGACGAGCGCGGATGTCCCGGCGCTCAGTTCGCCGGCCTTCGCACCGAGGGACTGTCCAGCAGTGGAGAGCTGCGTCAGCAGTTCCTTGCGTTGGGCATCGGACAGCGAGTCGTAGTCGGCAAGCAGCGAATCGATGCCGCCTGAGAGGTCCCCTGCACCAGCGACGAGGGCAGTGGTGCCGTCGTCGAGGCCCCTGCTCGCTCCGAGGGCCGTCTCGAGGCCACCGGCGAGAGCCGCCGCTCCAGCGTCGAGAGTCGTCGCCCCTTCCGTGAGCGTCGTGACGCTCGCAGGCAGGTCGCTCGTCTTGGAGTTCAACTCCGCGAGCCCAGCGCTGAGGAGCTGCGCACCGGAGCTCGCCTCTGCGAGCTTCGTGCTCAGCTCCTGTGCACCCGTGTTCGCGGTCGCAGCGCCCGCGCTGAGCTGCTGCGCGCCCGCGTTGGCGTCCGCGGCGCCGGAGCTGAGCGTCTGTGCACCCGAGTTGGCGGTGACGAGACCGGCGTTGAGCTGCTGCACGCCCGCATCCACCTGAGCCGCGCCGTCGGCGAGCGTCGCGCTGCCGTCGGCGAGGGTGAGCCCGCCCTCGCGCAGCTGGCCGAGCCCGACGACGAGCTGGCCAGAGCCGGTGCGCGCCTGCTCGGCGCCGTCGTTGAGCTCGGTCGCGCCGTCGGCAGCCTCGGAGACGCTCTCGTGGATGTCGGTGAAGCCCACGTAGACGTTGCGGAGGTACTCGTCGGAGACCTCTGTCGCCAGCTCGTCGGCGACCGTCGTGCCGACCGTCGATGCGATGTTGCCGACGATGATGTTCGCCCCGTCGTTCGTGGTGATGGAGAGGCGAGCGATGGCCGCGTCCAGGGGGTCGTCACCACCTGCCGAGACGGCCGCCGCAGAGAAGCCCGCCGGGATATCGAGCACGGCGAGCACCTTGCCCGACTCGAGCTCGCTCTGCGCCTCATCAGCCGACATCTCGTGCCAGCTGAAGTTGTTCGACTCGGTGCTGTCGACGAGCTTCTCGGTGAGCGTCGCGCCGAGATCGACGGGTTCGGCCGGCTCCCCCTCGGTGGTCGTCGCGGGGGTCGCCGCCTGGTCGCTGTTCACGATGGCCGCGTTGATGTGGTCGAGGCGGTGCGTCGGGTCCTCGTTCGACCAGATCAGCGAGCCCGCGTAGATGAGGGGAATGAGCGCGATGCCGACGATGACGATGAGCGTCCGCCGGCGCGAGCGCACGAAGGCGGGAAGTGAGAAGGAACGCATGTGGGTGTGAAGTCCTATGAGCGAACGTGCTCGGCGCGGAGGGCGTCAAGCTCGGCGACAGTCGCGCCGGAGGATGCGAGGAGCAGGGACGAGAGGCGCTCGACGAGTTCATCGGTGGATGCGCGAGCAGCGGTCGAGGAGTCGGCGGTCGAGGTCGTGTCCGCTTCGATTGTGACGTCGGCATCAGCGAAGAGCCACCGCGTGACGTGCCACATCGCGCCGGCCGCGAGGAACTCGGCGCGGTCCTGCGGGGTGTCGGGGCCTGGGCGCCGGCGGATGACCGGGCCGAGCGGCGACGACTCGAGGAGCCTCGTGGCGAGGTAGGCGATCACGTCGCCCGTGAGGAGGCCGAAGCTGCTCTCGAGGGCCGAGCGGTAGAAGGGAGCGTCTGCGTCGAGCTCGCGGAGGAGCGCGCGAAGCGTGCCGCGCACGAAGGTCGGCCACGACGGGTCGTCGCCGACGCTCGGAATCCGATCGAAGGCCGATTGCAGGCGGCGGAGGGCGGCCTCGCGGATGAGCGCCGCCGTGTCGTCGAAGTGCTTGTAGAACGTGGGACGACTGACTCCGGCCCGACCGACGATGTCGGTGATGCTCAGCTGAGCTGCGTCACGCCCCTCATCAAGCAGTTCGACGACGGCAGCGATGAGCGCCGCCCGTGAACGGACGAACCTCGCATCTTCCTGGATCACGGCACTCCTCGCTCGTAACTAATTTACATATGTAAATTAGCACGATCGTGCGAGATCACAACAGGGTCAGTTCGAGGCGCAGTGGGGCGCGGCAGCGCTCAGCAAACTCCCCCGTGACCAACCTCAGTGCAGAAACGGGCCGTTCCGCGCGCCAGGGCTCGAATCGCGTCCAGCCCCGCGCCTACCGCAGCACGCGTCGCGTGAAGTCGTTCGCGAAGACGCCGTTCGGGTCGTAGCGCCCGACGAGCTTCCGGAAGTCGCCGATGCGCGGGTACCGCTCGGCGACGTCGATCCGCTCGTCGAAGACCTTGCCCCAGTGCGGGCGACCGCCGAGTGGCTCGAAGATCTCGTCGAGCAGCGGCAGCAGCTCGGCGACCTCCGGGTCCTGCTTCCATGTGAAGTGCAGGCCGACGACGTCGTTGCCGTGCATGGGGCTCAGCCAGAGAGAGTCGCGCGCGACCGTGCGCACCTCGTTGACGAGCAGGTGGGGGCGGATGCGGTCGGCGATGCCCGCGAGCGCGAGCAGCGCATCCTGCGCCCGGAGCCGCGGGATGAGGTACTCGCTCTGCAGCTCGGCCCCGTTGGACGGCTGGAACTCGAGCTTGAAGTGCGGGAGCCGCTCGTACCAGGGGCCGGCGACGCCGAACTGCTCGCTGCAGGCCACGGCGGAGATGCCACGGATGGGGTGCAGCGCCTCGGTCGCGGGCGCGGCCCCGTAGAAGTCGCCCGGCGCGAGCTCGCTCGCGAGCTGCTTCACCCACACCTGGTCGATGACCTCGGGCTCCGCCCACGTCGTGAAGGCGCTCACGCTGTAGCCGGCGCCCGTGATCTCGTCGAAGTTCTCGAGCAGTGCCGTGAACGGCAGGTTCTCGAAGACCCGCTGCCGCACCTCGAAGTGCGGCACGACGTCGAGGCGGATGCGCGTCACGACCCCGAGGGCACCCAGCGAGACGACCGCCCCGTCGAATCCCTCGTCGCCCCGCTCGAGCACCACCACTTCCCCGTCTCCCGCGACGAACTCGATCGCGGCGACGGCGGCGGCCAGGCTCCGATTGGTGTTTCCGGAACCGTGCGTGCCCGTCGCGACCGCCCCGGCGATCGAGATGTGCGGGAGGGAGGCGAGGTTCGCGAGCGCCAGGCCGTGCTCGGCGAGGTCGATCGCGAGCTCGCCGTAGCGGGTGCCAGCGCCGATCGACACCCACCGCCGGTCCTCGTCGATGCGGAGCGGGCTGCGCAGTCCACGCGTCGACACCTGCACTCCGCTCGTGTCGGCGATCCGGTTGAACGAGTGGCCGCTGCCGAGGGCCCGCACCGACTGACCGGCGGCCACCGCGGCGCGCACCACCTCGCTGACCTCGGCCGTGCTCGTCGGGGCGGCGACGCGCTCCGCCTCGAAGGTGATGTTGCCAGCCCAGTTGGAGGTCACTGCTGTCCTGCTTTCTGCGACGTTGCGAAGTGGATGCACCCGGCGGGGCTCGGCCAGGTTGTCAGGCTCGGAGCTCTACCGCCGTCCACGATACGGGGGGCAGGGTGACCGTCAGCACTCCGTCATCGACACGGGCGGTGTCGTTGGCAACGAGTCCGACCCGCTCCGGGTCCTCGAGCGTGTTCTTGGCGTACACGTCGTCGTCGGCGAGCGTCTGCGCATCCACGACCCTTGCCCCGCCCAGCGCGGCGATGTCGATCGTGACGACCGCCTCCTCGTCGCGGCTGCGGTTGACGAGGAACAGCGCCGTCGAGCCGGTCTCGGCATCGTGGGTGGCAACGGCGTCCAGGGTCGCGACGGTGCCGTAGACCTCGGTCGTGTGGGTGGGGCTCTCGAGGCGAACCTCGAGCGCCTGCCCCTTGGCGAGGCGCGAGGTGAGGGCGAACGGGAAGTAGGTCGTCTGCTTCCAGGCCGGACCGCCCGGCTCGGTCATGATGGGCGCGATGACGTTGACGAGCTGCGCGAGGGAGGCGCTGGTCACCCGGTCGGCGCGCTTGAGGAGCGAGATCATGAGGTTGCCGAAGACGACCGCGTCGGCCACCGAGTAGACGTCCTCGAGGATGCGCGGGGCGATGGGCCAGTTGTCGACGCCCTCGACCTTGTCGACGTCGTGGTACCGGTCGAGGTACCAGACGTTCCACTCGTCGAACGAGATGTTGATGGTCTTGTCGCTGCCCTTGACGGCCTTGACGTGGTCGGCGGTCGCGATGACCGACTCGATGAAGCCATCCATGTTGACCGCGGAGGCGAGGAAGCTGTCGAGGTCGCCGTTCTTCTCCTCGTAGTAGGCGTGGCAGGAGATGTAGTCGACGTCGTCGTACGTGTGCGTGAGCACGACGCGCTCCCACTCGCCGAAGGTCGGCATCTGCGCGCTCGACGAGCCGCAGGCGACGAGCTCGAGCGTCGGGTCGATCTGGCGCATGGCCTTCGCTGTCTGGGATGCGATCTTGCCGTAGTCGTCCGCCGAGCGGTGGCCGAGCTGCCACGGCCCGTCCATCTCGTTCCCGAGGCACCACATCTTCACGCCGAACGCGTTGGTCCTGCCGTTGGCGATGCGCTGCTCGCTGAGTGCGGTGCCTGCGGGGATGTTGGAGTACTCGAGGAGGTCGAGGGCTTCCAATGTGCCGCGCGTGCCGAGGTTCACGGCGAGCATGAGCTCGCTGTCGACCTTGTCGAGCCAGGTCGCGAACTCGTGCAGTCCGACCTCGTTGGTCTCGGTCGAGTGCCAGGCGAGGTCGAGGCGGCGCGGGCGTTCAGCCTTGGGGCCGACGCTGTCCTCCCAGCGGAAGCCGGAGACGAAGTTGCCACCGGGGTAGCGGATGGCGGAGACGCCGAGCTCCTTGACGAGGTCGATGACGTCGCAGCGGAAGCCGTTCTCGTCTGCCGTCGGGTGGCCTGGCTCGTAGATGCCGTCGTAGACGGCGCGTCCGAGGTGCTCGATGAACGAGCCGAAGACTCGGCGGTTGATGTCGCCGACTGCGAAGTGGGGGTCGATGGTGAGTCGTGCAGTGACCATGGGGTGTTCTGCTGTCTTTCTGTCGAGGGGTGAGAGCTGCGGATGCGCGGGGTTACTTGACTGCGCCGAGCGAGAGGCCGCCCTGCCAGTACTTCTGCAGCGAGAGGAAGGCGATGACAAGCGGCACGATGGAGAGGAAGGCGCCAGTGACGATGAGGTTCCAGACCTGCTCGCCGCCGGCTCCCGCGTTGGAGAGCGCCGTCCAGCTGTTGAGACCGACGGTGACGGGGAGGAGGTTCGGGTCGCTCAGCACGGCGAGCGGCAGGAAGAAGTTGTTCCACGTGCCGACGACGCTGAGGAGCAGGACGGTGACGATCGCGGGGCGCAGCAGTGGCAGCGCGACCTGGAAGAAGATGCGGATCTCCCCCGCCCCGTCGACTCGTGCCGCGTCCAGGATCTCGTCTGGCACCGCATCCTGGGCGTAGATGCGCATGAGGTACACGCCGAACGGGTTCAGCAGCGACGGGAGGATGACCGCCCAGATCGTGTTGACGAGGCCCGCCTCGCTGAGGAGGACGAAGGTCGGGATGACCAAGGCCGTGAGCGGCACCATGACAGCGCCGAGCAGCACGTTGAAGAAGACCGTGCGGCCGCGGAAACGGTACTTCGCGAAGCCGTAGCCGGCGAACACCGCGAGGATCGTCGCCCCGATGCCTCCCGTGAAGGCGTAGAGGAACGAGTTGCCGAGCCAGCGCCAGTAGATGCCGCCCTGGTGGGTGCTGAGCTGCGCGATGTTGTCGAAGAGGTTGAAGCTGTCGTCGAACCAGAGCGGGCCGCCGCTGCCGGTGAAGAGCCCCGCCGTGTCCTTGGTGGACGCCACGATGAGCCACCACAGCGGCATGATGAAGTAGATGACGAATGCGAGCAGCAGGATGTGCGAGAAGGTGCGCTTCGCCTTCGACCCGCCTCTGCGGAGGTCGGCGTTGCGCTGGGCGCGCGCGAAGCTGCGCTGCTGTCGTGGGGTGAGCGTGGAACTCGCCGCGGTCTCCGTGGTCATTTCAGCCCGCTCTGCTTGCGTGTGAGGAAGAGGAAGAAGTAGGAGCCGATGAACACGACGACTCCGAGCGCGAACGAGATCGCCGACGCGTAGTTGAACTGGCTGTAGGAGAAGGCCAGCGAGTAGGCGTACATGTTCGGCGTGTACGACACGGGGATCGCGCCCTGCGCGATGCCGCGGAGCACTTGCGGCTCGGTGAAGAACTGCAGCGTGCCGATCATCGCGAAGATGAGCACCATGACCATCGACGACGAGATCATGGGTACCTTGATGCGCAGCGCCATCTGCAGCGAGGTGACGCCGTCGATGCGGGCCGCCTCGTAGATGGAGCGGTCGATGCCCTGGAGGGCCGCGTAGATGATGATCATGTAGTAGCCGGCCCACTGCCAGGTGACGATGTTCACGAGGCTGCCGAAGATGGCGCTCTGCGCGAGGAAGTCGGGAGCCGCGAGCCCGAAGAGCTCGAACAGGTCACTGGCCGGACCGAAGCGCGGGCTGTAGAGGAAGCCCCACATGAGCGCCCCGATGACGACCGGGATGGCGTACGGCAGGAAGATCATGAGCCGTGAGAACTTCGACGCCCACGTCGTCAGGCTGTCGAGCACCAGCGCGGCGATGAGCGCCACGAGCATCTGCAGCGGGATCATGACGAGCGCGAACTGTCCGACGCGCAGCAGGCCGTCGAGGAAGATCGGGTCGGTGAACGCCTTCGCGTAGTTGTCGAACCACGTGAACGACGTGCCCATCGCGAGCGTCGACGTCTGCAGGCTCATCCAGAACGCGTAGAAGAGCGGCACGATCAGGAACGTCACGAACACGACCGCGAACGGGGCGACGAACAGCCACCCGATGCGCTGCCGACGACGCTCGATGGGGCCGATCACTGCCCGCGGCTTGCGGGGTCTGCCCTGCTTGCGAGGAGGCGGGGCGCTTTCCTGCTCGCCCGGTTCCGCCTCACGTGCACTCGGCACGATCACGGCATTCGGAGTAGCCATTTCGAGTCCTTCTGTCTGTCATCACGCTGTCTGTCATCACGAAGCCGGTGCTGCGGTGGGCGCACTGGAGGAGGCGTCCGGGCATCGGGTCGGCCGCTGTCGCGCGGCGGTCGACGCCGATGCCCGGACGGGGGTCGGCGCTGCCGACTACTCGGTGACGGTGAAGCCCTGCTCCGTGGCGTACTGCACGAGCGACGCCTGCAGGTCGTCCAGCGCCTGGTCAGACGACTTCTGGCCCTGCACCATCGCGTACTGCTGCTCGGTGAGCTGGTCGAAGGCGTAGTTCTGGAACGGGCTGAACGTGAAGCCGGAGTAACCGGCGGCCGCGGGGAGGAAGACCTCCTTGTTGACCTGCTGACCCCCGAAGAACTCTGCTTCGAGCTCGGTGAAGTACTCCGACTCGAGGACCGGGGTGTAGGTCGGGAACAGCGCGCCCTCCTCGATGCCGATCTTCCAGGCCTCTTCCGTGCCGAAGATCTCCATGGCGACGCGGGCGGCGAGCGCCTTGTCGTCGGCCTGCTCCGTGACGGCGAAGGTCGATCCGCCCCAGTTCACGTCGACGGGGTTGGCCGCATCCCACTGCGGGAGCGGGGCCGCGCGCCACTCGGCGGTGCCGTCGGCGTCCGACAGACCCTGCAGGTAGCCGGGACCCCAGGCCGCGGCGAGGTAGACGGCGTAGGTGCCATCGACGAGGCTCGTGTTGTAGTCGGCGGTGAAGGCGTCGTCCGTCGTGACGAGGTCCTTCTTCACCAGGTCGTCCCAGTACGCGAGCACCTCCTTGGCGTTGTCGTCGTTGACGTTGATGCCGACCTCGGTGGGGTTGGTCTTGTCGTAGACGAACGGCTCGGAGCCTGCCTGCGCGAAGAGCGCCTGGTTGAAGGCGCGACCGTTTGTGGGGAAGTTGGCCAGGACTCCGCCGGAACCGGCGTCCTTGAGCTGCTGCGCTGCCGTGGCGAACTCGTCCCATGTCGTCGGCACGGCGATACCCGCCGCGTCGAAGAGGTCCTGGCGGTAGAGCATGCCCATGGGGCCGCTGTCGACCGGGATGGCGTAGACGGCGTCGCCGCTCGTCACATCACTCCAGGCACCCTCCGTGTAGCTGCCGGAGAGGTCGTTCGCACCGAACTCGCTGATGTCCACCAGGGCATCCCGGATCGTGAAGCTCGAGAGCACCTCGCTCTCGAGCATGATCACGTCGGGGGCTCCCGAGCCGGCCTCGATGGCGGTGGAGAACTTCGTGTACTCGTCGTTCCCCTGGCCGGCGTTCGTCCAGCACACCTGAACATCGTCGTGGGTCTGGTTGTACAGGTCGACGACCTGCTCGAACGCGGGGTACCAAGCCCAGACGAGCACCTGCGGGGCGTCCTCGTTCACGATCGTGTTCGTGCACGTGGCGTCCGCAGCAGCGGTGCCACCGCCTCCGCCAGACGAGCATGCGCTCAGCGCGACGGCCGTGAGTGCTGCGGCGCTGATGGCCGTCAGAGTTCTCTTGTTCATGGGGGAGCGAACCTCTCGAGGATGAAACGTCATTGTCATCGCCTCTGCGATTTACAACGTTGTAGGTAAACGTTGTAAATGCGATCCTGCCGAAAGAGATCGACCCTGTCAAGGCCCGATTCGAGACGAGCTCAGCGCGCGGTCGACTCCCGGCGCACGAGCGTGAACTCCGTCAGCAGCTCTCGCGGCTCGGGCGGCGCATCCCGGTTGTCCATGCGTTCCACGAGCATCTCCACCGCTCGCTTCGCGATCTCGTCGCGGCCCGGCGCGATCGTGGTCAGCGTCGGCAGCGAGTACCGCGTCTCGTCGATGTCGTCGAAGCCGACCACGGCGACATCCTCGGGCATGCGGATGCCCCGCTCGCTCAGCACCCGCATTGCGCCGAGCGCGAGCGAGTCATTGAACCCGACGATGCCGTCGAACTCGATGCCGGACGCCAGCACCTCCCGCATCGCCTCGGCACCGTCGAAGCGATGCCACGTGCCGACCGGCCTCACCAGCTCGTCGCGGAAGGGCAGGCCGGCGGCTTCGAGCGCCTGCCGATACCCCAACGTTCGCAGCGCAGCCGACCCGACCTCCTCGTCCGGGTGAGAGCCGAGCGCGATGATGCGCGTGCATCCCACCTCGATGAGATGCTCCGTCGCGGCGCGCGTGCCCTCCGTGTTGCGCATCGTCACATGGTCAGTGGGACCGTTGAAGATGCGCTCCCCCAGCAGCACCATCGGCACGCGCACGTCAGCCAGCAACGGCGCATCCTCCTCCCCCAGCTCGAGCACGCTGAACAGGATCCCGTCAACGAACTCAGCCCTCGGTCCCTTCAGCGCCGCGATCTCGCTCTCGCGAGAACCGCCGGACTGCTCGATCAGCACCGAGAGATCGTGGGCAGCCGCCGCACGCATCACCGCCTCGGCCAGCTCCGAGAAGTAGGCGTTCCGCAGATCCGGGATGACGAGGCTGATCACGCCAGTGCGCCCGAGACGCAACCCGCGAGCGGCCAGGTTCGGGCGGTACCCGACCTCGGCGATCGCATCCAGCACCCGCTGCTTCGTGTTGTCACGGATGTGCGGATAGTTGTGGATGACGTTCGACACCGTCTTGATCGACACACCCGCCACTCGGGCAACGTCATGGAGGGTCGCAGCCATGGGCGTGGTCGTCTCTCTTCAGGCGGCGCGCTGCAGGTTCCGAGCACAGCGCGCGCCGTTGCAGGGATGCTCGTGCGCGTCACTCTACAACGTTGCAGACGCATCGTTTGCGCGCATCGGCGGGCGCGGCGGGGCGGTCGGCGACTGATATTCGGAGGCAAAGGCGCTGGCGATGCCACGACCAAGTTGCGCCAGCCAAGCGATGACTGCCGGGAAAGCAGGAGCTCGTGTCCAACATCAGTGCAATATCGGGCCAGACGGGCGCCGAACGCCGGAAACGGGCCGATATCGCACTGATGTTGGTCAGGCGAACGCGAGCTGGTGACACCGAAGCGCGGCGGACGCGACGGCTGTGGCGAGAACAGCGATGGCGCCGATATCGGTGGGCGATGGCGGTGGCGCGTGCGACGCCCTAGGCTCGCGTGCCATGCGGATCGTCGTGTCGGGAACCCATGCGAGTGGCAAGAGCACGCTCATCAGCGACTTCGCGGCCGCGCATCCTGAGCACCTCGTGCTGCCGGACCCGTTCGAGGATCTCATCGACGACCGCTTCGATGAACTCGACGCGAACCTGTTCGCACGGCAGCTCGAGATCGCAGCCCGGCGCCTGGCCGAGTTTCCGGCGGGCTCCGAGGTCATCGCCGAGCGCGGGCCTCTCGACTTCCTCGCCTACCTGCACGCGCTCGAGGCGCTTCGCAGGCCCGGGCGGTCGCGCGCGGCCATCGAGCGCGGCGCCGCGCTCACGCGCCAGGCCGCCGAGCAGATCGATCTCGTCGCCCTCGTGCCCCTCGCCTATCGGGACCAGATCGCGGTCGGCGAGGACGAGGACCTCGAACTTCGGGATGCCATGGACGAAGCCCTCCTCGACCTCGCCGCCGAGCCGGAGTTCGTCGGGCGCCGCGTCGTGGAGCTCGCGGGCGACCGGGTCGAGCGTCTCGCCCGACTCGAGGAGGCCGCCGTCCGGTACTCGACACTTGACCAACTTCCGTGATGAAACCTGGGCATCCGAGGCTTCAAGGCTCAGATGTGTCGTCTCGTCACGGAAGTTGGCCAGGCTGCGGCAGTCAGAGGCGGAGGAGGCCCGCCTGCCCTCAGTACTGCTTGCCGGGGATCCAGCTGGTGCCGGCCAGCGGCACGTTGGCCATGGCGGCCGACTCGACGGTCAGCGCGACGAGGTCCTCCGGCTCGAGGTTGCGGATGTGCGACTTGCCGCACGCGCGGGCGATGGTCTGCGCCTCCATGGTCAGCACGCGCAGGTAGTTCGCGAGGCGTCGCCCGCCCTCGACCGGGTTGAGGCGGGAGGCGAGCTCCGGGTCCTGCGTCGAGATGCCGGCCGGGTCGCGCCCGTCTTGGAAGTCGTCGTAGAAGCCCGCGGCCGAGCCGATGTCGGCGTACTCCTGCTGGTAGCGGGGGTCGTTGTCGCCCAGCGCGATGAGCGCGGCCGTGCCGATCGCGACCGCATCGGCGCCGAGCGCCATGGCCTTCGCGACGTCGGCGCCCGTGCGGATGCCGCCGGACACGATGAGCTGCACCTTGCGGTGCATCCCGAGCTCCTGCAGCGCCGCGACGGCCTGCGGAATCGCGGCGAGCGTCGGGATGCCGACGTTCTCGATGAACACCTGCTGCGTTGCAGCGGTGCCGCCCTGCATGCCGTCGAGCACCACCACGTCAGCGCCGGCCTTCACCGCGAGCGCCGTGTCGTAGTAGGGGCGAGATGCGCCGATCTTCACGTAGATCGGCTTCTCCCAGCCGGTGATCTCGCGGAGCTCGGCGATCTTGATCGTCAGGTCGTCCGGGCCCGTCCAGTCGGGGTGACGGCTCGCTGAGCGCTGGTCGATGCCGATGGGCAGGGTGCGCATCCCGGCCACACGCTCGGTGATCTTCTGCCCGAGCAGCATGCCGCCGCCGCCCGGCTTCGCGCCCTGCCCGAGCACGATCTCGATCGCGTCGGCCTTGCGCAGGTCGTCTGGGTTCATGCCGTACCGGGAGGGCAGGTACTGGTAGACGAGGTGCTTCGACTGGCCGCGCTCCTCCGGCGTCATGCCGCCGTCGCCGGTCGTCGTGGAGGTGCCGACCTCGGAGGCGCCTCGCCCGAGGGCCTCTTTCGCGTTGGCTGAGAGGGCGCCGAAGCTCATGCCCGCGATGGTGACGGGAATGTCGAGGTGCAGCGGCTTCGATGCGAAGCGGTCGCCGAGCACGACGTCGGTGCCGCAGCGCTCGCGGTACCCCTCGAGCGGGTAGCGCGACATGGATGCGCCGAGGAACAGCAGGTCGTCGAAGTGCGGCAGCTGCCGCTTCGCACCCCACCCGCGGATGTCGTAGATGCCGGTGCGGGCGGCGCGCTGGATGTCGGAGATCGTCGCGCGGTCGAAGGTCGCCGACTCGCGGAGGCCGAGCTCGGCGAGCTGCGCGGGCGACTGGGTGGCCGTTGCGGTGGCCGTGGATGTGGGCTGTTCGATGAGCGTCATGGCTGGCTCTCTCTGCTCGGCCTAGTAGGCGTTGTCGACGTTGAAGTGGTAGAGCTTGCGGGCCGAGCCGTAGCGCTTGAAGGCCGCCGGGTCGTCGTCGCGGCCGGCGGCGAGCAGCAGCTCGGCGAGTTCCGCGAGGTGCTCGTCGCGCATGGGCTTCTCGATGCAGTCGGCGCCGAGCGATTCGACGGTGCCCTGCACGTAGATGCGCGTCTCGTAGATGGAGTCGCCGAGCGCTTCCCCCGCGTCGCCGCACACGACGAGGCGTCCGGCCTGCGCCATGAACGCCGACATGTGGCCGATGCTGCCGCCCACGACGATGTCCACGCCCTTCATGGAGATGCCGCAGCGGGCCCCCGCGTTGCCGTCGATGACGACGAGACCGCCGTGGCCGGTGGCGGCCGCCGACTGGGAGGCGTCACCCGTGACGTGCACGGTGCCGCTCATGATGTTCTCGGCGAGCCCGACGCCGGCGTTGCCGTTGATCGTGACCGAGCCCTGCTGGTGCATCCCGGCGGCGTAGTAGCCGACGTGCCCGTCGATCGTGACGTCGATGGCGGAGGTGATGCCGACCGCGACGTTGTGCTTCCCGGCGGGGTGCTGGATGCTCCACCTGGTTCCGCCTTCGGCCGTCTGCACCGCCGCGTTCACGACTCGCACATCCTGGCCCGCGAGGTCGATGGTGGTGGTAGCGGCTGCCGCCGGAGACGTGACGGGGGCCGGTGCGACCGCTGGGGCTGCCGCGTACTGGGTGCTGTCTAGAGTGACCACGTGTAGACCTTTCCGGGGACTGGTTCGAAGATGTCGGCCGATTCGATGCCGGGGAGCTGCGCGAGGGCGCGGTATTCGGAGGCCATGGCCACGTAGTCGTCGGTGACGGCGACGATGGCGGGCTTGCAGGCGATGGGGTCGCGCACGATGGCCATGCTGTCGGCGGTCGTGACGACAAGCGTGTAGAAGCCGTCGAAGACCTCGCCGAGGTTGATGAGCGCCTCCTCGAGGGTGTCACCCTGCTCCAGGCGGGAGGCGATATAGCGCGCCCCGACCTCGGTGTCGTTCTCGGAGTCGAACTGCACGCCAGTGCGCTTCAGCTCGCGGCGGATGGACGCGTGGTTCGAGAACGAGCCGTTGTGCACAAGGCACAGGTCGTCTGCGACGGCGAACGGATGCGTACCGCCGGCAGTCACGGCCGACTCGGTGGCCATACGGGTGTGCGAGACGCCCTGGCTGCCTGACATCGACTCGAGGCCATGGTTGGAGGCGACATCCATGGGGTTGCCGACGCTCTTCATGACGGCGAGGTGGCCGCCGCGGCCGATGATCGTGGCGGTCGGGAGGGCCGCGCTGACCGCATCCGCGAGGAGGCTCGTCGACAGCTCCCCGCTGACGAGCGTCGTGTCCCCGACGACCGAGACCTTGGGGGCGGCGCCCGCAGGCAGGGTGCGCTCGAGCTCGGCCGTCAGCTCTTCTGCGGTGAGCAGCTGCGTGCCCCCGAGCAGGCTGAGGGTCGACGCCGCACTGCCGGTGAGGTCTGGGTTGTCGTAGACGGCGAGGCCGGCGGAGTCGGGTCCGCGGTCGACCATCTCGCAGAGCATGGTCGAGAGCAGGTCGCCCATCTGCGGCCTGAGCTGGGGGTTGCGCAACTGCAGCGCGGCGATTCCACACACGGGCGTGGTCCTTTCGAGGTTGAGCTGGTTGTTCTTCAGAGAGCGAGGGGCTAGAAGGCGGTGAGGTAGGTGTCGAGTTCCCAGTCGCTGACCTGTGCGTGCCAGGTGAGGAACTCGGTCTCCTTGGCGTCGGCGAAGTAACGGCCGGTGGCTTCGTCGCCGCTGAGGCTGGCGAGGAGTACGGGGTCGCGGCGCAGCGCTTCGACGGCGTGGAGGAGCGTTGCGGGGAGCACGGCCGCGCCCTCCGGCGCCTGCCCAGGCCCTGACGGGTTGCCCGGGTCGATGCTGTTGTCGATGCCGTCGATGCCCGCCATGATGGCCGTCGCGACCGCGAGGTAGGGGTTGGCGGCGCCGTCACCAGAACGGAGCTCGACGCGCTTGTTGTCCGGCACGCGCACCATGTGCGTGCGGTCGTTGCCGCCGTACGACGCCTTGCGCGGCGACCAGGTCGCCCCGGAGCTGGAGGTGGCCGTGCCGATGCGCTTGTACGAGTTCACCGAGGGGGCGAGGAACGCCTGCAGCGCGGGGGCGTGCTCGAGGAGGCCGGCCACGAAGCCGTACGCGACGGGCGAGAGGCCGAGGCCGCGCGCATCCGCTTCGCTGTCGGTGCCCGTCGTCGCGGGGAAGAGCGGCTCGTCCTGCTCGCTCCAGAGGGAGAGGTGCAGGTGGAGGCCCGTGCCCGTGCGGTTGGTGAAGGGCTTGGGCATGAACGTGGCCGTCATGCCCCGCTCCTCGGCGAGCACGTTGAGGATGTAGCGGAGCGTGATGACCCGGTCGGCCGTCGTGAGCGCGTCGGCGTAGTCGAAGTTCTGCTCGAACTGCCCGGCGCCGTCCTCGTGGTCGTTGGCATAGTTGCCCCAGCCGAGCGAGTTGATGGCGGTCGAGACGGATGCGAGGTGGTCGTACATCCGCGTCACGCCTCGGGCGTCGTAGCAGGGGCGCGGACCGTTGTCCCGCTTGTCCGCCGGGGCGAGGGTGCCGTCTTCTGCACGGTCGACGAGGAAGTACTCGACCTCGGCGCCGACCTTGGCCGTCATGCCGCGTGTGGCGAGCTCGGCGATGGCGCGCTTCAGGATGTTCCGGGGCGCGTACGGCCACGGCTTGCCGTCGACGTGCGGGTCGCAGTGCACGAGCGCGAGCCCCTCGCGAACGAACGGCAGCGGCGTGAACGAGTCGAGGTCGGGGATCGCGATGAGGTCGGGGTCGTGCTGCTCCTGGCCGATGAGGCCGGCGGCGAAGCCCGCGAACCCGAGGGCGCCCGCTTCGAGCTCGTCGGCCGCCGAGGTCGGCACGAGCTTCGCGCACGGCTTCCCGTTGAGGTCGACGAAGGTGGCGAGGATGAAGTGCACGCCGTGCGCCTGCGCCAGGTCGCGGAGCGTGATGCGGTCGCCAGCCGCGAGGCTGTCCCCGCCTGGTGGGGTGGCCTCGACCAGCTTGGGGGCTAGTTGCGTCATGGTCGTCTCCCGCATGTTGTCGATGTTACCTGACATGAAACCTTGTTCGCCAATAGTAGACATGCGGATGTTTCCAGAGCGTTCGCCCCTGTAAACACTGGGTTACGGCGGTGGCACGGCGCGGGCGGCGGCGGCGCGCGCAGACATTGCCCTTGCGCACCCGGGCGCGCCGAAAGGCAGGCACAACCCCCAGGTCTGGCGAAGCCACATCCGCAGACCTCGCAGTTGCACATCCCCGCGCGTACCTTCACCTGCACAA
The DNA here is from genome assembly GCF_013409665.1 of Pseudoclavibacter sp. JAI123. Taxonomy (NCBI): domain Bacteria; kingdom Bacillati; phylum Actinomycetota; class Actinomycetes; order Micrococcales; family Microbacteriaceae; genus Pseudoclavibacter; species Pseudoclavibacter sp. JAI123. The sequence goes on along the minus strand of NZ_JACCCM010000001.1, from coordinate 641,019 downwards.
CCCCCAGGTCTGGCGTCGGGTGGCGAGAGCCAGCAAGCCGGGCACTGCGTAACGGGTACTCGCAGGAACTCCCTCGATGTCGGTGGTCCGCCATACGCTCCTGGCATGGAGTACACGAACCTCGGCCGAACCGGCCTCCGCGTCAGTCGCCTCGCCCTCGGCTGCATGAGCTTCGGCGACCCGAATCGCGGCCTGCACAGCTGGACCCTCGATGACGACGCGGCGGCGCCGCTGCTCCGCCAGGCGGTGGAGCTCGGCATCACCTTCTGGGACACCGCGAACGTCTACCAGCAGGGCACCAGCGAGGAGATCATCGGCCGCGCGATGCGCCGCTTCAGCCGACGCGAGGACATCGTGCTCGCGACCAAGGTCTCCGGCAAGATGCACGACGGCCCCGGCGGCTCGGGCCTCTCCCGGAAGGCCATCCTCGAGCAGGCGAACGCCTCTCTCGAGCGGCTCGGCACCGACCACGTCGACGTGCTGTACATCCACCGGTTCGACGACGCGACCCCGGTCGAGGAGACGATGCAGACGCTCGACGACCTCGTACGCGCGGGCAAGGTGCGCTACCTCGGCGCATCGTCGATGTACGCGTGGCAGTTCGCGAAGCTGCAGCAGGCGGCGGCCGTCGGCGGATGGACGCCCTTCGTCGCCATGCAGGACCAGTACAACCTGCTGAAGCGCGAGGAGGAGCGGGAGATGATCCCCATGTGCGCCGACATGGGCGTCGGCCTCGTGCCCTACTCGCCGAACGGCAAGGGGCGCCTGACCCGCCCGCGCGGCCAATCGTCGTCACGCGCCGAGGTCGACGCCGTCGCGAAGGCGTTCGACGCCGACGCCGATGGCCCGATCATCGATGTCGTCGAGCAGATCGCCGCAGAACGCGACGTGCCGATGGCTCGGGTCGCGCTCGCCTGGGTGCTGCGCAACCCGACGGTGGCGGCACCGATCGTGGGCGCGACGAAGGCCAGGCACCTCGACGACGCCGTCGCCGCGCTCGAGCTGACGCTCACCGATGACGAGGTGGCGCGGCTCGAGGCGCCCTACGTCACCCAGCCTCCGTTCTGGTGGTGACGGCGCGGCTCGGCGTAAACACTGGGTTACGAGCGATCGCCGGGAGGTTTCGCACCGCCCGCCGCAGCTCCTCGTCGCGATGGAATGGCCACACCTGCCCATCCACGAAAGGCGCCCCATGCCAGCTGCACCGCTCTTCGACCTGTCCGATACCCGCGTCGTCATCACGGGCGGCACGAAGGGCATCGGCTTCGGCATCGCCAGCGTGTTCGTGCAGGCGGGCGCGCGCGTTGCCGTCGCTGGCCGCTCTCAGACGGGAGTGGATGCGGCCGTCGCCTCGCTCGAGGAGCTTGCGGGGCCGGAGGAACCAGGACGCGTGGTCGGCTTCACGGTCGACGTCGCCGACCCGGAGTCGTGCCGCACCCTGGCCGCATCCGCCTCCAACCTGCTCGGCGGTATCGATGTGCTGTGCGCCAACGCTGGCATCTTCCCGCAGGCCGAGCTCGCCACGATGACGCCGGCACAGCTCGACGAGGTGCTCGACACGAACGTGAAGGGAACGATCTACGCCGTCCAGGCGTGCCTGCCCGCCTTGCAGGAATCGGGGCGAGGCCGGGTCGTCATGACCTCATCCATCACGGGCCCGATCACCGGCTACCCGGGATGGTCGCACTACGGCGCGTCCAAAGCGGCCCAGCTGGGCTTCATGCGCACGGCGGCGATCGAGCTCGCCAAGCACGCGATCACCGTCAACGCCGTGCTGCCAGGCAACGTCGAGTCGGCTGGACTCGAGGAGATGGGCGAGCAGTACCTCGCGTCGATGACGTCGGCCGTGCCGCTGCGGAGACTCGGCCGCGCGGAGGAGATCGGCTTCGCGGCGGCGTTCCTCGCAAGCAGCGAAGCCGCATTCATCACCGGTCAGACGATCGTCGTCGATGGCGGACAGACGCTCCCCGAATCACCCGACGCCGTCGCCTGATCCGCAGCACCGCCCTCAGACAACCCTATGCCCACTCCCAGGAATAGCTAGCTAGCCTAACTATCCGGCCAACCACTTCGAACCGAGGAACCCCATGAGCCTGCTCGAGATCCCCCGACCGTCGACACCCCAGTCGGCAGTGGAGGCGACCCCTCGCCAACTGCGCTGGCTCTCACCCGCCAACGGCCTCTGGGTGGCCATGCGCGAGACCCCGACCGGTGACGACTTCGCCGGGTTCGTCGAGCTCGTGCAAGGAGAGTTCCGCGCCCACGACGGCCAGGGCACCTTCCTCGGCGCGTTCGAATCGCGCGAGTCCGGGCGCGACGCGATCGAGGGCGCAGCCCGCTGACGATCTGGGTTCCAGACTGCGGGTCGAAACCGACCGACTGGTAAAGTTGGCGGGACCAGACACCAACGACCAGCGACTCCCCCGTCGCCGGCCGTCACGCGCCAGGGCAGAGCCCGCGCGAAGCGGTCCGCCTGGGATGCCGCTGGCCTACCGCGAGATTGGATCCCATCCCGCATGCCTCTCCTCACCATCCTCATCGGTGCCCTCCTCGTCGTGACGGGTGCCGTCGCGTACTTCGTCAGCGACACCGGCAGCCTCACGGCCCTCATCCCAGCAGCAGTCGGCGTCCTGCTCGTGATCGCAGGCCTCATCGCCCGCAACCCCAAGCTCCGCAAGCACGCCATCCACGGCGCGCTCGCCGTAGCACTGCTGGGCGCCCTCGGCTCGCTCATGAACGTCGCTCAGCTCGGCGACCTCTTCGCCGGCACGGCCGAGCGCCCGGGCGCGATCATCAGCAGCACGATCATGCTGGTCCTGCTCGTCGCGCTCATCACGGCCGGCGTGCGCTCGTTCATCGCCGCCCGCCGCGGCCGCCAGGCGCCCGCGGTCACGCAGAACTAGTCAGCTGTTCTCCGCCCCAGGCTCTCCTGGAAGCGGATGAGATAACCGTCGGGGTCCGTCACGAGACATTGACGGACCCCGATGTCGTCCTCGCCGACCCGGTACCACTTCGTCTCCGGCGGCATGAAGAGCTCGCGGCCAGACTCCAGGATGGCGCCGGCGATCACATCCGCGTCCGGCACGGCGATCTGGAAGTTGATACCCCTGCCAAGCGGGACCTCAAGCGGGCCGGTCACCCAGTTGCGTCCGACGCCGCGCTGCTCGAGCATGAGGTGCGCCGTGCCGAGCGTGAGGTACGCGAACCCCTCTTCCGGCCGGTCGTACTTGACCGTGAAACCACAGACACCGACCCAGAAGTCCAGGCTCCGGCGCACGTCGGTGACCAGCAGTTCCGGCACAAGGGCCGGCGTGAAATCAGGACTCATGCCTGCATCGTCGCACGTTGATCCGAACACGCCCGCGCACAGAACTTCGCACTACACGTGGGCCGCCCGCACACGCTGACCGGCCACAGGCAAGCTAGGCTTATATCCCTATTAGGGTTTACGACCCTCGACTATGGGGTTCGCTCGACGCGACTCGCCCTCGAATGGCTGCGCGAACTGGAGACAACCGAGGCGGGATCATGAGCGCGCTCTTCGCTGTCATCGCCACGGCGGTGCTCGCGGGCATCGCCGTCGTGCAAGTGCTCGGTGCCCTGGGCACGCCGGTTGGCCACCTCCTGTGGGGCGGTCAGCACGAGACTCTCCCCAAGAACCTCCGCATCGGCAGTGCACTTTCCGTGCTGCTCTACGCGGCGTTCGCGGTGTTGCTGCTCAGCAGAGCAGGTGCCCTCCCTGGCGGCAACTCGACGTTTGCGGTCGTGTCCACCTGGGTGCTGTTCGGCTACTTCGTCATCGGCATCGTCATGAACGGCATCTCTCGAAGTCGCGCCGAGCGGGCCACGATGACGCCGGCCTGCGTGGTCCTCGCAGCATTGACGCTCGCCGTCGCCCTCGAACTCTGAGGCAGAGCCTCACCCCGCTGTGCTCTGTCCAACTTCCGTGACGAAACCGCGCTCCGGTGCGCGCAAACGCCCGGAGAAGCGCATCCATCCCGGAAGTTAGCCAAGGAAGCTGACGGGGATACCCCGACGAAGACGCAGGGCGCCCCCGAGCCGATCGGCGTCACAGGCGACAGGCCCTAGCCGCGCGTGAGCACCCGCAGCCCGGCGAGGGCGCAGTCGCTGCTCGCGTAGCCCTCAAGAGCGCGCACCGAGTCGCCCGGAGCGAGCCGCGCCTCGGTCGACGCGAGCACCCGCTGGGACGCGTTCACGACGCTCACGTCGCCGAACTCGCGCAGCGCGGGAAGCAGCTCCCGCTCGACGTCGTCGACGAGGAGGTCCATGGCGACGACCCCCAGGAAACGCTTCCCGTGCCACACGGGCAGGCTGACCGTGAGCGTGTACTCGTCGCTGCAGAGGTAGTCGACATGCGGGCCTGCGACGTGCCCCTCGCCAGTCTCGTGCGGCACCCGGAACCACTCGAAGCCGCTGTAGTCGATGTGTTCTCGGCTCGGGCTCTGCGCCGCGAGCCGCAGCTGCGAGCGCATGGGCCCCTGCCACCAGGACAAGTGGCCGCGCGACGGACCCCTGAGGTCGAGGGATGCAACAAATCCGGCCCCGAAAGCGACGGACGAGGTGCGTTGAAAGACCGCGAGCGCAAGCGGCTCGACAAGCTCGTCGAGGTGCCGGTCGGTGAGCTCACCCCGAGCCTCGAGATCGCCGAGCACAGAGCCGAGGTCGGCACTCACCGAGGCGAGCACAGCGAGGGTCGCCTTGAAGTACTCATCGAGGATCGGCGCGGGCCCGTGTCGCACCGCAGTGGCGTCGATCGTCATGGAGGCGCTCCTCTGCATCGGTGATGGCCGATGTTACACAGCCGAGCGCTGCTTGCACAGAGGTGGCGTTGCGGACACCCTCCCGGGAGAGCGCGGCGCACCTATCCTCACCACGACAGCGGTGGCATCCGCCCGTTCAGGAGCACCCGCAGGGCAGCGTGCACTTCGAGGGCCTGGCCGCGGAGATCGTCAGGGGCGACGTCCTGCACCGCCAGGTTGCACACGCCATTGATCTCCCCCTCGCTGACCCCCTCGGGCAGGCACAGCATCCACTGCACCGCCCGGGGCGGCTCGGAGACTCCCGCTTCCGCGAGGTACTCGACCATGTCGTCGTGGATCTCTGTGATGACGGCCTCGCTCGCCGACATGTCGGCAGGTCCACCGACGCGTTGTCCACCACCGAAAGTCGCGACGACCGGTTCGTACCGTGCAGCCTCCTGGTACACCCAACTCGGGCCGGCAAGGAATGCGATGAGCGCGAGCCACCCGTTCGGCTCGAGACGCATGAGCTGTGCGGTCTGCGGCGGATCCTGCGGGAAGTCACCCCACGACCACGTAGGAAGTCCCGCGAGCGCGGCGGCGCGCACTTCGTTGTCATTGATCGGCATCTCTTGGCCCCCCAGCCATCATTCCCCCTGTTCTCAACCGATTCGCACGATTGAGAGACCTACTGCTCGAGCAGCGACCTGCGCTTCAGCTCGAGCCGTGCCACGACGTCGACCATCGTCGAGCGCAGCGCTTCGCGCGCACCGACAACATCACCCCGCTCGACCTCGTCGACAAGCCTCAGTATCTCGCCTCGCTGTACCTCGCGCTCTGCGTTATCCACAGCAAGAAGCCCGAGCAACGGCGAAACCTCCGATTGCACCCGCATCTGCTCCTTCGTGAGCCTCACCGACTGCCCGAGTGCGCACAGCTCGACGACCACGTCGTCTGCGACGTGGCGCCACTGAGCCGGCGTTGCCTGACTCTCCTGGCCGTCCGGGCCCTGCGCGAGCCGCCCACCGAACGCCGTGAGCCTGGAACGGATCGCATCGACTTCGCTTGGTGCAGCACGGGATGCGGCGAGTTCCAGGCAGCCTGCCGTGACCGCGAAGTAGTGCGCGGCGAGGTCGCGCAGGGCGGTGCGCGAGATGGAGGCGAGCTCGTCAGCGGCGTGTGAAGCGGGGTCGGCGCCTGCGGTGACGAAGCTGCCACCTCCGCGTCCGCGTTTCGTCGTGACGAGGCCCCGCTGCCGAAGCAGGACAAGCGCCTCACGGACGGTGACCGGCGAGACTCCAAGCGACTTCGCGAGTTCACTCTCAGGCGGGAGCCGTTCTCCCGCCTGCAGCACGCCGCGGTTGATGGCGACGCTCAGGCGCCGCTCGACCAGGGCCGCCTTGCCCTCGTCAGCGACCGCTTGGAAGACGGCATTGCGCAGGCGCGACGGCACCCCAGCTTCGGGTTCTGTCTGAGGGATCTGCGGCACCTCGCCATTGTGGCGCATCCGCACTGTTACAACTTGGACACGAGCTTGAAATATGACTTCTGGAACTATATGTTTGCGCTTAATCCGCAGACAGCGCCGTTCCAAGGAGGCCCACTTGTCGACCACCGACACACGCGAAGGCGTGACCAACCAGCCAGCCCAGGCACCCGCAGGCGTCACCCTGACGGGCGTCAGCAAGAGGTTCGGCGACTTCACCGCCGTCGAATCGCTCGACCTGCAGGTCCGCTCCGGCGAGTTCTTCTCGATGCTCGGCCCATCCGGCTCCGGCAAGACCACCGTGCTGCGCATGATCGCCGGATTCGAACAGCCGACAGCGGGCACCATCAGTCTCGGCGGCACCGACGTCACCAACGTGCCGCCGTTCAGCCGCGAGGTGAACACCGTCTTCCAGGACTACGCCCTCTTCCCGCACATGACCGTCGCCCAGAACGTGGCCTACGGCCTCCGCGTGCGCCGAGCGAGCAAGGCAGAGCGCGCCGAGCGGGTACAGCAGGCCCTCGAGCAGGTGCAGCTCGCGCACCTCGCCGATCGAAAGCCCAGCCAGCTCTCCGGCGGGCAGCGCCAACGCATCGCCCTCGCGCGCGCCCTCATCCTGAAGCCCCGCGTGCTCCTCCTCGATGAGCCCCTGGGCGCCCTCGACAAGCAGCTGCGCGAGCAGATGCAGATCGAGCTCAAGCAGATCCAACGCGAGATCGGCATCACCTTCATCTTCGTCACGCACGACCAAGAGGAGGCGCTGACCCTCAGCGACCGCATCGCCGTCTTCAACAAGGGCCGCATCGAGCAGATCGGCACCCCCATCGAGGTGTACGACTCCCCCGCGACCCCGTTCGTCGCCGGGTTCCTCGGCGTCTCCAACCTCCTCGAAGCGGATGCGGCCAAGTCGGCCACCGGAATCGACGGGCTCGTCAGCATCCGCCCGGAACGCATCACGCTGCACGCCATCGACGAGGCCGTCTCGCCCGGCCTGCACGGGGCCGTCGGAGTCATCGAAGAAGTCGTCTACACGGGCCCGAGCACCCGGTTCATCATCCGCACCGACACGGATGTGCGCCTCATCTCTGAAATGCACAACACCGAGACGAGCACCACGGGCCGCGGTTTCGCGCGCGGCTCCACGGTACGGGCGACCTGGCACGAAGAGCACGTCGCCGTCATCTCCTGACCCGTCTTCCCAGTTCTCTCCACCCGCTCCACCCCACCACCTGACCCTCAAACCGAAGGACAGCACCCATGAAGAAATCGCACGTGGCATTCGCTGCCATGGCCGCCGCATCCGCCCTGGTCCTGACGGGCTGCAGCTCCGACGCGGGAGGCGGGGGCGGCGAAGGCGGCCTCAGCATCGACGTCCCCGACGTGCCCATGCTCGAGGAGCTCGGCGAGGGCGAGGGGCAGGTTAACATCGTCGCCTGGAGCGGATTCGTCGAGCCCGCCTGGAGCGACCAGTTCACGGAAGAGACCGGATGTGTCGTCAACCGCCGCGTCGCCGGCACCAGTGACGAGATGGTCACGCTCATGCGCACGGGCGAGTACGACCTCGTCTCGGCCTCCGGCGACGCGAGCCTGCGACTCATCGCGGGCGGCGACGTCGCGCCCATCAACGTCGACCTCATCCCCAACTTCGGCGACGACATCGTCGAGGGCATGAAGGGCCAGGTGTACGACACGATCAACGGGAAGAGCTACGGCGTCCCGATCGGCCGCGGCGCAAACATCCTGCAGTACAACAGCGAAGTCGTCACCGAGGCGCCCACCAGCTGGAACGTCGCCTGGGAGGCCGACAGCCCGTACGCCGGCCAGATCATCGCGTACGACGCCCCCATCTACATCGCCGACGCCGCCGTGTACCTCATGGCCACCCAACCCGACCTCGGCATCACCAACCCGTACGCGCTCGACGAGACGCAGCTGAACGCGGCAGTCGAGCTGCTCAAGACTCAGAACGGCATCGTCAGCGAGTACTGGAGCGACCCGGTTGCGCAGATCACCTCGTTCACGGGCGGTACGTCGGTCGTCGGCACCTCGTGGGAGGTCCTCCGCAAGCTCTCCGAAGACGACCGCCTCAAGGGTGTGCTGCCGGAGGAAGGCTCAACCGGCTGGTCCGACGCCTGGATGGTTTCCGCTGAATCCGCCAACCCGAACTGCGCCTACCTGTGGATGGACTACACAAGCGCAGCCGAGGTCAACGGCCAGATCGCGATGAACTTCGGCATGGCCCCGGCCAACGGCGCCTTCTGCGAGCTCAACGCCGAGGCGACCGCCCACTGCGAGGAGTTCCACGCCCTCGACGAGGAGTACTTCTCGAAGGTGTGGTTCTGGACCACCCCCATCGAGCAGTGCGTTGACGGCCGCACCGACGTGCAGTGCACGAACTTCCAGGAGTGGACCAACGCCTGGCAGTCCGTGAAGGGCTAAGCCCCATTCCACCCCGGTCGGCGGCGGCGAGACAGCCGCCGCCGACCACCCCTCAGGCATCGCCCACCCAAGCCGTCGACCACTGAAAGGCACCCCTCGTGACGACACTCGACTCGTGGCTCCACCGGCACCGCAGCGCGCGGCTCGGCGGGCTCCTCGCAGCTCCCATGCTGTGGCTCGTCGGCATCTACATCTTCTCGCTGGCCTTCCTGCTCGTGACGGCTTTCTGGGTCACCGACCCGTTCACGTCGAAGGTCAAGCCCGGCTTCACGCTCGCGAACTTCGAGGCGATCATCACGACGCCCGCTTACCTCTCGACGAGTTTCCGCACTCTCGGCATCGCGATCGCCGTGACCCTCATCTGCGCGGCTATCGCCATCCCGCTCGGCATCTTCATGGCGAAGATCGCCAGCCCACGCAACCGCGAGCTCCTGGTCATCGCCATCACCATGCCGCTCTGGGCCGGCTACCTCGTCAAGGTGCTCGCGATGCGCATCACCTTCACGGAAGACGGCCTCTTCAACTGGCTCATGAACCCGTTCGGCATCTCTGGGCCGGGCTTCAGCATCCCGACCGTGATCCTCACGCTCTGCTACCTGTGGTTCCCGTACATGGCGATGCCGGTCTACACGGCCGTCAGGCAGATTCCAGACAATCTCTTCGACGCAGCGTCCGACCTCGGCGCCGGCAACTGGCTGACGGTCCGCTCGGTGGTCCTGCCGCTCATCGTGCCTGCGCTCATCGCCGGCTCCATCTTCACGTTCTCGCTCAGCCTGGGCGACTACATCACCGCCGAGTTCGTGGGCGGCTCCACGCAGATGATCGGCAGCATCATCGCCTCGAACATCAACCTCAACCCGCCGCTCGCCGCCGCCTTCTCCGTCATCCCCATCGCGTTTGTCCTCATCTACCTGCTCTCCGTGCGCCGCACCGGCGCGCTCGAGCGGCTCTAGCGCCTCTCCCAAAGAAGCGCCTCTTTCAAGGAGTCAGCATGCTCAGGCTTTCCAAGACCGCGCGCTTCGCGCTCGGGGCGTTTGTCATCGCCGTCCTCGGGTTCATCTACGTGCCGCTACTGCTCGTGGTCGCCAACTCGTTCAGCTCCGCCCGCATCTCCGCCTGGCCGATCCCCGGCTTCTCGCTCGACTGGTGGATCAAGGCGGCAGGCGAGACGTCGCTGCACACGGCGATTCTGAACTCGATCATCACCGCGACTGGCGCGACGATCATCGCCTGCATCCTCGGGACCCTCGTCGCCTTCGCGCTCCAGCGGTACTCGTTCTTCGGGCGCGACGCTGTCAACCTGCTTGTCGTGCTGCCCATCGCGCTCCCCGGCGTCGTCACCGGTGTCGCTCTCAGCAACACGTACTCGAGCATCCTCGACCCCATCGGCATCCAGCTCGGCTACTTCGGGATGATCATCGCCCACGGCACGTTCTGCATCGTCATGGTCTTCAACAACGTGCTCGCGAGGCTGCGGCGCATGAACCAGAGCCTCGAGGAGGCGTCGATGGACCTCGGCGCTGGCATCTGGGAGACCTTCCGCCTCGTCACGTTCCCGCAGTTCCGCTCGGCGTTCATCGCCGGCGCGCTCCTCGCCTTCGCGCTCAGCTTCGACGAGGTTGTCGTCACGATCTTCACCGCCCCGCCGGGCGTCGACACCCTGCCGCTGTGGATCATGAACCAGATGGGCCGACCCAACGAGGCGAGCCTCGTGAACGTCGCCGCGACGGTCCTCATCCTGCTGTCGTTCATCCCCGTCTACTTCTCGCAGCGCCTCACCCGCGGCGACGACTAGCGCCACGGGCGGGTCTCCGGTCTTGCCCACCGGCCAACTTCCGGGACGAGATGCCCTGTTGTTCGCCGTGAGACACCGGATTCGGCCATCCATCACGCAAGTTGGACAGGGGCCGCTCGCAGACGCCGAGCTCACGGGCAGCTGCGTAGTCAGCGAACCTGAGCGCGGGGGCTGAAGAACGGCAGCGCGATGGGCTTGAAGACGACGCCCCGCGAGGCCTTCACGAGGCCCACGATCGAGAGCACGACGTGCGTCACCGAGAGGGCGAACCAGATGGTGATGGGGATGCCGATCGGGTAGAACGTCGACGAGTACTCGTCCAAGGTCATGAGGAACGCGATGTGCAGCGCGATGAGGATGACTGAGGAGATCAGGTAGGTGATCCCCCAGTTGGCGGCGTTCGTCCGGTTCCGCTCCCCGGCCTCGGTCGCCGGTGCGCGCGACCGTCCGACCGCCGTCATGACGATTCCCGCGACGATGGCGCTCACGAACGGGAACGGGATGAGCGCGAGCAGCCCGACGCCCCACTGCACGGCCCCGTTCGCGAGAGGCCTGACGAGAAGGACCTGCTGCGGCTGTCCCGTCGGCGGCGGGAACTGCGGCGCCTGCTGCTCGGTCTGCGCTGCGTACTGGGCGGCGGCCGGCGGTGCTGGCTGGACTTCTGGCTGGGCATCCGGTGCCGCGGCAGGCTCCTGCTGCGGTGCCCCGGATGGCGCGAAGTACAGGTTGTTGGCCCACGACCCGGAACCGGTGAGCTGTTGGCGCTTCTCGGCGGGAAGCCCGAGCGCGTAGCGGATGAGCGAGTCCACGCTCGCCTCGTCGTCGCGGACCATGCCCTGCGCCTCGGTCAGCATCTCCGGGAAGGGGTTGTCGTCGTCCGTGACGCCCAGCACGTGGATCTCAGCGACTTCGAGCAGCAGGTAGCGACCGCGGTTCGCGGGGTCGTTCAGCGCGTTGCGCGCCTCGGCGATCTGTCGCTGCGTCTCCTCGTCGTGCGGGAGCTGCGCGAAGAGGCGCTCGAGGTTGGCGACGCCCTGGTCGTAGTCGCCGAGGATCGCCATGGCGGGCGCATCCCAGATCGTCGAGGGAACGAGGCGGCCGGACCCGGAGACGAGCAGCTCGTGCACGAGCGGCACATCCCACTTCCACTCCGAGAGACCGGTGACCCGCTTGAGCGGGTCCCCCTGACCTGGGATCTCGTCGACAACGTAGAGATAACTGCGGTTCGCCATCATCCGAGCCTAACGGCCGACGCCCTCGTCTCGGGGTCGCGGTCGGCGACCCCGGACGCGGGTATCGGGGCGGGTGAGGTCAGTCCTCGTCTTCCTCCGCGAGCTCGGCCTTCTTCTCGACCTTGGGCAGACAGTTGAAGAGGGCGTAGCCGATGAGGCCGACGACGATGGCCGAGATGATGGCCGGGTGCAGCAGCGTCTCCGACGCGCCTTCGATGAGCCAGGGCTGCACGAAGACGAGGCCGATGACCTGGGCGAAGACGAGCACGAACGCCAGCAGCAGGAAGACGATCATGGCGATGCCGAAGAGTGGATGCAGGATGCGGTGCAGTGCGGTGCGCATGGTTTCAGACTCCTATCCGCCGGGAACCGGGACGATCCCCAGCGCGATCAGGACGCCGAGCGCGAAGAACGGCACGACGTAGTAGATGATGAGCGGCACGAACGTGGACTCGGGTTTGGCACCCGTGAGTCCGCTCGCGACGAAGATGGCGCCGGAGGCCGGCGGGGATGCACCCTCCGTCGACGCGAACACGAGGATCGCGATGACGGCGAGCAGCGGGTCGATGCCAGCGGCGATGAGCGTGAACAGCGATACCTGGCCGACGGCCGTGAGGGTCGCGGTCGAGGAGAGCGGGCCCGCGACGAGCACGATGAGCAGACCGATGAACGTCACGAGCAGCCACAGCGGGATGTCGACGCCGCTCAGTAACTGGTCGACGTCCTCGGCGAGGCCGAGCTCGGCGAGCACCTCGCTGGCGACGACCGCGAAGAAGAGGAGCGCGACGATCGTGGAGAACTTCGGCGCACCGCTCGTGATGAGCTCCCACCAGCCGCGGGGCGAGCGAGGGAGGTCCTTCCAAGCCACGATCGCGGCGAAGAACATGATGAGCACGGGGATCCACACGATGAGCGAGATCGAGCCCATCGCCTCGGAGAGCGCCGGTGTCGCCTGCAGGAAGTCCGCAAGCGGACCGACCGAGATGACGATCGGGATGAGGGCGCCGAGGAAGATGAGCGTCGACGAGCCGCCGCGCTTCATCGCGCGTCGCCACGGCAGGAGCTCGGGGCCGGACGCGGCGGTGATCTTGTCGCGCTTCACGAACCAGCCGATGAGGCCCATCCGGAACACGAACTGGTAGATGCCGGCCACGAGCAGCGCCAGGTACACCTCGCTGGTCGTGACGAGAGTTCCCGCGAAGCCGATCATGATGACCATGGAGGCGCTCGGCGGGAGCGCCGTGCCGAGGCCCGCGTTGCCGGCGATGACGGTGGCTGCGCGCGAGCGCTTCCAGCCGGTGCGCACCATCCACGGCCCGGTGATGGAACCAGAGGATGCCGCGTTGCCCGTGTTGGAGCCGCCCGCGACCGCGCCCATGGCACCGGATGCGAGGGTGTCGACGATCGCGGGGCCGCCGGGGAGCTTCCCGAAGAGGGAGGACAGGATGGCGATGAGACGGTCGATGACGCCGGTGCGCTCGACGAAGTGCGTCATGAAGACGAACGCGACGGCGGCGTAGAGGACCTGGTTCTCCGACGCGTCGACGACCGCGGTCACGGCGTACTCGGGGGCGTTGAAGCCGGCGAACGCGAGCGTGACGAGGAAGCCGAGGATCATGGCCTCCGCCATGTTCCGCTTGACGACGACGTTCCAGATGACGATGGTGGCGATGAACGCGACGAGGGCGATCAGTGCGACAGGCATGACCCTCCCTCACGTCGGCGGGGCGGGGGCCCCTGGTAGGTGGTGCACATGGCAGCTCCTTTGCTGTCTATGGTCTGGTGCGCCGGGTCAGGCGCTGGGATTGGCTTCGGCGCGCTGGCGCAGGATCTCGGCGCGGCGGCCCGCCTCGTCGGCGAGCACGGCCCGGCCCGCCTTGAGCGCCGCGGATGCGCGGTCGACGGGGAGCACAAGCACGCCGTCCTCGTCCGCGACGACGTAGTCGCCCGTCGAGCAGACGGCCCCACCGAGCGAGATCGTCTCGCCGACTCGCCCCGGGCCCGACTTGTATGGGCCGGCCGGTGAGACAGCGACGGCCCAGACGGGCAGGCCGATCTCGGCGATGGCCGACACGTCGCGCACGGCGCCGTCGACGATGATGCCCCGCACGCCCGCGTTCACGGCGCGCTCCGCGATGAGCTCACCGAGGAGCGCCCGCTCCTCGTGGCCGCCGCCCGCGACGACCAGTACCTCACCGGGTCGGACCACCTTGAGCGCCTCGTGGAGGGCTTTGTTGTCGCCGGGATTGACGAGCACGGTGCGGGCAGGGCCGGCGATCGGGCCCGACGCCCAGATGGGCTTGATGCGGGAGTTCGCGAAGCCGAGTCGGTCGCCGCCGTCGCCGAGCGCCGCCGTCGGCACTGCCTCGAGCTCGGCGGCGAAGTCCGGCTTCGCCTCGAAGGCCAGGTCGAGGTGGCGGCGGCGTGCGCCCTCGGTGACGGGCCAGTTGCCGGGAAGCGAGCCGAGCAGCTCCAGGCTGTCGCCGAGCTCGTGGGCGCGCCGGTCGGCGTGGATGCGCGTCCCCTCGTCGAGCCGCGACGTGGCGGCCTCGCCGTCGGCCAGCGACTCGACGATCTGCGCGCGCATCCACGCTGCTTCGCCCGCTGCGCGGCCGGCGGCCATGGACTCGCTGATGAGCGCGCCAAGCCCCTTCATGTAGACGCTGCGCAGCAGCTTGCGGCCGGATGCGTCGCCGATGGCGTCGCTGACGACGTCGGCCGTCGCGCCGATCGAACGCAGCACCTCGGCGGCGGACTCGGCGTCCGGCCCGGAGAGGATGACACGCACCTGCGCCCCGTACTTCTTCACCGAGCCGATCACGGCGCCGTCGACGACCTTCGCGCGGTCGCCGATCTCGGCGGCGACGGCCTGCTTGAGCTGCGGAGACCCCGCGTTGAGGTCGAGGAACACGGCGGAGGGCTGGAGGTGCGGGGCGGCATCGCGCGCGGCACCTGCGGCGTGGGCCGCCGTCGTGAGGCCGAGCACCGCATCCGCCCCCGCGACCGCGTCGGCGATCGAGCCGGCGGTTGCCATTCCGGGGATCTCGACTCCCCTGGGGTCGAAGCCGACAACGTCCCACGACGCGTCGACGAACGCCTTCGCGTACATGCTTCCGGCTTCACCGAGGCCGAGGACAGCGATTCTCATGAACGACTCCGTTGTCATCTGGCAGAGGCTTCTATCACTCTGCGCAACTTGATTTCGCGTAACGATAGCAGGCGTGCGTGTCCACGGCTAGGACGAGCCTCGGATGGGGGCGCATTGCACCCGGTGGTACGTTGAAGAACCAGCTGGCAGAGAGGGCGATCCGAGTGAGCGTTGAGCGCGTCAATCAGGGCCGGACGCTCGAACGAGCGCTCGACGTCATCGAGTGCGTCGAGGCGTCACGGACGCCGATGAAGCTGACGCAGATATCCAAGGCCACCGGACTGCACATCACGACCACGCAGCGCATCACGACGACCCTCGCGCGGCGCGGGTACCTCGCTTCTACCGAGGCCGGCTACACGCTCGGCCCGGTTGTCCTCGCCCACGCGCACGCGTTCATGCTCCAGGACCGGCTCGCCGCCGTCTCACATCCAGTGCTACAGAACCTGACCGAGACGACCGGATTCACGTCGTCGGTCTATGTGCGATCTGGCTGGTCGCGCATCCTCGTCGCGCGCGTCGAGCCACCCGAATCGCTCCGCTACCGGTTCCCGATCGGGCAGCGCCTCGACCTCGACGTCGGCGGCGGGAAGGTGCTGCTCGCGGCGGTCCCGCCGGAGGAGCTCGACGAGTTCCTGGCGAACTACGCGGGGCTCGCGCTCGCCAGCGGACGCCAGCAGACCGCCGACTCGCTCCGAGCGGAGCTCGCCGAAGCTGCCGCGACGGGCACCTACGAGAGCCACTCCGAGCGCTACCCGGGAACGGTGAGCCTCACGGCGGCCACCACGGACTCGCGCGGCAGCGTCATCGGCGTCGTGAACCTCGTGACCACGGAAGAGACGATCACCGAGAACGGACTCGCGAAGTTCCGGTCGCGCGTCATCCAAGCCGCTCGCGTCATCGGCGAGCAGCTCTAGGAACTCTGGAGCTCCAGCGCCGGTCTCGCCGTCAGGTGGCCGACTTCCGTGATGCCCAGGCGGCCAACTTCCGTGATGGATTCGCGGATCGCGAGCTCAGGGGCAGCGCGAACGCTCATCCATCACGGGAGTTGGTCAGCGCCAGGCGTGAAACCCCCGAGTAGGCGTGAGCTACTTGCCGAAGAGGTCTCCGAGGCCGGGGATGTCGAAGCCGAAGTTGCCCGCCTGTTCTTCGACGCCGCCGAGGAATTGATCGCCGGCTCCTGAGAGCTGCTCGCCGGCGCCGGCGAACTGGTCACCGAACCCGCCGACCTGATCGCCGAGACCGGAGACGGTCTCGCCGATGCCGCCGAACTCACCGAGGTCGGCGGTGAGCCCCTCGAAGCCCTCGATACCGGACGCGGCGATGCCGTCGAAGTCGATACCGGATGCCATCGCGTCACCGAGCAGAGGCAAGGCGACGGAGCTCGCCACGGCGCCTCCGACGACGCCGAGCGCGATTCCGCCGAGCGCTCCCGCACCCGCAGCGGCCGCCCCGGCTCCCGCGACCCCCATCCCTCGGCCGAAGCGGGAGGAACCGCCGCGACTCGATCCTGGCGTGAAGTTCCCGCCGCCTCGCGAGGAGGCGATGCGCTTGCCCGCGCCGAGCACCTTCGCCATGAAGCCGGGCCGTTGCACTTCTCCGCGCGTCGCGGCGCGCGCCAGGTCGTCTGGCGAGCTCGACTGGGGGCGGTCGTACGGGCCGGACTCGGCACTCAGACGCTCGCGCACCTGGTCGCGCTGCTCAGGGGTGAGGCGCTGGAACGCCTCGCGGTGGGCCTGCTCGAGCTGATCGGGCGCAGCCGTCTTGAGCAGGTAGTCGTACTTCGCGATGGCCGCCTTGTCGGCGGCGCTTCCCGACCCGGCGCCCGCACCGGGACGTGAGCCGTGGCTCGGAGCGCTCGGCGGGCGCTGGTCGTACCGGCCCTGCTGGCCGTACTGGGGCGCCTGGCCCGGGTGGCCCTGCTGGTTCTGGTAGCCCTGCTGGCTCGGGTAGCCCTGCTGGCCGCGAGACTGCTGGCCGTCGCCGGTCACCTGATCGGCGACCTTGCGAACCATGTCCTTCCAGTCCCCGGAGCCGCTCTTACCGCCGCCCCGGTTGCCGGAGTTGCCGGAGCCACCGGAGTTGCCGAGGGCCTTGGAGGCCGCGCCGAGAATCTTGTTGAAGTCAACCATGCGCTTATCGTGACCCACCGGCCTATGGAAAACGTATGGAGCGCATCCGGTTCCGCTCAGAGCGTTGCGGCCGCGTCACGCCGGCTGGCGCCATCCCACCAGTCGAGCACTCGCAGCGCCTGGAAGGTGACCCATTTGGACGGCTCGCCTGTGGGTGCATCCACGTGCACCCACACGTCTCCGGCGAGCCGGTGGCCCTGCAGCCAGGCACCATCCGGCTGGCGCAGGGCGCGGATGATCTCGATGGCCTCGGACATCCTGGTGTCCGGCGGCATGCCGTCCGCGAGCGCCGCCGCGCGGAAGTAGTCGGCCGCGCCGAGCACGCTGTACCAGGCGCGGCGGGGGTAGGCGAGACTCGTCGCCTGCTCGGAGAACGGCTCCCCCGTCGACAGCCTGCGGAACAGCGAGCGCTCGAGCAGATACTCCTCGCCGCGGCGGCGGGATGCGCGCACGCGTTCCGCGTCGCCGGTGGCGAGCTGGTAGTCGAGCAGCCCGATGAGCGAGTTGAGGGTCGAGTGGAACGACGATGTCGCAGATCCCTCCACCCACTCGCAGTTCCAGCCGCCGTCACCCTGCTGGTGCTCGAGGAACCAGGTGACGATGCCGTCGACGTCGGCCCCGAGCCAGAGTCCGTTCGACAGGGTCCAGGAGTTGATGCAGCAGTCGACCTCGCCCTGCCAATAGGGCAGGTCGTCGTACTCCCACGTGACGGCTTTCAGCTTCTCCACCGTGCCCTCGAGCACCCGCGCCTCCAGCCCCCACTCGCGCAGGTCCTTGAGCACCCAGGTTGTTGTGGTCCACGGCTGGGGCTGCTGGTGCTCGAACTCCCACCCCTCGGGGAAGAACGCGCCGCCTGCCCACGTGCCCTCCGGGTCCTGATGCGACAGCAGCTCTACCCCGAACCCCTCGCTCGCGACGCGGGCGCGGGTCGCCCGCCAGCGTTGCTCTGGCATACCGAGCAGGTCTCGCTCGACCTGCCACCGCAGTGACGGGTCGGAGTCCAGCAGCCAAGCCTCGAGTTGGGTGTCCATCAGGCGCTCCTCGTCCTCGCACCGAGCGTATCCGCGGACGGGGGCGAGATCGAGAGGTGGCTTCGGCGCGGGATGCATGCTCGGCTCGAATGTCGGCGGCACCGGCTACGTTGACGCTATGCAGTCGAACAGCCGAGTCCACGCTCCGGAGTTGAGCACCCGATGAGCAAGCGCGCGGTGCAGGCCGGCGCGGCCGCCGATGTGCTCGCCCCGCACCTCGAGCGGCTGCGCACCGAACTCGAGATCCCCGTCGACTACCCCGCCGACGCGCTGCTCGAGGCCGAGGCAGCTGCGGCACTCGAGTTCCACGCCGGACCAGACTCCGTCAGGCAGGACCTCCGCGACCTGCCTTTCGTGACCCTCGACCCCGTCGGGTCCCGCGACCTCGACCAGGCCTTCTTCCTCCGACGCGTCGCGGCAGCCGACGCTGAACCCGCCCGGTTCGAGGTGTTCTACGCGATCGCCGACGTCGCCTCGTTCGTCGAGCCGGGTGGCGCGCTCGACGCCGAGACCCACCGGCGCGCCCTCACCGTGTACGGCCCCGACGGCCGTTTCGGCCTGCATCCGACCGTCCTCAGCGAGGGTGCCGCGAGCCTGCTCCCCGACGTCGACAGACCGGCTGTGGTGTGGCGGATGCGGCTCGACGCGTCGGGTGAGCTGCTCGACGACATCGACGTACGTCGATCCGTGGTCCGTTCGCGGGCGCAGCTCGACTACGCGTCGGTACAGCGACAGCTCGACGACGGAACCGCCGACGAGCTGCTGCAGCTTCTCGCCGAGGTGGGTCAGCTGCGCATCGACGCCCAGTTCACGCGCGGGGGCGCAACGCTCGAGGTCCCAGACCAGGAGATCGAGCGCAGCGAAGATGGGACCCGCTACCGGTTGGTGCTGCGCGAGCCGCTGGCGAGCGAGGAGTTCAACGCGCAGCTGTCACTGCTCACCGGCATCGCCGCGGCGAGGATGCATCGCCTCGCCGGAGTCGGCATCTGGCGCACCCTCGATGAGGCTCGCCCCGAAGATGTCGAGCGCCTGCGCCGTGTCGCCACGGCCCTCGGGTTCGACTGGACCCCGAGCTCCTCCTACGCCGAGTTCGTGCGAACCATCGACACGTCGCGTCCCGAATACGCGGCGTTCGCGACCGAGGCGACCCGACTGTTCCGCGGCGCGGGATACGCGGCGTTCGGAACGCCGGAGCATCCTGAGGTCCCGCGCGGCGCATCGCACAGCGCTATCGCGGCCGAGTACGCGCACGTCACGGCGCCCCTCCGACGCCTCGTCGACCGGTACGGCACCGAGATCGCGCTGGCGTTCTGCGCCGGCCGAGAGGTGCCGTCCTGGGTGGTGGATGCGCTCGGCGCGCTCCCGGCTGAGATGGCAGCGGGGTCGCAGCGCGCGAACGCGTACGAGCGAGGAACCGTCGACCTGCTCGAGGCAGTGCTGCTCGGACCACTGGTCGGCGAGGAGCTCGACGGGATCGTCGTCGAGTCCTCACCGACCGGTGAAGCCACGGAGCGACGGGCGAAGGCGACCGTGCTGCTGCGCGATCCGGCGGTGAGGGCGAGGGTCGTCGGCGACGCCTCGGCGCTCGAGCTGGGCGCCCCGGTCGTGGTTCGCGTCGAGTCGGTCGACCCGGACAGGCGGACGGTCACACTCAGCGTCGTCTCGCCGGGCGCCTCCGAACTCGAGCGCTGAACGCCCGGCCCTGGGCGCCTAGATGGAGGTCCAGGTGAACGAGTAGCCGTTGCCGTTGCGGTGGCAGGACTCTGTGATCTTCGTCCACGAGCTGATGTACGTGCGCTGCACTGCCTGGCAGTCGGCGAGCGATCCGCCGGTCCAGTACATCTGCTCCGTGCCGGCATTCGCGATCGCCGGAGCGGAGACGGCGATGCCGACGGCGAAGAGGGCTGCGGTGATGCTTGAGGCGATTCGACGCATGAGAACTCCTTCGACAGGCCCGGCTGGTCCGGGATGTCGGCGAGCGTAGACCCGCAGATTGCGATGCACTCGCACTGCAGGGCGCGTGCGGGAGGCGGGGAGAACTCCCCTCCCCGCGATGGCGCGCGAGTCGGCGAGGCCCTGGATGTTTCCTCCGCGATCTCGCCCTCGTTCGCAGGCGGCGGTGCTAGTCGAACTCCGCGAACGGGCACGGACGACGAGCACGGGTCACGCCCCGAATAGGATCGACAGCGTGCATCCCACGATCTCCCCCACGCTCGCCACGCACCCGAGGACCCGCCGATGAGGCTCGCCGTGATCGGCGCCGGGCAGATCGTCGCCGACTTCCTCCCCCACGTCGCCGACGTTCCGGGGCTCGAGCTCGCCGCCATCTCGGGACGTCGACGCGAGCACCTCGAGAAGCTCCAGGCCCAGTTCGACATCGAGCGGGTCTACACGGACCTCGACGACTGCCTCGCCGACGCATCCGTGGACACGGTCTGGGTCGCCGTGCCCAACTCCCTGCACTTCGAAGTCTCCCGGAAGGCGCTCGAGGCCGGGAAGCACGTCATCTGCGAGAAGCCGTTCGTGCTCGAGGAATCGGAGCTGCAGGAGCTGCGAGCCCTCGCGACGGAACGCGATCTGATCCTCATCGAGGCGATCACGACGCAGTACCTCGCGAACTACCGCTGGATCAGGGAGCACCTCGACCTGGTCGGCAAGGTCAAGCTCATCCAGTCGGACTACTCGCAGTACTCGTCCCGCTACGACGCCTTCCGCGACGGCACGGTACTGCCGGCCTTCGACCCCGCGCAGGGCGGCGGAGCGCTCATGGACCTCGGCATCTACGCCATCCACTTCGTCGTCGGGCTGCTCGGTCGGCCGAAGCACGTGAGCTACACGCCGAACGTGCAGCGCGGCGTCGACACGTCAGGCGTGTTGGTCCTCGACTACGGCGAGACCACCGCCGTGTGCGTCTGCGCGAAGGACTCTGACGGCCCCATCCGGAGCAAGATCCAGGGCGAGGACGGCTGGATCGTCGTCGACGGCCCGCCGAACGTCATGGCCTCTGTGAGCTACGCGCCCCGCGGCGGCGGCGCCGAGCAGGTCGACCTCACGAAGTACCCGCACCGCATGGTGGAGGAGTTCCAGGAGTTCGAGCGCATCATCCGCGAGCACGACACAGACGCGCGAGACCGTCGTCTCGACCACAGCGCCGACGTGCTCTCGGTCGTCGTGGCTGCGCGCGCGGCCACCGCAACACAGAAGGAGACTGCATGACCACCCAACTCGTACTCGTCGCGAACGCCGGCGAAGGCTCGATCTCGGTCTTCCGCTTCGACGGCACCGCCCTCGAGCGGCTCTCCGTCGCTTCCGGGCTGACCGGATGCTCGAACTTCGTCGTCGACACCGACCGCGACTTCGTCTATGCCGCGGTGAAGGGCAGCCCGGCGGGAATCGTGACGCTGCGCCTCGACCGCGAGTCGGGCGAGCTGACGCAGGTCTCGCGGCGCGATACGCCCCGCGGTGGACTCAACTACGTTGCGCTCACGAAGAACGGGTCCGCGCTGCTCGGTGCCGCGTACTCGGCGAACTACGGCCTCATCGCGCCGGTCGATGACGGCGAGGTCGGCGAGCCGACGGCCGTCGTCGAGCACCTGCACCTCCATTCGGTGGCCCCGAGCAGCGACGGCCGCTTCGCGTACTTCGTCTCGCTCGGCGACGACCTCGTAGGGCAGTACGAGATCACGGACGACCTCGAGCTCGAGCCGCTCGACCCCGTCGGCGCGGCAGCACCGGCCGGCAGCGGGCCCCGCCACATCGTGCTCAACGGCGCGGAGACCGACGCCTACGTGATCACCGAGTTCAGCGGCGAGGTGCTGCGCTTCGCGCGCGACCAGGCCACAGGCATCCTGTCGCTCGTCGACGCGGCGAGCTTCGCGGACGCACTCCAGGGCCTCCAGCGGGGAACTCTCGGTGCGAATCCGCTCGAGCCCCGTTCCATCTGGGGCGCTGACGTGCACTGGGGTGCGGACGAGCAGTTCCTCTGGACCTCGGAGCGCACGACGAGCACGCTCGCGCCCCTCAAGGTCTCCGAGGACGGCTCACTCGAGGACGCGCGCGCGTTCACGGTCACGCAGCAGCAGCCGAGAGGCTTCGGGATGAGCCCCGACGGGCACTTCCTCGTCGCCGCGGGCGAGGGTTCCACGCAGGTGTCGCTGTACGAGGTCCACGGCAACCACCTCACCGAGCTGCAGCAGGTCGAGACGGGCAGCGGCGCGAACTGGGTGCGCTGGGTCTGACGCCTGGCGCACCGGCTGTTAGCGTCGTGCCGTGACCGAGCCGCTCATCCGCCCCGCCTCCCCCGCCGACGTCCCGCAGATCCTGGACCTCATCCACGGGCTCGCGATCTACGAGCGCGAACCGGACGCGGTCAAGACCACCGAGGAGCAGCTCCATCGGAGCTTCTTCGGCGAGAAACCGGCGGTCTTCGCGACGGTCGCGGAAGCGCCGCACGAGACAGGGGCCAGGGCCGGCACCGACCCCGCGCGCCTCGACGGCATGGCCCTCTGGTTCCTGAGCTACTCGACGTGGGAGGGTGAGCACGGCATCTGGCTGGAGGACCTCTACGTGCGGGAGGATTCGCGCGGTGGGGGCATCGGGAAGGCGCTGCTCAGCTCGCTCGCGCAGGAGTGCGTCGCGAAGGGGTACCGGCGCCTCGAGTGGTCGGTGCTGAAGTGGAATGAGCCGTCGATCGGGTTCTACAGGAGCCTCGGGGCGTTCCCGATGGATGAGTGGGACACGTTCCGGCTCACGGGCGATCCGCTGCAGGCGCTCGGCCGCTGAGCAGGATCTCCGCGAGCCAGCCCGCAGCTTTCGGCACGGATCCCCGGCGGGTGACAAACGACACGTGCCGCTCCCCCAGGTCCTGCACGGCGGGGCGCAGCACGACGTCGAAGTCGGGGTCGATGGCGGCATCCGTCGAGAGCGCGAAGCCGAGCCCTTCGGCGACGAGGCCATGGATCATGTAGAGGTCGTCGGTGCGCATCAGCTCGCGAACGGGGTAGCCGAGCGACTGGCCGACACGGCGAAGCACGCGGTCGGATGCTTCGTCGTTGCTGCGGCTGAACACCCACGGCACCTCCCGCAGGTCGGCGAAGTCGATGCTTTCCCGCGCCGCCCACTCGCTGTCGCGCGCCACCATGACGCGGTACGGCTCCGTGAGCAGCCGCTGCAGCACGAGATCGGGGACGACGAACGCGGGCTCGACGGACACGTCGAAGATGAGCCCCGCGTGCACCTCGCCGCTCCTCAGCATCCGCACGACCTCGGTCGGCTCCCCCTCGACGACCTCGACGCGCACCGACGTGCGTTTCTGCAGGGCGGCGATCGCGGCGGGCAGCAGGCGCGACCCCATCGACGCGAACGTGCCGACCCGCAGGGTGACGACGCCGGCGTCGCGCTGGTCGGCGACCGCCTGCTCCGCCCGGTCGATGCGCGCGACCGCCTGCGCGATGTCGGCGGCGAACGACTCCCCGAGCGGGGTCAGGGACGTGCCGCGCCGTCCGCGCACGACGAGCCGGGCGCCGAGGTGCGACTCGAGGCTTCGCAGGTGGTGCGTCACCGTCGGCACCCCGTACTGCAGCGCCTTCGCCGCTCCCGTCAGGCTCCCGTGCTCCTGCACGGCGAGGAGCACCCGAAACTGCTGGAGGTTCATCACACATAGACCGTATGTCACTGGCGGCAGGATCCTGCTATATCGCCGTCGTGACTTCGTTCCTAGCCTGAACCCATGTCCATCCTCCACGCACCCGTCGCGAGCAGCGTTGCTCAGGACGACGACACCACGACCACAGCCGACCGGCACATCCCGCGAGCGCAGTTCGAGACCCCGTACGCCGACGCACTCCGCTCCCTCGCCTCCCACGACTGGCAGCGGATGCACGTGCCAGCCCACCACGCGAAGGCCGTGAACGCACCTGGCGTGGCGAGCCTCGTGGGCGCAGACGCGCTCTCGCTCGATTTCCCCATGCTGTTCAGCGGCGTCGATCAGAAGACGTGGCGCCTCACGACGCCGGGCCGCGTCACCCCGCTCATGCGGGCGCAAGATCTCGCCGCGGATGCGTGGGGTGCGAGCCGCGTCTGGTTCACGACCAACGGCGCATCGGGCGGCAACCACGTCGCGACGACCGTCGTGCGCGGCCTCGGCACAGAGTTCGCGGTGCAGCGCAGCGTGCACTCGAGCGTCATCGACGGCATCACCCACACCAGCCTGACGCCCAACTTCGTGCACGGGGCCGTCGATTCCGGGCTGGGGGCGGCCCACGGCGTGACCGCGGCGCAGGTCGCTGCGACCCTCGCCGAGCATCCCCAGTCTGCGGCCGTCTACATCGTCACCCCGAGCTACTTCGGCGCCGTCGCCGACGTGGCCGCGATCGCCGGCGTCGCGCACGGGCACGGGGTGCCGCTCATCGTCGACGAGGCGTGGGGCTCGCACTTCGGGATGCACGCGGAGCTGCCCACCAACGCGGTGCGGCTCGGCGCCGACCTCGTCATCTCCAGCACCCACAAGGGGGCGGGCTCGCTCACGCAGTCGGCGATGCTGCAGCTCGGGCACGGACCGCAGGCGCGGCGCATCGAGTCGCTCGTCGACCGGGTCGTGCGCTCGTACCAGTCAACGAGTTGCAGCGCCCTCCTTCTCGCCTCGCTCGACGAGGCGAGAAGGCACCTGGTGACTCGGCCGGATGCGGTCGAAGCGGCCCTCGCCGCCGCCCGGCGCATCCGCGGGCTCGTGCACGACGACCGCCGCTATCGTGACGCGACACCCGACATCCTCGCGAGCCCGGATGCGATCGCGAACGACCCCTTCAAGATCGCCATCGACACGCGCGGCGCCGGCATCACGGGCACGGATGCGCACTACCAGCTGCTGCGCGACCACCGCGTGTACTGCGAGCTGTCGACCCCGTCAGCTCTGCTCGTGCTCGTCGGCGCGACGGCGCGGGTCGATGTCGAGCGGCTGTGGGGTGCGCTGCAGGCGCTGCCGGAGGCGGAGGTCGAGCCCGTTCGCCCGGTCTCGCTGCCCGCGAGCTGCGAGCGCGCCATGGGCCTCTCGGACGCGTTCTTCAGCCCCGTCGAGACGGTGCCGTACACGGAGGCGGTCGGCCGCATCTCCGCGGACTCCCTCGCCGCCTACCCGCCAGGTGTGCCGAACGTGCTGCCCGGCGAGGTCCTCAGCCAGGAGGTCGTCGACTTCCTCCGGCACACGGGAGCCGCCCCCTCCGGGTACGTCCGCGGCGCGAACGACGCAGAGCTCAGCACGTTCCGCGTGGTCGCCTGACCCTGCGGCCGTGGCGCGGCCGCCAGACCTCGATCCGCCGTCAACCTCAGCAGTCAACTTCAGCATCAAGGCATCAGCACAAGGGAGTGTCATGTCCACGACAACCAGCGCGACAACCGCCACGAAACCGCCGCAGGGCGAGATGCAGCGCGGCCTCAAGAACCGCCACCTGCAGCTCATCGCCATCGGCGGCGCCATCGGGACGGGGCTCTTCCTCGGCTCCGGCAAGCTCATCAGCGTCTCCGGGCCGTCGATCATCTTCGTCTACATGGTGATCGGGTTCTTCGTCTTCTTCATCATGCGCGCCCTCGGAGAGCTGCTGCTCTCGAACCTCCACTACAAGACCTTCGGCGACATCGCGAAGGACATGCTCGGCCCGTGGGCCGGGTTCTTCGTCTCCTGGAACTACTGGTTCTCGTGGGTCATCGCGTGCGTCGCCGACATCGTCGCCATCACCGCGTACGTGCAGTGGTTCAACGCCGACATCCCGAGCTGGCTGCCCGCCCTCATCGCGGTTGTCGTGCTGACGGTCCTGAACCTGCAGCCCGTGAAGTGGTTCGGTGAGACCGAGTTCTGGTTCGCGATCATCAAGATCGTCGCCATCCTGGGCCTCATCGCCGTGGGCATCGTGCTCATCCTCACCCGATTCCAGAGCCCCGACGGCGACACCGCGACCCTCTGGAACCTCTGGGAGCATGGCGGGATGTTCCCGATGGGCGCGAGCGGGTTCGTGCTCGGCTTCCAGATGGGCATCTTCTCGTTCATCGGGGTCGAGCTCGTCGGCACTGCCGCCGCCGAGACCGAGAACCCCCGCAAGACGCTGCCGAAGGCCATCAACTCGATCGTCGCACGCATCCTCATCTTCTACGTCGGCGCCCTCATCGTCATCATGAGCGTCACGCCGTGGGACAAGATCGAGCCGGGCAAGAGCCCCTTCGTGTCGACGCTCGCGATCGCCGGCTTCGGCCTCGCGGCGTTCGCGATCCAGCTCGTCGTGCTCAGCTCGGCCGCGTCGAGCGCCAACTCCGGCCTGTACTCGGGCACCCGGATGCTCTTCGGGCTCTCGAAGGACGGTCACGCCCCGAAGGGGTTCGCGATGACCAGCAGGCAGGGCGTGCCGACGAAGGCCGTCTTCTTCACCTGCGTCTTCCTCTTCTCCGCCATCCCGCTGCTCTTCGCCGGCGACGAGGTCATCGCCGCCTTCACGTTCGTCTCGTCGATGTGCGCGACCCTCATCCTCTTCACGTGGGGCTCCATCGTCGTGAGCTACATCGTGTACCTGCGGCGCTACCCCGAGAAGCACCGCGCGTCGAAGTTCAAGATGCCGCTGGCCCGCGTCGCCCCGTGGCTCGTGCTCGCGTTCTTCGTCTTCATCGCCGGCACGCTCATCTACGGCGACGACACGCGCCTGCCGTTCCTCGCAGCCCCCGTCTGGTTCCTCATCCTCGCCGTGCTCTGGCAGCTGCAGAAACGGAAGCTGCAGCGGGAAGGGCGACCGCTCACGGCCCCGATCCCGACCATCGCGCATCCGCTCGACGAGGACGAGTAGCGCGGCCCGTGTCGCGGACACCGGGTCGGCGCCGTTGTCGGGGGTGGCTGGTACCGTTCCCGGCGTGAACATCCTGCTGCTTTCTCGCTGCACGGGTGCGCTGGCACCCTTCCTCGCCGACTCGACTGGTGGGGCAGCTCCGCTCCGCCTCGGCTACATCGACGACGCTCAGGCGGCGTTCGCGGAGGCTCCGTTCGTGCGAGCGGAACGCGATTCGGTGGCGAAGCTCGGCCATGAGATCGTCCGGATCACCGTTCGCGACTTGGACCCGACCGAGTTCGAGCGCGTGCTGGAAGGGCTGGATGCGGTGTACGTGGCCAGCGGGAGCACCTTCGCGCTCCTCGAGGGGCTGCGCGTTTCCGGCTGCGACGAGCCCTTGGTCAGGTTCGTGCGAGCGGGGCTCCCCTACGTCGGCTCCAGCGCCGGGTCGATCATCGCGGGGCCCGACGTCACGCCTGCGTCGCTGATGGATGATCCTGCGGATGGGCCGACGCTCACGGATCTCGCCGGCCTCGGCTTGGTGGAGCAGACGGTCATCCCGCACGCGGACGGGCAGCTGCCGCCCTACCCGCCGGAGCTGATCCGCAGAACCGTGGACGCCTACGGCCCCGACTACCCGCTGCTCCCCCTCGCCGATGACCAGGCGCTCGTCGCCACTGGAACTGGTGCGAAAGTGATCGAGTCACCCTGCACGGGGTGATCACGGAAAGGTTCGACAATGCCCCTCCCCTCGCCCCTGGACACGTTCAAGCGCATCGCCGTCGCGCCCATGGCTGGCGGCCCGAGCTCCCCCGCCCTCGTCATCGCGGCCGCAAGAGCAGGACACTTCGCGCAGCTCGCTGGCGGGTACAAGACAACGGCGGCCCTGGAGGCGCAGATCGCTGAGGTGACCGAGGCAGGGGTGCCGGTGTTCGGTGTCAATCTCTTCGTCCCCAACCCACACCCCATCGACGAAGCGGGGTACGCCGCGTACTGGGAGCGCATCCGGCAGCACGCGTCCACGCACGACGACGCCGCGACCATGGCGCCCAGGCTGGAAGACGACGACGAATGGGCGGAGAAGCTGGATGCTCTCATCCGCAGTCGAACCCCGGTGGTGAGCTTCACGTTCGGGCTCCCCTCACCGGACGTGTTCCGGAGGCTGAAGACCGCTGGGATCCTCACGATCCAGACGGTGACGTCCGTCGACGAGGCGCGACGGGCTGCAGCAGCCGGCGCCGATGCCCTCACCGTTCAGGGGTACGACGCCGGCGGTCACAGCGGCGTCTGGGATGCGGACACCTTCCCGGAGAACGTCCCGCTCGCGACGCTCGTCGAGCGCGTGCGCACGGTCACGGACCTGCCGCTGATCGCATCGGGTGGTATCACTCGTCGCGACCGGGTGCGCGAGGTCCTCGACGCGGGCGCAGACCTGGCCGCGGTCGGAACCGCGGTGCTCCGGTCCGACGAGAGCGGAGCGTCCGCGACGCACAAGGCGGCACTCGCGGATGACCGCTACACCGAGACGACCCTCACGCGTGCCTTCACCGGCCGCCCCGCACGGGCGCTCGTGAACGCCTTCGTCGAAAGCCACGCGGATGCGCCCGTCGGGTATCCAGCTCTCCACCATCTGACCCGCGCGATGCGGGCGAACGCGACGGCCGCGGGTGACAGCACGCTCGTCAACCTCTGGGCAGGACAAGGGTGGCGCGACGCCGAGGAAGGCCCGATCGTCGCGATCCTGGATGCCCTGGAGCCTTGAGACGGTGCCCCTCAACCGGGCGGCAGCACCCCGACCGAGAACCCGAGCATGAGGGAGAGACCGCTACAGTGCCGTCCATGCAGTCCATGCGCAATGAGAGCAAGCGGAACGCCGGAACCTTCGGGCTGGTCCTGCTCATAACGGGCGCGGCGTTCACGATCGTCTCGGCAGTGCTCCTGGCGACGGGCAACGCCAGCTGGCTGAACGTGGCCACCGGAGTGTGCGTCACGATTGTCGGCTTCTCCAGCTACTCCAGCGGCCGCAAGGAGAGGCGCCAGCAGGAATTGGAGAATGACGCCCGGGAAGCCCGCGAGCGCGAGACCGGCTACGGCTCAGGTGCCCCCGAGCTGTGATCGGAGGTCGTCGCCGGTAGGGCGAGCGTGGAGTCAGCTCGATGACAGATCCGGGGCCGCGACCGGAACAGCATGTCCGCCAGCAGCCATGATCTCGTCGACGAGCCCTTGAGCGGTGGTCGCAATGATCTGGAAGTGATCGCGCTCGGCAGTCGTGCTCTCGTCGCGCTCAACGCTGTCGAGGGCGGCGTCGGCGTACTCCTGAAGAGCGGCGATGAGGACCGCGTGGCGTCCCTCGTCGGTCAGATCGAGTGTCACGTGGTGGGGAGTCTGCTCAGTCATGGCGGCAGTCTCGCACTCTCACCCGAACCGAATGTGAGTCTGCACCCGGAGGGCAGAGTCGCTCGCCGAAGCGGCGTCAGGTCGACTCCTGCACCCGCCACGTCGCGGAGCGGCGGCGCGATCCCATCGCCATCCAGACCAGCAAACCGATGAACCCCGCCAGGCACAGCACCCCGCCCCCGAGGCGGACGCCAGGAGGCAGCCCCCACAGCTGAGCCGAGGAATCGAACAGACCGAAGATCCCGCTGAGGATGAGGAACCCGGCCCCCGCCCCCAGCAGCCCCGCGAGCGCGACGATCCACCAGAGAGCCCTGCGCGTCCAGGTCCGCGGCGCGAAATGGTCCGCGTACTGCTGAGGTGTCCCGAACGAATCCAGCGGGTCCTCCCCGGATTCCGCCGTGTGACTCCGCACCTCCCGAACGATGCGCTCGATGGCATCGATCGGGACGTCGCGAAGTTCGAGCTCGTCGGTCAGTTGATCACCGTAGTCGTCCAGCTGTCCGCTGCTCATCTCGTGTTCCTCTTCTCGGCGAGAACCGCCGCCGTCGTCGTCGTGAAGTCCTGCCAGAAGCGTCGGTGCTCCTGGAGTCGGTGCCGGCCAGCATCGGTGATCGAGTAGTACTTGCGCCCCGGCCCCCCGGAACCGTCCTGCCACGTCGAGGCGAGGACACCGTCCTGCTCGAGGCGAGCCAGCAGCGGATACAGGGTGCTGCCCTTGATCGTCCCGAACCCTGCCGTCGCGAGTCGCTGCGCGATGAGGTACCCGTAGGCGTCCTCTTCGCTCACGAGTGCGAGCACCGCTCCGGGCAGGGCAGCTCGCACCCACTCGCCCGGCCAGTCAGTCGAAGTCATGACTAGATCATTGCACGGACTAGTGCGCATTCGCATCTAGTCCGCTTCGCGGCGCATCCATTCCACGTCCAGCACGGACGGGCAGGATGCGCACATGAGGAAGCTGCTGCTGAACACATACGCGTGGGTGGCGCTCGCGTTCTTCATCGTCGCGCTCATAGATCTTGGCAACGACGGCAGCATCTGGATCGTCTGGTTCGCGCTCGGCGTGGTGTTCGCCATCATCGCGTACCGCAAGCCGAACCCGAGCACACGAACCGATCCACACTCTGACGGCCCGAACGAAACCGACGGCAACGACAGCAGCGACAGCAGCAGCAGCAGCAGCAGCAGCAGCAGCGAGGAGACACCATGACCGCAGACTTCAGCAACGGCGACCGCGTGAGCTGGAACACGTCGCAGGGGCGCACGCAGGGCAAGATCATCGAGAAGAAGACCACGGACTTCCAGTTCGACGGGCAGAAGTTCACCGCATCGACGGACGAGCCCGCATACCTCATCGAGTCGGAGAAGACTGGGGCGAAGGCCGCGCACAAGGGGTCAGCGCTCCGCAAGCTCTCGTAGGCTTGCCCGCATGGCAGACACCGTTCTCGAGACCGCCGATCGCCACTACGAGACGTCGCTCGACGGCAACGACGTGCGGCTGGTGGTCGCCGACATGGACGGCACGCTGCTCCTCGACGACCACACCGTTCCCGACGAGTTCTGGGCGCTGCTGACGCGGATGCGCGAGGCAGGCGTCGAGTTCACGCCAGCGAGCGGCCGCCAGTACGCGACGCTCGCGAAGCTCTTCGAGCGTGACTCGGAGGGCATGTCGTTCATCGCCGAGAACGGCACCTTCGTGGTGCGGGATGGAGCGGAGGTCAGCTCGCTAACGCTCGAGACCGCGTTCATCGCGCGCGCGATCGCGCTCCTGCGGGGCCTCGCCGCAAGTGGCCACGACCTCGGCTTCGTGCTGTGCGGCAAGAAGTCCGCGTACATCGAACGCGGCGACGACGAGTTCATCGCCGAGGCCCGCAACTACTACGAGGCGCTCACCGTCGTCGACGACGTGCTCGACACGGACGACGAGTACGTGAAGATCGCCGTCTACGACTTCGCTGAGGTCGAGACGGGCGCCGCCACCGAGGTCGACGAGCTCCGCGAATCCCACCGAGTCGTCGTCTCCGGCCACCACTGGATGGACATCATGCCGCCAGAGGCCAACAAGGGCAGGGCGGTTCGGCAGCTGCAGGAGCGCCTCGGCGTGACCGCCGCGCAGACGGCAGTGTTCGGTGACTTCTTCAACGACGTCGAGATGTTCCGCGAGGCCGACCGCTCCTACGCGATGGCGGGCGCGCATCCAGAGGTGAAGGAGCTAGCGCGGTACCTCGCGCCCTCCAACCAGGAGCAGGGTGTGCTCACCGTCGTGAGCGCGCTGCTGGACGCGAAGGGATAGGTGTCGAAGCGACCTCCACCTAGCGTCGCGCAACGCAGTTTCGACTCTGATGGGTTTTGCCAACCGGTGATGGGTTCCGCCGGACCAGCGTGATGGGTTACGCCGACTGGTGGTGGGTATTTTCCCATCACCAGTCGCGAAAACCCATCAATCTGACCGGCTGGAACCGAGCCAGCCCGGCGGCCAGCCCAGCCCAAAGCAGTTGTGGCACTGTGCTGTTCCCCGGAGCGGGAGCAGCACAGTGCCACAACGTTCCGCGATCGGCGGGCGCATCCGCCGGTCAGCGAAGCGTCCGAAACTACGCGCGGTCGGGTGCCGCCTCGATGAACGACGTCGGCACGTAGCGCTTGAGCTGCGTGACGTGCGACGGGTTGAGCTCTTCGAGCGTGTGCGCGCCGAGGAGCTTCATGGTGCGGATGATCTCGTCGGAGAGGATCGCGATGGTGCGGTCGACGCCCTCGCGTCCGCCGGCCATGAGGCCGTACAGGTAGGCGCGGCCGATCATCGTGAAGTTCGCGCCGAGCGCGACCGACGCGACGATGTCGGCGCCGTTCATGATGCCGGTGTCGACGCCGATCTCGAGGTCCTTGCCGACCTCGCGTGCGACGGCGGGGAGCAGGTGGAAGGGGATCGGAGCCCGATCCAGCTGCCGCCCGCCGTGGTTGGAGAGGACGATGCCGTCGACGCCGAGGTCGGCGAACGTCTTCGAGTCCTCGAGGTTCTGCACGCCCTTGATGACGATCTTGCCCGGCCACATCTCGCGGATGACCTTGAGGTCCTCGAAGTTGATCGTCGGATCCATGGCCGAGTCGAGCAGCTCGCCGACCGTGCCGCCCGTCGTCGCGAGCGACGCGAACTCGAGCTTCGGGGTGGTGAGGAAGTCGATCCACCACCAGGGGCGCGGGATGGCGTTGATGATCGTGCCGACCGTCAGCTGCGGCGGGATGGAGAAGCCGTTGCGCTTGTCGCGCAGGCGGGCGCCCGCGACGGGGGTGTCGACCGTGAAGTGCAGCGTGTCGAAGCCCGCCTTCGCGGCACGCTCGACGAGGCCGTAGGAGATCGAGCGGTCCTTCATGACGTACAGCTGGAACCAGTTGCGGCCGTTCGGGTTGACCTTCGCGACCTCTTCGATGGTCGTCGTTCCGAGCGTCGACAGCGTGAACGGGATGCCCGCGGCCGCGGCCGCACCGGCTCCGGCCGTCTCGCCCTCGGTCTGCATGAGTCGCGTGAACCCGGTCGGGGCGATCGCGAACGGCATCGCCATCGGCCCGCCGAGGACCGTGCTGGACGTGTCGACGTTCGCGACGTCGCGCAGCACCGACGGGTTGAACTCCACGTCGCGGAACGCGGTGCGCGCGCGGCGCAGCGACAGCTCGCCCTCGGCGGCGCCGTCGGTGTAGTCGAAGGCCGCCTTCGGGGTGCGGCGCTTCGCGATGCGGCGCAGGTCCTCGATCGTCAGCGCCGAGTTGAGGCGACGGCGGCGACCGTTGAGGTCGGGCTTCTTGAACTGCATGAGCTCGAGCAGCTCAAGGGGCTTGGGGGCTTGACGTTTCACCATGGGGCAGCTGCCTTCGCTTCTATCGGGTGTGCTTCGGGTCGTAGCGGATGATCTGCGTCGATCTCGCGACGATGGATCGGATCTCGGCGAGGCTGTCGGGAACCCAGCCGTGTGCGCGTGCCTGCACCAGCAGGTTACCCATGGCGGTCGCCTCGACGGGGCCGGCGAGCACGGGCAGGCCCGAGCGGTCGGCCGTCACCTGGCAGAGGAGCGTGTTCTGCGACCCTCCGCCGACGATGTGGATGGCGCTCACCGGATGCTCGGCGAGGTTCGACGCCGTCGCGACGGCGTCGGCGAAGGCCTGCGCGAGGCTCTCGACGATCGAGCGGACGATGCCGGCGGGCGTCGTCGGCGCTTCGAGGCCACGCTCGGTGAGCCAGGCGGTGATGCGTCCGGGGATGTCGCCCGGCGCCATGAAGACGGGGTCGTTGACGTCGAAGATCGGCACGTCGCCGGCGACCTGCGCCGCGTCTGCGAGCAGCTGCTGGAGGGTGCTCGAGCGCTGCGCATCCGTCGACGCGGGCTCCCAGTGGCGCTGCGATTCGGACAGCAGCCACAGGCCCATGACGTTGTGCAGGAAGCGCACGCGGCCGTCGACGCCGCCCTCGTTCGTGAAGTTCGCCTCGCGGGCGGCGTCGGTGACGACGGCCTCGTCGAGCTCGAGGCCGACGAGTCCCCACGTGCCGCACGAGACGTAGGCGAAGTCGCGGCCCGTGTTGGGGATGGCGACGATCGCGGAGGCGGTGTCGTGGGAGCCGACCGCGACCACGTCGATGTCGCGTCCGACAACCCGAGCGGCCTCACCCTTGAGCGAGCCGAGCACGGCGCCCGGGTCGACGAGGTGCGGCAGGATGCGCGCGGGCACGCCGACCTGCTCTGCGAGCTCCGCATCCCACTCGCGAGTGTCGGCGCGGAGCAGACCGGTCGTGGAGGCGTTGGTGCGCTCCGCGACCTGCGCGCCCGTCAGCCAGTAGGCGAGCAGGTCGGGCAGGAGCAGCATCTGCTCGGCGAGCTCGAGCAGCTCGCCGTCGGTGGCCAGCTGGAAGACCGTGTTGAACGGCAGGTGCTGGAGGCCGTTGCGGCGGTAGAGCTCCTCCGGCGACACGATGGCGTGCACGGCCTCGACGCCGCGCGCGGTCCGCTCGTCGCGGTACGCGTACGGAACACCGAGGACACGACCGTCGCGCAGCAGCGCGTAGTCGACGGCCCACGAGTCGATGCCGATGCTCGCGATCTGGCCGGGCGCATCCCGCTCCGCCGCCGCCAGCCCGTCGAGGACGTGCTGGTACAGGCCGAGGAGGTTCCAGTGCAGCCCATCGCGGGTGCGCACCGGGTTGTTCGGGAAGCGCGCCTCGTGACGCATTGTGAGCACGCCATCCGTGATCGTGCCCGTGATGACACGACCGCTCGTGGCGCCGAGGTCGACCGCCGCGACCGTGCGAGGCGCATCCGCCCCACCGCGGCCGCCGGCAGCCGTCCCCTTCGCAGCAGACTCGGTCATCGCAGGAAGGCCGCCGCGACGCCCGAGTCGACGGGGATGTGCAGGCCGGTCGTGCGCGTGAGCTCCGGGCCCGTGAGCACGTACACCGCGTCGGCGACGTTCTCGGGCACGACCTCGCGCTTGAGGATGGTGCGGTTCGCGTAGTACTGGCCGAGGTCTTCTTCCTTCACGCCGTAGGTCGCGGCGCGGTTGGCGCCCCAGCCTGCCGCGAAGATGCCGGAGCCGCGCACGACGCCGTCGGGGTTGATGCCGTTGACGCGGATGCCGTGCTCGCCGAGTTCGACCGCGAGGAGGCGGACCTGGTGGGCCTGGTCGGCCTTCGTCGCCGAGTAGGCGATGTTGTTCGGGCCGGCGAAGACGGAGTTCTTCGAGGAGATGTAGATGACGTCGCCGCCGAGCTTCTGCTCGATGAGTGCCTTGGCGGCGGCCTTCGACACGAGGAAGGAGCCCTTCGCCATGACGTCGTGCTGCAGGTCCCAGTCCTTCTCGGTCGTCTCGAGCAGCGGCTTCGAGAGCGAGAGGCCGGCGTTGTTGACGACGAGGTCGATGCCGCCGAACGCGAGGAGGGTCGCGTCGATGGCGGCCTGCACGCCGGCTGCGTCCGCGACGTTCGCCGCGACGCCGATCGCGACGTCGGTGTTTCCGAGCTCAGCCGCTGCGGCCTGCGCCTTCTCGAGGTCGAGGTCGGCGACGACGACGCACGCGCCCTCTGCCGCGAGACGGGTAGCGATGGCCTTGCCGATACCGGATGCGGCGCCAGTGACGAACGCGATGCGCCCCTGGTGCGTCTTCGGCTTCGGCATGCGCTGCAACTTCGCCTCCTCGAGTGCCCAGTACTCGATGCGGAACTTCTCCTCGTCCGAGATCGGGGAGTAGCTCGAGAGCGCCTCGGCGCCGCGCATCACGTTGATCGCGTTCAAGTAGAACTCACCGGCGACGCGTGCGGTCTGCTTGTTCTTGCCATACGAGAACATGCCGACGCCCGGGACGAGCACGATGAGCGGGTCGGCGCCGCGGATGGCGGGCGACTCGGCCGTCGCGAACTTGTCGTAGTAGGCCTTGTAGTCGGCGCGGTACGCCGAGTGCAGCTCTTCGAGGCGGGCGAGCTGCTCTTCGACGGATGCCGTGGTCGGCAGGTCGAGCACGAGCGGCTTGACCTTGGTGCGCAGGAAGTGATCGGGGCAGCTCGTGCCGAGGGCGGCGAGCTCGGCGAGCTTCTCGCTCGCGAGGAAGTCGAGCACCCGCTCGTCGTCGGTGAAATGCCCGATCATCGGGGCGTCGTGCGACGCGACGGCGCGGATCGAGGGTGCAAGTGCCGCCGCACGAGCGCGACGCTCGTCTGCGGGGAGCGCCTCGAAGCCGCTCACGACGCCGCCGAACGGGTCGGCTTTGCCGTGTGCATCGATGTATGCCGCTGCAGTGTCGATGATCCAGAGCGAGTTGCGCTCCGATTCCTCCGATGTGTCACCCCAGGCCGTGATGCCGTGGCCGCCGAGGATGCAGCCGATGGCCTGCGGGTTCTCGTCCTTGATGTTCGCGATGTCGAGGCCCAGCTGGAAACCGGGGCGACGCCAGGGCACCCAGACGACCTTGTCGCCGAAGATCTTCGCCGTCAGCTCCTCGCCGTCGGCGGCCGTGGCGATCGCGATGCCGGAGTCGGGGTGCAGGTGGTCGACGTGCGCCGCATCCACGAGGCCGTGCATGGCTGTGTCGATCGACGGGGCCGCACCGCCCTTGCCGTGGAGGCAGAAGTCGAAGGCCGCGACCATCTCGTCCTCGCGCTCGACGCCCGGGTAGACGTTCGTGAGCGCACGGAAGCGGTCGAGGCGCAGCACGGCGAGGCCCTGCTCGGTGAGCGTGCCGAGGTCTCCCCCGGAGCCCTTCACCCAGAGGAGCTCGACGGGCTCACCCGTCACGGGGTCGGTCTCGGTGCCCTTCGCGGACGTGTTGCCACCCGCGTAGTTCGTGTTCTTCGGGTCTTTCCCGAGGCGGTTGCTGCGCGAGATGAGATCGGCTGCTGCTGGGTTCGTCATGTCAGTTCCTTCGAAGCTCTGAGGTCGTGAAGTCGGGGGCTGGTCGGCGCGGTGGCGCTTACGCGCCCCAGCTGGCCTGGACGCCGCCGACGCGCTCCTCGGCGACCTGCTGCTCGTAACCGGATGCGCGGAACGCGGCGAGCGGGTTCGCGGGCAGGCCGCGCGACTCGCGCCACTCGGCGAGGGCGGGACGCACATCCGTCGAGAACGCATCCATGTAGACCTCGTGCGCGACGAGCACGTCGCCCGACTTCTGGGCCGCCGTGAGGGCGTCCTTGTCGATGAGCAGCGCGCGCGCCGTCATCTCCTGCACGTTGAGGACAGAGCGCATCTGGCCCTGAATCTTCGACTCGACGTTGTGGCACTGGTCGAGCATGAAGGCCACGTCCGGGTTGTTCAGCCCGCCGCCGCGGATGACCTCGGCGAGGATGCGGAACAGCTGGAACGGGTCTGCCGAGCCGACGATGAGGTCGTCGTCGGCGTAGAAGCGCGAGTTGAAGTCGAACGAGCCGAGGCGGCCGAGGCGCAGCAGCTGCATGACGATGAACTCGATGTTCGTGCCAGGCGCGTGGTGGCCGGTGTCGAGGCAGACCATGGCCTTCTCGCCGAGGGCCGCGACCTGCACGTAGCTCGTTCCCCAGTCCGGAACATCCGTGTGGTAGAACGCCGGCTCGAAGAACTTGTACTCGAGCACGAGGCGCTGGTGGTCGCCGATGCGGGCGTAGATCTCCTGCAGCGAGTCGTGCAGGCGGTCCTGGCGGCCGCGCAGGTCGGCCTGGCCGGGGTAGTTGGAGCCTTCGGCGAGCCAGATCTTCAGGTCGCGCGAGCCGGTCTCGTCCATGACGTCGATGCAACGCAGGTGGTGGTCGATGGCCTTGCGGCGCACCGCTGCGTCTTCGTGCGTGAGGGCGCCGAACTTGTAGTCGTCGTCCTGGAACGTGTTCGAGTTGATGGTGCCGAGCTCGACGCCGAGGTCTTCAGCGTGCTTGCGGAGGGCGGCGAAGTCGTCGACCACGTCCCATGGGATGTGCAGGGCCACACTGGGGGCGAGCGCGGTGTACTTGTTGACCTGGGCCGCGTCGGAGATCTTCTCGAACGGGTCGCGCGGCGTTCCTGCCGTCTGGAACACCTTGAATCGGGTGCCTGAGTTGCCGAACGCCCAGGACGGGAGCTCGATGCCCTGTCCTTCGAGCGCTGCAAGCTGGTCTGCGGAGAGGATGCTCACGGTTCGTCGCCTTCATTGGTCGGTTGTGGGTCTGCCCCGGGCCGAACGACGTCGTCCACGGCTCCGGGAACACGATCAGGTATTGAATCGTTTCAGTGCGTTCAGGTTACGAGGCGGCGTCCGCGAAGTCAAGAACGTTTCAATCGCGTCGCAGCGCCGGGGCAGAACTGCCCGCCGAACGCACGACGCCGCGCCGAGGACGAGGTCCGGGAGCGCTCACCCGTGGCCTATCCTGCTCAGTACACCAAAGGAGGCCCATGGCAGTCAGCGTGCGCGACGTCGCGACTCTCGCCGGCGTCTCCGTTGGCACGGTCTCGAACGTCCTGAACCACCCCGAGAAGGTGTCCGAGGCAACCGTCGAGCGCGTCCAGTCGGCCATCGAGGAGCTCGGCTTCGTCCGCAACGACGCCGCCAGGCAGCTGCGCGCCGGCGAGAGCCGCACCGTCGGCCTCATCGTGCTCGACCTCCGCAACCCCTTCTTCACCGAGGTCGCACGCGGCGCGGAAGAGCGCGCCGCCGAGCTTGGCTTCTCAGTGCTCGTCGCCAACAGCGACGAACAGGAGGAGCGGGAGCGCACCCACCTCGGGCTCTTCGAGGAGCAGCGCGTCTTCGGGGTGCTCGTCACGCCCATGGCGGCGAACATGCCCCAGCTCGAGCTCCTGCACAAGCGCGGGACGCCGGTCGTGCTCGTGGACCGCGAGAGCGACGACGAACGCTACCCATCCGTCGCCGTCGACGACCGAACGGGCGGCCGCATCGCCGTCGAGCACCTCCTCGAGACCGAGCACCGACGCATCGCGTTCGTCGGCGGCCCGATGGAGATCCAGCAGGTCACCGACCGCTTCGAGGGAGCCCGCGACGCGGTGAGCGAGGTCGCCGGCGCGACGCTCGAGGTGCTGGCGACGGATGCGCTCTCCATGTCAGAGGGTCGGCGCGCGGGGCTCGTCCTCGCCGAGCGAGGCGCCGCAGAGCTGCCGGACGCGGTCTTCGCCGCCAACGACATGCTCGCGCTCGGCCTCCTCCAGAGCCTGCAGGGGACCAGCCATGCGAGGGTGCCGGAGAACATCGCCCTCATCGGCTACGACGACATCGACTTCGCCGCCTTCGCATCGACCTCCCTCAGCTCCATCCACCAGCCGGCGCACCTCATCGGCTCCAAGGCCATGGACCTGCTCGTCGCCTCCGCCCGCGACCCGAAAGCCAGCCCTGAGCACATCCGCTTCACTCCGGAGCTCGTGCCCCGCGCGTCCACAACGCCCCGCGTCTAGCGCCCCGCGCCGCTCAACCTCCTGCAGACCTGGGGTTCGCGCACCTCCCCGCGCCGCCCGGCATGCACAACCCCCAGGCCTAACGGCAACCCGCGCGCAGACCTCGGGGTTGCGCACGCGCATCCGATGGTGCGGATGCTCAAGCCCCAGGTCTTGCAACCGGGGCGGAGGCAGCAGGCAGGCAGGCAGCAGACGCTCAGAGGCGCCTGTGCCCTCAGACCAGGTCGAGATCCATGAAGACGTCGGCACGCGAGTATGGCGTCGGTGCGTGCGCCGATGCTGGCACGTGTCGGAATCCGACCGACTCGTAGAGGCGAACGGCCGGAGCCAGCGACTGGTTGCTCTCGAGCATGAGCTTCGTGAGGCCCTGCTCGCGCGCAGTCTCGATCGCGGCCGTGATGAGCATCCGCCCGATCCCCGCCCCGCGGGCTTCCGGGGCGACCGCCATCTTGACCAGCTCAGCGACGCCCTCGCCGACCCGCAGTAACGCGACGCAGCCCACGCGCGCCTCACCGTCGCGTGCGATCAGCACCGTCCCGCCCTGGTCGACGATCGCGCGCTGAGGGTCACCGAGCACGGCACGGTCGGCGTCCTCGAGCGCGAAGAACGTGGTGATCCACTCCTCGTTGAGGGTGCGGAATGCCGCCGCGTCCGCGTCATCCTGCAGCGGGGCGAAGGTGATGGTCGTCGTCGTCATGAGCTGAGTTTCGCGAAGCGGAGGCCGCGAGTCCAATACGGATGCGCACGCATCCATAAGCTGGATGCATGGATCTGGAGATTCGAGCGCTTCGGTCGTTCCTCGCGCTCGCCGACGAACTGCACTTCGGCAGGGCCGCGGCCGCGCTGCACGTGGCGCAGCCCGCGCTGTCCCAGCAGATCAAGCGACTCGAGACGGAGCTCGGCGTCGAGCTGTTCGCCCGCTCCTCCCGCAGCGTGAGCCTCACCGCGGCGGGCGTCGTGCTCCGCGAGCGGGCCATCTCGCTGGTCGCGCAGTCCGAACGCATCGTGGATGAGGTCACCCGCATCGGCCGCGGAGAGCAGGGCAGACTCGACGTCGGGTTCGTCAGCTCAGCACTCCCGCTCGGCCCCGTCGAACGGGTCCAGCGGTTCGGAGCACGATTCCCTCGAGTGCACATCGAGCTCTTCGAAGGATGGACGGCGCACCTCCTCGTGAAGGTCGCGCTCGGCGAGCTGGACCTCGCGATCGTCCGCGACCCGGACCCCGTCGACGGTGTGCGGCTGACGCCGTTCCGCGCGGAAGGGTTCGTGGCAGCCGTGCCCCTCGCGCACCCACTCGCGACGCGGGGCAGCATCCGCGCGAGTGAGCTGGCCGGCGACCCCTTCGTGTTCTTCCCCGCCGAAGCCGGGGCGCTGGCGACGGAACGCAACCTCGCGCCAGTGCTGGCAGGCGGGCGGATGCCGACCATCGTGCAGACGGGGAGCACCTGGACGACGCTGCTGCACCTCGTCGCGGCTGGCATCGGGGTGACCGTGGCTCCCGCGAGCACCGTCCTCTCCCCGCCGCCAGGCATCGCGGTGCTCGGTCTGAAGGACACCGGCGCCTTCAGTGAGCTCGCGTGGGCATCGCGCGCCGACGATCACCGGCCCATCCTGCGCGCCTTCATCGACGTGGACTGAGAGATCATCGCCGGGGGTCGGGGGCCCGCGCGACCCGTGCCCGCTCGCTCCCCACACGTATCCTTGACGCGTGAACCCTGAGCTCGCGCGCGCCGAGTCGCTCATCGCGACGATCCCCGACTTCCCGGAAGCGGGCATCCAGTTCCGCGACATCACCCCGCTCTTCGCCGACGGGCCTGCCCTGCGCACCGCCGTCGACGCCGTGATCGAGCCCTTCGCCGGAACATTCGACGTCGTCGCAGGCGTCGAGGCGCGAGGGTTCCTGCTCGCAGGCGCCATCGCCAACGCGACGGGCGTCGGCCTCGTCCCCATCCGGAAGGCGGGCAAGCTGCCGCGCCCCGCAGTCTCAGTCACCTACGACCTCGAGTACGGGACGGACCGGCTCGAGGCGTCGAAGGACCTCCCCGCCGGCACACGTGTGCTCCTCGTCGACGACATCCTCGCGACTGGTGGGACGCTCCGCGCCGGGCAGCAGCTGCTCGAAGAGCTGGGCTACACGCTCGCCGGCACGGCCGTGCTGATGGAGCTGCTCGAGCTCGACGGTCAGCGTATCTGCGGCCCCGTGCACAGTCTCTTCGAGGTCTGAGCTCGGCTCGACCTGCGCTCGCCCGCTGCGCGGCCCCAACCTGCGCGCCGCCTGCCCCTGCCAGCCCTCTGCGTGCCCTCAGCGTGCCGCATCGACGCACCCCTCGCCGGATGGGGCACTTTCGCCCCGTATCGGGCGCCTGGACGGGATGAAAGCGACCTATCAGCGGCGGGGCCGCGCCGACTCCCCGCGACAGGTGGCCGCTAGGCGCCGAGCTGGTCTTCGAGGTTGAAGACCTCGACGAGGGGTGACGCCGCCTGATCGGCGCGGCCGTCGAGTCCGTCGAAGAACTGGGACATGTCAGCCTCCCAGCGGGCGGCGACCGGGGAGGCCGCAAGGTAGGCGTTGGCGGCGGCCTCGTCGTCGACGTCGTAGCTGCCGAACAGCGTGCCGTCCGGGGCGAGGAACAGCGAGTAGTTGCGTCGCCCTGCGGCGGCGATCTCGGCGAGCATCTCGGGCCACACCTCGGCGTGACGACGGACGTACTCGTCGATGTGCTGCGGTGCGACCTTGAGCTGGAATCCGATTCTTGGCATGAGGTTCTTCCTATCTGGTTTGGCGGCTGGCCTGAGTGAGTGCCGTTCCGCATCTGCCGACCCGTCCGCCACCACCCACCTCCGCAAACATCCGGGAGGCGCAGCTGCGTTGCGCGACGAGCATGCATCTCCCGCATGGATGCGCTCGGGGGGGGATGCGCGGGGAACGACGGGCGCGCAGTGAGCGGGACGCGCAAACGCCGCGCCGGGAGGTGGCCCCGGCGCGGCGTCTGCAGTTCGGTTCGGCGTGGCGACTGGCGCCCGCCTTCAGCTGCTCAGTTCTTAGAAGCTGAAGTCGCCGATGTTGTCCTTGTCGAAGACGAAGGGCTCTCCGAGGAGGACGGTGCCGTCGGCGCCGACCGTGTACTCGCCGAGCTCGCCTGCGGTGAAGGTGTCGCCTTCAGCGCCGGTGATGTCGCCGGCGATGAGTGCCTGGGCTGCGAAGGCCGACAGGTAGCCGAGGTCTTCCGGGTTCCAGAGGGCGAACGAGGTGACGGTGCCGTCCTCGACGAACTCGCGCATCTGGTTCGGCGTGCCGAGACCGGTCACCGCGACCTTGCCCTTGAAGTCGGACGTCTGGATGTAGCGTGCTGCAGCCGCGATGCCGACCGTCGTGGGCGAGACGATGCCCTTGAGGTTGGGGTGCGTCTGGAGGAGAGCTGCGGTCTTGTCGAACGAGGTCTGGTCGTCGTCGTCGCCGTAGACGGTCTCGACGATGGTGATGTCGGGGTACTCGGTGCCGACGTACTCTTCCATCTTCTCGATCCAGGCGTTCTGGTTCGTGGCGTTGGCCGTTGCGGAGAGGATGGCGATCTCGCCGGATCCGCCGATCTGCTCGGCGATGAGGTCGATCTGCGCCTTGGCGATGCCGTCGGCGTCGGCCTGGTTGATGAAGAGGTCGCGGCACTCCGGGTTGGTGTCGGAGTCGAAGGTGACGACCTTCGTGCCGGCGTCGCGGGCCTCGTTGAGGGCGTCGCA
This sequence comes from Pseudoclavibacter sp. JAI123, assembly GCF_013409665.1. Taxonomy (NCBI): domain Bacteria; kingdom Bacillati; phylum Actinomycetota; class Actinomycetes; order Micrococcales; family Microbacteriaceae; genus Pseudoclavibacter; species Pseudoclavibacter sp. JAI123. The sequence continues at coordinate 598,182 of NZ_JACCCM010000001.1, read as the reverse complement.
GATGGCTTCGGGGTCGTTGGCGGCGATGACGATGCCGCCGACGCCCTGCTGCGTGAGCGTGTTGATGTAGCTGACCTGCGCGTCGGGGGTTGCCTCCGACGGGCCGACCTCGGCGAAGGTGCCGCCGAACTCGGTGGCAGCGGCCTGGCCGCCGACGCTGGACGCCTCGAAGTACGGGTTTCCGAGGTTCTTGGGGAGGAAGGTGACGGTGAGGTTGCCGGTGTCTCCGCCGCCTGCTGCGGTGTCGTCGCCGCCGGTGGTGCATCCAGTGAGCACGAGTGCTGCACTCACTGCGAGTGCGCCAGCTGCGCTCAGCCGCTTCGTTGCGAGCTTCATGGGGTTTCCCTTCGGGTACTGAGCCGCTCGGTGTTCCGGGCGACGGTTGGGGTGTTGCGTGTGTGGGTGGATGTGAGCTTCAGGTCGTGGGGCCGCTCAGGCCTTCGGAGCTGTCCCGCTGGTCGTGCCGACCAGCGGTTTCTCTACCCTGGGCCGCTTGCGGCGGATCCTGGGCAGGAGGCTTGCTCCGACGACGGAGGCGATGAGGAGCACTCCGGTGATGATGTTGATGACGTCGGAGGTGACGTTGGCGAGGCGCAGGGCGCTCGCGAGGACGCCGATGAGGAGGACGGCTGCGACGACTCCGAAGAGCTTGCCGCGTCCGCCGAAGACGGAGACGCCGCCGAGCACGACCGCTGCGATGACCTGCAGCTCCAGGCCGGTCGCGTTGTCGCCTCGCGCTGAGCCGTAGCGCAGCGTGAAGTAGATGCCGGCGAGGGCCGCGAGGGCGCCGGAGAGCACGAACAGGATGAACTTCGTGCGGCCGACGGGGACGCCCGAGAAGTGGGCGGCTTCCTTGGAGAGGCCGATCGCGTAGACCCCGCGTCCGAAGGGCGTGTAGTGCAGCACGATGATGAAGATCGCGAGCAGGATGAGGAACGGGATCATGATGGCGGGCAGGGGCGTGCCCACGATCTTGGCCTTCGCGATGTCGGTCCAGAACTCGGGGAACGACGTGACCGCCGCGGTGCCGAGGACGCCGACCGCGATGCCGCGGAAGAGGGCGAGCGTACCGATGGTGACGGCGAGCGATGGCAGGCCGACCTTGGTGACGAGGAAGCCGTTGAACGCTCCGCCGATGACGCCGACGATGATCGCGGCGAGGGCTGCGACCTCGAACGGGAGGCCCGCCTGGTAGAGGGCGCCGGTGGTGACGCTGGAGAGTCCGACCATGGAGCCGACCGACAGGTCGATCTCGCCGGTGATCATGATGAGCGTCATCGGGAGGGCGATGATGAGCACCGCGGCGACGTCCATGAGCAGGTAGGTGATGGTGATGGGCTGCGAGAAGCCCTTCACCGCGGCCATGGAGACGACGCACACCACGACGAGGAGGGCGACGATCGCCATCTCTCGGGTGAACAGCATCCGCCGCCAGGCTGGCTGCGAGTAGTTCTCGATGGTGCGCTGCGTGGCAGCGGACGACGTTGGGGTCGTGAGAGCGGTCATGATTCCTCCCTCGCTTCGACGAGCTTGCGGGATTGGCGGATGGCGAGGACGCGGTCGAGCACGATCGCGGCGAGGATGAGCACACCGACGACGGCGCGCTGCCAGAAGTCCGGGATGCCGACGAGCGGGAGCACGCGGTTGATGGTCATGAGGAGCATCGCGCCGATGGCTGCACCCCAGAGCGTTCCGACGCCACCGGTGATGGCGACGCCGCCGATGACGGCAGCGCCCACGGCATCCAGTTCCCAACCGGCTCCGGCTTGGGAGCTGACGGTGCCGTAGCGGGCCACGTAGAACACTCCGGCGAGTCCGGCGAGCGCGCCGGAGAGCACGAACGCGGTGAGCACGCGGCGCACGTCGGGGAGGCCGTAGAGCTTCGCGGCGTCGGGGTCGGAGCCGATGGCGTAGAACTCGCGGCCTGGGCGGGTGTTCTTCATGACCCAGGCGGCGATGGCGAGCACGATGACGGCGACGATCGTGAGGATCGGGATCGTGAGGATCTGACCGGTGCCGAGCCCGAGGAAGTCGCGGGGCATGTCGCTTGCATTGATGCGGCTCGATCCAGCCCACATGACGTTGATGCCGCGGTAGGCGTAGAGCGTGCCGAGGGTGATCACCATGGCGGGGACTCGCACGTAGGCGACGAGCGCGCCGTTGACGAAGCCGAGGATCGCGCCGAACAGCACGGCCGCGATGACGACGACGGGGATCGGGATGCCCGGGAAGTCGATGAAGAGGCGGCCCGTGAGGAAGGCGGTGAGGCCGATCACGGAGCCGACGGACAGGTCGACGTTTCGGGTGATGAGCACGATGGCCTGGCCGACTGCGACGAGCAGCAGGATGGACGGCGTCAGGAAGAGGTCGCGCCAGCCGTCGGGGCTGAACAGGAAGTTCGGGTTGGCGACGGTCGCGACGATGAGGACGATCGCGAGGGCGAGGAGGATGCCGAGCTCGCGCGCCTTGCCGAAGTTGCCGAAGCGGAGGGCCTTCTTGGGCGGCATGGGTGCGCCGGCGGTGGGGTGCGGCCCCTGGGTGGTGGTCGTGGCCATCAGAGCACCACCGTCACTGCGCCGGTCGCGGCGCGCATGACGCTCTCGCTGGTGGCCTGGCTGCGATCGATTTCCTGGGCGATGCGGCCTTCGTGCATGACGAGCACGCGGTCGGCCATGCCGAGGACTTCTGGGAGCTCCGAGGAGATCATGAGGATTCCCATCCCGGTGCCCGCGAGCTGGGAGAGCAGGCGGTGCACTTCTGACTTGGTGCCGACGTCGATGCCTCGCGTCGGCTCATCGATGATGAGCAGCTTGGGGTTCGTCGCGAGCCACTTGGCGATGACGACCTTCTGCTGGTTGCCGCCGGAGAGGGTGCCGGCGATCGTGTCGAGCGCCTGCGCCTTCACCTCGAGCTTCGTTGCCCATTCGCGGGCGTCGTCGTTCTGCTTGCGGCCGCTGATGACGCCGAGCTTGGTGAGCTGGTTCAGGATGACGCTCGTGATGTTCTCGCCGACTCCGGAGTCGACGACGAGGCCCTGCTTGCGGCGGTCTTCGGGGATGAGCGCGAGGCCAGCCTGCATGGCGGCGACGGGTGAGCCCGGCTTGACGGTCTTGCCGTCGACGGTGACACGCCCCGACTTGTACTTGTCGACGCCGAAGACGGCGCGGGCGACTTCGCTGCGGCCGGCGCCGACGAGGCCGGCGAGGCCGACGATCTCGCCGGAGCGGACCGTGAAGTTGATGTCGTGGAAGATGCCGGGGCTCTCGAGGTCCTCGACGACGAGGACGGGTTCGCCGATGACGGCGTCCTGCTTCGGGAACAGCTCGGTGACCTCGCGGCCGACCATCTGCTGCACGAGCGCATCCACCGTCGTCTCGCTGATGAGGTTCGTGGCGATGTAGCTGCCGTCGCGCATGACGGTGACCTTGTCGCAGAGCGCGAAGACCTCGTCGAAGCGGTGGGAGATGAACATGAGGCCTCGGCCTTCATCGCGCAGGCTGCGCGCGATGGCGAAGAGGCGGTCGACCTCGACGCCGGAGAGGGCGGCGGTCGGCTCATCCATGATGAGGACTCTCGCGTTGAGCGAGACGGCCTTGGCGATCTCGATGACCTGCTGGTCGGCGATCGAGAGACCCTCGGCCGGGCGGTCGGGGTCGATGTTGACGCCGAGTCTGGCGAACAGCGCCTTCGCCTCATCGCGCATCGCTGCGCGGTTGATGCGGCCGAAGCGGTTCGTGGGCTGGCGGCCCATGAAGATGTTCTCGGTGACCGAGAGGTCGGGGAAGAGCGTGGGCTCCTGGTAGATGACCGCGACGCCCGCGGCCTTCGACTGGGCCGTGGATGTGAAGTTGACGTCTTCGCCGCCGAGCTGGAAGGTGCCGGCGTCGCGCTGGTAGAGGCCAGCGACGATCTTGACGAGCGTGGACTTGCCGGCGCCGTTCTCACCCACGAGTGCGTGGATGGAACCGGACTCGACGGCGATCGTGCCGGATCGGAGTGCGACGACGGATCCGAATGACTTCTGCACATCGCGCAGCTCGAGTACGACTTGCGAACTCGTCACGGTGGCTCCGTTCTCTTCGTTGAGTATTGCGGGGTATCGAGGGGATGCTCGGTGGTGAGCGTGGTGATCCGCTTGTCGTTCACCTACTTTGTGAATCGTTTCAAGCGACTGGATGTGACACTACGCGACGCTCGCAGAAAACGTCAAGCGGGGGATGCGGACTTGTTACACGGACGCGTCACGCGCGCCCGCCCCTCGGGACCAGCGCGCGCTCCAACCCCAGGAATGCCCGTTCGATCGCCGAGTGGGCGCTCTCGTGCGAACCGGCGTTCGTCGCCCACCACGAGAGAGCCTCTGCCATCGTCGCCTGGACGGCCGCGCTCGCCGCCCGCACGACCAGGTCGTCCGGACCGAGGCCCAGCCTGCGCGCCAGGAACACCGCCGTCTCCCCCCGCCACCCCGAGTACGCATCGGGGCGGGATGACAGCTCAGGCGGCATCGCCGCGATGGCGCGGAGCCGGAGACGCGCGGTCGGCTCATCTTCCGCCTCGAGTTCGAACACCCTGCCGACGGCGACCGCGAGCGCCTGCAGCACCGGAAGCTCGGGATCCACCGTGCCGAGTTCGCGCCTCAACGCCTCGTGCCCGCCTTCCGCGCCCTGCCAGACGATGTCGGCCTTGGACGGGAAATGGCGATGCAGCGTGCGCACGCTGATGCCGGCCTCCGCGGCGAGCTGCGCCATCGTGACGTGCTCGTACCCATCCCGGAGGATGACCTGCAGCATCTGGATGCGGAGCTGCCCGTGATCCGCGGACGCGGGACGACCAGGCCGTCGTGTCTCACTCATAGCCACATTGTTCCTCCTTGCCGAGGTCGGAGTATTGACATACTCTGCCAATACTCGCTCAGAACTCAACGTGGAGGTCTCATGCCGTACCCGTTCCCCGACGTCTCGACAGCGCCCATCGCCGACCTCATCTCACTGAGAGGGCGCCGCGCAGTCGTCACCGGTGGAGCCCAGGGCCTGGGCCGCGCCATCTGCGAACGGCTCGCCGAAGCCGGGGCGGACCTCCTCATCCTCGACCTCGACCTCGAACGCGCGGAGGCCGCAGCCACCGAGATCGGAGCACGGCACGGGATACAAGCCTTCGCGACCGCGGCCGACGTAAGCAGCACGGAATCCATCGCCGCGGCCGCCGATCTCGCCGTCGACCAGCTCGGTGGGATCGACATCTGGGTCAACAACGCCGGCATCTTCCCGAACGCCCCCGTGCTCGACATGCCAGCTGAGATGTGGGATCAGGTCTTCGCCGTGAACACCCGAGGCACCTTCCTGGGCTCCCGCGAGGCCGCGAGGCACATGAGCCAAGGCGACTCGGGTGGCGTGATCGTCAACATCATCTCCACGGCTGGGTTCAAGGTCGGCTTCCCCGGCATGGCCGCCTACGCGAGCTCGAAGCACGCCGCCCGAGGGCTCACGAAGTCGCTCGCGCTCGACCTCGCGCCCATGGGGATCCGCGTTCTCGGGGTCGCCCCGAGCTACGTGCCGACCGAAGGGAACATCGCCGCCGCAGCCGCCGGAATAGAAGCAGCGAAGGCCGCAGGCGTGGAACTGCCCGATCTCGACGTCATGAACCAGAGCCTGATCGGCCGCACGGGCACTCCGGATGACATCGCCCGCGTCGTGCTCTTCGCCGCGAGTGACCTGTCGGTGATCATGACGGGCAGCACGCTGCTCGCCGACGCCGGGGAGACGATCTGATGTCGACGGAGAACCAGAACCAGGGGCGCCTTCACGGCAAGGTCGTCATGATGACGGGAGTGAGCAAGGGACTCGGCAAACAGAACGCCATCGAGCTGGCGAAGGCCGGAGCGAAGCTCTCCATCTCAGCACGCAGCGAGGCGGCGCTGCTCGAGACCGTTGCGCTCTGTGAAGCCGAAGGGGCAGAGGTTCTCGGCGTGGTCTGCGACGTGACCGATGTGGGGCACCTCGAGAACTACGTCACGCAAACCGTCGAGCGCTTCGGCCGTATCGACGTGCTGGTCAACAATGCCAACTTCGAAGCTGAGCTCACCCCCTTCCTGCAGCAGGACATCTCGTCGCTTCGCACCGCGTTCGAAGTCGGCGTGATGGCCGTGTGGCGGCTCATGCAGCTCTGCCACCCGCACATGGCCAGGACGGAGGGGACAGCCTCCATCATCAACCTGGTCTCCGGCGTGTACGAGACGGGGATGGAGGGATACGCGTCCTACGTCCCCGACAAGGCTGCGATCCGGGGCCTCTCGATGGTTGCCGCCCGGGAGCTCGGAGCGAGCGGCATCCGCGTGAACACGCTTGCGCCGGTCGCACTCACGGACACGATCCTGCACGGACTCGCACCCGAGTACTCCGAATTCGTGAAGCAGCAGATGTCGGTCAATCCGCTCGGCAGGTTCGGCGACCCGGCCGCGGACATCGCCCCGGTGCTGATCTTCCTCGCCAGCGACGACAGCCGCTGGATCACCGGCCAGAACTTCAACGCCGACGGCGGGGCTGTCATCCAGGCCTGAGCTCGTCACCCCCGCTCCCCCGAGCAGTCGAGGGAGCGGGGTTTTCCGACCTTCACATGAATCGTTTCACAGGCGAATCGAACCCACACATCCTGCCTCGCGCAGGGAAAGGAACACCCGTGCCCCAACCCACTCGAGGCCGCCAGCGCCGCACCGTCGCGCTCGCGGCGGCAGCGACCTTCTCGGTCCTCCTCACTCCGCTGCTCGCCGCCCCGGCGACTGCCGAGCCGACCGCTCCCCCGGCGACGACACCCGTCATCGATGCCGCCGCGTTCGCCGATCCACCCGCATCCGTCCGACCGATGTTCCGGTGGTGGATGCCGCTGGCCTACACCGAGGACAGCGTGCTGCGCGAGCAGCTCGACCAGATCGCCGCCTCCGGCGCCGGCGGCGTCGAGGTCGCGCCGTTCATCGTCGCCGGCGAGGGCAACCAGAGCAACGCGTTCCTGGCCGAGTACGGCTGGGGCACACCCGCCTGGGCCCACAAGATGGAGGTCATCACAGCGAAGGCCGCCGAGCTGGGCCTCATCGTCGACCAGAACCTCGGGCCCCACTACCCGCCGACCGTCCCCACCCTGAACAGCTTCAACCAGCCGGAAGCAGAGCAGCAGCTCATCTTCGGCTGGTCAGCTCACGCGCCTGGTGAGACGATCGCCGGCGCCCTCCCGGCGCCCCTGACGGCACCACCCTCGGTCGCGACGAAGCTCGCCGAGGCGGCGACCGCAGGCCAGACGAGCCTGACCGTCGCGAGTCTCGGCGGCTTCGCGGTCGGCGACGTCGTGACGCTCGGGGCAGATGGATCAGCTGAGAAGGTCACCGTGACTGCCGTCGGCGACCGCCTCGGTGCGACCGGAACCCTGACCGTGACCCCGATCTCGGCCGATCACGCGGTCGACGCGCCCCTCGTGAACGTCGCGGAGACCACTCGCCTCCGCACGGTGATCGCACAGTGCGAAGCCGACTGCGCACCCGGCAGCGAGGGTCCCGCCGCGCTTGTGCCCGGCAGCATCCTCGACGTGACCGACAAGGTCGTCGACGGGCAGCTCGACTACACGTTCCCGACTGACGGCACCCGCTGGGCGGTCATCGACTTCCAGCAGACCGCATCCGGCCTCGTCGGGCAGCGCGGCGGCTACACGGCGACGCAGCCCAACTACGTCGTCGATCACCTCGGCAGAGGCGGCGTCGACATCCAGGCCGACTTCTGGGACGAGAACATCCTCACCGACGCAGTGAAGGCGAACCTCGACGAGGTCGGCGGCGGCGCCATCTTCGAGGACTCCCTCGAGCTCGGCGAATCCCAGAAATGGACGTGGAGCTTCCTCGACCAGTTCGAGGAGCGCCGCGGCTACGACGCGACCGAGGTCCTTCCCGCCCTGGCCGGCATCGGCATCCAGGGGTCGCACGAGGCGGCGTTCGAGATCGGCGAGGTCGGCGACAAGGCCCGCGAGGACTACCGCGAGACGGTCAGCGACCTGTTCATCGACGAGTACGTGACCCCCATGCAGTCGTGGGCGCAGACACACGGCCTCGACTTCCGCGTGCAGGCGTACGGGCTCCCCACCTCGACGTCGCACGCCTCCTCCGCAGCTGGCATCCCCGAGGGCGAGTCACTGAACTTCGGCAGCCCCAACCCGCTGGGCGCCGAGCAGAACTACCGAGCCGTCAGCGGGGGCGCGCACCTCGCAGGCAAGGACATCGTCTCGGTCGAGTGCTGCGCCGTGTTCTTCGGCGGCTACCGCTCCGGCATGGCCGGCCCCAACATCGGCGGGCAGTTCTCCGACAGCGGCGAGGGCTCGGTCCTCGGCGGCAAGTACTCGCAGGGCCTGCTCGACAGCGTCTACAAGAGCTACGCGGGTGGCGTGAACCAACTCGTGTGGCACGGCTTCGCGTACCCGGATGCGCCGACCGGGGTCGGCACCGCCGGTCGCGACGGCGGCACCTGGCCCGGCTACCAGCCGTGGGACATCTTCGGCGCGCTCAACGTGAACGACGTGTTCGGGCCTCGGCAGGCCAACTGGGAGGACATGACGGGCGTCAACGACGCCCTCGCCCGCACCCAGTACGTGCTGCGCGAAGGCCAGGCAAAGCTCGACCTCGGCGTCTACTACGAGGATCTCGGCCTCAAGGGCTCGTCGGTGAGCGGCCAGCAGGCAGAGCAGCACATGCTCGGCACCGACTCCGCCACCTCATCCGCCGGGTACACCTACGACTACTTCGCACCCCAGTTCCTCGCAGAACAAGGCCTGGCGCCGGATGCGGAGGGCGGCCTGTTCGGCGACCGCTCCGGATACAAGGCGGTTGTCCTCAACGACCAGCGCACGATCTCCCTCGACGGGGCGCGCTCACTGCGCGACCTCGCGAAGCAGGGGCTCCGCGTGTATGTCGTCGGCCAGGCGCCGAGCGAGCTAACGGGCGCTGAGCCGGGAGCTGACGAGCTGGCGACGGTCGTCGCGGAGCTCCTCGCGCAGCCCAGCGTCACGCAGCTCGGCAGCGAGGCCGAGCTGCCCTCGGCTCTCAGCAGCGACTCGATCACGCCCGCCGTATCCCCAAGCGATCAGGGCTCGGCGCTCGGCTTCGTGCGTCGCGCCGCCGACGGGGTCACGTACGACTTCGTCTACAACCGATCCGGCGAGGCGGTCCAGCAGACGCTGACCCTCGCGGGCACCGGCCGCCCCTACCACCTCGACCCGTGGTCCGGCGAGGTGACGCCGGTCGGCGAGTTCACGCAGGACGGCGACAGCGTCACGATCTCCATCGACGTCGCCGCTCACGACACGGCCATCTTCGCGCTCGTCGACGAGACGGAGCCGGGCACGCATGCGGTCGCGAGCGACGCGCAGGTGCTCGCACCGGCAGGCGACGGCAGTGTCTCCGTGCGCGCCACCGGTGACGGCACGTACCGCACTGAGTTCAGCGACGGCACGTCCACGAAGACCGAGGTCAGCGGGCTGGCCCCGGCTCAGGGACTGACGACCTGGTCGCTGGCCGCGCAGACGTGGGGCCCAGGGCCGGACTCCACCGGCATGACGGCGTCCAAGACACTCAAGACCGACCAGCAGGCCATCGAGATCTCCGCAGACGCTGACGGCAAGCTGCCGTCGTGGCTCGAGATCTCCGGTGATGTCGACCTGAGCAGCGCATCCGGACTCGGAACCTACAGCACCACGGTGACCCTGCCCGACACCTGGCAGGAAGCGGACGGTGCCTACCTCGGACTCGGTGACGTGCTCGACACCGCCCAGGTCTGGGTGAACGGCGAGCAGGTCACGGTGAACCAGGCCGACCGCTCGCGCATCGATCTCGGACACCACCTCGAGCCCGGTGACAACTCGGTCGTCGTGCGCGTCGCCACCACCATGTTCAATGCGGTCAAGGCGACCGGCGACTCGAACTACCAGACCGCCGAGAGCCAGCGCACCGGACTCATGGGTCCCATCACGCTGACCCCCTACCGCGACACGGTGGCACTCGCCGCGCCCGAGCCGACCGTGAGCCCCGAGCCGACGGGCGAGCCCACGCCGCAGCCGACCTCGACTGACGGCACGAGCACGACCGCGCCGACAGCCGGCCCCGGCAACGGCGGCTCTGACGCTGGCGGACAGGACGGCGACCTCGCCACGACGGGTATCGACGGCAGCCTCGCCGGCTTCCTCGCGCTCCTCGGGGTTGTCCTCGCGAGCGCAGGGACGGCGCTGCTCATCAAAAAGCGCCGCGGACGCGCGACCATCGAGTAGTCCAGAGCAGAACCGAGCGCGGCCCCTGCATCCACGAACGTGTGGATGCAGGGGCCGCGTTGGGTCCACAAGCTCGCGGGTTCTTGGCGCGCTTCCTGCTTCAGAGCTGCTCGGTCACGTAGGACTGCAACTGCACGCGGAACGCTCCTACCGCATCCACCTCGGGCGCCAGGAGCCACTGCTGCGTCAGCCCTGCCCTGAGGCCGGCGATCTGGACTGCCGCGAGCTCCAGCGGAACGTCGGCGCGAGCGTAGAGCCCTCTCTCCTGCAGGTCCGCGAGCGCGTCGAGTGCCGTCGAGCGCAGGAACTCGTACCAGCGCGCTATCGAGGCGTGTGCTGGATGCGTGGGAGCTAGCGCTTCGGCCGACACGATGCTGAACATCAGAAGTCCCTCTGGCTTGGCGACGTCGCGAGTGGCGAGCGCAAGCAGCCCCCGCAGGTAGGAGAGCCCGGTGGAGAAGTCGAGGCCGACCTCCGTAGCGGCCCGCTGGCCGCGGCGCTCGAGGAGCGTCTCGAGCAGCACGGCCTTGTCCGGGAAGTGGTGGAGCACACCGGTGTGGGACATGCCCGCCTCGACGGCGATCTCGCGGATCGATGCCGCGTTGAAGCCCTTGACCGTGAACACACGCGTTGCCGCGTCCAGGATCTCGTCGCGTCGCGGATGCGGGGTGACGTCCCGTCGCGAGTACCGCGGGATGGAGCTGTAGCTGAGGCCTGGAGGCATGTCCTCATTGTCTCTTGCCGCGTTCCCTAACACGTGTTAGGTTCACCCGTGAATCGATTCAATCGAAGCGGTTCGCGCCGCACACCGCAGCTCTCCCCCACGGTGTGCGCCCGCGCGACAGTTCACACCCCGTCATTGGCAACGATGCCAGAGAGGTCCAAAGATGAACGATCAACGAAGAAGAGGTCGACGGGCGCTTGCGCTCGGGGCGGCCTTCTCCGTGGCCTGCACGCTCGCGGTCGCGGGCCCCGCCATCGGAGACGAGCACTCCACGACGACCAGTGCCATCGACCCCACCGAGTTCGCCGAGCCGGGTGTCGACTTCCGGCCCGGCGTGCGCTGGTGGTGGCCGGGCAACGCGGCCAGCCAGGAAGACCTGCTCGCCCAGGTCGACTACCTGCACGAGAACGGCTTCGGCGCCGTCGAGATCGTCGCCTTCTCCAAGGGATTCCTCACCGAGGAGGGCATCGCCGGCAACGGAGGCAACGGAGGTTCGATCTACGACGCCGCCCCGGGTCACGACACCGAGGCGATCCTCGGCTACGAGTCGCCCGAGTACTTCGCGAAGCTCGACGCGGTCGTCGCCCGCGCGAACGAGCTCGGCATCACGGTCGACCTCAACATCGGCAGCGGGTACCTGGCGAGCGACGACTCCATCGGCCTCGAGGACAGCCAGAACACGATGGCGCTCGGCCGGGCCACCGTTCGCGTGGACGCGACTGGAGCGCTCACCCTCGTGTCGGGTGACGTGTCGGTTCCCTCTGGGACGGGACAGGTCTCACTCGGAATCCCGAAGCCGGAGGTCAGCCCGCTCTTCGCCTCCGAGAAGTTCGGCTTCGACTTCGGCGAGTGGGACCCGGCGAACGTCCACCTCAACTCGGTCATGCTCGCCCCGATCACCGGCCAGGGCGCCGACCTGACCACGGCGAACCAGACACTCACCTCCGATCTCAGCGCCGTCAAGACGTACGAGCAGCAGCCAGTCCTCGATCTCGACGCCGCCCAGCTCTCCTACCCGAGCGACGGGCAGACGACCTTCGGCGTCGACACCTCGAAGCTCGAAGCCGGCGACTACGAGGTCGTCGCGCTCTACAGCGCCGCGACGGGCGCCTACGGCTTCAACTCGATCATCGAGAACACGACGACCGACAAGCGCAACTACGTCGTCGACCACCTCAACCCGGTCGCCATCACGAAGCTCGTCGACGGCTGGCTCGGCGAAGCGGCGCTGAACGACATCGTCGAGTCGCGCGACATCCGCGCCGCCTTCAACGACAGCTACGAGTTCTACACCGACCGCCACTACAACGACCTCATTCAGGCCGCGGCGGAGTCGCAGGAGCTGCTCGGCTACGACATCACCCCGTACCTCCCCTCCCTCTACTCGCTCTACCAGGACTCGTTCCTCATCGACGGCACCCCGACGGTCAAGCCCGAGTACGCGGCCCTCGGGATGCAGACCCCCGAGGTCAGCCGCTTCGGCGGCGGCAGCGGAGTCCCGCTCCTCGCCTCGAACCTCAGCGAGGAGGAGTCGCAGCGAATCGTGCACGACTACGGCGTGCTCCTGAACGACTCGTTCCTGCAGGGCCTCGAGGCCTTCTCGACGACCCTCGGCGAGTACGGCATCGACTACCGCCAGCAGGCGTACAACCCACCCATCGACACCCTCAAGTCGTCGCAGTACGTCGACATCCCGGAGACGGAGGGGCTCGACGAGTACTCGCTGAAGCGCGTCGCATCCGGAGCGCACCTCTACGGCAAGAACCTCGTCACCTCCGAGGTCTTCACGCTGGGTTCGGTGCCGTTCCAGATCACGCCCGAGTTCATGAAGCAGGGCTACGACCTCATGGCCACGAGCGGCGTGAACAACTTCTTCTACCACGGCCTCAGCGCCACCTACAGCGGCAACGACGACCCCGCCTTCACCTCCGACGACAACCTCTACGCCGAGGAGGGCTGGCGCGCCTGGCCCACGATCGGCGTCGAGATGGCCGACACTGCGGGCATCGCCGACTACTACGCGTCGATGAACTCCTACGCCTCGCGTGCGAACTACCTGATGCAGTCAGGCACCAACAGCAGCGACGTCGCCATCTACATGCCGCTCTTCGGGGCGCTGGCCAGCGGCGGCGGGTTCGGTGGCGGCTCCACGCCGCTCGCATCCGTCACCACGGCCCAGGCGAACGGCTGGGCGTGGGATGCGATCAACGACGACACGATCCAGACCGGCCTCAGCTGGGACGGCTCGCACCTCGTCGCGAACGGCGGCAACGCATCCTTCGACGCGATGCTCGTCGAGAGCGGCACCGTGCCGCTCGAGACGATGCAGGCGCTGCAGAAGCTCAAGGACGCGGGCGCTCCGATCGTCTTCGTGGGCACCGCTCCCGCCGCACAGCCCGGTTACGCCGGCGGCGACTACGCAGCCCTGGACGCACAGGTCGGCGAGATCGCCGCGGCCATGGGCGGCGCCGTCGATGCGGCTGCCGTCCCCGCGGCCCTCGCGGCCTCGGTCGACGCGCCCATCTCCTACGAGGAGAACACGGACATCCGCTTCGGGCGCCGCACGCTCCCGACCGGAGGCGAGCTCGCCTACGTGCGCAACACTTTCGCGGAAGTGGCCACGGGTGTGAACCTCACCGTCGGCGATGGCCTCGACGCGTGCTGGTGGCTCGACCCTGAGACGGGCGAGATCTTCGACGCACAGGTCGACGGCAACGTCGTCTCGGCGACGCTCGACGCGAGCGGAGCGGTCGCCCTGCTCTGCGAGCCAGCCGGCACCGGCATCGCCGACGCCGCCGTCTCCGACGGAAGTCCGTCATCGATCGACACCACCGAACGCGGCGTCACCCACGAGCTCGGGGCGTTCTCGCTCGAGGTGACGGCCGACAACATCGGCTCGAACGCGCCAGGCGAGGCGAGCACGTCCAAGTACACCGGCGAGGTGCTCGGCGACTGGAGCGCCGACGGCTTCCTCGGCCACGAGCTTCGGTACGTCACCGACTCGGGCACCTACCGCACTTCAGTCGAGATTCCGGATGCAGCCGACCTGCTCGAAGGCGGAGCGGTGCTGAACCTCGGCACCGTGCACAACGCCGCGACGGTGCGCGTGAACCCCGGCACCGAGCACGAGCTCGTAACGCAGCTGTACGCCGCACCCTACGAAGTCGACATCGCGCCGGCGCTCGTGAACGGCTCCAACATCATCGAGATCGACGTGCAGCCCGTGCAGAGCAACCGCCGCGAAGGCCTCAAAGAGCTGTACAACAGCGATCCCGCCGCCAACGTGAAGTACCAGGCGTACAACAGCGTGCACGGCGGATCCGGCCTCATCCCGGCTGGCCTCACAGGTCCCGTCACGCTGAACAGCGCAGTCGAGAGCATCGCGGAGCCAGAGCCGGAGCCGACCGGCACGACCGAGCCGACGCCGCAGCCGACCTCTACTGATGGCAGCGGCACGACCGCGCCAACGTCGACGCCGGGCAACAGCGGCGATGGCGGTTCCGGCAACGGTTCCGGCGGCTCGGACGCCGGCGGTCAGGACGGCGACCTCGCCACGACGGGCGTCGACGGCAGCCTCGCCGGCTTCCTCGCGCTCCTCGGGGCTCTGCTCGCGGGAACCGGAGCGGCGTTCCTCATCAAGAAGCGCCGAGGACGCGTGACCAGCGAGTAGCCGCCGCAACGAGAAAGCGGCCTCCCTCCTCGATTCGAGGAGGGAGGCCGCTTTCTCTGCTCTCGCTGGACGGACCAGTTCTCCTACTGGACGGACCAGCCACCGTCGGAGGCCAGGACGGCCCCGTTGATGTTGACGCCGTCGTCCGACAGCAGGAACGTGATGGACGCCGCGAGCTGCTCCGCAGTCGCGATGGTCGGGATCATCGCCTGGAACGGCTGGAGTCGCGCGGAGCCCTGCTCCGACATGTTCGGCGGCATAGGGATGCCGGTCGCGACGCCACCGGGTGCGACGGCGTTCACCCGGATGCCCTGAGGCCCGTACATGAAGGCCGAGGACTTCGTGAGGCCGATGATGCCGTGCTTGGAGACGGTGTAGGCGTTGCCTGAGCTGTTGCCGCGCAGCGCGGCCTCGCTGGCGACGTTGACCACCGATCCGCCGCCAGCCTCGAGCATCGTCGGGAGCACAGCCCGCAGCACCTTGAACGCACCGGTCAGGTTGATGGCCAGGACTCGGTCCCACACCGCGTCGCTGGTCTCGTGCGCCGGCGAGAAGTCGTCGTTGATGCCGGCGACGTTGGCGAGCGCATCGATGCGACCGTCGGCAGCCGTCACGATCGCGTCGACGTCCGCCTGCACCGTGATGTCTGCACGGACGGCCACGATGTCGGCGCCTGCATGGCTGGCGACGAGCTCATCGAGGCGCTCCTGCGAGACGTCGACGGCGACGACCCGACCCCCCTCCCTGGCGACGCGGGATGCGGTTGCGCGCCCGATGCCGGATGCGGCGCCGGTGACGACGACCGTTTTCCCGGCGAAGCGACCTGAGAAGACGAGCTCGCCCTGCGGACCGGCACCGGGCTCCGGCGCGACGCCGCCGTTGGCGGCGAGGACGAGGTCGTCCACGACGGACTGCGGCATCTGCCCGCCGCTGGCCGCGACGAGCTGCTGCAGCGGGAGGCTGCGCATGGGTGCCAGCATCGCCGGGTCCGTGCCCGACTGCTCCAGGAGTGATCGGATGAGCGGGCCACCGGTCGGGTGGTCGAGCCACTGGCCGATGCTGGATTGCGCGGTGATGGGTGTTTCGTTGGTCATCGGGACTGCTGCTTTCTCTCGGGGTCTGATGTCAGATGGATGGTCGGGTCGTGAAGTGCATGGGCTCGCTGAGACCATCGGACCAGGGCCGCCAGTCGTCGTCGCCAGCCGCCGGGCGTCCGGAGTCGAGGAACGCGACCCAGTGCGCGCGGAGCCGTTTCGACAGAGCGCGACGTTCGAGGGTCTCCCCCACGAGCGGTATCCGCGGGCCGGTTCCGAAGACGTACGGGATGTCGATCGAATGACAAGCCCCGAGCACCCCATCCATCGCGTCACTCGGCTCTGCGAACTCATAGGCCCACACTGAGGCGGCGGACGCCGCCGCGCGAGTCGCGAGGTCGCGCGCCGGGGCTGCGAACAGCAGCTCGCTCACGATGCCCGCGAAGACGAGGTGCGGGTCGTCGCCCGGCACGGACCGCGCCCTGGCGTCGAAGCGGTCTGCTGCACCGGGGATGCCGAACCCACTGAGCCGCTCGATCGCCTCGCCCTGTGTGAGCCCCGGATGGAAGCCTGGATCACGCTCGAAGAAGGCGGTGACCTCGTGGGCGGTCCAGCTCACCATGAGCTCCTTGCCCTCGATGAGCGGCGTGGCGATCGGCCAGAACGGATGCTCGGGGAGGTGCACGGGATCGATGACCGGCCCGACGCCCGCGAAGGACTCCATGGCCTCTGCGTTGAAGGCCCCGATCGAGCCTCCCGCCAGTGCTGCCGCCTGAGCCTGTATGAGCTCCTTCAGGGGAATGCGTTCGAGCTCGCGCACATCCGAGAACTCGACGTGATCGAGGAAGCGGTCGCGGAATCCGGACGCGGCGACCTGCGGCACGACCCTGGCGAAGGGACCGCTCATCATGACGGCGCGGGCGAACAGCTCGGTGGCGGCTGGCATGCCCAGGAGCGCGGCCACTTTCGCGCTGCCGCCAGACTGTCCAGCGACGGTCACGCGGCCCGGGTCACCGCCGAGCGCAGCGATGTTCTCGTGGACCCACCTGAGTGCCTGGACGATGTCGAGCATGCCTGCATGCGCTGAGTCGGGATACCCGTGATCTCGGAGATCCGCGAAGCCCAAGGCGCCGAGTCTATGGGTCACGGTGACGACGACCACGTCGCTGTCGGCGGCGAGCACGTCCCCGTTGAACCACATCTCATTGCCCGTGCCGCTGAGGAAGCCGCCTCCATGCAGCCAGACGAGCACGGGCAGCTCTGCCGCGTCGCGTCCAGCAGGCGCCCAGACGTTCAGGCGCAGGCAGTCCTCGCTGATCGGACCCCCCTCCAGGGGCGACCCGCCTCTCGGATGCATGAGCAGCTCGAGAGCGCCCCGAGTGTCGTGCTGGGGCGCGGCCGGAGCGAACTGCATCGCGTCCCGCGCCCCATCCCAGTGGGGCACTGGCTGCGGGCCGCGAAACCTTCCCTGGCCTGACGTATCCTCGCCATACGGCACACCGAGCAGGGTGAAGACGCCCTGGGCCTCGACCCCGCGGAGGACTCCGGCCGTCGTCGTCACCTCGCGATATCTCATGCCTTCAGCTCCCTGGCGCGCGGACGATGCGCAGCGATGATCTAGGCCGCCACGGGCGTGCGTCTGGGGCGTTCCCTGATCGGCGAGATGGTGAGGGTCGCGGCGGCCACGAGGATGGCGGCGGCCACCCACACCATCGCGTACCCGCCGGTGATGGCGACCATCACCGCGGCCAGCGCCGGAGCCATGGACTGTCCGAGGTTGGTGGCGACGATCGACAGGCCGAGGTCTCGGCCTGCTCGCTCGGGGTCTGGGAGCACGTCGATGAACATCGCGTTGTCGACGGGGAGGTAGATGCCGAACGCGAGTCCCGTGAGAATCGCCTGCGTGAAGAGGCCAGGCAATGTGGGCGAGATGAGCGGCACCGTCATCGAGATCGCCATGAGCAGGGATGCGGCGATGATGAAGGGCTTGCGCCGCCCGACGCGGTCTGACCAGCGGCCGGAGACCGTCACCGCGATCAGCGTCGCCGGCAGCGACGCCATCGAGATGAGGGGCGCCGTCGCGGACGCCTGCTCAGCGCTCAAGGCCGGGCTGATGTAGCTCTGCAGCATGTAGAGGGACAGGACCGTCGAGGTGCTGTAGCCGAAGAAGAAGAGTGCACGGGAGATCCAGAGCCAGCGGAAGTCCCGCGCTTTCAGAGCGCTGGCGTATCCCCTGATGAACTCTCCCCAGCGGAACGGCTGCCGCTCCATCTCGACGGAGGACTCGTCACGGTTCCGCGCGACGAACAGGACGACGGCGAGCGCGAAGAGCAGGGCCAGCACGAAGTAGAAGTCGAGACCGATCATGCCGAACAGCGCCCCCGCCCCGATACCTCCGAGGAGCCCGCCGACGATCGCGCCGAGACTCGTGTACGAGGTCACACGGCCGCGGCGCTCACGCGGCACACGGTCGGCGACCGTCGCCTGCAACGGGGTGCTGACGACGTTGATCACCAGTTCGGTGAAGGTCCACAGCACGACCAGCACGGCGACGGATGGGGCGTACCTGACGGCGACGAGCAGCAGCGCGCCGAGGAGGCCCGCGTACAGGATCCAGGGGGCTCGACGTCCGAGCCGAGAGCGTGTCCGGTCAGAGAACACGCCGATGACGGGCTGCAGCAGCATGACGACGATGGCGCTGACCGTCGTGACCACGGCAAGACTCGCCGCGCGCGCCGTCTCGAAGTCTGTGAGGATCGCCAGCTGCCTGGTCTCATCCGCGGACGGCTGGACCTCGCCAGCTGCGACGGCTCGGCTGAGCTCCGTCAGCGCCGTCAGGTCGACACCTGCATCCGGGCCCACGAACAGCCGTCCGAATTCCAGGAGCTGGACCTGGTTCGGCATGAGGATGCCGTTGACCGAGGCCCAGATCGCGGAGATCACCAGCGCGACGAGCAGGTACCAGCGGATGTACCTGCTGGTCGGCTTCTTCTCCTCGTAGTGGACCGCGATGGAGGTCGTCCAGCGTCGCTCCTCCTCTTGGGGAGCGCTGGTCGTTTCAGGTCTGGAGTCTCGTCGGATGCGCCGTTGCATGATGCGGCAATCCAATCACTTCGCGATCCATTTGGCAATCGGTTGTCAAGAACTCTCATGCAGGAGCCGCGGCGTGCGCATCGACAGGACCCGTCCCGACCATCAGAGGCCCGCCGGCACCTACTCTGCTTGCGCTCGGACCGCCTGCTCGATGGAATCCAGCGTGCGCGTGACCTGCATGGTGGCGTCCGGCGCGTGCCGGGGATGCATGATCGCGCCGTCTGAGATCATGCTCTCGACCTCGCGGAGCATGGGCTGGTAGCCGTTTCCCACGCGCGGGAAGTCCACGACCTCGGGCGTCACGAAGATCCGCTCCGCTGAACCAGCGTGGATGCGTGCCCTTGTGCCAGCCCAGAACATCGCCTCGAACTCGACCCACCCCCGATCTCCGCTCACCGCCGCCGACAGGTCCAGGAACTCCGTCCCCGACCATGCCAGCTGAGCGTGTGGGGTCGCGCCGAAGCGCAGCACGGCCGAACCACGGACATCGACGCCGTCGAGCAGCGTCCCCTCTGCATAGCCGACACCACCCTCGCCCAGCAACCAGTGCGCGAGGGTCACGGTGTAGATGCCGCGATCCCGCAGGGCGCTTCCGGCCTGGGCAGGGCTCGTGCGCCCGCCACGTGCATGGAAAGGCGTGCCGAAGCTCGCCCTGACCGAGCTCACCTCACCCAGCAGACCCGCTGCAACACGTCGCTCGATCTCCTTGTGCAGCGGATTGAATTTCATCCACATTGCCTCCATCGCGAAGAGGCCCTGCCCTGCCGCGACATCGAAGATCTCGCGCGCCTCGGCGGCCGACATGGCAATCGGCTTCTCGATGAGCACGTGCTTTCCTGCTCTCAGGGCCTGCACGGCGATCTCGCAGTGCGTCTCTGAGGGAGTGGCGATGTAGACGACGTCGACGTCCCCGCGCCCGAGCAGCTCAGCGAGTTCGCTGGTCCACGATGGGATCCCGAACTCGGCGGCGAACAGTCCCGCACGCTCCTCGGATCGCCCCCAGACAGCCGTGATGGAGCCCATCGACACCTCGCGCAGATCCGCGATCACTCGCCGCGAGATGTCCCCCGTGCCGACAACCGCCCAGCGAAGCCCCGAGGCGATCATCCCGTCGACCACGGACCGGACCGAGCCTCCGCGGTGCTCTCGCGCACGATGAGCTTCGTCGCGAGGGGTTCGTCGACGGCGACATCCGCGTCGTCATCGATCTGCCCGAGCAGCTTCTCAACCGCGAGCTGCCCCGCAAGGACAAGCTGGGCCCGGACAGTCGTGAGCGCCGGAACGATGAGCTCACTGCCGAAGATGTCGTCGAAGCCAGCCACGCTGAGCGAGCCGGGCACGCTGACACCCGCGGCAGCGGCCGACTGGATCACGCCGATCGCCATGAGGTCGTTGAAGGCGATGACCGCCGTGGGGCGCGCTGCGATCACGCGACGCCACGCAGCCCGGCCACCCTCGATCGTCGGAGGATTCGGCCCGATCTCGACCAGCCCGACGTCGAGTCGTTCCGCGACGTCGAGGAGGATCTCCCACCTGCGGCGGCTGATCCAGGAGTTCTCCGGGCCGGAGAGGTACGAGACAGTGCGGTGACCGTGCCCGACAAGATGCTCGAGGAGGTCGGTGACACCTGCCTCGATCTCAGGCAGCACGCTCGCGACGCCGCCGATGTCGCGGTTGATGGCGACGAGGGGCTTGCGAGCTGCGATCTCGGAGATGCGCTCGTCGTCGAGACGGGTGGTCGCCAGCACGAGCCCGTCGACGCTCGGCAGGACGCGGGAGATGGCCTCGGCCTCGTTCGCCCCCGACTCCTGGGACTCGGTGATGATGAGCGTGTACCCGGCGGCAGAAGCCGCCTGCTCGGCCCCGCGGACGATACCGAAGAACATGGGGTTCGTGATGTCCGCGACGACCAGCGCGAGCGTATGCGTCCGACCTGTCGGCAAGGCACGAGCCATCGGGTTGAACCGGAACTCGAGTCGCTCTGCCGCGGCGCGGATGCGTTTCTCCGTCTTCGCGCTGATGCGTCCCGGCTTGCTGAGCGCCCGCGAGACGGTCGACGGGTTCACCCCCGCCAGCTCGGCGATGTCGTAGATGGTCGCAGTTCCGCCCCGCTTCTGCAGCCTCGCTGCGAGCTCAGGTGGCAGCTCGTCCGGCAGCGCATCCTCCGCGTCGAGGGCACTTCTCTGCTCAGCGGGCATGCTGGGCGACTCGCTCGGCTGCCTCGTCGACGATCTCCTGGATGGTGCCGCTCACGTCGAGCGTGAACCCCGCTTCGTCCGAGTCGAGGGGCTCCAAGGTGTTCAGCTGCGTATCGAGCAGGCTCGCTGGCATGAAGTGCCCTTCTCTCAAGACCGCACGCCTCGCGAGGAGCTCCCGGCTGCCGACCAGGTGCACGAAGACCAGATCGGCTGCCCGCGCGCGCATGCGATCGCGGTAGACCCGGCGGAGCGCCGAGCATGCGACAACTATGCCACCTGCCCGACCCTCCGCCTCGATCCGCGCTGCCACGTCGTCGAGCCACGGCCAACGGTCTTCGTCTTCGAGCGGAATCCCCTCGGCCATCTTCTCGATGTTCGCGGCCGGATGCAGGTCATCCGCATCCAGCCACCGAGTGCCAAGTCTCGCCGCCAGCCCAGAAGCGACCGAGCTCTTTCCGGCAGCGGAGACGCCCATCACGACGATGCGCGGCCCCCCGACGCCCGCAGGAGGGGGATCACCAGTCATGGACGGTCCCGTCGTGCAGTCGGTTGAACGGGAGATAGGCCTGCACGTATGGGTACTTGCCAGCCTCGTCCACGTCGAGCTCGACGCCCAGCCCGGGAGCGTCACCGGGGTGGAGCATGCCGTTCTCCCACGTGAAGCTCTGCTTGAAGACCTGGTCGGTCTTCGCACCGTGCTTCATGTACTCCTGGATACCGAAGTTGTGGATGGACAGGCCGAGATGCATCGCGGCGGCCATGCCGACCGGCGAGATGTCGGTCGGACCGTGCATGCCCGACTTGATCTGGTACTGCGAGGCGTAGTCGAGGACCTTCTTGAGGTGCGTGATGCCGCCCGTGTGCGTGACCGCGCTGCGCACGTAGTCGATGAGCTGCTCCCGGATGACCGTCTGGTAGTCCCAGACGGTGTTGAAGATCTCGCCGATGGCCAGCGGCGTGGTCGTGTGCTGCCGCACGAGGCGCAGCGCCTCCTGGTTCTCTGCCGGAGTCACGTCCTCGAGCCAGAAGAGGTCGTACGGCTCGAGCGACTTGCCGAGGCTCGCCGCCTGGATGGGAGTGAGCCGGTGGTGGGCGTCGTGCAGCAGCGGCAGCTCTGGGCCGAACTCGTTGCGGACCGCCTCGAAGACCGTCGGGACGTGACGCAGGTAGCTGCGGGTGTCCCAGTCCTCCTGGTTGGGGAGCGCGCCCCGCTGCGCGGGCTCATGGTCGTAGCGCACACCCTTGTTGCTCTCGTAGGTGGCGTTCGAGGCGATGCCGTAGATGGACTTGAGGCCGGGCACCCCCGTCTGCACCCTGATCGCCCGGTACCCCTGCTCCTGGTGCGAGCGAATGGAGTCGAACACCTCGTCGGTGGTCTTGCCGGAAGCGTGCCCGTAGGCGAGGAGCCCCGTGCGCGAGGCCCCGCCGAGGAGCTGGTAGACGGGCATGCCCGCGGCCTTGCCCTTGATGTCCCACAGCGCCATGTCGACGGCGGCGATGGCGGCCATCGTCACCGGCCCGCGCCGCCAGTACGCGCTCCGGTAGAGGAACTGCCAGGTGTCCTCGATGCGGTGCGCGTCGCTGCCGAGCAGGAGCGGCACGACGTGCTCGCTGAGGTAGGCGACCACGGCCAGCTCTCGGCCGTTGAGGGTCGCATCGCCGATGCCCGTGAGCCCGTCGTCCGTCGTGAGCTTCAGCGTCACGAAGTTCCGGTCGGGACTCGTGACGATGACTTCTGCCTTGTCGATGATCATGATGGTTCCTGTTCCTTCGCGGTTGTCGCGGCTCAGTCGTCGCTGCCGGGCTTGCGTCCGTCGAGACCCCGCCACCGTCGGCGGAGCTCGTGGGCGGCTGCCTTCGGCTTGCGGTCTCTGGTGAAGACTCCCTTGCGGTTGCCGCCCACGCGGTGGAGTCCGTTGGTCGTCGCGAAGTCCGCAAAGTTCCAGACCTGCTCGCCGACGAACTCCGGGAGGCGGTCGAAGACCCGGTGGTACATCGCGAGGAACGAAGCCTGGTACTCCTCCGTCCACACCTGGTCCCAGACGGAGTGGAGACCCTCCTGCGTGTCCGCCCCGTATTCGGACATCATGATCGGCTTGCCGGTGCGCTCGATCCAACCTCTGAGGTCGCCCTCGAGCATGAGCTCCGCGCTCGCGAGGTCCCCGGCCGTCACGTACCAGCCGTAGTACCGGTTGATGCTGACGACATCGAAGAGGTCGATGATCTGGTCGTTCTTGAACGTCGCGAACATGACGAGCGAGTAGGTGATCGGACGTGTCGGGTCCATCTCGCGGACGAGGTTCACGAGCGGCTCGAAGTACTCGCGAGCGCCGTCCTCGTTCGAGGCTGGCTCGTTCGCGATCGACCACATGACCACCGACGGGTGGTTCTTGTCCCGCGTGATGAGCTCCCGCAGGTGCTGCTCGTGCGCCGCCTGGGTCCGCTCGTTCGCGTACTGCTCGGAGAACGTCGGGAATGGGGGCGTTCCCGACATGCCGCCCACGACGCCCATGTTCAGGCCGACGGCGGCCGTCTCGTCGATGACGAGGATGCCGTGGCGGTCGGCGAACTCCAGGACTTCCTCGGCGTACGGGTAGTGAGACGTGCGGAAGGAGTTCGCGCCGGTCCACTCCAGCAGCTGGAAGTCGTGCACGAGGTAGGCGTTGTCGTGCCCCTTGCCCCGCACCGTCGTGTCCTCGTGCTTGCCGAAGCCGGTGAAGTAGAACGGCTCTCCGTTGACGAGGAACTCGGCCCCGCGCACCTCGACCGTGCGGACCCCGACGGGGACCGGGTAGCTGTCGACGATATCGCTGCCGTCGAGCGCCTCGACGGTGAGCTCGTAGAGGTAGGCGGCACCCGGCTGCCAGAGCGTCACATCCTGCACGGTGAGCACGCCGGCTGCGCCGTCTGCCGTCGCCACGACTGCTCCGGATGCGTCCGCGAGTCGCACACGCACGTCGAGTCCGTCGGCCGCATCCACCTGGTAGTCGACGGCACCGACCTTGTCCTCGAACGTCGTTCGCACCGTGACGTCGCTGATGCTGCGGACGGGCACGCTGTGCAGCGACACCGAGCGCGCGAGGCCCGCGTAGTTGTAGAAGTCGTGGAAGTACGTCTGCTTGCGCTTCCCATCGAACCCCACTTCGATCTTGCCAGGTGGGATGGTCTCGTTCGTGAGGTCGCCGCTGACGGCCACGGTCAGCCGGAAGGCGGAGCCGGCGGGTGCCAGGTCGGTGATGTCGATGTCGAAGGGCGTGTATCCACCCACATGCTCGCCCACGAGCTGGTCACCCACGTAGACGCGTGCGGCATGCGTTGCCGCGTCGAAGCGAAGCAGGACGCGCTCGCTCCCCCACCCGCGGGGCACCCGCACCTCGCGCTGGTAGTAGACCCAGCCGACGTGGTTGCGGATCTCAGGGTCGGTGAAGAGGTCGTTGTACGACGCGGGGACGGCTGCCTCGAGTGGCGTCTGCAACGGGCCCGACCAGGGCTCGTCGCCGAGTCGCGTGTCGATGCCGAACTTCCAGACGCCGTCGAGGTTGACGAGCTCGCGGGTGGGTGTGGGCTTTGGCTTCAGCATGTGGGCCTCTCTGCGCTTCATTGCGATGTGGTGTGGGTCGAGTCAATCAGAAATAGGAAAGGTTGGCAATCGGTTGCACGGCGTGGTCTAGCGCACACCCGTGACCCGAGTGGCGATGACGGCGCCGCCGGCAACCGCCAGCAGTGCCGACACTCCGTAGAGCACCGTGAAGTTCTCATCGCCGCCACCGACGAGCAGGAGCAGCGGCGCGAGCAGTGGAGCGAGGACTCCGGGGATCTTCTGTGCGAAGAGCGTGATGGCCATGTACCGGCCAGCCTGCGAATCCCGATCCGGCAGGACGTCCAGCACGAGGGCCTGACCCGCGGTCGAGAACAACGCGATACCGAGCGAGCTGATGAGCATGCCGGTCAGTATCGAGGTGAAATCGCCGGCGAAGGCGAGCACGAGACTCCCTGCGCCGAACAGGAGCGAGCCCAGGAAGACGAATGGTCGCCGGCGAGCCAGACGATCGCTGAGCCAGCCACCGCCCAGAGACCCGAACGTGGCCGTGATCATGCTCAGCGCCGAGACGAGCGCCATGACTCCGACCACGTCTGCCACCGCCAGGTCGAGACGCTGCGCGATGAAGTAGACCGTGAAGCTCGTCGTCGCCGTCAACCCCAGGAAGAACACGAACCTGCCGAGCCAGGCCCAGGCGAAGTCCGGTGCCGCGCGGGGACTGAAGAGGAAGCTACGCAGCACCATCCGCACGGTGAGGCGCTCCTCCTCCAGTGCCATCCCGCGAGTGTCCTGCTCCGGCGCGAAGATGACGAAGAGGCCGACCAAGACGAGGGCCACACCCGCGGGCACCAGGAACGCGAGGTCCGTGCGGCCGCTGAGCGGGGCGACGACCAGCATCCCCACGACCGGCGAGACCTGCATGGCCAACCCGGTTGCGCCGGACACCGAGCCGCGCTGCTTGACCGGAAGACGGTCGGCCTGCCAGTTCCCGATGGAGCCGGTCGCAGTCCCCCAGCCCGCGGCCGCGACCACCCAGCCGAGGGTGAGGACCCCGACGTTCGGCGCCGCGATCATGATCCCGACCGAGAGCAGCCCGAGGGCGAGACCTGCGACCGTGAATGGCCTGCGCCGACCGAAGCGCGTCCGGGTGCGGTCGCTCAGGATGCCCGAGAGCGGGGCGACGACCAGCGTCGTGGCCGAGCCGATACCCAGGACGACGCCAAGCGCACCCACCTGCCCCGGAGCGAGCTGGTCGAGCCGAACCGCGAGCGTGTACGTCATGGGCACCAGCATCGCCATGCCCGCCCCAAAGGTCGCGGCGACGACCAGCACGACCGCCCACCAGGGGACGGGGTCGCGATGAATCGCGATCCCGTCCTCCTGCGTGACATCGACCACGACGAGGACGCCGGTCAGCCGAGTTCGTTGCGGGCTGCGACAGCTCCAAGCCAGGCGAGGCTGGGCTTCGGCGTGCGCTCGAAGGTCTCCCGGTCCACCGCGACGAGCCCGAAGGTCGGCTCCCAGTGACCCCACTCGAAGTTGTCCAGGAGCGACCAGTGCAGGTAGCCGCGCACGTCGATACCGTCACGCATCGCCCGCTGCAGCCCCTGCAGCGCCTCGTCCGTGTAGCGGATGCGCTGTTCGTCATCGGAGGTGGCGATGCCGTTCTCGGTCACGAGCACCGGCACCCCCTGGGTGACATCCCACGCGTGACGCACAGCCATCTCGAGGGCATCAGGGCGGTACGCCGTCCCGACGAGGGTATTGTCCGGGCGGTCAGGATGGGGGACGAGGCCGTCGGCGTCGACCTCCTGGCTCGAGTAGGCCTGCACGCCGACCCAGTCGTCACCGCGACTGCCCTCCCAGAAGACGTCCTCCTTGCCGTACCGGATCTCCAGCATCCGCTCCTCCCCACCGGGCTGGGCGACGAGGGCACCCGCCGCGATGGTCCAGCCGACCTTGGCGTTCGTCAGCTCTCGGACGATGTCGCGTGCAGCATGATGGATCTCCACGAACCTGCGACCGATGGCGGGGTCCGCGTTCGCGAGGAAGTTGCGAGACGAACGCTTGCGATCTTCGTCCGACTGCTCGCTGTCGACCGTCGGGCTCTGCCAGGTCGCGTCCTGCTGCTGGCTCATGCGCTGCATGGCGGTCATGATCGCCGCCTGCATGTTGGGCTCGTTCATGGTCGCGACCCACTGGACGTCATGGAGTATTCCGCAGGCCTCTCGGACGAAACGGGTGAAGAGCTCGAGCGCCTCGGGCGAGGACCATCCGCCCTGTTCGGCCAACCAGTTCGGGGTCGTGAAGTGCTGCAGCGTGATGACGGGCTCGAGGCCCAGCTCCCGACAGGTGTCGATCATGCGTCGGTAGTGCGCGAGCTCCGCTTTCGAGAACCGACCGGGCAGCGGCTCGATGCGGGCCCACTCGAGCCCGAACCGGTATGAGGTGAGCCCGGCATCTGCGAGGA
Organism: Pseudoclavibacter sp. JAI123; assembly: GCF_013409665.1. NCBI lineage: Bacteria > Bacillati > Actinomycetota > Actinomycetes > Micrococcales > Microbacteriaceae > Pseudoclavibacter > Pseudoclavibacter sp. JAI123. The sequence goes on along the minus strand of NZ_JACCCM010000001.1, from coordinate 571,162 downwards.
GCTGCATGTCCTCGCGATAGCGGTGGTAGCTGTCGCACGCGTCGCCGGAGAGCTCCATACCTGGCATCTGCTGCTCGCGCACCCACCAGTCGCTGTTGACGTTGTTGCCTTCGATCTGATGGGGGGCGGTCGCAGCGCCCCACAGGAATCCTGCTGGGAAGTTCGTCATCGGACATCCTCGTTTCTTCGATCTGGGACCGCGGTTTTGACAACCGGTTGCATGACCGTAGCATAAAGTAGTGAACGTCTACGACTTTGGGGGACGGCAGTGGCCGAATATGCGAAGAGTGCGCGCATCCGCGCCGGAATCATCGACGCCTGCGCCCGCGTGTTCAAGGAGTCCGGGTTCCATGGCAGCTCCATGGCCCAGATCGCCCGCGACGCCGAGATCAGCTACACCGGCCTCCTGCACCACTTCCCACGCAAGGAGCAGCTCCTCACGGCAGTCCTCGATCTCGAGGACCAACGGCGCGCAGCGTTCCTGCGCGAGCACCGCACCTTCGCGGCTGACGCCGACCCGGTGCAGGTGCTCCGCGAACTGAGCGCCATGCTGCTCGACCGCAGGACCGAGCCGGGACTCATCCAGCTCACGGCCGTGCTCGTCGGCGAGGCGACGAGCACCGCGCATCCGGCTCATGAGCACTTCGTGGCCCGGTTCGCGAACATCCGCTCGTTCCTGACGCGCCTGTTCACGCGCCTCCACGACGAGGGACGCACCTCCGGAGCGCTCAGCCCGGCGGAGATGGCGGCCGTCACCATCGCGACCATCGACGGCCTGCAGACGCAGTGGCTGTTCACGCCAGCTGAGATCGATACCGAGAAGCTGGTTCGCGGACTGCTGTCGGTGCTCGTGCCAGAGCTCGCTCAGGACGCCGATCGTGGCATGTAGCTGAACCGTCGCACCGTGACGCCGCCGCCGAGAGCTTCGACGCCGACCACGCGACCTGTGAAGCCGCCGGCGACTTCAGTGGAGAGGGAGCGCCCGTCCACTGCTGCCAGCTCCTGGTAGAAGCCGGCGGACGACCACCCGAGGCTGATGGTGTCAGGTCCGATCCGGGACGCGGAGACGCGTTGCTGCGGCGCCACCCGGATTGACAGGTCGACCGCACCGGCGGACAGCGGGGTCGAGTGCAGCACCTGCTCGACGGGCCCCACGACCATGAGCACGTCCAGGCGGCCGTCGAGTCGTCGCACTGCCACGCTGTGGAGCTCGTCGATGCGCACGCTCAGCGCCAGGTCGCCATCGGCGACGACATCGACCGCCCAGGCGTGATCCTGAACTCGACAGGCGAGGAGAGCAGGGGCCTCTGGAGCGCCCCCAGCAGCCTGCGCAAGGCGCAGACCGCTGGCGCTCGGCTTGGCGAAGCCGGTGGGATCCACCCCGGGCGCGACCCAGCGGGGGTCGAGGTCGTCTTCGCGGAACTCGTCGGTGAATCCGTGCTGGCCCGCGGGCGCCTCGAAGCGGGCTTCGTCGACGACCGGCCAGCCGTCCACCCAATCGACGCCGACCAGGAACGTCTCCCGGCCGAGCACATGCCAGCGGGGGAAGGAGCCGAGCGGCCGAGTCCCCAGGTGCACCATCGCCCAGCTGCCGTCGACGAGCTCCACGAGGTCGGCGTGCCCGGTGGACTGGACGGCATCACTGGTGCTCCGATGCGTCAGGATCGGGTTGGCCGGATTTGCTGCATAGGGACCGTCGATGGAGGCGGCGCGGGCGACGGTCACCATGTGCCCATGCCCGGTGCCCCCTTCCGCCGCGAGCAGGTACCACCAGGAGCCGCGCCGGATGATGTGTGGCCCCTCGATGTTCGAGCCACCGGTGCCATTCCAGAGAGCGACCACCTCACCGAGCGACTCGCCGGTGTGCGGGTCGATCGGCATCTGCGAGATCCCGCCTCGAATGACGTCGCTCCACGTCAGATGGCAGACTCCATCGTCGTCCCAGGCGATGTCGGGATCTATGCCGATCGCGCCAGGGATGCGAACGGGCGCACTCCAGGGACCCGCCGGATCGACGGCGGTGTAGAGGAGGTGCCCCTCCGCGACGCTGTGGATGCTCGTCGTGATCAACCAGAATCGCCCGTCGTGGAATCGGAGCGTCGGCGCGTAGATCCCTCCGCTTGCCCCGTCGATCCCAGGTCGGACGTCGAGCTGCTCGCTCGTGGTGAGCGCGTTGCCGACCTGTGTCCAGGTGCGTAGGTCGGCGCTCTCGAAGATCGGAACACCCGGGAAGTACTCGAAGGACGAGTTGGCGAGGTAGTACCGGTCGCCAGCCCGGCAGATCGTGGGGTCCGGGTAGAAGCCGGCGAGGATGGGTGCGCCGCTCATGCTGTGGCCACCTCAGCGAGTCGGTGCCGCTCCTCACGCCGCGCGCGCTGGGCGATCGGGTCTGCGACGGGTGCTGCCAGCAGCAGCTTCTTCGTGTACGCGTGGTCTGGATCCTTGGTGACCTTCGCCGCAGGACCGGTCTCGACGAGATCGCCGCGGTACAGCACCGCGACACGATGGCTGATGTGCCGGACGACGGAGAGGTCGTGGGAGACGAAGAGGTAGGCGACTCCCGTTGCCCGCTGGATCTCGATGAACAGGTCGAGGACACGCTCCTGCGTCGAGAGATCCAGGGCCGAGACGGGCTCGTCGCAGACGATCAGCTTGGGTTTGGGGGCGAGAGCGCGGGCGATGGCGACACGCTGGCGCTGCCCGCCGGAGAACTCCCTCGGGAGACGCTCGATCGCGTTCGAGGGGAGCCCCACCTGGTCGAGGAGCACTCTGACCCTCGCTCGAGCATCCTTTCCAGTCGCGCCCTCGACGACGAGTGGCTCCGCGAGGATGTCGCCGATCGTCATCGACGGATTCAGCGAGGTGTACGGGTCCTGGAACACCACCTGGATGTCCTTCGACAGCGCCCGTCTGGCACGGACCGGCAGGTGGTCGATCCGCTGCCCATCGAAGTCGATCTCACCCCCGGAGGGCTGGACGAGCCCGAGCACGGCACGACCGATCGTCGTCTTGCCCGAGCCTGACTCGCCCACGAGCCCGAGGCACTCTCCGCGTCCGACCTGCAGCGAGACACCGTGGAGGATCTCCACGGGCTTCGCCCGCCACCCACGACCAGGGAATGCGACTTTCAGGTCGCGGACATCGAGCAGCGTCATCGTGCGTGCCTTTCTCCTGCAGCCGCCACTGGCGGGTCTGCTCGAACGGTCTCCTCGTCGAGGATCGCCCCGAGCAGCATCTTGGTGTATTCGTGTTCGGGTCGCTGGAAGATGTCGACGGCAGACCCTGTCTCCAAGACCACGCCGCTCTGCATGACCGTGATGTTGTCGCAGACGTCGGCGACGACGCCGAAGTTGTGGGTCACGAGCAGCACGGCCATGTCGAGCTCCTCCTGCAGGTCTCGCAGCAGGTCGAGGATCTCTGCCTGCACGGTGACGTCGAGTGCCGTGGTCGGCTCGTCGGCGATGAGCAGCTTCGGTCGGCTCGCGATCGCAGCGGCGATGAGCGCCCGCTGCGCCATGCCGCCCGAGATCTCGAACGGGTACGAGTCGTAGGTGCGCTGCGGGTCGGCGATGCCGCAGCGCTGGAGGAGCTCCAGGATGATCCGTCTGGCCTCGGCCTTCGACCCCCCGATCGCCGCCCGTACGCCCTCGACGAGCTGCGCGCCGACCCGGAAGTTCGGGTCGAGGTTCGACATGGGCTCCTGCGGGATGTAGGCGATCTCGGTGCCGCGGACGGCGCGCATCTCGCGATCGGTGAGCCCGATGAGCTCGCGTCCGTCGAACCGGATGGAGCCGCCGACGATGACGGCCTCGGGAGGGAGGACACCGAGCGTTGCGAAGGCGGTCTGCGATTTGCCGGAGCCGGACTCGCCGACGAGGCCCATGATCTCGCCGCGGCGCACGTTCAGGGACAGGCTGTCCACGACCACGTTGAGCTCACCGCTCGGGCTCGGGTAGGCCACCATGAGGTCCCGGATGCGCAGCAGCACCTCTCGCTCCCCGTCGACGGGCTCTTCCTCGGGAAGATCCTCGATGACCCGCTGGCCCTTGCCCATCTTCACGGCCTTGGGCTTCGACCCCTCGAGCGTGTCGCGGAGCGCGTTGCCGAGCAGGACGAGGCAGGCGGTGATCACACCGAGTGTGAGGCTCGGCCAGAGGAACTGGGTCGGCTCGATGTACAGGTTGCGGAATCCGGAGGCGATCATGGCGCCGAAGCTCGGGATCTGCACGGACCCGACGCCGAGGAACGCGAGCCCAGACTGCACGGCGATCGCAGAGCCTGCCATGAATGCGCCCGCGATGATGATGGGGCCCCTGATCACGAAGAGGACGTGGCGGCTGAGGATACGGAAGTTGCCGAGCCCGGATACTCGGGCCGCGTCGACGTAGAGCTCGTTCTTGACGCCGAGGACGAGGTTCCGCACGATGCGGTAGACGCCAGGCGCGAGGAGCACACCGAAGATGAGCATCGTGACCCGGTAGTCGCCACCGGTGACCGGCATGAGGATGATGAGCAGGAGCACGCCGGGGAAGGTCATGATGAGGCTGAAGAGCCATTCCGTGGCTCCCTGCAGTCTCCGGCCGAAGTAGCCGCCCACCAGACCGGCGACGACGCCGACCAGGAGCGCCATGCTCGTGCCGATGAGCGCGGAGATGCCTGCGGTGTTCACCGAGTGCAGCAGGCGGGTCCAGATGTCCCTGCCTGCTTCATCGCCGCCGAGCGGGTAGCCGGGCGTGCCGACCGGCGCGTTCACCATGCTCAAGTCGGCCTCGTTCGGGCCGTGCTGAGTCAGCAGAGGCGTGAGCACGCCGAGCGCGAAGATGATAAAGAGGATGGATGCAGTGACGACTGCCTGCGGGTCCTTCAGCAGGCGGCGCCAGATCGACGTTCTGGCGACGTCTGCGGCATTCTCGACGGTGGCGATGGTCTCGGTCGATGGGACGGAGACCGCTTCGGTCTTCGGGGGTTGTTCGAGACTCAATTGACTCTCGCTCTCGGGTTGAGCCAGCCGTTGGCGAGGTCGGTGGCGAGGTTGACGACGGTGACGAGGATGACGCTCCATGCGGCGACCCCGAGGATGACGGGGATGTCGCCTTGCAGCGAGGCGTTGAAGGCGAAGCTGCCGTAGCCGGGCAGGGCGAAGACGTTCTCGATGATGAGGGCGCCGCCGAACATCTGGATGAACTCCAGCGACATGACCGTCAGCGCGGGTCCGCCCGCGCCCCTGAGCGCGTGCTTGAGCACGATCGATTTCGAGGAGATTCCTCGAGTCCGCAGAGTGCGGACGTAGTCTCGGCGAAGCTCGTCGATCATCCGGCCGCGGACCTGCGCCGCCATGTTGGCGACGCCGCCGATCGTGAGCACGATGACGGGGATGGTGATGCTTCGGATCCAGCCGCCGAGGTCTTCCGTCGGTGGCGTGTAGCCCGTGGCGGGGAGCCACTTGAGCTGGACCGCGAAGATGACGACGAGCCCGATCGCGAGCAGGAGGGCGGGGATGAGGTAGCCGACGAGCGAGATGCCCTGCGCGAAACGATCGACGAAGCCTCCGCGGGAGGCGGCCCACACGCCGAGGACGGTGGAGAGGAGGACGGTCAGTGCGAGCGCGGGCACGATGAGCGCCAGCGTGACGGCGAGGCGCTGCAGCACTGACGGCAGCACGGGCAGGCTCGTGTAGACGGACTGCCCGAAGTCTCCTTGCAGGGCGTGGAGCAGCCAGTCACCGTATTGGACGATCGCTGGCCGGTCCCAGCCGCGGGCTTCCATGAGCGCTGCCACGGTCTCCGGTGTCGCGGAGGGCCCGAGGATGGTGCGGGCCACGTCCTCGAAGGAGGTGCTGAGGAGCATGAAGGTGATGAACGTGACGAGCAGCGCGAGGATGATGCCGGTGCCGAGTCGCCGAAGGATGTATGTGGTCATTGGTGCCTCCTGGGCTTGCGGGGCGGTGGAAGGATCCACCGCCCCGCGGCGCATTACTCGGCGATCTTGAACAAGCGCCAGGTCGACAGCGTGTTCGCCTCGGCTTCGAAGACGATGCCATCCGTGGTCACCCAGTTGGAGCCCGTGAAGACGATGGGGATCTGGAAGGCCTGGTCGACGGTGTACGCGTTGAGTTCCTGGTAGGTCGGAACCGCATCCTGGAACTCGATCGTGCTGTTGATCTTCGCGAACAGCTCGTCGATCTTCGGGTCCGTGAAACCGCGCGGGTTGCCGAAGCCTGATGCCGAGAAGTTCGTGGCCGCATCGGCGGGGTCGGAGCTGAAGCCCAGGATCTGGTACGAGAGGCCGTACTGACCGGAGGAGACTGCGGACTGCGCCTGCTGCGGGGGCACCGTCACCCACTCGATCTCGAGCCCGATGTCGGTGAAGGCCTGCGACAGCACGGGCTCGATGCTCGTGGTGAGGAAGGTGCTCGGGATCTGGAACTTCTCGCCTGCGAAGCCGGCCTCTTCTACGAGCTTCTTGCCCGCTTCCGGGTCGTAGGCGTAGGTGTCGTCGAGGCCCTCGTCGTACGCGCTGCCATAGGGACTGAACATCTGCTCGGTCACCCGGCCGGTTCCCTGGTAGATCCCGTCGAGCACGCCTTGCCGGTCGATGGCGAGGCTGATCGCCTGCCGCACTCGGGGGTCGCCGAGCGCTGGCCACTGCTCCCCCGCCCGGTCGAGCACGTTGAGGTAGGCGACGGCGACCGCGTCGATCGTGGTCGTCGTGAACTTCGAGGCGTCGAGCTGACCGAGTAGCTGTGACTGCACGGTCGTCGCGTTGATCTCGCCAGACTGCAGCGCGTTGAATGCGGCCGTCGGGTCCTGGAGGACTCGGACGGTGATCGAGGAGTAGGGGATGTTGTCAGCGTCCCAGTAGTCGTCGCGCTTGGTGAGCACGTAGCTGCTGCCTGGCACTGTCTGAGCGGTGTCGAGGACGAACGGGCCGGAGCCGACCGGATCGGTGGCGGTGCGCTCTTCGTCCATGGTGGCTGGGTCGCCGATGGCCCCTGGCCCCTGTGCGAGGTTCTCGACGAACTGCGGGTCGAACGTCTCGAAGGAGACCTGAACGGTCTTGTCGTCGACCGCTGTGACGTCGGTGACGAGCTTGAAGCGGGGCTGCACCTGGCCCGGCGTCTCCTTGGAGCGGAGCATCGTGGCTGCCACGGCCTCGGCGGTGACCGGGTCGCCGGAGCTGAAGGTCAGCCCGTCGCGCAGCTTCAGGGTCAGCTGGGTGCCGTCCTCGTTGTACTCCCAGGACTCTGCGGCGTTCGGCTGCAGTTCGCCGCTGACCGGGTCGCGCTTGAGGAGCGTGTCGAAGAGCGCGCTCCACACGAACATCTGCTGCCCGTCCACGAGCTGCGACGGGTCGAGCGAGTTGGGAGGCGAGACGGCGGAGACCTTCAGATCATGCTCGACTGAGCCACCGGTTTCCGCTGCGTCACCTCCAGCACATCCGACGAGCGCAAGAGACGCGACGACACCTGCCGCGAGGGCGGCCTGCCACCTGAATCGACGCTTGATTTGGGGGTTGATGGACATAATTCGAACTCCTTTGTAAGAACCTTTGTCGCGTTCGCCGTTGCACTCTCGATGCAGGAGTGGCGGTGACGTTGCGTTCAGTAAAGCAGTCGGAAGGTGTTTTGACAACCGATTGCCAATTACTTCTTGAACTAGATCGTGAAGCCGCGCCCATAGGCGCGGGCCTTGCCTTCGACCTCGTCGACGAACGCCGTGTCCGCGGCCAGGCGCCCACTCAACGCGGCAACGAGCTCAGAGACCTGAGCCCCTTCCTCGGCACCCGGGATGCCCGGTACGAGCCCGCGATCCGACGCCGCGATCCAGGCAGCGACTGCGGCCGCGCATCCAGAAGCCGGTCTCCGCGCCGCCAGCTCGAGCTCCGTGACAGGGACGATGCGAAGCCGCAGCTTGGTCGGGGAATCCGCCGCGATCTGCCCGAGGCGATGCTCGATACGCGGATTCGCGAAGCGCTCGAGCAGCGCCCGGCGATAGGCGTCGAGGTCGAGCCCCGCTGGCAGGTGGTGGGCCGCCTCGTCCCAGAGCTGCTCCACGGCGCGCCGGCACACCGTGTCGCCGATGGCCTGCGCAACGGAACGATGTCCGCGGAGCTGACCGAGTGAGGCGAGCAGGGTGTGGGCTCCGTTGAGCATCCAGAGCTTCCTCGACTCCCACGGCCCGAGCTCGTCGGTGAATCGAGCGCCTGCGGTCTCCCACTGCGGTCGTCCGGCCGGGAAGTCACCCTCCAGAACCCAGTCGCGGAAGGGCTCGGCGACGACCGGTGCCCGGTCGCCGTACTCGGCCTGCAGCCGCGCAAGCTCCAGCGCCTCCACACGCGGCGTGATGCGATCGATCGACGTGGAGACGAAGGAGACATGCTCTACGCACCAGCCTTCGAGACCCGGGACAGCGCTCGCCATCTCGATGACCGCGTCACGGAGGACTGCCCCGTTGTCGGGGACGTTGTCGCACGAGACCAGAGCGAGCGGCCCGCCAGCTGATCGACGTCGCCGATCGAGGCCAGCGACCAGTCGTCCGATGGCGGTCGTCAGGGAGGCGATCTCGTCGCCCGAGCGCAGCGCGGCGAGGTCAGCCGCGACATCCGCATCGGAGGTGTCGAGCCGCCCGTCCGGTCGAACCCGGTACCCCTGCTCTGTGATCGTGAGCGTGACGATCGCCGTCGCAGGGCGGGCGATGTCGGTGATGAGGTTCTCGAGGTCGCCACCCGGGCGTGCGTGCACCATGCTCGTCACGATCGAGGCCGTGTCCCCGTCGGCGCGACGTTCGACCAGCGTGAACAGTCCATCCTGCTGCTCGAGCGAGTCCGCGAGCTCGCGACTCCGACCGGTGTAGGCGCTGATGCCCCACTCGCTCGAGTCCGCTGCGTTCGCCGTGTACCAGGCGGTATGCGAGCGACTGAACGCTCCGAGCCCGAGATGGACGATGCGGATCGGCGGCGCCGGCTCCGAACGGGCGAGTGCCTGCCCCTGCTCTGCTGTGGCGGTCATAGCTTGAACACCCTTCTTGGTTGTGGACCGACGAGGTCGTCGATGATTCGGCCTGCTGTGCTGGCGGAGATGCGCTGCTCGCCGACGAGGCGCGCGAGGAACGCGGCATCGGCACGTCTCGCCGTGTCGTGTCGTGCCGGGATCGAGAGGAACGCACGCGTGTCGTCGATGAACCCCGAGCCTCGCGAGAACCCTGCGCTTTCGGTGACAGCGGAGCGGAAACGGAGCATGGCGTCCGGCGCGTCGAGGAACCACCAGGGTGCGCCGACGAAGACGCTCGAGTAGAAGCCTGCCATCGGCGCGAGCTCCCGCGAGTACACGGTCTCGTCAACTGCGAAGAGCACGAGGTGCAGCGATCGCTCGAGGCCGAAGCGCTCCAGGAGCGGCCGGAGTCCCCGAACGAAATCGGTCTGGCGGGGAATGTCGTGACCGCTGTCAGCGCCGAAGAGCCGGTGCGTCTCGGTGCTGTGGTTGCGGACGACACCCGCGTGGACCGTCATCACGAGGCCGTCCTCGACGCTCAGCTGCGCCATTCGCAGGAGCATGTGTCCGCGGAAATCCCGCCGTTGCGCCTCATCTGCCGAATCAGAGAGCACCAGCTGGAAGAGCAGTTCGGCGTCATGATCCGAGAGGTCGACGGTGTACGGATCCTCGACCCCGTGATCGGTCGAGACGGCGCCGTGACGGATGAAATGCTCGCGCCTGGCGCGGAGCGCATCGAGATAGCCGCTGAAGGATCGGGGCTGCCCCGTTGCGTCGAGCAGGCGCTGGACATCCCACGAGAAGTCCTCGCTGTCCGGATCCAGGTAGCGGTCTGGCCTGAACGTGGGAAGCACACGGCCAGGCAGTCCGCTGCGCGCGATGGCGGCGTGATCATGCAAGTCGTCGAGCGGATCGTCGGTGGTCGCCAGCACCTCGATGCCGAACCGCTCGAACAGGGCGCGCGGCCTGAACTCGGGCTTCTCGAGCTTTCTCGCGATCTCGTCGTAGACGCGATCGGCACTCGCGGGACCGAGCTCGGTCCTGATCCCGAGCACCTCGATGAGCTCTTCCCGAATCCAGTACCCGGATGCCGTGCCGGCGAACTTCTCCCAGTGCGTGGCGAAGGTCCGCCAGGCTGAGCGCGGGTCGACCTCGCTGCCGCCGACGCCGAGCGAGGCAAGGTCCACTCCAGACGCATGGAGGAGGCGAGTGACGTAGTGATCGTGCGTCACCAGCAGCTCGGTCGGGTCGGCGAACGGATGGTCGTTCGCGATCCAGCTGACCGGCACGTGCCCGTGCGGGGAGATGATCGGCGCATCAGCTATCCGCTCGTAGAGGTCACGAGCGATCGCCCTGGTGGCGGGGTCCGCGGGGAAGAGCCGGTCAGCGTCCGGCCTGAGCACGCGTGTCGAGGATCCGAGCTGCGCTGCGCTGCGCGTCGCGTCGACCGTCATCGCTCGCCCCCGCCCCCGATCAAGGTGGCGGGCGCTCTCTGGTCGTCGAGTCCGTAGAGCGCACGGCTCGCAGGTGGTCGTGTCCTCAGCATTGAGGGGCCTCTCTCTTCACGGAGGTGTGGGTGCAACGTCTCGCAGTAGTACAGCACGAACTACGACTTTGAGCAACCGGTTGCCAATTCGTGCCGCAAAGTCAGAAAACACCCAGGTCATTTACTTAGCGTGAGGTTAATTGTTCCGAAAGGAACGAGACACCGATCCGAAGAAGAGTCGGTCGCGAGGCGCGAGATCCGCGCCCCCTGCGAGTGCCGCGCCGACTCGGGCGGCGCGTCGCGCGTCGACCGCCACACCCGCACGGAGGACCCCTATGAGCACTTCCCTTCCCCACGAGACCGGGCCGACACCCGATGAAGCGTCGGTCGACCTGGACCAGCTGCGTCGCACATACCGAGCGCAGCGTGACCGCCGAGCCCCATCGGGCTCGACGCGAACGTACACCAGCACAGCAGGCGCGTTCGGCTACTACGCGAAAGATCCGTACACCCCGCATCGCGAGCGCCGACCACTGTCGGACACGGTCGAAGCCCTCATCATCGGTGCCGGCTTCGGCGGCCTCCTGACCGCCGCCCGGCTGAAGGACGCCGGCGTCGACTCGGTGAGGATCATGGACGAAGCAGGCGACGTCGGCGGCACCTGGTACTGGAACAGATACCCCGGCATCCACTGCGACATCGAGTCGTACGTCTACATGCCGCTGCTCGAAGAGGTCGGCTACATGCCGAAATGGCGGTACGCGCCAGGCGAGGAGATCCGTCAGCACGCGATTGCCATTGCAGAGCACTACGGCCTGTACAACGACGCACTGTTCCAGACCAGAGCGACCGCTCTCGAATGGGACGCAGAACGCGAGAACTGGCTCGTGACGACCGACCGCGGTGACCGCTTCCACGCGACATACGTGGTGACCTCGTCCGGCACGCTCACGCAGCCGAAGCTGCCCGGCATTCCCGGCATCGAGACCTTCCGCGGGCACACGTTCCACTCCAGCCGCTGGGACTACTCGTACACGGGCGGAGACGCAGACGGCGGACTGTCCAGGCTCGCCGACAAACGGGTCGCAGTCGTGGGCACGGGGGCGACCGGGCTGCAGCTCATCCCCCACGTCGGTCGAGACGCCCAGCACCTCTTCGTCTTCCAGCGCACGCCGTCCACGGTGGATGTCCGCGACAACCGCCCCACGGATCCGGAGTGGGCTGCTTCCCTGCGCCCCGGCTGGCAGCGAGAGCGGATGGAGAACTTCCTGGAGGTCCTCGCCGGGGAACACGTCGAGGAGAGTCTCGTGACCGACGGCTGGACGGCGACGGTCGACCTGCAGCGCCAGATCCTGAGCGGAGCCGTCGACGAGAGCGTCTCGCCCGAAGAGCGGGAACTGCGCGACGAGCTCGACGACGCTCGCACGATGAACCGCATCCGCTCGCGCGTCGACGACGTCGTGGCCGATTCCGCCACCGCTGAAGCCCTCAAACCCTGGTACCGGTACATGTGCAAGCGACCGGGCTTCAGCGACGAGTACCTGCAGACTTTCAACCGGCCGAACGTGACGCTCGTCGACACCGCCGACCACGGAGGCATCACGCGGATGACGGAGACGTCGGTGCTCGTCGGCGACGAGGAGTTCGAAGTCGACTGCGTGATCTTCGCGACCGGCTTCGAGGTCGGCGTGTCCGGCGTGCTCTCCGGCACGCTGCCCGTCACGGGGCGCGGCGGGCAGACGCTGCTCGAAGCGTGGGGACAAGGAATCGAGACGCTCCACGGATTCTCGACCCACGGCTTCCCGAACCTCTTCCACCTCAGCGCGCTGCAGAACGCCAACTCGGTGAACTTCACGCACATCCTGCAGGAACAGGCCGAGCACATCGCAGCGGTCATCGGAGAAGGGCGTCGACGCGGTGCCAGATACCTGGAACCGACACTCGAAGCACAGCACGCGTGGGTGCGGGAAGTCGCAGCCACGGCCTCCGATACGCGCGCGTTCCAGGCGGAGTGCACGCCCGGCTACTACAACGGAGAAGGAACTCGCTCCATCGGCGGTGCGACCTACAGCCCAGGCCCGGTCGTCTTCCATCGGGTGCTGCGCGAGTGGCGCGCGAACCGGATGCACGAGATCCTCGTCGACCCGTCCACGTCGCGCCCGCAGGAGACCGTCGGCGCGGGGGTCAGCGCATGACCTCGCCTCGGAATCGCAAGCAGCCTGCGGCTATCGGAGCCGGTGCGGCGCTCCTCACGCTCGCACTCAGCGGATGCTCCACCACCGCTGGACAGCCTGCAAGCGACACCTCGGCGCCGCAGCCGACCATCGTGGCGACGGAGGTCGCGCAGGTCACGACCGTGCACGAGGCAACGGGTATGACCTTGCTCGAGGGGCCCACGTTCAGCGACGACGGACTGCTGTACCTCGTCGACGTGACAGCCCCTCCAGGGTCCCCGAAAGTGCACCGGATCAACGTGGACACGGGCGAGTCCTCGTCGATCTACACCGACGACCAGAGCGCGCTCACCTCGGCGCAGTTCAACCCAGCCGACGGACGTCTGTACGTGACCGACTTCCTCGGCGGCCGCATCCTGAGCATGACCGCTGAGGGCGAGGATCCACGCGTGGTCTTCGAAGGCGAGATCGAGGGGGCCCAGATGAGCCCCGACGACCTGTCCTTCGACGATGCAGGTGCCATGTTCGTGACCGACGCCGCCGGTGCATTGGCGCCGTACTGGGAACCGACCGGGCGTCTCGTGCGCGTCTCCCCCGACGGGGCGACCGCCGACGTCCTGGCCAGCGAGCTCGCGTCGCCGAACGGGCTCGCCTTCACGCCCGACTCGAGCGGACTCTGGGTGACGCTCAACACCGGCAACCAGGTCGACTACCTGACGCTCGCCGACGACGGCACCTCGGTCGCCACGGCCCACCCGGCGATCCGCGTCGATGCCGGCAAGGCGCAGATCGATTCGGCGGCCGTCGATGCGGACGGGAATCTGTACGTGGGCCTGCACAATCGTGCCGCGATCCTCGTCTACGACCCCGATGGGTCGCTGGTCGCAGAGGTCGTCGTCCCCGACGACGCTGGAGTCTCGTCGGCGACCAACATAGCCATCCAGCCCGGCACCACAAACGGGTTCCTCACCGCGAGTGGCGAGGAGGGCGGCTTCGTGTACGCGTTCGAGGCGCTCGGCGAAGGCATCCGACCCTCGAACGGCGGGTAGCTCCACCGCGGGGGAGGCAGGTCGTGAGCCTGTCCGTCGATTCGACGTACGGTGGTCGTGTGCCGGGACAAGAAGACGAACGGATCGAGCTGCTCGCGCAGGCGACGGCGCTCGACGCGACCTTCAGAGACGCGGCTCTTCGAACCTTCCTGCCTCCCCTCCTCGACATCGACCTCACGGTGCAGCAGCTCAAAGTGCTGACGGTGCTCGTGACGACCGAGGACGGCACGACCGGCGCGAGGCTCGCCGGCATGTTCGACGTCTCCATGGCATCGATGTCGAAGCTGCTCGACCGGCTCGAGGCCCGCGAGATGGTATCCCGCCACGAGGATCCAGACGATGCACGAGCGAAGCGCGTCCGAGCGACCGACACCGCCCGATCGGCGATGCGGAACCTCGTCGTCACCGGGCCTGAGTTCAGAGACGGCATCCTGGGAGACCTCGAGCTCGGGGACCTGCGGGCTTTCGTGCGAGGCATGACCGCCGTCTCTGACGCTCTGGCGGCACGCGCCGGCCGATCATCCCGGGGCACTGACGGCGCGGAGTGAGCACGCGGCCCACTCCGCTCCGTCCGTGTCAACGGCTGGACAGCACCGGGACCGCGTCGGTCGACGCCACGTCCGTCAGGGCGACGCCGCCGTCGACGCCGCGCTTGCTCGCGGGGATGCAGCAGGCCACCGCGGTCGCGAGGACCGCGATGCCGGCACCGATCACGAGCACCACGCGGAAACCCGCTTCCGTCGGCATGGCGGGGCCGGGGCCAGACTCCAGCGTCATCTGCGCGAGGACGACGCCGACGATGGCCGCGCCGACCGTCGTGCCCAGCGAACGCATGAGCGTGTTGAATCCGTTCGCGGCAGCCGTTTCAGAGAGGGGGACGGACCCCATGATGAGGGCTGGCATGGCACCGTAGGCAAGCGCGACACCGCTGTTGACGACCAGCGAGGTCGCGAGGATCCCCCACACGCTCCCCATGCCGAGGAGCGCGACTCCATAGCCGAGCGCGATGACGGCCGAGCCGAGCGCGAGCGTGAACTTGGGACCGCGTCGGTCGGTCAGCCGCCCGCCGACAGGCGAGAGCACGAGCATCATGAGGCCGGCGGGGGCCATCCAGAGTCCGGCGGCCAGGACACTTTGCCCGAGGCCGAATCCGGTGCTCGTCGGAAGCTGCAGCACCTGAGGCAGTACCAGCATGCTGGCGTACATGCCGAAGCCGACGAAGATCGAGGCGATGTTCGTGAAGAGCACGCGAGGTCGCACCGCGGTGCGCAGATCGATCAGCGGATCTCTCGTCCGCGTCTCCCAGAAGCCCCACGCGACGACGACGACGGCTGCGACTCCGAAGAGACCGAGCGTGGCGCCCGAGGTCCAGCCCCACGAGGACCCCTGCGAGATCGCCAGGATCAGCGAGATGAGGCCGATGGCGAGGCCGATCGCACCGGGTGCATCGAACCGCTGGCCGGCAGCCGCAGCCGGGACGGCCGGGAGCACCAGACGAAGCGCCAGCGCGGCCAGCACCGTCACCACCGCGCTGCCCCAGAAGAGCGTCCGCCAGTCGGCGAACTCGATGACGGCAGCGGCCACCGGCAGGCCGATCGCTCCGCCCACGCCGAGGGTCGCGCTCACCGTCGCGATGGCCGACGAGAGCTTCTCGCGCGGCACGGTGTCCCGCAGCATGGCGATGCCGAGCGGCACCAGGCCGGTCCCAGCGCCCTGCAGCGCACGTCCGGCGATCATGACCTCGACACTCGGCGCTATCGCGCACAGGACCCCGCCGAGAATGAGCGGCACGGTCGAGATGAGCAGCATGCGCCGCTTCCCGAAGAGATCACCGAGACGCCCCGCGATCGGCACGGCGACGGCGCCTGCAAGCAGCGTCGCAGTGACGATCCAGGCCGTGTTCGACAGCGACGTGTCGAAGATCGCGGGGAGCTGCGCGATCAGGGGAGTGATCATCGTCTGCGTGAGCGAGGCGGCGATGCCCGCGAATGCGAGCACGGCGACGACGCGTCCGGAGCGAGTGGGGGAAGTAGCCAAGCTGTTCTCCTGAAGATGCATAGTGCAACTAATATGTATTCTGCAATTGCAGGATACACACTTCGGTAGACTCGGCCCACACCAACGCGGACTCACGGCGTTGAGACGGAGGCTTCATGGATCGACGCATCGCCGACATCGAGTACCAGCAGATGCTGCTCGGCCGCTTCTCGGCGTCCCAGCATCGCCCCGACGACGGAGTCGAACGCAGCGCCTACCTGCTGCTCAGCAGGCTCCACCAGCAGGGCCCGATGTCGATCGGCGAACTCAGCGTTGCCCTGCGACTCGACACCTCCACCGTGCACCGACAGACCAGCTCGGCGATGAATGCAGGCCTGCTCGAGCGCATCCACGACCCCTCCGGAGGGATCGCACGCAAGTTCAACGTCACCGCAGAAGGGGAGAAGCGCCTCCTCGCCACACGGCAGCGCTCCCTCACAGCCCTCGAGCACATCCTCGACGAATGGCCAGACGACGACGTCAATCGATTCGCCGACTACCTGAGCAGGTTCAACCTCGCCATCGAGGGGTACGGCGAGCGCACGGCGCGCACAGGCCAAAACAACTGACCCCCGCCGCGACCTCGACCAACCAACCGGCCCCGGGACCAGTCAGCGCCGAGCGCCTCGAATCGCCCCGAATGGTCGCGAACGAGTGACCTTGACAACCATTCAGAGATTCTCGCAGGCCACCACTTGTGAGAGCAGCAGCGGCTACCGTGGCAGTCATGTCGGATGCGCAGCCAGACCAGCCCACGCATCACCCGACGCTCGACCCCGACCGCGA
Source organism: Pseudoclavibacter sp. JAI123 (assembly GCF_013409665.1). Lineage (NCBI taxonomy): Bacteria > Bacillati > Actinomycetota > Actinomycetes > Micrococcales > Microbacteriaceae > Pseudoclavibacter > Pseudoclavibacter sp. JAI123. The sequence goes on along the minus strand of NZ_JACCCM010000001.1, from coordinate 554,641 downwards.
GCCCGCGACCGAGCCCGTGCACGGCCGTGCCGGCTCGATGCGGGCGATCGTGAACTCGACGGACGGCGGACCGCGCAGCCTCGAGCTCCGCGACCTACCCGTCCCGCATCGACCGCCCGGCCACGTGCTCGTCGAGGTGCGTGCGGCCGGCGTCGCGTTCCCGGATGTGCTGCAGTCGCGCAGCGAGTACCAGCACCGCATCCCGACCCCGTTTGCGCTGGGCAGCGAGTTCGCGGGCGTCGTCGCCGAGGCTGGCGAAGGCTCCGGGTTCGCAGAGGGCGACCGGGTCTTCGGCGTCGCGAGCCACGGCGCGTTCGCCGACTACGTCGTCGCTCCGGCCAACCGCGTGCTGCCGCTGCCCGACTCGATCGGCTTCGTCGACGCCGCCGCGCTGCCCATCAACCTGCTGAGCGCCGACTTCGCGCTCCGTGACCGCGGGCAGGTGCAGCCCGGCGAGACCGTGCTCATCCAAGGCGCTGCCGGCGGTCTCGGCGTCGCCCTCATCCAGCAGGCGAAGCTCATCGGCGCCACCGTCATCGCTGTCGTCTCGACCGAGGAGAAAGCCGCGCTCGCCGAGGCGGTCGGTGCCGACCACACGGTGTTCGCGGCCGATTTCCTCACCGAGGTCCGCCAGCTCACCGACCACCGCGGCGTCGACGTCGTCCTCGACCCGGTCGGCGGTGACCGCTTCACCGACTCCCTGCGGTGCCTCGCGAAGCGCGGCCGCCTGGTCGTGCTCGGTTTCACGGGCGGCAGCATCCCGACCGTCAAAACCAACCGAATCCTCCTGAACAACATCTCCGTCGTCGGTGCCGCCTGGGAGGGGCTCATGCCAGAGTGCCTCGTCTCGCTCCCCGAACAATGGGCCAGGCTCTCACCCGCCGTCGAGCGCGGTGAGCTGCGCGCTTCCATCAGCGAGGTCGTACCGCTCGGGCAGGTCCCCGAGGCCGTCGCGAGCCTCGACGAGCGCCGGGCCCGCGGCAAGATCGTCATCGACCTGGGGCTGGGGTAGGCAGACAGCGCGAGCCCCCGAGCATCCGCGCCGGATCCGCTCCTCGACTGGCACCATGCTCCCCTGCCAGACTCGAACGATGACCTCCACCATCTCCCCCGCGTTCGTCGCCGAGCTCCCCACCCCCATCGCCCGCCTCGCGGAGGGCGTCGAGCTGCTCGACCCGGTGGATGCGCCCCCGCTGCGCTGGGGGATCCTCGGCGCCGGCCACATCGCGCGCAGGTTCGCGCGGGAGGTGCCCGAGCACACCCTGTCGACGATCGCGGCGGTCGGGGCGCGCGAGCTGTCACGCGCCCAGGTGTTCGCCGACGAGCTGGCCATCGAGCGCGCGCACGGCTCCTACGCCGACCTCATCGCCGACCCGGACGTCGACGCCATCTACCTCGCCACCATCAACTCGACCCACCGCGACCTCGCGCTCGCGTGCATCCGCGCCGGCAAGCCGGTGCTCGTCGAGAAGCCCTTCGCCCTCAACGCCGCCGAGACCCGCGATGTCTTCGCCGCCGCAGAAGAGCATGGAGTGCTGGTCGTCGACGGCATGTGGACCCGGTTCCTCCCCCAGTTCACGGTGGCGAGGCAGATCGCCGCCAACGGGCTGCTCGGCCGCCTCGTCACGGCGCACGCGAACTTCGCCGGGATCATGCACGCTCCCGTCCCGCGCATCGTCGACGTCGAACAGGGCGGCGGTGCACTGCTCGACATCGGCGTCTACTCGATCGCCGCCGTGCACGACCTCCTCGGCCCGCCCGTCGAGGTCGCCGCAGCCGGCAACTTGCTGCCAGGGTACGCCGTCGACGGCTCCGCATCCGTCATCATGCGCACCGCGAGCGCCGTCGGCACGGCCCGCTGCAGCTTCGAGGGGCGGGCCCCCTCGAGGGCGGAGTTCGTGTTCGAGCGCGGCATCGTCGAGCTGCCCGCCGAGTTCTTCGTTCCCGGGATGCTGCGCGTGAGCGAGTTCGGCGGTGACGGTTCCGAGCAGGCGTCCGACGAGTCGACCGACGGTGTCAGCGGTGCCGTCACCACCGAGTGGGATGCGACGGTGTCGGGTGGCTTCCAGTTCGAGGCCGCGGAGTTCGCGCGCCTTCTCGCGAATGGTGCCACGCAGTCACCGGTGATGCCCTGGCAGGCATCCATCGAGATCATGGAGGTGCTCGACCAGGCTCGAGCCGCCATCGGCGTCGTCTACCCGGGGGAAGCCACCGCGTCCTGAGGCGTCGCTAGGCTGGAGCCTCTCCCCAGCCTGAAACGGACCCCATGTCCCCCTCCCCCCGACGGCGCCGCATCGCGCTGTTCGTGCTCTTCTTCCTCCCCGGCATCACCATCGCCTCCTGGGTGACCCGCACCCCGGATGTTCGGGATGCGCTCGGCGCCTCGACCGCGGAGATGGGGCTGATCCTCTTCGGCATCTCGGTCGGGTCGATGGTCGGCATCCTCAGCTCCGGCAGGCTCGTCAGCAGGTTCGGCGCCCGCCCCGTGATCACCGTGGGCATGTCGCTCGTCGCCGCGAGCGCCCTCACCATCGGGGCGGGCGCAGCACTGGCGTCCGGGGCCGTCGTGGCGCTCGGCCTCGCACTCTTCGGCCTCGGCATGGGCGGCGCCGAGGTGGCCCTCAACATCGAGGGCGCCGACGTGGAACGGCAGCTCGGCAAGTCCACGCTGCCGGCCATGCACGGCTTCTTCAGCCTCGGCACGACCATCGGCGCGGTGGGCGGCATCGTGGCCACGGCCACGTCGTTCCCGGTCTTGCTGCACCTCAGCATCGCGGCGGTGGTCGTCGCGGTCGGGCTCGTGGCGTCCATCCGCCTCCTGCCGCCCGCCACCGGGAAGGCTGCGACCACCGTGAGCACCGACGAGCGAGGCGCGCCTGCGAGCCACCCGCTCTGGCGAGACAGGACGCTGCTGCTCATCGGCGTCATCGTGCTCGCGCTCGCCATGGCCGAAGGCAGCGCCAACGACTGGCTGCCCCTCGTCATGGTCGACGGCCACGGCTTCGACGCCGCCTGGGGCTCCGGGATCTTCGCGGTCTTCGCCCTGTCGATGACCGTCGGTCGCTTCGTGGGCGGCTCGTTCGTCGACCGCTTCGGCCGGCCAGCAGTGCTGTGCGCGAGCGCGCTCATCGGGGCGGCGGGCCTGGCGCTCATCATCTTCGTCGACAACCAGGCGGTCGCGGCCGGCGCCGCGATCCTGTGGGGCCTCGGCACCGCACTCGGCTTCCCCGTCGCGCTGTCGGCAGCCGGAGCATCAGGCGACCGGCCGGATGCCCGCGTCGCGTTCGCCGCCACCCTCGGGTACATCGCGTTCCTCGTCGGCCCGCCCGCACTCGGCTTCCTCGGCGAGGACTTCGGGCTCAGGTCCGCGCTCATCGCCGTGCTGGTGCTGGTCGCCCTGGCAGCCGTCTCCAGCTGGCTGGTCGGCCGGAGGACGCCGACGCACGAAGATTCGGCCGGAGCCCCGATGGCGCCCGCGGGCACACGAGCCGACTGAGCGCATCCGAGCTTCTCCCGACCTCGCCGCAGTGAAGACGCGCGCGCTCGCAAGCCAGCTGATCAGGAGATCCGCGGATGCGGCTCCCCCGGCCGCCGGAACGCCTCGGCGTTCGCGATCACCACGCCGGCGATCACGACGCCGCCTCCCACCAGCTGTCCGACCGCGAACGGCTGGCCCGCCAGCAGGGTGAACGCGACCGTGAACACCGTGATCAGATTCAGGAACACCCCCGCTCGAGCCGCCGGGATCACCGCGAGCGCGCGGTTCCAGAGCAGGTAGGACAGCACCGACGGGAACACGGCGATCAGCGCCAGCGAGGTGGCCGCATCCGCTGACACCGGGAGCTGCGGACCACCCGTCGCGAAGGTGACGGGCGCGACCAGGAGCACCGTGATGACCGCCTGGATCGACGTCGACGTGATCGGCGGCAGCGGCGGTGACCTGCGGCCGATGATCGTGTAGGCCGTCCAGATGCCGACAGCGCCGAACATGAGCATCTGCCCGACGCCGAACCCCGTCTCCAGGAACGCACCGACGTCGCCACCGCTCACCACGACGAACACCCCGGCCAGGGCGATCACCACGCCGGCGACACCGGTCCGCGTGAGGCGCTGCCTGAGAAAGATCGCCGCCGCCACCGCGATCACGGCAGGGTTGAACGCGTTGATGAGCGACGCGCTGAAGGCGTCGCTGTACTGCAACGCCGCGTAGAGCGTCAGGTTGTACCCGGCCAGGCCAGTGCAGCTGAGCGCCAGCAGCCACGGCCACGCCCGCAGCACCTCGCGCCAATCCGGGCGCTCCGCGAAGTGCGCGATCGCGAGCAGCGGCACGGCTGCGAGCGTCCACCGCCACAGCACGAGACTGAGCGGGTCCATCGTCTCGAGCACGGCCGCGCCGACGATGTAGTTGCTCGCCCAGAACAACGTCGCGCCGAGCAGCGAGAGCACCGCGATCAGCAGCGAACGGCGGGCCGACGCATCCGTTCCCGCGATCCTCGACTTCACACTCACGCGCGCACCTCCCCGACCCCGCGCAGCGGAGCGCGCCTCGACCCCGCCAGCCTAGCCAGGTGGCGCCGAACCGACCGCCCCTCGCGGCAGAGCCCCCGGTGCGCGCACCGAGCTGCCAGCCACGGTGACGACACAGCCCGACCACGCTTCCCGGAGACAGAAATCGCGCTGTCGTCACCGTGACTGTCAACCCCGCGGGAGCTGAGCACCGACCAGAGCACGTTCGCGTAGCGTGGCGCGGGTGAAAACCGTTGGCGTCGACCTGGCAGCAGAACCCACGCGCACGGCGCTCGCCAGCATCGAGTGGGGCGCCAGTACGGGTGCAGATGCAGGCGCAGCACGCCTCACCCAGTTGCAGCTCGGCATCTCGGACAGCGAGATCATCGAGCTGGCCGAAGACGCGGCGAGCATCGGCATCGACTGCGCGTTCGGCTGGCCGATCGAGTTCGTGGAGTTCGTCTCGGCGCACGCCGCCCGGGTGCCAGGCACGCACGCACACACCGGCATCGACCTGCGCCGTCGCCTCGCCTACCGGCACACCGACCGGGTCGTGCGGGAGCAGACGGGCCGCTGGCCGCTGAGCGTCTCCACCGACCGCCTCGGCATGACGGCCATCCACTGCGCCGAGCTGCTCGACGGGTTCGCGGCCGCAGGAGAGCAGGTCGACCGCTCCGGCGGCGGTCGCCTCGCCGAGGTGTACCCGGCGGCGGCCCTGCGCGCGTGGGGCCTGCTGACCCCCGGTTACAAGACCAAGCCGGAAGCGCGCGTCCTGGCCGCGCAGATGCTGCTCGAGGCGCTTCCCTGGCTCGAGACGACTCAGGAGCAGCAGGCGCTCCTGGGCAGCTCCGACGATGCCCTCGACGCCGTCGCGGCCTCCCTCATCGCTCGCGCCCACGCGCTCGACAAGACGCTACCGGTGCCGACCGAGCTGCTCGAGGCGGCGACGATCGAGGGATGGGTGGCGCTGCCAACCTGCGGCGTCTCCGAGCTCGCGGGGACCGCATGATCCGCGCCATCCGCCGTTCAGCCACGCGCCTCTGGTGGTGGGCCCTCGACTACGCCTACGTCGTCGCGCAGCAGGCACGCGCCGCACTCGATCGCACGGACCCGGCGGCATTCCTCGACGGCCACCGTGCCCCCGTCGTCGTGATCCCCGGGGTGTACGAGCCGTGGCGCTTCATGCTGCCGACCATCCGCGCCATCCACGCGACGGGACACCCGGTGCATGTCCTCGACCCGCTCGGCTTCAACCGGAAGCCCGTGCCGGACGCGGCCGCGCACCTCGTCGAGGCGCTCGAGCGCCACGACCTCGACGACGTCATCATCGTCGCCCATAGCAAGGGCGGACTCGTCGGCAAGTACGCGATGACGCAGGGCGCGGGGGTGCCGCGCATCCGCTCGATGCTCGCCGTGGCGACACCCTTCGGAGGATCCTCGTACGCGCGCCTCCTGTTCACCCCGAGCCTGCGGATCTTCTCGCCGCGCGACCGCACGATCCTGGCGCTCTCCCTCGAGGAGGAGGTGAATTCCCGGATCGTGTCGGTCTACGGCTGCTTCGACCCGCATATCCCGAAGGGCAGCTTCCTGCTGGGCGCCGAGAACGTGCAGCTGGACACGGGTGGGCATTTCCGCGTGCTCGAGCACCCGCGCGTCCTGGTGGAGTTCGCACGACTCGCCGCGGAGACCGCCGCGGAGTGACCGTGGCGCGTCCAGCTGTCCGGCCTAGCATCACGGCATGACCCCGGATGCACGCAACTGGTTCGACGAGGGCGGGCAGGCGTACGCCCGCTTCCGCCCCAGCTACCCGGCCTCGCTCGCGACCGACCTCGCACGGCTCGCCCCGCGCACGGACCTCGCCGTCGATGTCGGATGCGGGAACGGCCAGTTCACGACGACGCTCGGGGGAGCTTTCGACCGGGTGATCGGTGTCGACCCGAGCGCGGAGCAGATCGCGAACGCGGCTCCGCATCCGGGCGTGGTGTACCAGCAGGCACCCGCGGAGTCGTTGCCTGCTGGCATCGGCAGCGGCTCCGTCGGACTGGTCAGCGCCGCTCAGGCCGCGCACTGGTTCGAGCTGCCCAGGTTCTATGACGAGGTCACCCGTGTGAGCGCCGATGGCGGTGTGATCGCGCTCCTCTGCTACGGCGTCCTCAGCATCGAGGACCCCGCCATCGACGAACGAGCACAGCGCTTCTACGCCGACGACCTCGACGCGTACTGGCCACCGTCCCGGCGGCTGGTCGAGCGCGAATACCGCGACCTGCCGTTTCCGTTCGAGGAGCTCGACTTCCGGGCCCCGAGCATCCGGAAGCGGCTGACCCTAGACGGGCTGCTCGGGTACTTCTCGACGTGGTCGGCCGTCCGCGCCGCGCGGGAGGCGGGCCGGGCGGGCCTGCTGGAGGACGTCGGCCGTGACCTGACGGCCCTCTGGGGCGACCCGGCCACGGAGCGGCTCACGACCTGGCCCATCGGCGGCCGCGTCGGTCGGGTGAGAGCCAGCGGCGTCTGAACCCCGCCCGCGGCGACCGCCCCACCCGGGATTCCGCATCCGCTCGACGACGCTGAGTAGCATGCGCACCATGCCCATCAGACTCGAGAACGTCGGCATCGCCGTCCGAGACATCGAAGCCACCATCGCCTTCTTCACCGACCTCGGCCTGACGGTGCTCGGGCGCGACGAGGTGAGCGGCGAATGGGCGTCCACCGCCGTGGGCCTCGACGGCAACCACGCCAAGATCGCCGTGCTGCAGACGCCGGATGGGCACGGGCAGCTCGAGCTGTTCGAGTACCTCCACCCGGAAGCCATCGAGACGGAGCCGACGCTGCCGAACGAGATCGGGATGCACCGCGTCGCGTTCTCCGTCGACGACATCGACGAGTCGCTCGCGATCGCCGCCAAGCACGGCTGCCACCCGCTGCGGGGCGTCGCCAACTACCAGGATGTGTACAAGCTCACGTACCTGCGGGGCCCGAGCGGCATCATCGTGATGCTCGCGCAGGACCTCACGAAGAGCTGACGCGCCGCGCAGGCGCTACGCGCTCGGCTCGAGCGGCACGATCTGCTGGAAAGGCGGGATCTTGTCCCCGCTCTGGTCGCCGCCGAAGACCGTGCTCTCGCCGCGGTCGTAGACCAGGTCGAACTGCGTGTAGTCATCGCGCAGCCACGCTCCGACCCAGCCGGTCACCGTCTCACCCGGCTGGACGCTGTTGATCGGCGTGTATCCGGCGGCGGTCATCGCCGGCGCGAGTGTCTCCGGGTTCGTCAGGCCGAGCGAGACGTAGTCGAGGTTGACGTCGCGGTCGGTGATGGAGACCAGCGTCGGCCTCTCCGCGCCGCCGTACTCGTCGCCCGCAGTGAAGCGGACCTTCACGAGCACCGCCTGGAGCCCGTCGGAGACGGACGCGTTCGCCGCGGACTCGAAATCTGTCACCATCGCGAGCGTGGTGACGGACGTTCCCGTGAGCTCGTCCGTGATCGTCTGCTCGACGATCGGGGTGCTCGGGGGCTCCGCGATCGTCGGCGTCGGGGACGCCGCCTCAGGGGACGAGCCCCCAGAGGTTCCCGTTCCCGTGCACCCACTGAGTGTGAGCGCCGCGGCGACAAGCGCGGAAACGAGAGCGAGGCGAGCGGCTGCGAACGTCATCGAAAGATTCTTGCACCGAGCACCGCCTCCTGCGTTCCTGACGCCCGCTACTCCTCCGCCAGGTATGCCGCGAACGTCAGCGGCGGCCGGCCGGTGACGCGCTCGACGTCACCGGTCACTCGAGACAGCTCACCGCTCGCGATGGCCGTGTACGTGCTGACCCAGGCGTCGTTCTGCCAGGCGGGCGCACCCCACTTCGCCCGCGACTCGTACGCCTCCTCGATGCTCTCGTCGTGGAAGGTCACCGCCGTGCCCCGAGCGTGCGAGATCGCCGCGGCGATCTCGGTCGCCGTGAGCGCCTCAGGGCCGGTCAGGTCGTAGGTCGCCCCGCGGTGCGCATCCGGTGCGAGCAGCACGCTCGACGCGACCGCGGCCACGTCGGCGCGGCTCACGATCGACACCCGGCCGTCGCCAGCTGGCCCGCGCAGCACGCCGTCTTCGCCGACGAACATCGGCATGACGTCCATGTAGAAATTGTCCCTGAGGAAGGTCCACGTCATCCCGGAGGCCTTGAGGTGCTCTTCCGTCGCGAAGTGGTCACGAGCAAGCGTGAACGTCGAGTCCGGCGAGGCGCCGAAGAAGGACGTGTAGACGACGTGCTCGACGCCAGCTTCCGCCGCGGCGTTGATGAACGCCTTGTGCTCGTCGAGCCGCGACTCGCTCTCTGCCGCGGACACCATGAACAGCGTCCGGATCCCGCGAAGCGCGGCGGTGGATGCGGTGCGGTCCGCGTAGCTGAACGGCGCGACCACGCACCCGGGCAGCCGCGGGGCCCTCGCCGGAGTGCGGGCGAGGAGGAGCTGCGGGGCTCCCGCGTCGGCGAGCAGCTCGGCGACGACGCCTCCGACCGCTCCCGTGCTGCCGGTCACCGCGATGCGGTCGGTGGATGCTGCGGTCATGGTGATCTCCTCGGACTCGGTGCCGCTGTGGTGGGGTTGTGCTGCGGTGGTGGGGCTTCGTGCGTCGAGCCCGGCACGCGTTCGTCTCGGTTCGGCCGAGCGCTCATCCGCGCGCCGCGTCGTACTCGAGCTGCGCATCCGCGACGCCGGACATGTGCTCGGTCGCCCACTCGGTGAGCACGCGCAGCGGGCCGAGCAAGCTGCGTCCGACATCCGTCAGCTCGTAGTCGACGCGGGGTGGCACCTGCGGAAACACGGTGCGCGTGACGAGGCCGTCGCGCTCGAGTCCGCGGAGCGTCTGGGTGAGCATCTTCTGCGAGACCCCATCGACCGCGGCCTGGATCTCCGAGAAGCGCTTCGGCCCCTCGTGCAGCGTGCCGACGACGAGCACCGTCCACCGGTCGCCGATGCGGTCGAGCAGGCGGCGCGACGGGCAGTCGCGCACGTACGGGTCCCAGAGCGGTTCGGACATGCCCCACCTTTCGTTGGTAACTGCACGGTACTCAGTCACCGAGAGAGACTCAAGAGCCACGCCACAGGCACTTTGCGGTAACCGACGCTCCCCAAAGTGCCTTCTTCCCCTCCCCGCAGTTGGTCTCCTACGGTGACTGTCGGCGCCCGACACCGGTCGCCGAGACGAAAGGACCACCATGGCCAAGATCACCATCCTCGGCGGAACCGGATACGCCGGAAGCAACCTCGTCAAGGCGGCAGCGTCCGCGGGCCACGAGGTGACCTCGTTCAGCCGCTCGCGCCCGGACGAAGAGATCGAGGGCGTCGCCTACGTCAGCGCCAGCGTCCTCGAGGACGGCACGCTCGAGCACGCCATCGACGGCGCCGACGTCGTGGTCTCCGCACTCGCGCCTCGCGGCGACCTGGAAGGCCGAACCCGCGGCGTGCTCGCGCAGGCCGCGGCTCTCGCCACCGCGAAAGGCGTGCGCTTCGGCGTCGTTGGCGGTGCCGGTTCGCTCTTCGTCGCCGAGGGCGGCCCACGGCTGTTCGACACGGAGGGCTTCCCGGATGCGATCAAGCCGGAGGCCGCCGAGATGGCGGGCGTACTCGACGACCTCCGCGCATCCGCCCCTGAACTCGACTGGTTCTACGTCAGCCCCGCCGCCGCGTTCGGCGCCTGGGCACCCGGTGAGGCGACGGGCGAGTACCGCATCGGCGGCGACGTGCTCCTCACCGACGCGAACGGCGACTCGAACATCTCCGGCGCCGACTTCGCAACCGCGATCATCGCCGAGATCGAGCACCCCGCCCACCGTCGCGCGCGCTTCGGCGTCGCGTACTGAACCGCGGCACCGGCAGGCCTGAGGGTTGCGCATGCTCCTGGCTCAACCACCATGCACAACCCCCAGGTCTACGTGCGGCGCAGCGGGGAGGCGGACCGGGAGGCGGGAGCGAGCTGGCGCGAACTAGGGGACGATGACGGCGCGACCGCGGATCTCGCCGGCGTGCAGCTTCTCGTAGGCGGCGGGTGCCTCGTCGAGCGAGAACTGCTCGACGTGGATGTTGATGGCGCCGCGCTTCGCGAGCTCCACGACCTCCATGAGCTCCGTCCTGGAGCCCCAGTTGATGGCGCGGCCCGTGACGTCGAGCGGCACCGTCGTCTGACCGATGGGCACGGCGCCGCTCGCGACACCCACGACCACGACCGAGCCGGCGGCCGCGACCATCTTCGCCGACAGGTCGGCCGTCGGCTGGATGCCGACGAAGTCGAAGACGACGGTCGCCCCGAGGCCGCGGGTGAGGTCCTTGACCGCTGGGATCGCGTCCGGGTTCGACAGGAACGTGTGGTCCGCACCGACGGTGCGGGCGAGCTCGAGCTGCGCCTCGCCGACGTCGAGCACGACCACCGTCGCGGCCGACAGCGCCTTGAGCAGCTGGATTGCGACGTGGCCGAGGCCGCCGGAGCCGATGACGACCGCGGTCGAGCCGGGAACGAGCTTCGGCAGTGCCGACTTCACGGCGCGGTACGGGGTGAGCCCAGCGTCCGTGAGCGACACGTTCTTGACCGGGTCGAGGTCGCCGAGCGGCACGAGGTGGCGCGCGTCGTCGACGATCATGTACTCGGCCATGCCGCCGTCGCTGAAGATGCCGGGCGCGCGCATCCCCTTCTCGCAGTTCTGCTCGGCCCCGCTCGCGCAGTGGTAGCAGCGGCCGCAGCCCCACGGCCCGTAGACGATGACGGATTCACCGATCTCGACGTCGTGGACGCCGCTGCCGATCGCCTCGACGATGCCAGCGACCTCGTGGCCGAGCGTGAGCGGCAGCGGCTTGAAGGAGTAGTCGTCCTCGGATGCGCCCATGATGAACTCGTCCGAATGGCAGGCACCGGCGGCCGTCACCTTGAGCAGGATCTCGCCGGCGGCTGGCGTGGGGGTGTCGATCTCGACGAGTTCGGGGCGCGAGCCGATCGCGCGGTACTGCAGTGCTCTCATGGCGCTGCCTCTCTCCGGGCGGAGCGACAGCCCGGCTTCAGTGTGCGGCGCGAGGCGCCGCGACCCCGGAAGTGGGGTTGCGTCCGATGCTACGCCTCACTATGTGATGAGTCAGCGAATTCCGGCTGGGCGAGCACAGCGCGACGGCCCCACCAAGCCCTGACGCCGCTCCTGACGCCCACCCAGACCGCGAGCAAGAGCAAGACCAGCGCGGCGCATCCGCTCGTCGCCCACATGACTGCACTCCAGCCAGTGTGGTCGCCACCGCCGGTGCCGAACGCATCCGCGATATTCATGCCGACACCGAACCACGCCCAGAAGAAAGGAAGCCCACCGAGGAGCAGGAGGCCCGCTGCCACGGCAGCGCTCTGGACCCACGTCGCGCCCCGCCTGAAGGCGAGCACAAGACTCCCGAGCCCCAGCAGCAGCCCCGGCCCCAGGAGCATGACAACCACCCAGACGTGAATGGTCTCGTTGGAGCGAGCTGCGTGGATGTAGATCTCCTCGAGGGTCATGTCGGGGACCGCTGCGAGAGGGTCGAGCACAAGAACCTGCAGCATCCCGAGGCCCGCGTACCCAGCCACAAGCAGGAACCCGACACCGCCGACCACGATGGCAGCGGCCGACCGCTCCGGCTTCGCGACGCTCATGTGAGTGAGACTACCCATGGCCGCCACGATGCCCACACTGCTCACACGAAGAAGGCGGCGACTGCGACGCAGACGGCCGCGAGCGTGAAGTGCAGCCCGGCCATGGGTCGGCTCGCGCTCACCTCGCCGCTCGTGAGGCGCGTGTACACCGCGCGGAACCGGTCGCGGGGGCGATCCTTGAGCACGATGCCGACCACCAGCACCGCCACGGTCGGCACGGCGTAGATCACGGCGTACCCCGCGAGTGCAGCAACAGCCGCGGCGCTTGGAACCTCGGCGTCGATGAGCCGCTCCACCGCGAAGAACATAGGGAACGCGTTCGGGAGGTCGGCGAGCGTCGCGACGACACCGAGTGGGAACGCGGTGAGGGGATTCACCCAGCGCAGCAGCGGATAGCCGCGGCGCTCGCGCGTGCGGAAGCGTCGAACCCCGAACACGACGAACATGACCCCGAAGCCCACGAAGATGATGCGCCGCATCCACGTCGCCAGATCCTCGACGAGCGTGCCCGCGAAGCTCGCCCCGAAGTACACGAGCATCGTCAGCCCGAAGAACGCGACGACAGCACCGGCCGCGTAGACCCAACCGGTCGCGGCGGGCCGTTGCACGGTGAGCAGGATGAGGATCACGACGGCGATCGTCGACAGGTTCAGCGAGTCGACGACCGCGAGGCCGATGAGCGCCGCGATGAGACCGCCGCTCACTGCTCGCTTCCCCGCATGCCGTGGACTCTACCGGGCGCGGGCGCCTTCAAAGGCCTCTCGCCCCTCGCGACGTGGCACCCCGACAGCGCATGCGTGGGCGCCAGCCGTGCGAGGATGAGCGCCGCAGACGCGGCAACCCATCGACGCAGTCGCGTCAGCGCACCGGCACGTCCGCGAGTGCCGCGGCGAGCGCATCCGTGAACCGGTCGATGTCGTGCTCCTGGAACGACAGTGGGGGGCGCACCTTGAGCACGTTGTTGTTCGGCCCGGCGGTCGAGGTGAGCACTCGGTGCTCGCGCAGCGCGTTGACCAGCGCGAGCGCGGTCGCACCGTCCGGGGTCTCCGAGGCGGGGTCGGCCACGATCTCGACTCCCGTGAACTGGCCTGCCCCGCGCACGTCGCCGATGCGCGAATCCCCCACCGAGCGGATCGCGGCGCGCAGCTGATCGCCGACAACTGCCGCGCGCTCGGGCAGGCCCTCGTCGCGCAGCACATCGAGCACCGCCTGCGCGGCCGCGATCGCGACCGGGTTGCCGCCGAAGGTGTTGAAGTACGGGATCCCCGTGGCGAACGGCTCGAGCACCTCGGGCCGCGCGGCCATGCCGGAGACGGGGATGCCGTTGCCCATGGGCTTCCCCATGGTCACGATGTCGGGCACGATGTCGTGCCGGGCGAAGCCCCACATTCGCGGGCCGAGGCGACCGAAGCCGGGCTGCACCTCGTCCGCGATCCAGACGCCACCCGCTTCGTGCACGGCGTCGAACGCGGGCCTGAGGAAGCCAGCCGGGTCGGCGGCGACGCCGTCTGAGGAGAACACCGAGTCGGCGAGGAACGCCGAGAACTTCACCCCGTGCTTGGCCAGGTCGGCGATCGCGGCGCGGATATCGGCGGCGAGCTTCTCCCCGACCAGCTCCGGCGCGGTGCGGTAGGTGTCGGGCCCCGGCACCGTGCGCACCTCGAGGCCGAGCGTCTGGCCGCTGCCGAGCGCGGGCGAGACGGCCGAGGTGAGCCCGGACGTGCCGTGGTACGCCTCGCTCGTGACGATGACGCCGCTGCCACCCGTGTAGGCGGCCGCGACGCGCAGCGCCAGATCGTTCGCCTCCGAGCCGGTGCACTGGTACATGACCTGGCCGATCTCGGCGGGCATGGTCGAGAGCAGGTCCTCGGTGTAGTCGAGGATCGCCTCGTGCAGGTAGCGCGTGTGCGTGTTGAGCGTGCCGGCCTGCGCCGCCATCGCCTCCACGACCCGCGGATGCGCGTGGCCGAGGCTCGCGACGTTGTTGTACATGTCGAGGTACTCCACGCCGTCGCTGTCGTAGAGGTATGTGCCGCTGCCGCGAACGAGGTGCACGGGGTTCGAGTAGAAGAGCCGGTAGGAGGGCCCGAGCAGCCGCGTTCGCCGCTCGACCATGGCCTCGGTTTCGGCCGCCGCGGAGGACTCCCCCACCCGGTAGCTGTTGCCGTCCATGATCGTCGATCTGCTCACGTGACGCGTCCTCTCCCGCGGGCGCACTTCGCCCGTTCGGCGCTCCGATCCTGACCGGCGAAGGCAAGCGCACTGTTTCCTCCCGGTAAATCGTGTGTAACGAGTGCCCGTCTGGGCCGCATCTTCAGCGAATCAGCACCTAGACATGGAACACCCCGCACTCAGCCGGCACACACCAGAGCCGCCGCGACCCGCGCATCCGCTGCCCGGATCGCCCCAGCCCGAGGAGACGACCATGATCGAGGCAACGCTCAAACAGCCCGTCTCGGGGCTGCGCGTCTTCGACGCTCTCGTCAAGGGTGAGCCCGCTCCCAGCTGGCTGCACGACGGGATGCTCGCCGCGTTCGGGATCCCCCCGGAGGCCTCGACGAAGCTCATCTCCGTCTCCGAGAACGCGTCGTACCTCGTCGAGCTCGGCGGCCAGCCCGTCGGCGTCGTCCGCCTCCAGCAGCCCGGCTACCAGGAGGGCGACGAGCAGCTCCGCTCGGAGATGCTCTGGGTCGAGGCCATCCGCGACTCCGGATGCGCGGACGTCCCGTCCCCGATTCCCGGGGCGGACGGGCAGGTGACGCAGCGCATCCAGTCGCCGGACGGGCTGACGCTGAAAGCCGTCTACTTCGAGCACGTGACCGGCTCGATCCTGCAGGACGTCGACGACGCGGCCCCGTGGTTCACGGAGCTCGGGCAGATCACGGCACGCCTGCACGACCACGCCCGGAGCTGGCGGCGGCCCGCCGGCTTCGACCGCTTCACCTGGGGCCTCCCCGACCTGCTCGGGTCCACCGCACGGTGGGGCGACTGGAGACGCGCCTCGCTGACGCCGGCGCAGCTCGACCACCTCGAGCGCGCCGAGATGGCGGCGCTCATGCGCGTGCAATCCGCGCCAGCCGGCTGGCAGGACTGGGGCCTCGTCCACTCAGACCTCCGCCCGACCAACGTGATCCGCGACGGCGAGCGCCTCATCGTCATCGACTTCGACGACTCGGGCTTCAGCTGGTTCCTCTACGACTTCGCGTCTGCCCTCACCTTCCAGGAGCACAAGCCTGAAGTGCGCACCATGGCGCGCAACTGGATCGACGGATATCGATCCGAGGGGCAGCTCACCAGGGCGCAGCTCGAGCTCGGCTGCGCACTCTCGATGGTGCGCACCCTCACGATGCTCGGCTGGAGCACCACGCACCGCGACGAAGCCCTCCCGCCGGACCTGCAGGGCGGTGGCGTCATCGACGCAGCCATCCTCGCCGCCGACAACTTCCTCGCCTCGCCCACCTGGCTCGTCGACTGACTTCGGGGCGACCACGCCCCGACTGCTCCACCCGTGCATCCCGCACGCCCCTCTCCCATGACCCCAACCCAAGGAGCCATGTATGCCCGCTGCCGATCTCGCCTGGATGCTCGCCGCATTCGGTCTCGTCCTCCTGATGTTCCCCGGAATCTCGTTCTTCTACGGAGGAATGCTCAACAGCAAGAACATGCTCAACATGGCCATGATGGTCTTCGGATCCATGGCCGTGGTCGCCGTCATCTACGTGCTCTTCGTGCACGGCATGGTGCTCGGCAACTCGGTTGGCGGTGCCGGAATCATCGGCGACCCGCTCGCGTTCGTCGGCATGGAGTCGTTCATGACCGACGCGTCCGAGGGCGACATCATCTCCGTCGACGCGTACTGGGGCGCCTTCTACATCCTGTTCGCCGCCATCAGCATCGCGATCGTCGCGTCAGGCGCCGCCGGCCGCATGAAGTACTGGGCGTGGCTGATCTTCGCCGCGCTCTGGACGATCCTCGTCTACGCGCCCCTCGCCCACTGGGTGTTCGCGTTCACGAGCGATGACGGCGAGACGGTCGGCGGGTGGATGCGCAACGTCCTCGGCCTGCACGACTACGCCGGCGGCACGGCGGTGCACATGAACGCAGGCGCTTCCGCCGTCGCCCTCGCGATGGTGCTCGGCCGCCGCAAGAACACGGAGCTGCGACCCCACAACATGCCGCTGGTGCTGCTCGGCGCGGGCCTCCTGTTCTTCGGCTGGATCGGCTTCAACGGCGGCACGGCCGCTGGCGCGAACTTCCTCGCCGGCTACGTCGTGCTCACCACCACCCTCTCCGCGCTGACCGGCGCGTTGGGCTACCTGCTCATCGAGCGCATCCGCGACAAGCACGCCACAACGCTCGGCATGGCGACCGGCATGATCTCGGGCCTCGTCGGCATCACCCCCGCAGCGGATGCGGTCACGCCGGTCGGAGCCCTCGCGCTCGGCTTCATCACCGGTGCCGTCGTCGCGCTCTGCATCGGCTGGAAGAACCGCGCGAAGGTCGACGACGCGCTCGATGCGTTCTCCGTGCACGGCATCGGCGGCATCGTCGGAGCCCTGTTCGTCGTGTTCCTCGGCGCAGCCGCGGCACCGGCCGGCATCGCTGGCGTCTTCTTCGGTGGCGACCCGAGCCTCCTCTGGCGCGAGCTGATCGCCATCGTCGTGACCTGCGTGTACGCGTTCGTCGTGACCTACCTCATCGCGTGGGTCATGAACAAGATCGTGCCCATCCGCGTGCCGGACGACGTGGAAGCGGTCGGCCTCGACCGGGGCATCCACGCCGAGCGTGCGTACGAGATGGAGACTCGCTGACCATGATGGGTGCATCCGCCCGACCGCAGTTCGCCCCGCGCGACCAGAACACGCAGACACCCCGTGTCCCGAACGACCAGAACACGCAGACAACGCCCGCACAGAAGAGGAGCGCCCGCCGATGAAGCTCGTGACCGCAGTGATCCAGCCGACCAAGGTCGACGATGTGAAGGACGCCCTCGAGGCGGCAGGCTTCACGGGCCTCACCATCACCGAGGTGGAGGGGCACGGCCACCAGAAGGGCCTCACCGAGTACTACCGGGGCCAGGCCGTGAAGGTCTCGTTCCGCGCCAAGACGCGCGTGGAGGTGCTCGTCGCCGACGAGACCCTCGACAAGGCGCTCGAGGTCGTCGTCGAGGCGGCCCGCACTGGCAACGTCGGCGACGGCAAGGTGTGGGTGACGGATGTGAGCCACGTCATCCGCGTCCGCACCGGTGAGTCCGGGCCCGCCGCCGTGTAGCTCGCGCCGGCCGGCTCCCCCAAGAGCGTTGTGGCCCGTTGTTGTTCCCGGCACTGGGAGCAGCAACGGGCCACTACTTCGTGCCTCGGAGTTGGTTCCCGGAGCCTCAAGCGTGCGGATGCTCGCGGCGGCGGGCGCGGTACGCCGCGACGGCAGAGCGGTTCGCGCAGCGCGTCGAGCAGAAGCGCTTCGTGCGGTTGCGGGTGAGGTCGACGACGACCCCCTCGCAGCCGTCGGCGCTGCAGATGCTGAGGCGCGACATCTCGTCGGCGCGGATGAGGTCGACGACCGCGAGCGCCGTCTCGACCGAGACGCGCTCGTCGAAGGGACGGTCGGCGTCGACGGCGTGCAGGTGCCAGTCGTGCGTGTCGTGGCGGACGAGCTGCGGGGTGGCGTCGTACTCGACGAGCGTCTGGTTGACGAGGGCCGCCGCCGAGTCCCGGTCGGCGGTGAGCAGCTCCCGCAGGCGAGGTCGGATCGCGCGGACGCGCTCGAACTCGGCGTCGCCCCCGTCGAAGCGGCCCGTGTAGCCGAGGTCGCGGAAGAAGTCGGCGAGCTCGTCCCGGGTGCGGAGCGTGCGCGGTTCGACGTCGCTGTTGACGATCGCCGCGGCAGCAGCGAGCGCCTCCTCCGTGTCATTGGTGAAAAGCACCTTTGCAGATTACCAAACGCGAGTTAGTGTCATGTTCTATGAAGGCAAACGCCAATGACTCGACGATCGCAGCCGCCGCGGCGAGCACGCCTGCGCCGAACACGGCCCCGCTCGCAACCCTCGCACCTGCGGCCAACTCGCGCCTCGCATCCGGCCTCATCTTCGCCTTGATCTCGGCAGGTGCCTTCGCCCTGTCGGGCCCCTTCGCGCGCGGGCTCCTCGACGCTGGCTGGACACCCGGTGCCGCCGTCACGGCACGCGTCTCCCTCGCCGCACTCGCGCTGGCCCCCGTCGCGCTCCTGGCACTGCGCGGCCGCTGGCGCCTTCTCGCCGACCGCGGCAACCTGATTCGCCTCGGTGTCTACGGAGCCATCGCCGTCGCCGGCACGCAGCTCGCCTACTTCACGGCCGTCGCGACCCTGCAGGTCGGCGTCGCCTTGCTCATCGAGTACACGGCACCGGCCATCGTCGTGCTGTGGATGTGGCTGCGGCACCGCCAGCGCCCCCACGCCCTCACGCTCATCGGCGCGGGCATCGCGGCCGGCGGGCTGCTGCTCGTGCTGCAGATCTTCGGTGGCGTCCAGCTCGATCTGGTCGGCGTGCTGTGGGCGCTCGGCGCGATGCTCGGCGTCGCCTTCTACTTCGTCATGTCGGCCGACACCGACACCGAGCTCCCCGCGACCGTGCTCGCGGGTGGCGGACTGCTTGTCGGAGCCATCGTGCTCGGACTCGCCGGGCTGGTCGGCGTGCTGCCGATGACCGTGACGGATGCGCCGGTCCAGCTCGGAGGGGCGTCCATGCCATGGTGGGCCGCGGTCCTCATGCTCGGGCTCGTGACTGCGGCGGGGGCCTACGTCACCGGCATCGCGGCCGCGCGCCGCCTAGGTCCGCGACTGACCTCGTTTGTCGGGCTCTCCGAGGTCGTCGGCGCCGTGCTGTTCGCGTGGCTGCTGCTCGGCGAGCTCCCCAACCCGGTGCAGCTGACCGGCGGCGCGCTGATCCTCGTCGGCGTGGTCGTCGTCCGGCTCGGCGAGGCTCGCATCACCCGCTGACCTGCACGATTCGTTCGGCTCGCTCGGCTCGCTCGGCTCGCGACGGCGGGTCAGCCGCGGGCGGCGGGCGCTCTGACCAACATCAGTGCGATATCGCTCGAAAACCGGCGCAAACCGGCCGCGCGGGCCGATTGTGCACTCATGTTGGTCAGGCGAGCTGGTGCGCGGTGCCGACGCGCGCGTCCCAGAGCCGCAGCTCGGTGGCCTGCGCCTGGATCGGCTCCAGCTCGAGCGCCGAGAGTGCGCGATCCAGGTCGGTCAGCTTCAGGCGCCGGGCAAGGGTGACGTGCGGCGTCCAGCTTCCCGGCGTCGTGTGCGGCAGATCCGAGGCGGCCGAGACCGTTCCGGAGAGCGCGTGCACCTCGGCGTGGAGCTCAAGCAAGCCGCTCGTCGGCAGCACGGTCCGGGCGAGCACCGCGCGGTCGCCGTGCCGGAACAGCAGGGGCGCACCCAACGTCACCGCCAGGGGAAGGCGACCGGAAGCTCGGCGCACTTCGGCAGACACGAGCGGAGGATGCACCGTCGCAGCATCGGGCTCGGACTCCGCGGCGGCGCCAGCACCAGCACCAGCACCAGTGTTCAGCCCTGCAGCGTCGATCGGGGCGACGCCGCCGCGCACCAGCAGCGACAGATGCGGACGGTTGCTGGCACTCGTGTGGGCGCCCATGCTGGACACGCCGAGCTCCTGCAGCACGCGCCACTCGTCCCGGATACGGGCCTCGGTCACGGGGTCGAAGAGCAGCTCGAGGCTGACGATCTCACTCACGCGTCACCCGCCGAACCCCGGCGCACCCACCACCCTCCGAACCTGCCCAACTTCAGATCGCGCGGAGCGCCGCCGCGACGGCACGCTGACCCGAAGCATCGAGCTCGTGCACGGGCCTCGGCAGGTTGACGGTTGGCACGAGTTCGAGCTGGGCGGCGATGGCGGATGCGACGCGGTAGCTGCCGTGGGCGCGGAACAGCTCCCAGAGCGGGTCGAGTCGCGCCGAGAGGCTGAGCGCGAGCTCCGCCTCGCCCCCGAGCGCGGCCCGGGTGATGGCGAGGCACTCGGTGGGGAGAACGCCGGCGAGCACCGAGTACCAGACGTCGCATCCGCCGAGCAGGCCGGCCGCGGCGTAGGGGTCGCCGCTGATGCCGACGGAGATGGGCCGGCCGACCGCGTCGCGGAGCGCGGTGACTCGCGAGCTCACCTGTGCCACGTCCAGCGATGCTGGCGGGATCTTGATCGACCGTACGAGGTCGAGGCCGGCGATGCGCGCGTGCAGGGCGTCGCTCACGACGATCCCCGTGGTGGTGGGGTTGTCGTAGACGATGATCGGCAGGCTCGAGGTGGCGGCGACGTCTTCGTAGAGCCCGTAGACCTCGTCCTCGGTGAGCGGCTGGTACGACACCGGGGCGAGGAGGACGGCCGCGGCGCCGGCATCTTCTGCCGAGCGGAGGTTCTCGAGCACATCGCGGGTCCGGAGCGCGCCGATGCCGACGATGACGGGCACGGACCCGGCGTGCTGCACGGTGAGCTTCGCGACGGATGCCCGCTCGGCGACGTCGAGGTACGCGTAGCTGCCGGTCGAGCCAAGCGCGCTGATTGAGTCGACCCCGGCCGCCTGCATCCGCTCGACGAGCCCGGCGTAGCGGGCCGCGTCGACGCCTGTCGATGTGATGGGTGTGAGGGGGAAGGCGCTGAGGCCCTCGAACAACGGGTCAGACATGGGTTCCTCCTCGCGAGGCGGGCCAGGGCAGGTTCAAGGCCGCCCACTGCAGCAGCAGCACGGTCTTCGCGTCTTGGATCTCGCCGCGCGCGATCATCCGCAGCGCCTCGTCGAAGTCGAGGGCGACCGATTCGATCTCCTCGCCCTCCTCCTCGACGCCGCCACCGCCGGTGACTGACGCGTCGGCCGACCAGGGGGCTGCGAAGAAGTGGATGCTCTCGGTCACTGACCCTGGGCTCATGAACAGCTCGAAGACCGGGGTGACCTGGCCGACGACGACGCCGAGCTCCTCCTCGGCTTCGCGGCGGATCGCGTCCTCCGGGGAGTCGCCGTCGAGGAGGCCGGCGGCGGTCTCGAGGAGCATGCCGTCTTCGTGTCCGTTGACGTAGACGGGGTAGCGGAACTGGCGGCCGAGGAGCACTTTGCGTGCGTCGAGGTCGTAGAGCAGGATCGTGGCGCCGTTGCCGCGGTCGTAGGTCTCGCGCTGCTGCGTCGCCCATTCGCCGTCGCGTCCGCGGTACCGGAACGTCGTGCGCCGCAGCACGTGCCAGCCGTCGGACGTGACCTCGACGTTCTCGACCTCGACGTTGGGGTTGCGGGTCAGGTCACGTCCGACGCGATCGAGGCCGGTTCGACCGCGGCTGTCGGGCACGTCGACGCCGAGATGCCCGTGGGTGTGTGGATGCGACATGCCCCAAAGATACGCACGGGCTCGGGCGGGCGCATCTGGAAATACGCCGTAACCCTGATCGCCCCGCACAGCTCGGGGGAATAGCTTGCAACTACAACTGGTTGTTGCCGTACGGGTGGCCACGGCCACCTCCCCCGCAGACCCGCGCATCGCGCCAAGAACGGAGTCACATGACCGAGCAGCTGACCGTCCGCAACGAGACTTCCGTCCCGATCCTCGACGCCCTCTCCGACCGTTGGAGCCCGCGCGGTTTCGACGCGAACCATGAGATCTCCGATGAGGACCTCACGGCGATCTTCGAAGCCGGGCGGTGGGCGCCCTCGGCGAGCAACACGCAGCCGACGACCCTCGTCGCTGGGGCCCGCGGCACGGCGACGTTCGACAAGATCTACGGCGCCCTCATGGACTTCAACCTCGCCTGGGCGGACCGTGCCTCGCTCCTCATCGCCGTCACCGTCGAGCATGAGCGCGACGGGAAGGCGCTGCGCTGGGCCGAGTACGACGCGGGCGCAGTTGCCGCGCACCTCTCGATCGAGGCGCAGTCGCGTGGCCTCCACACGCACCAGATGGGCGGCTTCCACGTGGATGCGCTCGCCGAGGCGCTCGAACTGCCCGCCGGTCGGACCCCGATCACGGTCATCGCCGTCGGCCAGCACGACGACTCGGACGCCGTGAACGAGAAGATCCGCGCCCGCGACACGTCGCCGCGCTCACGACGCGAGCTCAGCGACTTCGCGTCGATCGAGCGCTGAGCCGCGGCCCGACGAGGCTCACCGCCCGGCATCAGCCGGGTGCCGTAAGAACAGTGACCGTGGCCGCACGGCCATATCGCTCGGGTCGCCCCGGCCCGCATCACCAGAAGCAGAGGACAGCACGATGACGGATGTCAGCACAGCAGACCGCGCCAATCGCTTGGCAGAACTTCACCAGGCCCGGGAGATCCTCCGAGTCGTGAACGTGTGGGACGCGATCAGCGCCCAGACCGTCGCGGCCCTTCCCGAGACGAAGGCCATCGCGACCGCGGGCCACTCCATCGCCGCCTCCTACGGCTACGCCGACGGCACCATGCCCCTCGACGTCGCCCTCGCGGGCGCCAAGGTCATCGTCGACGCCGTCGACCTGCCCGTCACGGCCGACCTCGACGACGGCTTCGAGGACCCGGCCGAGACCATCCGCCGCGCCATCGGGCTCGGCATCGTGGGCGCCAACGTCGAGGACCGCCTGCGTCCGTTCGACGAGTCGGTCGCCCGCGTCGCCGCCATCATCCGCGCAGCCGAGGGCGAGGGCGTCAACTTCCAGCTGAACGCGCGCACCGACGCCATCGTGCGCGGCGGCGAGCGCCCCATCTCCGAGAGCATCGACGACGCGATCGCCCGCGGTCGCGCGTTCATCGACGCTGGCGCATCCCTCGTCTTCGTGCCGGGCGCCGTCAACCGTGAGACGGTCGAGCCGCTCGTCGAGGGCCTCGGCGTCGGCAAGCTGTCCGTCATCGGACTCCCCGGCGCGCTGACGGCGGCAGAGTTCCAGGAGCTCGGCGTCGCCCGCGTCTCCTACGGCCCGCTCACGCAGCGCGTCGCACTGCGCGCGCTTCGCGACCTCGCCACCGACCTGTACGGCACGGGCGTCATCCCGGAGGACACGCCCGCGCTCAACTAGTCGCGACGCCCCTTTCGGGGCCAGCACAGAGCGGCCTTGTGGTCGTCAGAACTGAGTTCTGACGACCACAAGGCCGCTCTCTGCGTTCAGGCGGTGACGCTGCGTTCAGGCGGTGACGCCGACCTCGCCGGTCACCGGGGCCGCCGCCGCGCGCTTGCCCGCCCGGGCGCCGAGCGTCGCACGGAACCACAGCGCACCCGCGACGGCGAGGCACACCATGAACGCGCCGAGTGCGCTGACGACCGGCACGAGCGCCTCGCTCGGACCCGCGACGAACGGCATGAACGCGACGACGAAGAACGCGACGACCGCGATGGCCGGTGAGAACAGCAGCGGCAGCATCCACGCCTTGAAGAGCGGGGTCTCACGGAGCGCGATCCACCCGAACGTCGTCCCGACGGCGTAGACGGCGTAGACGATGAGCCCGACGATGGAGACCAGCAGCACCAGCGGCACCAGCGTGCCGAGGAAGAACTGGTACGCGTCCCGGCCGAAGAGCACCATGACGTCGTCGCTGGCGATCGGGACGGAGGTCAACCTCCGCAGCGACAGCGCGACGACGCCGACGATGCCGAGCACAGCCACGACGGGTGCGGCGATGAGTGGCAGTATCCAGCGCAGGTGCTCCATGCCGCTCAAGATAAGCGGGGTAGTGGATGCACGGCGCGCGCGACGCGCCCGAGTTACCCACCAGAGATCTCCGGCACCACGCTCCCCCGCCGCCAGCCGCCTACTCCACTGCGGCCGAATGCGGCGTCGTCGACTGCACGTTGAGCGAGTCGCCGTCGCTCGCCACGACCACCGAGACGGTGTCGCCGTCGCGCACGGTTCCCGCGAGAAGCGCCCGCGCGAGGCGGTCGTCGATCTCGCGCTGCATGAGGCGCCGCAGCGGCCGGGCCCCGTAGATGGGGTCGTAGCCGCGCTCGGCGAGCCAGGCCCGCGCATCGTCGTCGACTTTGATCGTGAGCCTCCGCTCGCCCAGCCTGCGCTGCAGGCGGTCGATGTAGAGCGCCACGATCTGCGCCAGCTCGTCCTGCGAGAGCGCGCTGAACACGACGATGTCGTCGAGGCGGTTCACGAACTCCGGCTTGAACGACTGCCGGACAGCCGCCATGACGCGGTCCTCGCGCTCCTCCTGGGAGAGCAGCGGGTCGATCAGGAACTGCGAGCCCAGGTTGGAGGTGAGGATGAGGATGACGTTGCGGAAGTCGACCGTGCGGCCCTGCCCGTCGGTGAGCCGCCCGTCGTCGAGCACCTGCAGGAGGATGTCGAAGACCTCCGGATGCGCCTTCTCGACCTCGTCGAACAGCACCACCGAGTACGGCCTGCGCCGCACGGCCTCCGTGAGCTGCCCGCCCTGCTCGTAGCCGACGTACCCGGGAGGGGCGCCGACGAGTCGGGCGACGGAATGCTTCTCGCCGTACTCCGACATGTCGATGCGGATCATGGCCTTCTCGTCGTCGAAGAGGAGCTCGGCGAGCGCACGCGCCAGCTCCGTCTTGCCGACACCGGTCGGGCCGAGGAACAGGAACGAGCCGGTGGGACGGTCGGGGTCTGCGATGCCCGCGCGAGTGCGGCGGATCGCATCCGCCACCGTCGCGGCGGCCTTCTCCTGGCCGACGAGTCGCTTGCCGAGCTCACCCTCCAGGTGCAGGAGCTTCTCCATCTCGCCCTGCAGCAGGCGCCCGACGGGGATGCCCGTCCACGCGGCCACGACCCCGGCGATGTCCTCGGCCGTGACGTGGTCGTTGACGAGCTTGGGCCCGCCATCTTCCGTGGCCTCGGCCTCATGCAGCTGCTTCTGAATGCCAGGCAGCTCACCGTAGAGGAGACGAGAGGCGAGCTCGAGGTTGCCCTCGCGCTGCGCACGGTCGGCGCGCATGCGGATGTTGTCGAGCTGCTCGCGCAGCTCGCCGATGCGGTTGAGGGATGCGCGCTCGACGTTCCAGCGCTCCTTCAGCTCCCCCAGGCGCGCATTCTTGGCGTCGAGGTCGGCACGGAGCGCGGCGAGACGCTGCTTGGACGCGTCGTCGTGCTCCTTCTTGAGCGCCAGCTCCTCGAGGCGAAGCCGGTCGACCTGCCGCTGGAGCGTGTCGACCTCGACCGGCGAGGAGTCGATCTCCATGCGGAGGCGGGACGCGGCCTCGTCGATCAGGTCGATCGCCTTGTCCGGCAGCTTGCGGCCGGTGATGTAGCGATTCGAGAGGGCGGCAGCGGCGACGAGCGCCTGGTCGGCGATCGAGACCTTGTGGTGCGCCTCGTACCGCTCCTTCAGGCCGCGGAGGATGGCGATCGAGTCTTCGACGCTGGGCTCGCCCACGAACACCTGCTGGAAGCGTCGCTCGAGCGCCGCATCCGACTCGATGAACTGGCGGTACTCGTCGAGCGTCGTCGCGCCGATGAGGCGCAGCTCGCCGCGGGCGAGCATGGGCTTGAGCATGTTGGCGGCCGAGATGCTCGACTCGCCGCCGCCAGCGCCCATGAGGGTGTGCAGCTCGTCGATGAAGGTGATGATGCGGCCGTCGGACTCGGTGATCTCCTTGAGCACCGCCTTGAGCCGCTCTTCGAAGTCGCCGCGGTACTTGGCCCCCGCGATGAGCGCCGACATGTCGAGGCTCACGAGCTCCTTGTCCTTGAGCGACTCGGCGACGTCGCCGGCGACGATGCGCTGGGCGAGGCCTTCGACGACCGAGGTCTTCCCGACGCCGGGCTCGCCGATCAGCACGGGGTTGTTCTTCGTGCGGCGGGTCAGCACCTGGCTGACGCGGCGGATCTCGGAGTCACGCCCGATGACCGGGTCGAGCTTGCCCGAGCGGGCGATGTCGGTGAGGTTGATTCCGTATTGTTCGAGTGCGCTCTTGGCCTCTTCGTCTGGTGCCTGAGCGCCTTGCATGTTTGCCATGGGGCTCCTTGTTGAACGTGTGCTTTCGACTCAGACAAATAAGAGTTGAGTCGTGATGACTCAAGTTTAGAGTCTGGAGCGCGCCAGTGCCACCATCGGCGACCTCCCTCAGTCAACTCCCAGCGTCGCGCATGCCGCCCTCTTCCTAGCCTGATCAGGACTTCTCCGAACGTGGCAGAGTTCTTGCCATGGCCGATACCCACGACGAGAGAACCGCCCCCTCCTTTTCGCTCCGCGTCGGCAGCGTCGAGCTGCTGGGCGAGCAGTTCTCCATCGTGAAGGCGGGCGACTCGGACACGGTGCGCGCGGCCGGCTTCGGCAGCCCCAGCTCGCTCGCCTACTCGGTGTTCGGCCGCCAGTCGGAACTCCTCGACGTGCGGGCGCTCGGCGACACCGACCCTGCGCTCGCCGCCGTCCGCGCCTACGACGACGGCGACCCCGCGCTGCTCGAGACCATCGACATCCACCAGGACGGCACCGAGCTGCGCCGCGCCATGTGGCGGGCGGCGAGGCTCGTCGAGCCAGGCACCCTCGCCAGCTACGGCGACGTGGCCGCGATCGCGGGGCATCCCCGCGCCGCCAGGGCTGCCGCGAGCGCCTGCGGGGCCTGCCTCGTCGGCCTCTTCGTGCCCGTCCACCGCATCGTGCGGGCGAGCGGGAAGCTCGCGGGGCACGCCGCCGACATCGCCGTGCGGCAGGCGCTCATCGACCACGAGCGGGCGATGGGGATGGGCCGCTGACGGTCAGGAGGGGACGGCGGTCGACCTGCGCGCGTGCAGCACGGGGAGGACCCGTGTGCGCTGGACCGGGCGGCTCGACCCCTCGTCGAGGCGAGACACCATCGTCTCGACAGCCAGGCGCCCGATGTGCTGCTTCGGGGGACGCAGCGCCGTAATGGGCGGCTCGGCATTCTGCGCCACCTCATCGTCGTAGGCGATGATCGCGAGGTCTTGCGGAATCGACCAGCCATGGTCGCGGGCGTACTGCTGCAGGAGGACCGCCTGAGGATCCGAGTGGATGAGCAGGGCGCTCACCGAGGCCCGGCGACAGTCGTCGAGCAGTCGGGCGATGAGCTCCTCCCTCGCCTGCCCGTCCATGGCGTCGAGATTCGCGTCGACGTCGACGGCCGTCTCAAGGCCGAGCTCCTTGACGGCGCCGGTCCACCCCTGCCGCAGCTGCGCTGAGGTCGGGGAGCCCGCCGACGTCAGGATGCCGACCCTGCGGTGTCCGAGCGCCGCAAGGTGCTCGGCCGCGAGGGAACCGCCGAAGACGTGGTCCGTGGTGACCCATTCGAGACTCGTGAGCGAGCCGACAGACGCGGCATGGCGTTCCGCCAGCACGACGGGCACCGGGAGAGACTCCAGCCAGTGCAGGAGCGCCCAACCGTCGGGGCCGCTGGTCTCCGGCGCCGCGATGATCCCGTGCAGGCCTCCGGATTCGACGAGGGACGAGATCTGTCGACGCTGATCATCGACGGAGTAGCTGGCGCCGCGGAGCACCAGCTGCACGCCGAGGTCGGTGGCCGCCGCCCGCGCCCCGACGATGACCTGCGGCCAGTAGTAGCTGAGCGAGGGGGTGACCATGCCGACCCGGAAGCGGATCGGGGTGGCCTGTGCTGCGACCGTTGGCACCGACGTGTCGAGGCGACTCCGCAGGGTCGCGCCGCCGTGAACCCTGGTGAGGAGACCTCGGTCGGAGAGGTTCGTGATGTCACGCCGAATCGTGAGCTCGGACACCTCGAGCTGCCGCGCCAGCGCAGCCACTCGTACGGAGCCCGCGCGCCGGAGCTCGCCGAGGATGCGTTCTCGCCTCGTCAGGCCGAACTGCGGCATGTATTCCACGGATCCGAGCGTACAGAGGTGTTCGCTTCCCGTCGAGCATGAACGATCGTGTTCGTTTTGCTGGTCTTTTCCCCGGGCCCCCTCCAAGATCAGCTCGGAAGCACACAGTCGTGCCCGCCGCGCACTCGGTCGACGAGGCAGCGCGGACAGCGCACAGAACGGAGAGCGCACATGCCTCAGGACCAGCGGCTCGATCGAGTCTCGAGCACCCCGAGAGCTCGCAGGAGGCGGATGAGCCTGTCCCTCATCGCGGCGACGGCGGCGGCGATGATCGCCCCGGTCCTCGTCTCACCGACGCCTGCCCAGGCCGCAGGATCAGAGCCGGTCTCGGTCACCATCGACGCCGCAGACGTCGCGGCGGCCGCCGAGAACGTGAACGGGCTCACCTTCAAGGGCTTCGGCGTCCTCACCGCCAACTCGACGAGCGCGCTGCTCCTCGACTACAAGTCGCAGCATCCGGAGAAGTACTGGGAGCTCATCGAGACCCTCTTCGGGGGCGACCGCCCGATCATGAACACCATCAAGATCGAGATGGGCAACGACCGCAACACCTCCACGGGACCGAACCCGTCGACGATGCGCACGCGTGACGAGTACCCCAACGTGCAGCGCGAGCCGGGCTTCCAGCTCGCCGCCGACGCGCAGCTCGTCGCGCACGGCGACGTGCACGTCAGCATCCTGCGCTGGAACCGGCCGGCCTGGGCCACCGACCACGCCGCCCAGTACATCTGGTTCAAGAACACCGTGCTCGCCGCCTACCGCGAGTACGGGATCATGGTCGACTCGATCAACCCGGACGCGAACGAGACGCGTACCCCCGAGATCCAGCTGTACAAGGACTTCTCCGGCTGGCTCCGCGGCGACGAGAAGGGCTACGAGGGCACGAGCTCGGCAGACCCGAACAGCGGCTTCGCCTCGGATGAGGAGCGGGACCTCTACCGATCCATCGAGACGGTCGCCGCCGACACGGTCGGCACCCCGCCGGTGTCCTTCGGCAACGAGATGATGTCCCCCACCGATTCCTCGCTGCGCGACGCGGTGGACGTCGTGGGCTTCCACTACTCGAGCGCCGACGACAGCGCCGGCAACCTCAAGAAGGTGGCCGAGCAGCTCGACAAGGAGGTGTGGAACTCGGAGGGCCAGTCCACGTTCTCCAACTCGGCCGACCGCCCGAACAACACCAACAGCGACGAGCAGGGCGGAACGGGCACCGGATTCGGCGGGCCGAACAGCGCTCTCGAGATGGGCAACTGGGTGACGACCGGGTTCGACGAGTCGCGACGCACCCTCAACATCTTCCAGCCCGCGATCGGCTCGTTCTACGACGGGTTCCAGTACTCGTCCAAGGAGCTCGTGAGCGCTCGCGACCCGTGGTCCGGCTGGCTGTACTACGACGGCGGTCTCGCCATGATCGAGCAGTTCACCAAGTTCGCGAAGCTCGGCTGGGAGAACGACGACAACACCGCCGGCATCTGGCGTGCCATCCCGCAGGCTTCCGACAGCCAGCTCGGAAAGGGCAACCCGCCGGACGGCGCACGTCTCGGAGGCGCGTCCTACACGACCCTGGCGGCTCCAGATGCCAGCGACTTCTCGACCGTCATCATCAACGACAGCAGCTTCACGAAGAGCTACCGCATCACGGCGAAGGACATGGCCCTCGGCGCAGACCGCACGGCCGAGCTCTGGGAGACTCGCGCCGCGGATGCCGGGCAGGCGTACAACGCCAACTACCTCGCACCCGTCGGGGAGATCGAGCCGAACGGGGACGGGCTCTACACGGTCGAGGTCAAACCCTGGTCCTCGATGACCCTCACGACGCTCGACCAGGCGACAGCAGCAGCCGACGGCACGCTCACCGCCAAGGACGGCTACGCGAGCGCACTGCCCACGTCCCCCGAATACACGGACCCGGCCGGCGGCCGTGACGTCCTGGACACGGACTCGACCGGCGCCCAGAACGGTGTCGCCGACGACACGTTCCTCTACGCCGACGACTTCGAGTACGCCAGCACCGGCAATATCAGCGGCTACGACCCTGCCACCGGATCGCTCGTCGACTCCGGCGAGTCATTCCTGGACAGCCGCGGCGCCAAGGCGAAGCCGAGCGGGACGCCAGCCCTGCAGCCAGAAGATCAGGGCGTGACGCCCCGCTATACCAACGACACCAACGGCGCATTCGAGTCGGTCGCAACGGCCGATGCCGCCCACGGCCGCGTGCTCAGGCAGCAGGTGGGCCCAGGCATGGCCGGAGGCGCCTGGAACAGCGGCGACCCGAAGACGACGATCGGCGACGCCCGCTGGGCGAACTACACCGTGTCGGCCGACGTGCTCTTCGAGGCCGCGGGGGCGCAGTACGCGACCATCGGCGCCCGAGAGCAGGGCGGCACGGCGAACGGGCAGAACGTCTCGGCAGCCGAGCTCAAGGTCGAGCCCACCGGAGCGTGGACCTTCACCCGCTACGGCACGACGCTCGCCACGGGCACCGTGGCAGGCAATGCGGACGTCGCGTTCAACGCGGGCGCGGGCGTCTGGAACACCATCGCCGTGACCGTCGCCGCCGACACGTACACGGCCTCGATCAACGGCGTGCAGATCGCCACGTACACGGACGCCGCGCCGCAGGCAACCGGGCGCATCCAACTCGGGTCCAGCTTCAACTTCGTGCAGTTCGACAACCTGAAGATCGAGACGCTGCCCGGATACACGCCATACGCCACGCAGATTATCGACGGGATGCACCAGAGCAGCTGGTCGAACACGTCGACGCCGGTGCTCGAGTTCGACGCCAACTGGAGCCACGTCAACGGACAGGGCATGTTCGAGTGGCAGCGAACGGCATCCAAGAGCACCGCCAAGGGCGCCGCGC
Organism: Pseudoclavibacter sp. JAI123; assembly: GCF_013409665.1. Lineage (NCBI taxonomy): Bacteria > Bacillati > Actinomycetota > Actinomycetes > Micrococcales > Microbacteriaceae > Pseudoclavibacter > Pseudoclavibacter sp. JAI123. Next base: position 523,852 of record NZ_JACCCM010000001.1, on the reverse strand, counting down.
TGAGCTACTCCTTCACCGGAACGGGCCTGGACATCATCGGCTCCAACCCCGGAACTGCAACGCTCGATGTCGAGGTGGATGGGATCCCCCTCGCGCTCGGAGCCCCGACCTGGAGCGCGGGCAGCGCCCGAACGACGTTCACGCTCCGCGGCCTCGCGAACGGCGCTCACACGGTCGTCGTCAAGACGGCCAACGACAGCTCGCTCAACGTCGACTCGGTCGCCACGATCAGTGCAGTCGCGGATTCGACGCGCGTCGACACGGGAGCACTCACCGAAGCCGTCTCCACCGTCGCGCAGCTCGTCGAGGCTGACTACGCACCCCAGTCATGGGCCCCGTTCGCTGCCGCTCGAACGGCGGCGCAGTCCGCGGTCGCCGACCCGGTCGGGTACGGACTCGACGTCGAAGGCGCGACGGCGATCGAAGCGCGACTTGCATCCGCCGCAGACGCACTCACCCCGAAGGATGTGAGCGCCGACGTGACCGACCTGGGTTCCGTCGCCATCACCACGGCCGAGCGTGCCCTGCCCGGTTCCCTCACGCTCTCGGGGACCGAGGCGGATGTCATCTGGACTGCCGCGTCGAACGCCAGCGCGAAGACCACGGGTGAGCTTGCGACCTTCACGGCCACCGGCCGGACCGCGGAGAAGACCGAAGCCGGCGTCTACCAGCGGTTCTCGGCGAGCGTGCTCGTCATCCCCGCGGACCTCGACTACTTCATCGACTCCGGCTCGAGCGGGTCAGCAGCAGGTTCAGCTCATGCGGCCGCGGCGGCCGTCTCGCCCGAGCTCCGCAACGAGACCGCCGACCAGAAGTGGGACGGCGCGGCCCCAGGCAGCACGTGGGGGTACTCGACTGCGGCGACGACGCTCGCGGGCGGCACCCCACAGGACTGGGGGTCGTCGTACATCGGCGCCGACTTCAACAAGCCGGTGACCTACCACCTCACTCTCCCCGCCGGTTCCTACGACATCGTCGGCGTGCAGGCACCCCGTGCCGGACTCACGACGAACCTGTCCGCGAAACTCACCGCGAACGGCGAGACCACCTCGAAGACAGCGGTCTCGACAGGGTCGGCGACGCCGATCGCGCAGACGCTGACGCTCGACGAGGAAGCCGTCGTCGAGCTTGAGTTCGGCACCAACGGGACGAGCGGCTACAACGCCCGACTCGCGCTCGTCTACGTGCAGACGCTGCCCCGCGACCTCGGCGTGCAGGGCGTGCTCGACACCGATGACCCGCTCCCCGACACGGTGATGGTCGCAGACGTCGAACGGGCCGTCACATGGGAGCCAGCCGCCCACGAGCAGGCCCGCACCGAGTACGAGACGATCACGGCGCACGGACGCCTCGACGACAGCGACGCACCGGTCGTCGCGCAGTTCGAGATCGTCCCGCCCGGGCTCGTCTACTTCATCGACGCCGGGACGAACGGCGTCGCCTCGCCGCAGTACGCGGCAGTGTCAGCCGCCGTCGACGGACTGCGAAACGACAAGGTCGACCAGGTCTCCACGTCGGCCGAGCAATGGGGGCATGTCGCGGATGGCATGAAGCTGAAGACCGGAACCGACCTCAAGGACAAGTACTCGACGGGTCTCTACCAGGACACCACCAAGCTGAGCTACCGGCTCCCACTCCAGGCCGGAACCTACACGCTGACCGGTGGCTTCACCGAGTGGTGGAACCTGAGCAGGACCATGTACCAGACCGTGTCGGTCAATGGCACGGAGCTCGCGAAGGGAAGCATCCCGCTCTCCGGCTCCACCCCCAAGCTCTCCGCAGGGCTGACCTTCACGCTCTCGGAGGCAGCCACGGTCGACTACCTCGTGACCAACGAGGGCGCTGGCGGCGAGAAGCCGGTCATCTCCTGGCTGGCAGTCGCCGACGAGACGCTGCCCGGCATCCCGCAGAACGCTGTCGCGGCGCAAGCGGGCGACACCGCCATCACCGTGTCCTGGGACGACCTCCAGGACACCGGTGCGGGCTTCACCGGCTACCGCGTCTACGAGGCGGGCGGTTCGGACCCGGTCTGCGAGGCAACCGAGACGAGCTGCACCGTCGAGGGGCTCGCTCCCGGCTCGACGCACTCCTACGAGGTGACCGGCGTCAACGCCTCCGGAGAAAGCCCCCGCTCGGCAGCGACCGCACCCGTGACCCTGAGCGAAGCTCCCACGGACGACGGTGCGACGAAGGCGCCAGGCAAGGGCGTGCTCTCCTCCAACGACGGCTGGAACACCGGCCTCCGCGACGGCGAGTTCCAGCTGACCATGAACCTGTGGTGGGGCGAGAACGGCTCCGTCTTCCGCCTCTACCAAGACGGCCAGCTGGTCAGCACGACACCGCTCGGCATGAACTCACCGGCGGCTCAGTCAGCTGTCGTCGACATCGCCGGCCTGAAGAACGGAACCTACGTCTTCACCGGCGAGCTGGTGAACTCGAAGGGGACGACCTCGACGGAACCGCTCACGGTGACGGTGACCAACGCCTCCCCCGGCGCACCGTCCCTCTCCTCGGACAACTGGGACGGAGACGGCAGCTACACCGTCACCGCGAACCTCTGGTGGGGCACCAACGCCACCTCCTACCGGTTCCTCGAGAACGGTGTCGAGGTCGGCGCCGGCACGCTCACCGCAGCGAGCCCCGCGGCCCAGAAGGCGGTGCTGGAGGTCGAGGGAAATGCCCCTGGCCAGTACGAGTACACGGTCGAGTTCATCAACGCCGCAGGCAGCACGGTGAGCACCACGCACACCGTCTCGGTCACGAAGTAGCCGCACGCACTGGGTGGGCGCCGTATCGCAGGTGGATGCGGCGCCCAGCCAGCGGCGGAGCGACTTCGTTACGGTGGTGTTCGATCGCAGCGCCGAAAGGCTCATAAAGCACGCCGAATCAGGGATGTGGGATGGCAGAGAAGCAGAGACGGCGTCCACTGCTCGCCTTCTGCATCGCGACAGGCGTGTTCTTCGCGATCGTCACGATCGCGGGACTGCTCGGGCTCCCGGGGAGCTGGATGGCCCTCCTGATCTTCGGCGGGCTTCCCTTCCTCTTCGCCTTCGCGGCGATCATCGGCCTACGCGCGACCGACTCGAGGATGGCGAAGGCAGGCCCCGGCGTGCTGTCCGCGCTCGGCCCCGGCGAGATCCGCGAGGTGCCCGTTGCGGCCGAGTCCACGACTCGCCTCGGGTGGCGAGCTGCGGTGTCCAACCTCCCCCGGCTTCTCCCTCCCCGCCGTCGCTGGGCGCTCGCGGCTATCGTCGCTGCTGGCGCCGCCGCAGGCGCGGCCCTATCCGGTGCGTTCGTCGAGGACATCGACGACCCCTTCCGCAGAGCTGTCTCCATCACCCTGTTCGCGCTGTGCGGCGCCCTCGCATCCGCAGTGCTGCCGCTCGCGATCTGGATGTGGCTCGCGCACCGCGCATCACCTCTCCCGCGTGAGACACGTCAAATGCTCGAGAACTCGATCAACCCTGCCAACGACCGCGTCCGTCTCAATCTCTCCAGGGTGGATGAGATCGAGCGGGCCATAGATCAGCGGCGCACCGTCATCCCGCTGGTGCTGCCCCTCGCACTGTGCATCTCGGGAGCCGCGGCCATGGCCTGCCTCGCCGAGCTCGTCCTCACGAATGGCCAGAGCTTCCCGCGGCTGGCGTCGTTCGTGTGGACATCACTGATGCTCCTGCTGCCCCTCACTGGCCTCGGATTCACGGAGCAGCTCGCACGGGCACTCGACCAGGTACGCGCCGACGAAGACGAATATCGCGCCGCTGAACCGGCGGACCGATCAGATAGGACCTGAGCTCGCAGCCGTCAGCTGTAGTCGAGGCGCAGCCGTAGGCGCTCGCCGACTTCGAACTGCACATCGTCGAGTTTCAACGGGTCGAGCTGCAGGTCGCGCAGATCGATGGGGTCCTTCAATTCTTCGCGGATCTGCTTCCGCACGGCGAGCAGCAGTAGCCCGATGATGGGGTTGTGGCTCGTGAGCGCGGGCTTGAGCAGCCGCATCTTGAGGTCGTCACCGAGCTGAGCCTCCGTCGTGAAGAGCAGACTGGCCCCCAGCAGTCCGCGCTTGACCTTGCCCGAGACGTGCACGTGCACTCCGCGAGGCCCGGCCTGCGTCAGCTCGAACTCCAGGCGCGGCACCCTGAACCCCTGGCTGGCGGCCGACTCCTGCACCAACTTGACCACGGCGTCCGACACTGCCTGCTGCTGCGCCGAGAGATCGATCGACAGGGCATCGACTGGGAAGACCGTCACGGCCTCACCCCCGGCCGTGCCGCGCTTGAGCGCGAGGGCCAGCTGACCGAGATCGTCCTCCGCCCAGTCGACGTGCACCCCGGTCGCCGTGACCGTCGCATCGACGTCGACGTCCTGGATGCGGATGGGGAGCGCACGCGCACGCACCTCGGCGACCTTCGCATCCGCCCTCGACACCTCGGTGCCGAACGCCGGGAAGTCGGGCGTCGGCGGGGTGTCGACGACCGTCGGATCGAGGGTCACCTCGAGGCCGGTGAAGTCGAGGTCGAGCCCCATGAGGTCACCCGCGAGCGGATGCGCGGTGACGCGCGCCGCATCGAAACCGCGCACGTCCATGGTCGGGTCAAGGGCGAAGATCGGGGGGACCGTCTCGCGCAGAAACCGCTCGAGCACCGCAGCCGCCTCGTCAGACGTGGTCGGGCGGGAGCCAGATGCGACGACCAGCGCCTCGAGCTCGGGCTCCGGAGAAGCACCGTCTTCTGGGACCTGCTGGGGAGTCTCCATGCCCTCAACCCTACGGGCGGAGGCTCCCCCGACCCTGGTCGAGCGCCAACACCAAGTAGGATCGATGCTCGACGCGACCCAAGCGGACGCGACAGTTCACTCCGGCTCGACGAGCCCGAGCACCACTCTCGAGAGAAACGCAGCTATGGACAGCAAATTGATCGCGTGGAACGGCGACGTGCAGCCAGAAGCCGTCGACATCCTCACCGGAGACGGCGGACTCGTCGTCGTCCCGACGAAGGTCGGCTACATCATCATGACCTCCGACAAGGAGGGACTCGAGCGCAAGTTCGAGGCGAAGGAGCGCAACCGCAACAAGCCGGGCGTCGTGCTCTGCGGCTCGCTCGAGCAGCTCCGTGCGCTCGCGCAGCTCACGCCGGAGATCGACGCGTTCTACGAGCGCCACTGGAACGACGACATCCTCCTCGGCTGCATCCTGCCGTGGAAGGAAGAGGCAGTCGCGGCTCTTCCCGATGACGGCACCAAGGAACTCATGATGGACGGCCGCGGAACGAGCTGCTTCGTCATCAAGTTCGGCGTTCCCGGCGAGAAGCTCGCGAAGGAGCTCTACGAGAAGCACGGCCGCTTCGCGTTCGCCAGCTCCGCGAACCCGTCCGGCAAGGGCAACCGCGGCCTTGTCGAGGGCATCGGCGAGCGCATCCACGACCGCGCCGACCTCATCATCGAGGCCAACGACTACGTCGCGTCGATCCAGCCGGAGGCGACGACGGAGACGCGCCACGAGCAGGGCGTCATGATCTCGATGGTGGATGCCGACGGCACCCTCATCCCCGAGCAGGGCGGCCAGCGCTCGATCTCGCCGGCGCCCGTCGTGATCCGCAAGGGCCTCGACATCAACCGCATCATGGCGATCCTCGCCGAATCGTTCAACAGCTGGGACTTCCGCCAGGGCGAGTACTACTGATTCTGGCTGGCGCCGGGGGCTGACCGCCTCCTGTGCCTCGGCAGATTCACGTCGTGGATTGTCGGACGGGCTCGCTACGCTTTCTGCGTGCGAGCCCGTTCTTCGTTAGCTGACCTCACCCGCCTGATCGAGTCGAGGCCGATCTCGCGCGGGCGCCTGCGCCGCGTGCTGAACGCGCCGCCCTCGGCCGCGACGACGCGGGAGTGGTGGGGTGCATTGTCTGCCTCGGAGCGGGCGCGGCTGCTGCAGCAGGTGCCGCTTCTCGTCGGCAACCTCGAGGGCATTCCGTGGGCCCTGCGTGTGCGCGCGAATCAGGAATCGCTTGGGCGGGCCATCAAGGCGCTCGAGTCCGGCGCCTCCATCGAGCGGGCTCTCGGTAGTGCGAGCGCGTTCGCGGGTGGCGAGATCAAGAGCATCCTGGCGGACGCGAGCCGGGGTGAGCTGCGTGACCGCGAGCGTCTTGTACATCAGTTGAAGGAGCTGCACGGCGGTCGCGGTTTCGTGGATCGTGGTGGGAAGCCTCGGTTCGTGCTCGCGTTCGATCCTGAACGGGATTCGATCGTCGAGTACGTGGGGACTGCGATCTCGGAGTCGGAGGATCCCATGGCTTCTCCGTTTGCGGAGAGTGTCTCCTCGGTGGGCATCTTCGTGCCTGGCAATGAGGCGAGGTTGTTGGACTTCGAGGGCAAGGCGCACACCATGTCGGAGTTGTTGAAGCTCGCACCAGCTGGGGAGGCTGGGCTGGTGGTGTGGCAGGGTGGCCGTTTCCCTCGTGGCCCGCTGGCATTGTCGGCCGCGATGGCGGATGGCCTCGCCCGCAAGCTCGGGGCGTTCGTGAACGCGATTCCTCGGGATGGACGCGTGGCGTTGACCGCGTTCGGCTTCAGCTTCGGCGGTGGGGTGACGGGGCGTGCCATGTCGTTGGGGATGCGCGTGGATCGGGTCGTGCATGTGTCGAGCGCTGGTCTTGGGCATGGGGTGACGTCGCTTGATGATCTGCCGGCGTCGGCTCGTGTGCCGCACTATGCGTTGCTGTCCCCTGTGGATCCGTCAGTTGGTCCGATTCTCGGCATCAACGTGCATCTCCCGTTCCTGGGTCGGGCGGGGCATTTCGGGCACGGAGCGGATCCGGCGCACGCGCAGGGTGTTGTTCGTCTTGAGACGGGTGTGCTGGGTGCGGCGCAGGAGAAGCGCGCCTCTGGGGCGCCGTTGGCCTTCAGGGACCTGTTGACGGGGCACACGTCGATCTTGGAGCAGTGGGGTACGACCGCGAAGCGCAATCTGGCTGCGGTGCTGGTGGGTGGTGGAGCTGAGGTGGAGCTGGCTCCGGACGCCGGCGTGCTCGGTCGGCTGGCGCAGCGGTTCCTGCTGCCGTATGCGCCGTTCCTGCGGGTGCGGGAGCCGGAGCTGCGCCGGGTCGGTTGACCTGACGCAGCCCGGCGACCTCGGTGTCGGTTCAGCGTTCTTGGACAGGGGCTGCTTGCTGCGTGTGCGTGCGCACGGCTTCAGGCTGCAGCCGGGAACTGGTGCCGAGTGTCGTGTCGAGTGTGGTGGTGAGCTGCGACTGCAGCTGCTGTGTGGGCGCAGCGGCAGCTTGGTCGTGCCCTGTTCTGCGTTCCAGAGCGTCTCGCGCTTGGCTGGTTCGGTCGCCGAGGGCTGTGAGCCTGGCGGCTGCGGTGGACGCTGCCGCGCTGTTCGGTTCGTGCGCGAGGGGTGCGATTCGGGCTCCGTCGCGGCGGAGGTCGTCGATGGTGGACAGCACGTCGCGGCCCAGGGTGGCGCGGTCGAGGACGTCGTTCGCGTCTCGGTCGAGCGTGCCGAGCCATGAGCGGGCGGAGGCACGGTCGAGGTTCTGGAGCGCCCTGCCGTTGTCGACAGCGGTGCGAGCGTGAGCGCCGTCTCTCGCGTCTGGCGAGCTCGCCAGGGCGGGGTCGATGTCGGCGGCGTAGAGCGTGCGGCCGGTGCGATCGACGACGAGCGCCCTGTCCACGTAGCCCTCGGAGATCACCCGTTCGAGCGACTTCGGCATCTGCTCGGCGGCGTTGTCGTGGAACTCCTGCGGCGTCCAACGGCCCACTCCCTGGTCGCGCACCTGCTCCGCATAGCGCGACAGCACCCCGAGGCGTGAGACGGCCTCGGGAACGGCAAGCGCACGCACCTCGACGCGGTAGCCAGCATCCCGGAACTCCTTCGCCGTCGCCACGACCGCGTCCGGCTGCCTGAACGTCGTCTCGAACACAACCGACGCCTGGCGCTCCCGCAGGTAGTCGCTCGACATGCGCGCCCACGCACCCGACGCCTGCGCCGTCACCTCCGGCATCCGCAGCGGATCCTCACGCATGAGACGCGCGTAGTCGGGGTGAAACTGTCGAAGATCGTCCCCCACCACAGCGACGGCGCTGCCCGTATCCCGACTGGCTCGTGAGACGACGCGCGTCTTCCCTGCACCGGGTTGCGCACCGACCAGGACCAAGGTCGCGGGTCCAGGCGCGGCTCGCGCCAAGCGAGCATCCACCCACGGCGTGATTGCTTCGTTGAAGAGCTCGGAAAGCTCCCGCCGGCTGAGCTCGTAACCGGCGCTCATACCTGCTGGTCCTCAGCATGGAACCTTCGCACGAGTTCCGCCCGTTTGGCCTGCACCTCAGCCAGCGAGTAACTGTCAACGGCATCAGCCTCCAGGCTCACGGCGATGTTCTTCTGCAGCCACAGGTCGCGTTCTTCAGTAGTCCTCGCCTGGTGCCAGCGCTCCATGTACAAGCCGCCGAGCCGGTTCGCGGCTTCACGCATCGCGTCGTAGATCATGGGGTCGTAGTCGTCGGCGGGCTCGACAGGCTCGACGCGCTCGTCGTTCTGGGGTTCCTCGGTCATGCTCGTCCTCTCATCGTGGTTGTCTGCACGCATCGCCGTCGCGGTCAGCTCGCGCCGCGCACGGTGCCCGCCCCTTCGCTGCCGCGCGTCTCGGAGCGGCAGCGCTCGATCAGCTCGTTGCGCTTCGCGACGACGCTCACGTTCGACTGCGCATCGACGTCGGCGATCTCCTCGCGGAGCGCGGCGAGCTTGTCCTGCCAGCGCCGGTACTCGTGGGCGCTTCGAGCTCGGGCGGCTCTTGCCGCGTAGAACGAAGCCAGTCGCCCACCCGCGTCGAGCAGCAGGTCGTACACCTCGGGCGAGTAGCCTCCGGCGCTCGGCACCCCTCGCGGGTCGGTCACGAAGCTGTTGAAAGTGTTGTCACGCGTCACGTACGTCCTTCCGGTTGCGTACTCGCGAACGTAGTCGCGAGGACGCACCCGGAACGATGGCGTGCCTGATCTGTGGATAACTTCGTCTGCATCCCAAACCGACGACCAGACATCAGGTACCAGGGGCCGAGCGGCAACCCGCCTCCGCTCAGGCGAGGATGCGTTGCACCGCCCGCACGGGGATCCGCAGCCAGGCCGGCCTCTGTGATGCTTCGTAGATCACTTCGTAGAGGGCCTTGTCGAGCTCGAACACGCGGATGAGCGCAGCAGCCTCGGCAGCGCTCAGCGGTCGACTCTCCGACGCGTCCGGTCGCGGATAGCCGCCTGACGCGCCCTCGCCCGCGCCTTCCCGAGCGCTGCCACCGTCGCGTGCATCCTGCGCCTGTCGGCGGGCCGCCCGTCCGTCAAGGGTGATCGCACCGGTGTGGCGACCGACCCGCGGCTCACCGCTCACTGCTGCCGCGTAGCCGTTGAGGAACGACTGACGCGCCCGCGCGGCCCAATCGCCCGCGACGTTGCGGCCGGTCGTCATCTCGAGCGACCCTGCGACGTAGTCGAAGGAGCGAAGGATTCCGGCGATGTCACGCTGCGGCGCATCCGCCGTGTTGCGCTGCTCGATGCTGCGCAGCGGCTCACCCTCGAAGTCGAGGAACACCCAGCCGCGATCTTCGACGGCCAGCACCTGGCCAAGGTGAAGGTCCCCGTGCACTCGCTGCAGGCGGGGCCAGTTCATGTCCGCCGCGCGCGCGTAGACCTCCTCTGCCGCACCACGCAGGCGCTCCAGCGACGGCGCGACCGCGATGGCCGCATCCAGCCGCTGGCGCATAGCGGCGACCTCGGCCTGCACCTTCGGGGCGGTCGCTTCGACGCTCGGAAGCACGTCGCGCAGCGTGCGATGCACCTCAGCGGTTGCCGTTCCGAGGGTGTACGCGGCGTCACCGAAGTCGTCGCCCGTCTCAGCGGCACGAAGCGCGACGCGCCACGCATCCTCGACGCCCGGAAGGAACTCCTGCGCGAACACGAAGTTTCCCGACGCACGACCGCTGCTCGTACGCGGGTCAGGCCAGAAGCCCGAGAGATGCCCGATGGCCGGGGGCACCCGCACCGATCCGGCCGCGGTGAGCGCAGACTGGAGCGTCACCTCCGGATTCTCGCCGTCGTGCAGCATCCGGAACACCTTGAGGATGAGCGGTGGAGCATCGCTTCCCTCCGGCAGCCGCATCTCGCAGATGATGGACGTGTTCGACTGCTCGCCCGACAGCACCCGGCTGGTGACGAAGCTGCCGACGACAGCCCCGGGCATCGGCAGACCGTACGCCGCGATGTCGCTTCGCCCGCCAGCGCCGGTCGCATGCCCCTCCCGCTCCAACAGCGCCAGGAGCGCTTTCGCGAACGCGATGTCGTGAGGTCCGTCCACGACGGCGCTCACGCGCCCGGCCGCGTTGCTGATCGACCCGATGTACCCGAGGGCGGGCACACGCGCATCCACCTCGCGGAGCACGATCGGCACCTGATAGACGACCGGCACGTCCCCGGAGGAATCGAGCATGCACGGCACCGTCACGAGGTGCACACCCGCCTCGCCGTTCGGGTTGGCGAGCACGTAGCTGCCGAGGTGGGTGAGCTGCGGTGCTCGGCCCTCACCGCCCGAGTACCAGCGCTGCTTCGGCATCCAGTCGCGAAGCATGTGGATGAGATCGGTCATTGCGCCTCCGGTTCAGATGATCAGCCTACCGACCGGATGCCCGCCGGTTCGCGTCAATCCGCCGCTGTGTTGCCTGGCAGGGCGCAGGCGACGATCAGTCGCGTCTTCGGCTGAGGACGACGGTGAACTTCGCGCCTCGAGCGATCTGCGTGCTCGGGCCGACGATCCGCTCGAGCGCGGCGCGATGAGCGAGGCCCGAGTTGAACACCGTCAGCATGGCGCCGCCCGGCTTCAGCATGCGCGCGGCCTGCTGGAAGAGCGGATGCGCCATGTCCTCGACGACCTCGTGGCGGTCGTGGAAGGGCGGGTTCAGGAGCACCACGTCGACGGTCGCGGACTCGATGCTCGACCCCGCGTCCTCCCGACGCACCTCCACCTGTTCCTCGACTCCCGCCAGCCGCGCCGTCTCGCGGGCAGAGGCGACCGCCGTCCAGGAGCGGTCGCTGGCGATGACCTCGAAGCGCGGGCGGAGCCTTGCGAGCGAGACCGCCAGCACACCGGTGCCGCAGCCGAGGTCGACGCCGACACCATGCTCTGGCAGCACGTCGGCGGGGACGTCACGAAGCGCCGCGAGCAGCTCGCGCGTGCCGAGATCGAGGCGAGGACCCGCGAACGCGCCGCCGTGGCTCGCGATCGCGAAGCCCAGTTCGTCGGAGTTCTGCACGATCGGGTACCCGGTCTCCGCGTCGCGCAGCTCGGGCTTCGGACCGCTCGCGTGCAGCACCCTCGACTTCTGCCTGCCGAGGCTCGCGGACACGGACGCGAAGGACCGCTCGAGAGTCTCGTTCATGCCGCGGCTCATGTGCTTGATGCGCCCGCCGGCCACGACGCGCACGTCCGGATGCGCGTGCGCGGCAACGAGCCGCAGGACCTCGTCGAGTTCAGCGAGCGACTTCGGGAGGCGCAGGAGAACGAGCCGCACCCCGTCGAAAAGAGCTGGCTCGAGCCCGAAGCGCACCGCCTTCAGTGAGCGGAAGCTCGCCCGGACCGCTTCGTCGCTCGCCCGCTCATCCGTGACCGAGTCGTGGAACGTGCGGATCGTGTCGAGCTCGAACCGCTCGGCAGCCGCGACGGCAAGCGCACCCGTGCCGTCGCCGACGACCGCGAGCGGCGCATCCACACCCTCGAGCTCGGAAGCCTCATCGAGGATGAGGCGATCGACGGGGTCAGGCTGAACGCCGAGCAAGGGCAGGCCCGGAGAGGAATCGCTCACGGTCACGCGACGGTGTCGATGAGCGGCTCGGGCTCGTCACCGGTGATGTACCGGCGGCCGGTGACCTCCGCCACCGCGATGGCGACATACTCGTTCTTCGGCGTCGCGATGAGGGGGCGCACGTCGAGCCGCTCTGCCCGTTCGAGTTCCGCCTCAGTGCTGAGCACTCGCGCCACACCACGGGCGACGAGGCTCGTCGCGAAGCCGTCACCGACCGCATCGGCCTGGAAGACGACCTCTTTCGCGATGGAGGCCCCCGCGAGCTTGAAACCGGGCGCCGACTTGAAGACGAGCTCGCCGTCGTCTTCACTGAACACGATGTTCAGCGGATAGATCTCGACGCGGCCGTTCACCGCGAACGCGAGGCGCCCGAACTTCGTGGCCCGCAGGAGCTCGCGGCTTTCCTCGTCGGTCAGGACGGTGATGAGTTGCTCGTCTTCCATGCGTCCATCATGGCCTGCGACAGGCTGAACCGCTTGACCGTTTCGCACCAGGCCCACGAATCGGAGACTGAGCATCGATATACGCCGCGAGCGGTGCGAAACTTGATGCACCCCGAGCGACGTCCGCTCGATCCGACACGGAGGTCATCCCATGGGCTACGGCAGCGGCATCGCACTCATCGTCATCGGCGCCATCCTGGCGTTCGCCATCAACATCGACCTCGACGGCTTCGTCGACCTGAAGACGATCGGCTACATCCTCATGGGAGCGGGTGCCGTCGTGTTCATCATCAGCCTCGTGACCGCCCTCCGCCGCAAGCAGTCGACCTCCACGACCCGCAAGGTCATCGACCCCAACACGGGCCAGGAAGTCATCGAGCGCACGAACCGCAGCAACTGACCGGCGCCAACGCCTGAGCGGGGCGCCCGCCCGGTTCAGGCGGAGACGAAGAACAGGCGCTTGTTGGCGAACTCTCCGATGCCGATGGGGCCCATCTCGCGACCGAAGCCGGAGTTCTTGACGCCGCCGAACGGCAGCTCGGCGGCCTCCGCGGCGATCGTGTTCACATGCGCCATCCCGACCTCGAGTCGCTGGGCGACGCGGGTGGCCCGCGCTTCGTCGGTCGAGAAGACCGAGCCGCCCAGGCCGAGGGCGCAGTCGTTCGCGAGCTCGAGGGCCTCCTCGTCGCTCGACACCCGGTAGACGGTGGCGACGGGGCCGAACATCTCGACACCGTACGACTCGGAGTCGCGCGGGACACCCGTGAGCACGGCTGGCGAGTAGTAGGCGCCAGGTCCGTCTGACAGCACTCCGCCGACCTCGAGGGTCGCGCCCTCTGCCACGGCCTTCTGCACTTGGGCGTGCACCGTCTCGGCGGCCGTCCGGCTCGACATGGGCGCGAAGGCACCATCGGCGAGGTCGAGCTGGTCGCCGGGAACGAGCCCAGTGGCGAGCTTCTTGAGCTCCTCCACGAACGCGTCGTAGATGTCATCCATGACGATGAGGCGCTTGTTCGAGTTGCAGACCTGGCCGACGTTGTAGACGCGGAAGTCCCACGCCTGCTGCGCGACGGCCGCGACGTCGTCAGAGTCGAGCACCACCATCGGGTCGATGCCCCCGAGCTCGAGCACGCACTTCTTGAGGTTGCGGCCCGCCTGCGCGCCGATGATCGCGCCGGCACGCTCGGATCCCGTCAGCGAGATGCCCTGCACGCGGTCGTCCGCGATGAGGGTCGCGATCTGGTCGTGGGATGCGAAGACGTTCTGGTAGCCACTGACCGGCACGCCAGCCTGCTCCATGATCTCCTGGATGGTCAGCGCAGACCGCGCGCAGATGTCGGCGTGCTTGAGCAGGATGGTGTTGCCGAGCACGAGGTTCGGGGCAGCGAAGCGCGCCACCTGGTAGTACGGGAAGTTCCACGGCATGACGCCGAGCAGCGTGCCGACGGGGCGGTGCTCGACGTACGCCTTGCCCGGGATCGTGCTCGGGATCTCGAAGTCGGTGATGAGGCTCGGGCCGTGCACGCCGTAGTAGTCGATGATCGACGCCGCGAACTCGACCTCGTCGATCGACTCCTGCACCGACTTGCCCATCTCGACGGCGATGAGGTGCGCGAGCTCGTCCTTGCGCTCGAGGAAGATCTCTGCGACCCGCCGCACGACGGCGGCGCGATCCTGCACGCTGCGCTCCCGCCACTCGCGGTAGACGGCGTCCGCGCTCGCGACGGCCTGCTCGATCTGCGCATCCGTCGCGTCGTCGAAGGTCTCGATGATCTCGCCAGTCGCAGGATTCTGCACTCGGTACTCGGACATGTCGCTCCTCAGCTCGGCCATCGTGTCGAAGCCAGTCTGACGCAAAACCCGTTGCCAGTTTGGTCGAATGCTGACCCTCGACTCTACAAAGCCGCCACTCGGGCGTGGGTGGCCGTCCGTAGTCTGACCATGCTTCTGCTCCGCAGACACCAGCCATCCCACCAGCCAAGCAAGCCCGAGGAGTAACACGTGGACTCTGCACTTCCCACGATCCAGCACTGGATCGACGGCGCCCTCGCAACGACGACGCCGGCTCGCACGGCCTCGGTCTTCAACCCCGCCCTGGGTGTCGCCACCGCGAACGTCGCGCTGGCCGAACAGTCGGAGATCGACGCGGCCGTCGCGGCGGCGAAGGCCGCGTTCCCCGGCTGGTCGAACGCCTCCGTGGCGAAGCGCCAGGGAGTGCTGTTCCGCTTCCGCGAGCTGCTGAACGAGCGGAAGCTCGAGCTCGCGAAGATCATCACCTCCGAGCACGGCAAGGTCGTGTCCGACGCGGCCGGTGAGATCCAGCGCGGCCTCGAGGTCGTGGAGCTCGCGACCGGGTTCCCAAGCATCTGCAAGGGCGACTTCACCGAGAACGCCTCCACCGGTGTGGACGTGTTCTCCATCAAGCAGGCGCTCGGCGTGGTCGGCATCATCAGCCCCTTCAACTTCCCCGCGATGGTCCCCATGTGGTTCTTCCCCATCGCGATCGCCGTCGGCAACACGGTTGTCCTCAAGCCCTCCGAGAAGGACCCCTCCGCGGCGCTCTGGCTCGCGGAGCTCTGGAAGGAAGCCGGCCTCCCCGACGGCGTCTTCAACGTCCTCCACGGCGACAAGCAGGCCGTCGACGGCCTCCTCAACCACGACGACGTCGCCGCGATCAGCTTCGTCGGCTCCACCCCCATCGCGCAGTACATCTACGAGACCGCCTCCAAGAACGGCAAAAGGGTCCAGGCCCTCGGCGGGGCGAAGAACCACATGCTCGTGCTCCCCGACGCCGACCTCGACCTCGTCGCCGACCAGGCCATCAACGCCGGCTACGGATCCGCGGGCGAGCGGTGCATGGCCATCAGCGTCGTCCTCGCGATCGAGCCCGTCGCCGACCAGCTCATCGAGAAGGTGACCGAGCGCATCGCGAAGCTCCGCATCGGCGACGGCACCCCCACCGACACCCACACGGAGCCCGACATGGGCCCCATCGTCTCCGAAGTGCACCGCGACAAGATCGCCTCCTACATCCAGATCGCGAAAGACGACGGCGCGGACGTGCTCGTCGACGGCCGCGAGATCAAGGCGGAAGGCGCCGACGGCGGGTTCTGGCTCGGCCCGACCCTCATCGACAACCTCCCCACCACCAGCCGCGCCTACACGGAAGAGATCTTCGGCCCCGTCCTCGGCATCGTCCGCGTCAAGTCGTTCGAGGAGGGCGTGGAGCTCATCAACACCGGCCAGTTCGGCAACGGCACCGCGATCTTCACCAACGACGGCGGCGCCGCACGACGCTTCCAGAACGAGATCCAGGTCGGCATGATCGGCATCAACGTGCCCATCCCCGTCCCCGTCGCCTACTACTCCTTCGGCGGGTGGAAGGACTCCGCGTTCGGCGACAGCAAGGCCTACGGCCTGCAGGGATTCCACTTCTACACCCGCGAGAAAGCCGTCACCAGCCGCTGGCTCGACCCCGCCAAGCACGGCGGCATCAACCTCGGCTTCCCCGAGAACGACTGAGCAGCCCACCACGGCTGAGCCCCGTTCACGACAGGCCGGGACAGACCCCTGGCTTGTGCATCCGTTTCCAGCGGTCCGGATGCGCAAACCCGGGGTCTGTGACTGCGTGCGTGTGTACGCCGGGACAGACCTCGGGATTGTGCGTCCCTCGCAAGCAATCCGGATGCGCAAGCCCGAGGTCTGCGACTGCGCGCGTGTGCAAGCCCGGGGTCTGTGACTGCGTGCATGCGCAACCCCGGGCCCGCCGGAGCCTGGGCGTCTTCCGAGGCGAACAGGTGAGGATGTGCCAGTGCGCATCCTCCTGAAGCTCGAGCTCGACTGCCCAACCGAACTGCTCGCCGACGCTCTCCAGCGGCCGGAAGCCTTCCGCGCAGTGGCGGGCCCCCTCGCGGAAGTGCGCTCGCTCGAACCTGGCGGCTTCCCCGAGCGTTGGTCACCCGACAGCCCGCACCGCGTCGAGATCCGCCTGCTCGGCGTGGTCCCGCTGGGCACGCAGGTCATCGACGGCCAGTACCGCGACCTGGGAGACGGGATGCACGAGCTGCGCGACCGCGGGTACCCGGAATCCGGGCTCATGGCCGTCATGACCACGTTCGAGCACCGGATGGTCGTCTCGCCGCTGCCCGGCGGCCGCACGCTCTACCGCGATCAGCTGAAGATGGGCGCCGGCCTCCTGACCCCGTTCGTGTGGTTCGGCATGTGGGCCTTCTGGCAGAAGCGCGCCCTCAGCATGCGGCAGCTCGCGGCGAAGCTCCGCGACGAGCGCTGACGGCCCGGCGCGGGCCGCCAGCCGAATCACGTCACGGCCGAGCCGCGTCTCAGGCCGCGTCGCGCCGCGGCCAAGCAGCCGCAGCTCAGGCGTCGTCGAGGAGCCGCATCGCCGACCACACCTCGGCACGCCCGGCGAAGGTCTGCAGGTCGATGCCGAGCAGCTGCTCGGCGGTCGTGACGCGGCTGCGCAGTGTGTGCCGGTGGATGCCGAGCGACTTCGCGACCGGGTCCCACGCGCAGTTCCCCTCGGTCCACGCGGCGAGCGTGTCCAGGAGGAGTCGACCTTGATCTCCGTGCTCGAGCAGGGGCTGCAGCACACGGCGCGCGGTGACGCGGCCGTCGGCGGCCTCGAGTGCACCGAGCATGCCGGTTGTCGCGAGGTCCTCGAACCGCACCGAGGGCCGGCTCGGTGCGCTGCGTTCCGCCGCCTTGCGCGCCTCCGCGAGCAGACGAGGCAGCTCGGCCCAGTCACCCGGTGCGGATGCTCCCGCCGAGAAGCCAGCGTCGGCGAGGGCCTCGACGAGAGTGGCCCCGCCGCCAGCGGGGACGATCGCGATGAGCTCCTGCTCCCTCGCCGCGAAGAACAGGGGCTCGCCGCCAGACCCGGCAAGTCGCTCGAGTCGGTCCAGCAGCGCCTGGCCGGGTTCCCCGCCCCTCGCCTGCACGACGCGGACGGGAGCCGCAGGCAGCTCGCCCCAGACCGTCTCCGCGGTGCGCCTCGCCACCTCCATCTCGCCAGCGAGCAGCAGCTCGAGCAGGCCGACGCGGAGATGCCCGCGCGCTGCGTCGAGTTCCCGATTCTGCTCGAGTGCGATCGACGCGTGGCCGATGGCGCTCGCCACCAGATCATTGCCGGCGAGGTCGAGCGGCGCCCGGCCGCCGACGGCGAGCACCCCGCGCAGCTGCCCGTGCTGGCCGACCGTCTGCAGCGTCACGTCGCCGCTGTCACCGTGCAGACGCGCGCCCGATCGACCCCCGCGAGCGAGGAGGCTCTGCACCATCCGCTCCACCTCGGGCGCCTCGCTCTCGGGCACGCGGATGCGCGTCGGCGCATCCACACGCAGCCCCGTCGAGTCGTAGAGCGCGACCCAGCTCTCCAGCTGCCGTTCGAGCTCGACCAGGATCGCACCGAGCCCGCCGGGCCTGAGCGCCGCGCGTGCAAGCTTTCGCTGCGCCTGCAGGGACCATTCGAGACGAGCCCGCTGCTCCAAGGCTCGCTGGTCGGCGAGGTAGCGGATGATGCCGATGAACGGGGTCCGCTCGGTCACCTCGACCAGCGTCAGGCCGTGACGCGTGCACGCGGTGACGAGGTCGGCGGGCACCTCCGCGTGGATGACCTCCGTCGCGAAGCCGAGCGCAGCGACGTCCGCTGCGCGAAGCCTCGCCACGTAGGCGTCGAAGAAGCCTTCACTCGCGAGCGCCTGGAACCGCACGGTGGCCGTCGCCGACACGGGTGAGCGCAGGATCGGTGAGCGCGAGACCGGTGCGCGGGAGATCGCGGCGGACGTGTCCACCGCCGCATCAAGGCCGGACGCTTCCGGGTCTTCCGGGGCTTCGGCTACGGCGAACTGCATTCCGTCGGTCAGGAGGAGCTGGCCCGCCTCGAGCCACGGCGTGGGGTCGACCAGGTCGGAGCTGTGCGCCCAGATGACCGCGCGTTCGAGGGCACTGTCGTCTGCGGCGTGCAGCACGCGCAGCTTGAACTCCGTCTCTTCGACGAGTTCGCGCAGCGAGACGCTCATGACAGGCCCCACCCTGTCGGGGGCGCCTGACGCTTTTGTCGAGTCATGGCACCCATTCTCGCCGATTTGTTCACCTGCTGCGCGCATCCGCGGCCGCAGAGTTGACGCATGACCGCCCCAACCGTGAGCCGTGCCGCCAGCAACACCGACGTTCGTGACCGCGACCTCGCGTCCGTGTTCCATTCATGGTCTGCCCAGGGCAAGATCTCCCCGCTCCCCGTTGCCCGGGGCGAGGGCGCCAAGCTCTGGGACCACGACGGCAACGAGTACCTCGACTTCTCGAGCCAGCTCGTGAACGTCACCATCGGCTACCAGCACCCGAAGGTCATCGCCGCCATCCAGGAGCAGGCCGCGCAGCTCATCACGATCGCCCCCGCGCACGCCAACGAGACCAGGGCGAGGGCCGCGGAGCTCATCCTGTCGCACGCCCCGGAAGGCTTCTCGAAGGTGTTCTTCACGAACGGCGGAGCGGATGCGATCGAGAACGCGATCCGCTTGGCCCGCCTCTCGACCGGGCGTGACAAGGTCGTCTCCCTATACCGCAGCTACCACGGCAACACGGGCGCGGCGATCGTCGCTACCGGCGACTGGCGGCGCATCCCCAACGAGTATGCAACCGGGCACGTGCACGCCTTCGGGCCGTACCTGTACCGCTCGGAGTTCTGGGCTGAGACGCCTGAGCAGGAGAGCGAACGCGCGCTGCACCACCTCGAGCGCGTCGTCCAGGCCGAAGGGCCCGCCTCGGTCGCCGCCATCCTGATCGAGAGCATCCCGGGCACGGCCGGCGTGCTCATGCCGCCGCCCGGCTACCTGGCGGGTGTGCGCGAGATCTGCGACCGCTACGGCGTGCGCCTCATCCTCGACGAGGTCATGGCCGGATTCGGGCGCACCGGGGAGTGGTTCGCGTTCGACGCCTTCGACGTGCGCCCCGACCTCATCACCTTCGCGAAGGGCGTCAACTCCGGGTACGTGCCCGTCGGCGGGGTTGTCATCTCCGAGGAGATCGCGGCCCAGTTCGACGAGCAGGTCTTCCCGGGCGGTCTCACCTACTCGGGGCATCCGCTCGCCGCCGCCTCGATCGTCGCGACGCTCGAGACCATGGCAGAGGAGGGCATTGTCGAGAACGCGACCCGCCTCGGCCGTGACGTCATCAGGCCAGCCCTGCACGAGCTCGCGGCCCGCCACGAGGTGGTGGGGGAAGTGCGCGGCAAGGGCGTCTTCTGGGCGATCGAGCTCGTGAGCGACCCCGTGACCCGGTCGCCGCTCGCCGCCGCCGACATGGCCACCATCAAGTCGCGGCTCGTCGCGCGCGGCCTGCTGCCTTTCGTCGCCGACAACCGCATCCACGTCGTGCCACCCGCCGTCATCGCCGACGCGGATGCACGCCGTGGCATCGCGATCATCGACGAGGTGCTGGCCGGCTTCTAGGCGCTCGCCAGCACGCGGCTCGGCGGATGCGCTGCAGGCCAGGCGTGCGTCGGCCGCGGGAGGCGCGCTACTTGCCCTTGGGCGTCGGGATGAGCGCGATCAGCGTCGTGATGCCGCCGATGGCAAGCCCGGTCTTGGTGTGCGCGGCTGTCACTCCTCGTTCGGCGCGGCGCTCGCCGAACCGATAGATCCCACGCTCGGCGGCCGCGATTCCGACGACGGTCGCGAGCGCACCTGCGACGCCGACTCCGCTGAGGGCTGCCCGCCTCGCCGGGGTGAGCGAGAGCCAGAACGCGGAGAAGCTGTTCTCCGTCGAGCCAGTGCCGCCCTCGTCACGGGATCCCTCGGCTGGATGCGGCGCGTCGTTCTCGTCGCGCGGGCCGCCGATGAGCTCGCCGGGTGCCTGCGCCGCCGGCTGCACCAGCAGATCCG
Source organism: Pseudoclavibacter sp. JAI123 (assembly GCF_013409665.1). Lineage (NCBI taxonomy): Bacteria > Bacillati > Actinomycetota > Actinomycetes > Micrococcales > Microbacteriaceae > Pseudoclavibacter > Pseudoclavibacter sp. JAI123. The sequence continues at coordinate 503,677 of NZ_JACCCM010000001.1, read as the reverse complement.
AGTCTTCGAGGGCTCCCTGCTTCGCGTCGCGATACTCGAGAACCGCCAGCCCGGTGATGCCGAGCGTGATCGCGGTCTTCAGGACACCGCGAGCCGCCTTCGAGGGGATGAAGTCGGGGGTGGCGTAATAGGCGGCGGTCAGCAGCCCCTGCCCGGTCGAGAGGATCGCGCGATTGACGAAGGCCTTGCTCTGGGAAGTCATGAGGAGCAGTCTCCCGAGTGCACCTGACCAGACCCTCCGCGTCGGCCCGTCGGCGCTTCATCCGCCGCAGCCGCTGCGCATCCAGTGACGGCGCAGCCACCGGCCGCACAGCCACCGACTCGGGATGGCGAAGTCACTTCGCCTCGGAGAACTTTCCTCAACGAAGTGACTTCGCCATCCCGAGTCGGGTGCGGCTAGCTCGCGCCGCCGCCTGCGGCCATGCGCATGAGGTCGGAGCCCAGCTCGATGCCCAGCTCGGTTCCGCCCGCGCTGCCGAGCTCGTGCTGGTAGCCGCCCCAGTTGTCGCCGCGGATCGTCTGCTCGACGCCGGCTTCCATGAGGGCGAGCAGTTCGACGGATGCGCGTTCGATGCGGGATCCGAGGCCCGTGTCCTGCCAGTCCTCGGTGGAGGCGAACAGCGACGTCGGCACGGTCATGGTGCGCAGGTAGGCGAACATGGACCGCATCTGCTCGTCGACGACCAGCGCGTGGCGCGCGGTGCCCGCCGTCGCGGCGAGGACGACCGGCTTCGCGATGAGGAGGTCGTTGTCGAGCGTCTGGAAGAACGAGGTGAAGAGTCCGCTGGGCCCGGCCTTGTAGACGGGCGCGGCGGCGATGATGCCGTCGGCGTCGCGAAGCGCGCCGATGGCACGCTCGAACTGCGGGCCGAAGCTCTGCGAGCCGAGGGCGGCTGGGAGTTCGGGGAGGAGCATCCGCAGATCGATGTGCGTCGATACAACGTCGCGTCCGCGAGTGGATGCGAGCTTCGCGACGCCGCGCTCGATGCGGTCGGCGAGCAGCTTCGTCGATGACGGATCGCTGATGCCGGCGTTGACGACGACGAGCCGGTAGGCGCCTTGTGCGTTGGTCATGAGAGTCCTTCTGAGCATGTTCGAGCGGGGATGCGGAATCGGTGGTGGGCGGATGCGCGCGGCCGGCCGACGGGGCCGGCCCCGCGCATCCGCTCAACGGCGGGAGCTACGCGACGAGCGCGGTGTCCTGGTAGGGCGAGGAGCCGGTGACGTTGTCACCGCGGTTCTCGTTGGGGCGCGGCTGACGCGGGGCGGCGTCGCCGTACTTGGCGAGGACGAGCGACTCGTGGGTGGGGGCGTCCGGCACCTCGGCGGGGCGGAGCGCCTCGAGTTCGCGACGCAGCACGGGCACGACTTCGGAGCCGAGCAGCTCGAGCTGGTCGAGCACCATGCCGAGGGGCAGGCCGGCGTGGTCCATGAGGAACAGCTGGCGCTGGTAGTCGCCGAAGTGCTCGCGGAAGGTCAGGGTCTTGTCGATGACTTCCTGCGGGCTGCCGACGGAGAGCGGCGTCTGCTGCATGAAGTCCTCCATGCGCGGGCCGTGGCCGTAGACGGGCGCCTCGTTGAAGTAGGGGCGGAACTGGTCCTTCGCGTCCTGCGAGTTCTTGGCGATGAACGCCTGCCCGCCGAGGCCGACGATCGCCTGCGACGCCTTGCCGTGGCCGTAGTGCTCGTAGCGCTGGCGGTAGAAGTCGATGAGGCGCATGTAGTGCTCCTTCGGCCAGAAGATGTTGTTCGCGAAGAACCCGTCGCCGTAGAACGCGGCCTGCTCGGCGATCTCCGGGGTGCGGATGGAGCCGTGCCAGACGAAGGGTGCCACGTCGTCGAGGGGGCGGGGCGTGGAGGTGAAGCCCTGCAGGGGTGTGCGGAACTTGCCTTCCCAGTCGACGACGTCCTCGCGCCAGAGGCGGTGGAGGAGGTTGTAGTTCTCGAGGGCGAGGGGCAGGCCGGAGCGGATGTCCTTGCCGAACCACGGGTAGACGGGGGCGGTGTTGCCGCGGCCGAGCATGAGGTCCATGCGCCCCTTGGAGAGGTGCTGCAGCATCGCGTATTCCTCGGCGATGCGCACGGGGTCGTTGGTCGTGATGAGCGTTGTGGAGGTGGAGACGCGGAGGGTCTTCGTGAGGGCGGCGATGTGCGAGAGGAGCACGGCGGGCGATGACGAGAAGAAGGGCGGGTTGTGGTGCTCGCCGATCGCGAAGACGTCGAGGCCGACCTCTTCGGTCTTCTGGGCGATCTTGACGATCGCGTCGATGCGCTCGGCCTCGCTCGGCGTCTCGCCGGTGACCGGGTTGCGTGTGATGTCGCTGACGGAGAAGATTCCGAACTGCATGATCAGCCCTTTCGTTGTTGATGCACGGGGCTGGTAGGTCCGGAAGGGGAAGGATCCTGAGTCCCAACTCCATGCATATGCATACAACGCGATGCGGGCGGAACTATTCCCGCGTCTTCGAACTTGCCGGCAGCGCGCCGTCAGCAGGCATCTCGACCACACTTCGCGCGCGCATCCAGGGCACACGCCCCTGGCTCGCGAGCACGCCGAGCACGACGATGAGGCCGCCGAGCGGCTGGTTCCAGTGCACCGACTCGCCGAGCACCACGACGCCGAGCACGACGCCGACAACCGGGGAGAGATAGGTCACGGTCGATGCACGCGCCGGCCCCCAGTCACGCAGGATGCGGTTGTACCAGATGTAGGCGACGCCAGTCCCGAGCACCCCGAGCCCGGCAACGGCCAGGAGCACCGGCACGTCGAGCGACACCTCACCCCGTGCGGTGAACGGCGCGAGCACCCACGCGATGACCGCGGCCAGGCCGATCTGCACGGTCGAGAGCGTGATCGTGTCGTAGCCCGAGCTGCTTAGGAAGCGGCGCACATAGAGGCCCGCGAAGCCGTAGGAGACTGTGGCACCGAGGCACGCGAGCTGGGCGGGCAGCAGCTCGGGAGCCTGATCGACGCCGACGAGCCGCCAGGGAGCAGCAAGCACGACGACTCCACCCAAGCCGACCATCAGGCCGACGATCTGGGTGCGCGTGAGACGCTGGCCGGCGAGCACGAGCGGCATGAGCAGCAGCGTCATGATCGGCGTCGTCGCGTTGTAGATGCTCGAGAGACTGCTCGGCAGGTACTGTCCCGCCCACGCGAACAGCGAATACGGAATGACCGCGAGCGCGAGCGATACGACCAGCATGTGCAACCAGACCGCGCGGCCCCTCGGCCAGCTTCGGCGAGTGACGAGCATGATCGCGACGAGCGCGACAGCCCCCAGCGTCAGACGCCCGAGCACGAGCTGGGCGGGGCTGAGCCCCTCGAGTCCCACCTTCATGAAGAGGAAGCTCGCACCCCAGACGAGCGACAGGGCGACGAAGACGGCGACGGTGCCGCGGGTGTTGTCGGAAGGACTCATGGGGCTTATTGTTGGCCGCACCCCCATATGAGGCAAATGCATTCGCCTCATCCCCGCATGAGGAGAACTCATGAGCGTCACCATCGCCCAACTTCGGGCTCTTGTCACGGTCGTCGATCGTGCGTCGTTCACCGAGGCGGCGATCGAACTCGGCGTCGGGCAGTCTGCGGTCTCGCATTCGGTGACCGGACTCGAGAAGGCCTTGGGTGGACGCGTCCTCCGCCGCGACGGTGGGATCGCCCTGACGGCGCTCGGCAGCGGCGTCATCGAGCACGCACGCGCGGCGCTTGCGTCCGTCGCGGCGTTGGAGAGCGCCGTGCGCAGAGATGACACGCTGACCGGCACCATCCGCCTCGGCGCCGTGGCGACCGTCTGCCAGGGGCTGGTGCCCGACCTGCTGGCTCTGTGGTCGGCTCGACTCCCTAACATCACCGTGTCCATCTACGAGGGCGACGACGACGAGATGCCCGAGTGGCTCGAGGCGGGCCTCGTCGACGCCGCGGTGCTCGTCGAACCGGCCGCCACTTCACCCGGTGCGCTGCTCGTCGCGACGGACGAGTTCGCGGCACTTGTCCCGGCCGACCATCCGCTGGCGCAGCAGGACTCCATCCCGCTCCACGAACTCGACGACGACGGGCTCATCGTCTCGACGGGTGGATGCGAGACCCACGTCAGGCGGATGCACGACGAGCTGGGGCTGCCCTACGTCTTCTCGCACCGCGTGCGCGAGATGAGCACGATGTTCCGCATGGTGCAGCAGGGCATGGGTGTGGCCGTCATCCCGTCGCTCGGTCGCGGCATGCTCCCGGACGATCTCGTGATGCGCCCGCTCACGGCCCGCCGACCGCGGCGGCTTGTGCTGTCCGGGCCGAGCACCCGCCCGTGGCATCCACTGGTGGACGCCCTCGTCGACGCGACGGGCGCCGACTTCGCGAGCACGGTGAAGGTCGAGCTCTAACCGCCGGCCGCCACCGACGCATCGGGTTCGGTGCCCGCGAGGTAGTCGACGACCGCCTCCACGATCTCGGCCGGTGTCTCCGCGACGTCGACCACGACCCCCGCCTCCCAGGCGGCGAGCGGTTCGAGCACCTCGAACTGGCTGTCGAGGAGGGTCGTCGGCATGTACTCGTGCTGACGAGTCGCGAGGCGGGAGGCCACGAGGTCACGCTGGCCGGCGAGGTGGACGAACTGCAGCTCGGGCACGCTCGAGCGCAGCAGCTCCCGGTACCAGCGCTTGAGTGCCGAGCACGCGACGATCGTCGTCCGACCCTCCGCCGCGTTGGCGGCGATGGACGCACCGACGACCTTGAGCCACGGCACCCGGTCCTCGTCCTCGAGCGGCGTCCCGGCCGCCATCTTCGTCTTGTTGGCGACCGGGTGCAGGTCGTCGCTGTCGATGAAGGTCACGCCGAGCCGCTCCGCCAGCGCCGAGCCGATCGTCGTCTTGCCCGTGCCCTGCACACCCATGACGATCATGGGCGGGTGGGTGAGGGCGGGATGCCCGGCTGCGGTTGCGCGCGCCCGCCGTTCGGCCTGGTCAGAGCTCACGAGGCACCCCTTTCTACTGGTGATCCATCGTCCTCGGGGCCGAAGGAGAGCAGCACCTTCGACGAGCGGGATGCATCGCCGGCGACGGCGAACGCGTCGAGCGCCTGCTCGACGGGGAACTCGTGGGTGAGCACTGCATCCACGACGAGCGATCCGTCGGCGAGGGCGTCGATGACGGCGTCGATCTCGTCGGCGAAGCGGAACGAGCCGACGAGGGTCAGCTCGCGGGTGATCGCGAGAGAGAGGAGTGCTGGCACCTCGCCGCTGCGCTGCAGGCCGAGCAGGACGACACGCCCACCCCGCCCCGCGCCGCGGATGGCGCTCGCGAGCCCGGGCACGGTGCCGGACGATTCGATGACGACGTCGGCGTGCACTGCGGCGATCGCGTCGGCATCGCGCGCGTCGACGACGCGGCTGGCGCCGAGCTCGGTCGCGACGGCGAGCGGCAGCTCGTGGAGGTCGCTCGCGATGATCTCGCCCGCGCCGTGGTGCTTCAGCACGGCGACCACGAGCGCCCCGATCGGGCCGGCGCCGATGACGAGCACCCGCTTGCCCCGGACCTCGCCGGCCTGCCCGACGCCATGCCACGCGACAGCGGCCGGCTCTGCGAGCGACGCCAGCTTGAGGTCGAGCCGGTCCGGCAGCACGCGGAGCATGCGTGCCGGGAGGGCGACTCGGCGCGCAAAGGCCCCCTGCGTGTGCGGGATGCGAGCGGCAGAGCCGAGGTAGGTGCCGGCCGGCGAGAGGTTCGGTCGATCGTCCGGGAAGGGCGTCTCTCCGTCGTCGCCGGGCGTGGCCGGGTGGACCGCCACGCGCTGTCCGACGGAGGGGCCGCTGCCGTCGGCGGCGGCGTGGAGGACGGTGCCGACGATCTCGTGGCCGAGGACCAGCGGGTCGCGGAGGATGGACTCGCCGGCTGCCCCGTGCATCCAGTAGTGCAGGTCGGACCCGCAGACGCCACCGTAGGCGATCGCGACAACGGCCTCGTCTGTGGCGGGCGTGGGCTCTGGCAGCACGTCGAGCCGGAGATCGTCCTTGCCGTGCGCGACGACTGCGAGGTTCTCCTGGGTCACAAGCACCCTCCCTGGGCCTCGGGGCGGGCCTGGTTCACACGCACGGGGTGACGAGGGGCACGCCCGCGACGGTGATCTCGACGAGGTCGCCCGGCTCGGCGGGGAACGCCGACTTGGGGGCGCCCGTCATGATGATGTCGCCGGGGCCGAGTGGCACCCAGCTCGTGACGTAGGCGACGCACTCGGCAACGCCGGCGGGCAGCTCGTGGCTGCCGGTGAGCACCGTGCGCTCGCCGTTGATGCGGACCTCGAGCTCGGCGCTCGCAAGGTCGGCGCTCGTCTCGATCCACGGTCCGAGCGGCGTGTAGCCGACGCCGCCCTTGCCCTCGAAGTTGCGCGGGTCGACGCTGCCGCGCTCGGGGTTGGAGATGTCGTTGACGGCGGTGAGGCCGAGGATGACGGTGTGGGCGTCCTCGGCGGATACGTCGGCCGCGTCACGACCGATGACGATGCACACCTCCCCCTCGATGACGACCTTGCCGACGTTGCGGCGCAGCTCGACGGGGGTGCCGCTCGGCACGACCGTCCGGGGGCTCTTCAGCCAGGCCTGCACGGGTGAGGGGTGCTCTGGCCCGTTCTGCGCGATGCCGACGACGATGCGCGGCTCGGCCGGCGCGAGCAGCGTCGCGTCGGCGACCGGATCGCCCTGCCGCGCGGGTTCCTCCCCGCGCGCGAAGGCCTCGTAGGGGTCACTGCACGGCACCCACGAGTCGCCCTCGGCGAACGCGTGCGTGACCGTTCCGTCACTGGTCTGGATCCTGGAGATTCGCATCACACAACCGCCGTCATTCCGCCATCGACATAGATCGTCTGGCCGTTCACGAACGCCGAAGCGTCACTGGAGAGGAACACGAGCGTACCGACAAGCTCATCCACGTGGCCCCAACGCCCGGCCGGGGTGCGCTGCGCGACCCAGGCTGAGAACTCTGCGTCGTCGACGAGCGCCTTGGTGAGCTCGGTGGCGAAGTAGCCGGGCGCGAGCGCGTTCACCGTGATCCCCGACGGGGCGAGGTCGGCGCAGAGCCCCTTCGTGAGCATCACGATGGCGCCCTTCGTCGCGCTGTACGGCGCGATCGAGGGCCGGGCGATCTGCGACTGCACGCTGCCGATGTTGACGATCTTCCCGCTGCCCCGCGATTGCATGCCTCTGGCCACCCGTCGCGAGAGGAGGAACGCGCTCGTGAGGTTCGTGGCGAGCAGCTCGTGCCAGTCGGCATCGGAGAACTCGGCGATCGGGGCGCGCCGCTGGATGCCCGCGTTGTTGACGAGGATGTCGACGGTGCCGATGCTCGCCTCGAGTTCGCTGATACCCGCATCCACCGCCGCCGCGTCGGTCACGTCGAAGGTCGAGACGATCGGCTCGGACGCTGTGCCCGCGAGGCCGAGCGTCTCGGCGATGGATGCGGCGGTGCGCTCTGCCTTCGCTCGGTCGCGCCCGTGCACCACCACCCGCGCGCCCGCTGCTGCGAGACCGCCCGCGAGTGCGCGGCCGATGCCCTGGCTCGACCCCGTGACGAGGGCCGTCCGCCCGGTCAGATCGAACGACTTGAGTCCGACCGGCAGGCTCATCGCCCGCTCCCGGCCGCAACCGGCGCGGCCTCGTAGACGTCCTGCAGGTCGATCAAACCGGTGTCCTCTTCGTCGGTGGAGACGCGGATCGCGTCCTCCTTGCGGAGCAGGTCGCGCCCCTTCGTCTCGGGGACGAGGAACGTGGCTGCGGTGGTGATGGCGGCGAGTGTCGCGAGGTAGAGCCCCATGACCACCCAGTTTCCGCCGGTGAGGGTGAGCAGCCAGGTGCCGAGCACACCGGCGAGGCCGCCGGCGAGCACCGCGGAGATCTCTCGAGCCATCGCGACGCCGAGGTAGCGGTGCTTGTTGCCGAACAGTTCGGGGAGCATGGCGCACTGGGGTCCGAGCATCGAGTTGACGGCCACGCCGATGCCCACCGCGATGACCGCGATCGTGAGCGGCCCGTTGCCGAGCGAGAGCATCCACCAGGCAGGGAAGGCGAAGAGCAGCATGAACACCGCTCCGAAGCGGTAGACGGCGCGGCGGCCGAACTTGTCGGAGAGGTGGCCGGTGAGGGGCACCGAGAAGATGCCGATGAGCGAGCCGATCGTGACACCCCACGTTGCGACGCCACGGTCGACGGGGTTCGCGATGAAGGTGCCTGCCACGAACGCGAGCGACACGTTCTGGAAGATGTACGAGCCGCCGTTCTCGGCCATGCGAAGGCCGATGCCGGTGATGACGCCGGGCATGCCGCGCGTGAAGATCTCGCGGATGGGGCGGTCGGAGACCTGGTCGCTCTTCTCGAGCTCGACGAACGTCGGCGTCTCGCGGAGGCGCATACGGATGAAGAGCGCGACGAGGATGAGCAGGAACGATGCGAGGAACGGGACACGCCAGCCCCACGAGAGGAACGCCTCGTCCGGCATGAGGGTCAGGAGGCTGAAGACGACGGCGGCGAGGAGGGTGCCGGCCTGGATGCCCACGAAGGGCAGCGCCGAGAAGAAGCCGCGACGCTTGACGGGGGCGTACTCGGCCATGAGCACGGTGGCCCCGGCCTGCTCGGCTCCGGCGCCGAAGCCCTGAGCCAGGCGCAGCAGCACGAGCAGCGCTGGAGCCCAGAGGCCGATGGTCTCGTAGGTGGGGAGAAGCCCGATGGCCGTCGAGGCGCCGCCCATGAGGAGGATGGTGATGACGAGCACGCCCTTGCGGCCGAGGCGGTCGCCCATGGTGCCGAAGAAGAGGCCGCCGAAGGGGCGGGCGACGAAGCCGACGCCGTAGATCGCGAAGGCGCCGATGACGGCGACGGCCGGGTCGCTCTGGTCGAAGAAGAGCTTGTTGAAGACGAGCGCCGTCATGAGCCCGTAGAGCGCGAAGTCGAAGTACTCGAGGGCGGAGCCGATGCTGGAGGCCAGCGTGGCTCGGCGCAGGTTGTCGGCGTACTCCGGGTCGTCGGACGGCACGGGGGGCCGGGGGGTCTCAGTCACGGAACATCTCCTTTGATGTGCGGATTGCCGCGGCGTGGGTGACCGAGGCGTCCGGTGGTGCATGCTTCTCACCCCAAGCTAACACTCCACTGGACGACGTTCAACACTTTGAACGCTACGGTTTCGTGAGACCTGGGGAACTACCTCCCGGCGAGCGGGTTCGTGAGCTCCTTGGCAGCCTCGATGAGCGCCTCGCCGACCCTCGCGACGTGCTCTTCACTCGCGAGCTCCGTCGGCAGCGCGGCCCCGAGCGCGAACGGAGGATCGCTCGGCGACCAGGAAGCGAGCGGCACCGCGACCCCCGTCACCCCGCCGACCGAGCCGTTCGCGTCGATCGAGTAGCCGCGCTCACGCGCGACCGCGAGGCAGTCGAGCAGCTCCCGTGTCGTGCCGATGCTCTGCGGCGTCAGCTTGGGGAAGGGTGCGGATGCGCCCACGAGGTCGACAACCTCCTCGTCGTCCAGGCGCATGAGCAATGCCCGGCCAGACGCGGTGAGAGCCGCTGGCAGGCGCGACCCGAGCGGCGTGCCCAGCTGATAGCGTCGCCGCCCCTCGTGCCGGGCGAGGTAGACCGTGTCAGGCCCGTCGAGCATGACCACCTGCACCAGTTCACTGCGCAGCACCAGCGATGCGTCGCACACCCCGAAGAACTCGCGGATCTGGTTGAACTGCTGCGCGTAGGCTCCGCCGAGCTCGGCCGTGCGCCTGCCGAGCTGGTACCCCTGCGGCACGCGCTGCAGCATCCGCCCTTCCTCGAGCACCGTCACGAGGTTCGCCGTCGAGGACTTCGCGATGCCGAGGGCTCTCGCGATATCGCTGAGCGTCATGGGCGCGCCGTCCGCCTCGGCGAGCAGCGTCAGGATGCGCAGCGAGCGCGTGACGGCGGGCGCGAGGTCGCGCTCCGGTGCGTCCTGCTCGCCGGTCTTCGGTGATGCATCCGTTGCGTCTGGCACGGCGCCGCCCCTCGTGGTGAAACGTCCGGTGCTCGTCACGCTGCGACGAGCACCGGCCGTGGAATCAGTAGAACTCGACGATATCGACAACGTTCTTGAGCGGCTCGCCGTCGAGGAGCCTGCGCGCGTTCTCGGCGAAGAGCTTCGCGATGCGCGGCTCCTCGGCGCTCGAGAGTGCGGCAGTGTGCGGGCTGACGAGCACGTTCGGATGCGACCAGAGCGGACTCCCGGTCGGCAGCGGCTCGACCTCGAAGACGTCGAGCGCGGCGAAGCCGACGCGGCCGTCATCGAGCGCCTCAAGCAGCGCGGACTCGTCGATGACCGTTCCACGCCCCACGTTCGAGACGATGACGCCTGGCTTCACGTTCGCGAAGACCTCGGCGCTGAGCAGACCGGTCGTGACGTCGGTTCCGGGGAGGGTGACGACGATCGCGTCGGCTTCGGACACCGCGGACGCGAGCTCATCGATGGGCACGAGGCGGTCGACACCCTCGACGGCCTCGCCGCTGCGCGTCGTGCCGAGCACGGTTGCGCCGAGCGCCGAGAACTTCGCTGCGGCCGCCTTGCCGATGCCGCCGAGCCCGACGATGAGCACGGTCATCTCATCGAGCTGGCGCATCTCCCAGCGGTCCGTCCACCGCTTGGCCACCTGCTGCTGCTGGAGACGCGGGAGGTCCTTCGCCCCGGCGAGGACACCGAAGAGCGCGAACTCCGCGAGGGTTCCTCCGTGGACGCCGGCGCTCGTCGTGAAGACGATGCGCTCGAGCGCATCCTGGTCGAGACCGGCAGCCTTCACCTGCCCGCCGCCGCCAGCGGCGGTCGCGTGCACCCAGCGGAGTCGCGGGTTCGCGGCGACGGTGCGCGCAAGGGAGGCGGGGTCGACATCGGGAAGCCCGAACAGGATGTCCGCCGAGTCGACGAGCTCGTCGAATGCCGCCTGCTGCTCAGGAGTGCGTGTGACGCTCGGGTCGCCGGACCAGTCGGCGGGTCCGCGCATCGGACGGTAGAAGGAGTGGTCGCGCACGACCTCGAGGCGGGGCTCGAGACGCTCGATGAGCTGGCACAGCTCTTCGCTCAGGTCGACGGCGACGACCGCGCGCAGTGTCTGGGGGCTGTCAGTCATAGGATCCTCTTCGATTCGGTGGCGACAGGGAGAGCTTACGCTGATTCAACACTGTGAACACTGTCCTACACAATGTTCTCGGGGCTAGGGTGTGCTCATGACCACTGCTGCTCACTCCCCTCGCGTCGGCGTCCTCGGCCTCGGCGCCATGGGCCTGCCGATGGCGGGCCACCTGCTCTCTGCACACGGCACGCTGCACCTCACCGGCCGCCGCCCCGAGCGAGCGGCCGAGCTCGTCTCCGCCGGGGCCACCTGGCATAAGACACCGCGCGAGCTGGCCGCCGCCAGCGACGCGGTCCTCGTGATGCTGCCCGACCTGCCCGAGCTCGAGGCCGTGCTCGGCGGCGAAGACGGACTCCTCGCCGGCGCCGGCGAACTGCTCATCATGGTCGGATCGACCGTGTCGCCGACCGGGCTCCGCGAGCTGGCCGACCGCCTCGCCGCCGAAACCGACGGCCGAGTGCGCGTCGTCGACTCCCCCGTCTCCGGCGGGGAGGACGGCGCGAAGGCCGGCACGCTCTCCATCATGCTCGGCGGCCCGGACGACGACGTCGCCACCGCCGCGAGCATCCTGAACGCCTGCGGCCGCCCGGTGCACCTCGGTCCGCTCGGCGCGGGCGAGGTCGCGAAGGCCTGCAACCAAATGATCGTCTCGTCCACGATCCTGGCCCTCGGGGAGGCGAGCGTCCTCGCCGAACGAAGCGGCATCGACCTCGGCGTGCTCTGGGACCTGCTGGGCGGCGGCTACGCCGGTTCGAACCTGCTCGAGAGCAGGCGGGAGAAGCTCGTCTCCGGCGACGACTCCCCCTCCGGCGTCGCGAAGTACATGGTCAAGGACCTCACCTTCGCCGCCGACGTGGCGTCGGCCACAGGCACGAACACCGTGCTGCTCCCAACCCTCCGGGCGGCCTTCGACGAGCTCGTGGATGCTGGCCTCGGCGAGCGGGACATCGCCGTCACGAGGCGGTTCATCGCCGACCGGTGAGGGCTCTCACGCCCGTCGAGCTCAGGCGAACGGCACCGCTGCGAGGACGCTGACGCGCTGCTGTCCCGCCGGTGGCGTGAAGGTCACGGTGCTGCCGACCGTGCTGCCGACGAGCGCCCGGCCCAGAGGCGAGTCGGCTGAATAGACATCGACCTCGACCGTGGGATCCAGCCCGGCGAGCGCTCGACTGCCGAGCAGGAACGTCGCCTCCCGACCGGTGCTCTCGAAGCGGACGCTCACCTGCATGCCCGGCTCGACACGGCCGTCGTCGGGCTTCGCCGCCACCTCGGCGTGCTCGATGAGCCCACGCAGCTCGCGGGCTCGCGCCGACGACTGGGCACCTCCGCGCGTCAATTCGGCGAGCTCTTCCTGAAGTCGCTGCAATGCCGTCGGCGTCATCCAGATCTTTTCCACGACGTCCTCCATGTGATGCCGCAACGCGGCGCGGGTAAAACCCCCAGCCTAGCCCAGAAGGCACCGGAGCGAGCGATCGGTGACGGCCGAGATATATTCCTTGAAATGGGCTATGGTCATCCGGATACCGCCAGCTGAAGAAAAGGGAAGCGAGTATTTCGATGGCAGAGAGAAAATCCAGGGAAAGCGCGAAGAAGGCACCGCAGCTCACCCTGAAGGAACGTCGGGCGCAGAAGCGCGAGAAGACGCAGGCAGCCGATCCGTTCAAGCGGAAGAGCTAGCCCGCCGGGCGGGCGCAGCCACGGTGCGACTGCGCCCGCACCACTCCGCCGCCGGCCGCGCCAGTGCGATTCGAGCTGACGGCCAGAGCTCGCCGGAATCGTCGATCAATACATTGTGAAGCGTCACTGCTGTGGACAAGGAGTCACGCCATGACCTCGCCCGAGGCGGCCGCAGATTTCGCGGCGATCTCTCGCGGACCTCGTCGTCGCGAAATGCGTCTATTTCTGCTCGGCGACCCCCTGCCGTGCCTTTCCGCATTCTCGGCGACATATTCCCCCACCGGTTGCCCGGCACCGAATTCGGTGCTTTTCGATAAGAATCCAGCCGCCGCGGTGATCGGCGCCGACGCCTCCTCCGCGACAACGCGACGCCAGCTCGCGTGGACGCTGGACTCCACGATCAGGACGGCGATCGAGCTGTCGTCGCGACTCCCGGCGCTTCACCACGTGGTCGTCGTCCTGGACAACCCGACGCTCCCGTCCCGACTCGTCCTCAGATGCGCAGACCAGGCAGCCAATCGCATCCACGAGCAGGTCGCGCGCGAGCACGGTGACTACGTCGTCGTCACCTTCCTCGTCGTCACCGACGCAGTCGATCCCGGGACGCTTGCCGAGCGCATCCACGATCGGATCATGCAGGCACCTGCTTCTGACGTCGCAACAGCGCTGAGCTGGGATGAGGTCGAGCACGGCTCGATCGCGCAGGCCGCGATCAACGACTACCTGTGAGCTCGTCTTCCTGCGCGGCCCGCTCCGTGACCCCGCCGACCCCTGCGACCCGAGAGAGCCGTCGGCACCAATCTTCGAGCCGGTCGACGAGCTCCGGTGGCCCCACCACTTCACAGGGAGCCTCGAGCCGGGCGAGCAGGTAGACCACGTAGTCGAGTTCGTCAGTGCGCATGCGGACTTCGCTCCAGCCACCCTCGAGCTCGCTGACGCCTCCCCACTGGCCGACCTCCGCCCTCGCCAGCTCGGCCGGCACCTTCACGCGCACAACCGCCTCGTATCGCGCAGGGAGGTTCCGGATGCTGGCCTGCACGAACGCATCCGCATCACCTCCGGGGATGGGGCGGGACCCGAAGCGCTTCGGCCGAGACTCGACACGGCGCATCCGGTCAAGGCGGAATGTGCGCCAGTCGCCGGCGTCACCGTCGAACGCGACGAGGTACCAGCGCCTGGCGACCGGGACCAACGCGTGCGGCTCCACGAGGCGTTCCGAGAGCGCACCGTCGCGTTTCTCGTAGGCGAAAGCGAGCAGCGTGCGGTCGCGGCAGGCCGTGGCGACGCTCGCGAGCACGGCGACCTCCACCTGCGGCGCACCGTCGCGCGCCTGCGCCGCCGAGACCGTCGAGCCGATGCCCGCCGCCAGCTTGCGCACATGCATCGGCAGCACCGGGACGATCTTCGCGAGCGCACCGACCGCCGCATCCTGGACCCCCTGGACCCCGCTCGCCGTCACCGCCCGCAGCCCGAGCACGATCGCGAGCGCCTCCTCATCGCTGACCATGAGCGGCGGCAGCGAACCTCCCGCGCTGAGCCGATAGCCGCCGCCGAGACCGCGCGTGGTCTCCACCGGGTAGCCCAGCTCACGCAGCTGCTCGACGTCGCGGCGCAGGGTGCGCGGGCTCACCTCGAGCTTCGTCGCGAGTTCCTCTCCGGCCCAGAACCGGTGGTTCTGGAGGAGGGTGAGGAGCTGCAGCATGCGGGAGCCGGTGGACATGAATCAATCGTACGAACATTGCGGTCAAGCATTGACCGCAATGGCTGTAAACCTCAGTCCTGCAACCATCACCCGAACCGCTTCCGAATGTCGGCGGCCAGGTGAATGATGAGATCACCGATTCACGAGACCAGGAACACTCATGACCGACCAGCCGACCCCGCCCGCTCTCCCGCACCAGGACGTGCCGACGCTCGCGACGCTCCGCAGCTTCTACCAGGTGCTCGTCAACACGCTCATCGCCAACGTCACGACGAGCTACCTGTGGTTCGCGCTCACGTTCTGGGCCTACCTCGAGACCGGCTCTGTGCTCGCGACCTCCATCATCGGCGGCAGCTACATGCTGCTCGTCGCCGTCTTCGGCATGATCTTCGGCGCGATCGTCGACCATCTGAAGAAGAAGGCCGTCATGCTCATCTCGAGCGCGGTCACCCTCATCACCTACCTCCTCGCTGGAGTCCTCTATCTGAGCTTCCCCGAAGAGACGCTGGTCGACTGGAACGGCATCTGGTTCTGGCTCTTCGCGGGCGTCATCCTCGTCGGCGGCGTGGTCGAGAACCTGCGCAATATCGCCCTCTCGACGACGGTCACGCTGCTCGTGCCCGCCGATCGCCGAGACAAGGCCAACGGCCTCGTCGGCACAGTGCAGGGAATCGCCTTCATGGTCACGAGCGTGTTCTCGGGGCTCTCGGTCGGACTCCTGGGCATGGGGCCGACCGTGTTCATCGCCATCGTCGCGACTGCCGTTGCGTTCGCGCATCTCCTGTTCGTGTCGATCCCCGAGCGCGGCATCGCGCACGACCCTGCTGCCGGAGCCGCGAAGGTCAACTTCCGCGGCGCCATCCCCGCGGTCATGCTCGTGCCCGGCCTGCTTGCGCTCATCCTCTTCACAACGCTCAACAACCTCGTCGGCGGCGTCTTCATGGCGCTCATGGACCCGTACGGTCTGACTCTCTTCTCCGTTGAGATGTGGGGCGTCTGGCTCGGCGTCACGAGCGTCGGCTTCATCGTGGGCGGTGGTCTCGTCGCGAAGTTCGGGCTCGGCAAGAACCCGGTCCGCACGCTGCTGCTCGTGAACATCGGCGTCGCGCTCCTCGGGGCGGCCTTCACGATCCGCGAGTACGGCTGGCTGTTCATCGTCGGCATGTTCCTGTTCATGGCGATCATGCCCATCGCGGAGGCCGCCGAGCAGACCGTCATCCAGCGGGTGGTTCCGTTCGAGAAGCAAGGTCGGGTGTTCGGCTTCGCGGCGACCGTGGAGTCGGCGTCGACGCCGATCAGCGCGTTCATGATCGGCCCGATCGCCGAGTTCTGGCTCATCCCCTTCATGGAGACCCGCGAGGGTCAGGAGTCGCTCGGCTGGCTGCTCGGCGAAGGGGACGCTCGCGGCATCGCCCTGGTCTTCCTGATCGCGAGCATCCTGCTGCTTGGACTGGTGATCGTCGCGTTCGCGTCACCGCAGTACCGGCTCCTGTCGAAGTCGTACGCGGAGACCCAGCCGCCGAACTCGGAGGCCGCCGAGTCGAAGGCGACGGCAGAAGTTGGCAATGCGGCTGCGGTGCCCACCTCTCCTGAGCCGTCCGAGACTTCAGGGGGCGCTTCTCGGGTCGGTCGACGAGAATCGCGGCCATGAGCGATCGAGTCTCACCTAGCGAGTTCCGCCAAGCCGACGGCACCGGAGATTGGCGGGTCGTCGGCGACGGCGCCCGCGCGAACTTCCGGACCGGGGACTTCTCGAAGGGGGCCGCGTTCGTCGCCGAGATCGCCCGGGCTGCCGACGACGCGAACCATCACCCGGACGTCGACCTCCGCTACGGCTCCGTCATGGTGCGCCTCATCAGCCACGACGTCGGCGACCTCAGCGAACGCGACATCACCCTCGCGGCACGCATCTCCGAGATCGCTCGTGGGCTGGGCATCGAGGCGTCCCCGGACACGGTGCAGAGCATCCAGATCGCGATCGATGTGGTGGATCTCGACGCTGTGCTCCCCTTCTGGGAGGCGGTCCTCGCCTACGAGCGGCGAGGTGGTGAAGACCTGGCCGACCCTATCGCCGTCGGCCCCAACGTCTGGCTCCAGCAGATCGACGCGCCCCGCACCGAGCGGAACACGATGCACGTCGACGTCTACGTGCCGCGCGACCAGGTCGATGCGCGCCTCGAAGCGGCCCTCGCCGCCGGAGGGCGGGTCGTCAACGACGCCTCCGCCCCCGAGTACTGGACGCTCGCCGATCCCGAAGGCAACGAGGTCGACCTCGCCCCGTGGCGCGACGACAGCGCCTGGAAACCCGAGTAGCCGACGCGTCGCAGCCGAACGCAGTGCAACCGCGAGTTCAGCTGCAAGACGCCCCGAGACACCGACCGTTTCGCTCGCACCGCCGCTCACCTACGTTGGCCCGAACCCGACCAGAGCCAGCGATGTGAGGAGTCCAGATGTCCGCGCTACCCAAACCCACCGCACTGATGTCGACGGGCCCCCTTCGACTGGTCGAGACGGGCGAGCAAGCTGACGCGCGGCGGCCGCTGAAGGGCGGGGCTGACGCGCAGCTCCTCGCGGAACTCCGGGCGCTTCGCCGCGAGAACGCTGACCTCGCCGACAGACTGCAGGACTCAGAAAACCGGCTCCGCGGGACGCAGAAGAAGCTCCGCAGCATCCAGAAGATGCGCGACGAGGCAACACCGACCATCGACTTCGCCGATGCCGAAGAGTGGGTGCGTCACCACGTCCACCTCGGCTGGCTCGAGAACTACTCCGCCAGCGACCGGGCCGCACATCCGCTGGGTGACTACCTCGTCGGCGCGACGTTCGCCGAGTCGGTCAAGGCCCTGGCTCCGCAGCTGCAGGCGAAGGTGTGGCGGGCCGCCGTCGACGTCGTCACCCGGCGCGGGCGTCACCTCCACTCTCGGGAGGCGCATCCGCTCCGCAGCGGCACCGGGGCGCGCGCCTCCGAAGTCGTCAGGGCGGCGGACGACGCGAGATGCTTCCGCTACTCCATCGGCTTCAAGGCAGCCGGCGCCAGGCGCTTGCACGCCTGGCACCTCCGCGACGGCCGCATTGAGCTCTGCCGCGTCGTCACGCACGGCGACATGTCACCGTGAGCCTGCCCCGGTGCTGACTCAGGCGGCCACGGCCACGTCGAGCACCCAGGTGACCCCGAACCGGTCGCGCAGCATCCCGAACCCTGCCGACCAGGCGGATGCGGCCAGTGGTTCGATGACGGTGGCCCCGGCCGACAGCGCTTCCCAGTAGCCCGTGACCTCGTCGAGGGTCTCGCCGCTCGCCGCGAGGAAGAACGGCGCGCTCGTGACGGTGGTGCCCTGCTCGCGCCGCGTCTCCCCCGCAGCGCCGGCGAGCCCCTCACCTGGCTGGCCCAGGGTGTCGTAGGCAAGCACACGGAAGCCGTTCGGCGCATCCACTCGCCCGAACACGACGTTGGATGCACCCGGCAGCTCGGCCGGCATCCCCAACTGCGCGTAGGTGGCGATGGAGACCTCGCCGCCGAAGACCTCGGCGTAGAACTCGAGCGCGGCCCTGGCCGTCCCGGTGAAGTTGAGGTGGGTTGTCGTGGTGATGCTCATGGTGTTCCCGCTTCCTTGGTGATGTGCTGGCCGCGGCACCTGCCGCTGCGGTGAGCCTCCCAGCAGTAGAGGACGCGTTCGGTCCGCTACTGCTGGGAGACTGGGCGCATGACCTCGGCTACCTCCTCGCGCATCCTGACGCTGCTGTCGCTGTTGCAGACTCGGCGCGACTGGTCGGGGCAGGAGCTCGCCGACCGCCTCGACGTGACGCCGCGCACGGTCCGCCGCGACATCGACCGGTTGCGCGAGCTCGAGTACCGGATCGAGGCGTGGAAGGGGCCGGCAGGCGGGTATCGCCTTGCCGCGGGTTCTGAGCTGCCACCACTGCGGTTCGATGACGAGCAGGCCGTCGCGATCGCCGTGGCCCTGCGGGGCGCGCCAGCTCTGGGCGTCGACATCGACGAGGCGGCAGCGCGGGCCCTCCAGACGGTGCGGCAGGTCATGCCGTCGCGGCTGCGGCATCGGGTCGACGGCATCCGGTTCACCGGGTCAGCGGCTGCGATGGTCGAGATGCGCGTGGACCCTGACGTCCTCGAGATCGTGAGCACGGCGACCCACGATCGCCTCGTTCTCCGGTTCGACTACACCGCGGCGCCGACCGAATCATCCGCCCCAACCGCCGTCTCGACACCGCCCGCCCCTCGCCGGGTCGAACCTCACGCGGTCATCGCGCGCGGCGGGCGCTGGTACCTGGTGGCCTGGAAGCTCGACAGCGCCGAGTGGCGCGTGTACCGCCTCGACCGCATCACCCCCAAGGAACCCCTCGGGGCGCAGTTCGAGGAACGCAGCATCCCGACCGGTGACGCGCGCACGTTCCTCGAAGCCCGATTCAAGGGGGCGAGCGACGCCAACGAGTGGCCGTGCACGGGCGACGTGCTGCTGCGTGTGCCCGCATTCGAAGCGGCGAGCTGGTTGCCGGATGCGACGGTCGCCGAAGTGGACGAGGCTTACTGCCTGGTCCGGCTGGGCTCGTGGTCGTGGACCGGCCTGCTGGCCTTGATCGCGAGGTTCGACGCCGACTTCGACGTGGTCGGGCCTCCGGAGCTGGCCGAGGCCGCCGCCGCTCTTGCCGCGCGATTCGCCGCGGCCGCCGACGGTGCTCCCTGAGCGCGGCTCCAAGGTCGCCCGCGCAGACTCTCCTGGTGCCTACTCTCATCGTCACCGCGCATCCGGATCAAGATTCCCTGACTCACACGGCGGCGCAGCAGCTGCGCGAACGCCTCGAAGCGGAGGGCGTCGAGGTCGACGTGGCCCACCTCGCGCAGGAGGGCTTCGACCCGCGCTTCTCGGCAAACGACCGGGCCGACTACAAGGGCGGTTCGATCACTGGGCCCGACGTGCTCGCGGAGCAGGCTCGCCTCGACCGCGCCACGGATGTCGTGCTCGTGTTCCCCGTCTTCTGGTGGTCGATGCCCGCGCTGCTGAAGGGGTGGATCGACCGCGTCTTCATCGCCGGCTGGGCGTTCGAGCTCGGCGAAAACGACCGGGTCGTGCCGAAGCTGGGTCATCTGACCGCGCACCTGCTGCCCGTGTCCGGCTTCTCGGAGGCTTCGTTCGCGCGGCACGGATATGAGGAGTCCTTCAGCACGCAGATCGAGCACGGGGTCTTCGACTACTGCGGCATGCCCCGAGGGGCGAAGGCGTTCATCCGCGAGTCGGAAGACCCGGATGCGGCAAAGGCCGGTCTCGAGGCTGCGGTCGCGCAGGTCGCAGCCGCGGTCACGACCCCTCGCGGCGACTGAGGCAACGCCGCTACGCTCGCCTCATGACTGACAAGCTCGTCTTCACCGGTGAAATCATCAACCCCGAGTGGATGCCCTCGTGGTCCGTCATCGAGGTGTCCGGCTCGAAGGACTTCTTCGGGACGGGCAAGTCGGTGAAGGCCGACACGACCGTCGACGGCGTCGTCGTGACGTCGGCGCTCATGCCGACGGGTCAGGGCGACCACTTCATCTCGGTCAGCGCTGCGCTGCGGAAGAAGCTGAAGAAGAACGTCGGCGACAGCGTCGATGTGGTGATCGGGCGCTTGAACGCCTGATGGCGAGAGGGGGATGCTCGGGTCGATCTGCTCGGGGCACCCTGCTGCACATTTTCGCTCACGAGCTCGTCCAGTGTCGGCCCACACGAATACGCTTGCGCTGGACACATCCTGCCGCTGACCGTCGGCCCGCCGTCGTCGACAGGTCCGGCCGTCGGCTGGCGAGGAGTGCAGCAGAGAACCGATTCACGTCGACCTAGGGAATCCCATGCACGAGATCACCTGCCCCCACTGCCACAAGGCCTTCACGATCGATGAGGCCGGCTACGCGGACATCCTGAAGCAGGTGCGGGACGGCGAGTTCGAGAAGGACCTCCACGAGCGGCTCGAGCTGGCCGAGGCGGCGAAGCGCGCCGAGATCGAGCTGGCGCAGGCGAAGGTCGCGCAGGAGTTCGAGGCGGCCGCGGCGAAGCGGAACATCGAGCTGCAGGAGCTGAAGGCGAAGCTCGAGGCCGGCGAGGTCACGCGGCGGCTCGCCGTCAGCGAGGCGCTGCAGTCGGTGGAGAAGGAGCGCGACACGCTCGCGAACGAGCTCGAGCAGGCCCGCCACGACAAGATCGCCGCAGAGGAACTCGCGGCGGCCAAGCGCGTGAGCGACCTGCAGAAGGCTGCAGCCGAGCGGGAAGCCGAGGTTCAGGCGCTCAAGTCGAAGCTCGACAGCCTCGAGATCACGCAGAAGCTCGCCGTCAACGAAGCCGTCGGGAAGGTCGAGAAGGAACGCGACGAGCTGAAGGGCACCCTCGAGCGGGCCGCCCTGGAACGGCAGCTCGTCGAGACGTCGCTGAAGGACAAGTACGAGACGCAGCTCCGCGACCGCGACGACGCCATCGAGCGCCTCAAGGACATGAAGGCTCGCCTCTCCACGAAGATGCTCGGCGAGACCCTCGAGCAGCACTGCGAGACCGTCTTCAACCAGATCCGCGCCACCGCGTTCCCGACGGCCTACTTCGAGAAGGACAACGACGCTCGCACCGGAAGCAAGGGCGACTACATCTTCCGCGACTCGGACGCGGGCGGCACCGAGATCACCTCGATCATGTTCGAGATGAAGAACGAGGCCGATACGACGGCCACGAAGAAGAAGAACGAGGACTTCCTCAAGGAGCTCGACAAGGACCGGCAGGAGAAGGGCTGCGAGTACGCCGTCCTCGTCACGCTCCTCGAGCCCGACAGCGAGCTCTACAACTCCGGCATCGTCGACGTCTCGCACCGCTTCCCGAAGATGTACGTCATCCGGCCGCAATTCTTCATCCCCATGATCACGCTGCTCCGCAACGGGTCCATGAACGCACTCAAGTACAAGACCGAGCTGGCGTCCGTGAAGGCGCAGAACGTCGACATCACCGACTTCGAGGAGCGCCTCGATGAGTTCCAGAACGCGTTCGGACGCAACTACGAGCTCGCCTCTCGCCGGTTCGGGGAGGCCATCGACGAGATCGACAAGGCCATCGTGCGACTCCAGAAGGTGAAGGATGCGCTGCTCGGATCCGAACGCAACCTGCGCCTCGCCAACGACAAGGCGCAGGACGTGACCATCAAGAAGCTCACCCGCGGCAACCCCACCATGGCGCGCAAGTTCGCCGAGCTCGCGAGCGGCGACGCCGAGCGCTCACAGGACGACGACTCCGCGAGCGCATAGGCTCCCGCGCAGCACATCCGCCAGCACCGGCGGATGGTCGAACACCCCACCGGCAGGAGACGTGCCCATGGCAACGGCGAAGAGCAGAACCCGTGAGCAGCACATCGCAGTGTTCGGCGGCAGCGGCAGCGGCAAGACCGTGCTCGTCTCGTCTTTCTACGGCCCCACGCAGGAGCCGCAGTTCGCGAAGGAGAACCTCTACGAGGTCGTCGCCGACGACACCGGGCAGAGCGACAAGCTGTACCAGAGCTACCTCGGCATGAAGAACGCCGCGAAGGTGCCCGCATCCACCCGCTTCACGCACACCGCGTACTCGTTCCTGGTGAGGCCAAAGGCCTGGTCGGAGGAACGCGCGAAGAACTCGAAGCCGTTCGACGCACTCCGCCTCGTGTGGCACGACTACCCCGGCGAATGGTTCGAGGAGTCCGCGGAGGGCGAGGAGGAGAGCCGCAGGCGCGTCGAGACGTTCACGGCGCTCCTGAGCTCTGATGTCGCGCTCCTGCTCGTCGACGGTCAGCTGCTCCGCGACAATGAGGGCTCAGAAGAGCTGTACCTGAAGTCGCTGCTGACGAACATCCGCTCCGAACTGCTCCGTCTGAAGCCCGAGCTCCTGAAGAACGGCAAGCCCCTCGCGCAGTTCCCTCGCATCTGGGTGCTCGCTCTTTCGAAGTCCGACCTTCTTCCCCAGATGGATGCGCACGCTTTCAAAGCGCTGCTCGTCGAGAAGGTCAGCGACGAGCTCGATCAGCTGCGTCAGGAGCTTCGCGGTTTCGTTCAGGCGCCGGAGGCGATGTCGTTCGCCGAGGACTTCATCCTGCTGTCCTCCGCGAAGTTCGAGCCGGGCAAGATCGAGGTGACGGAGCGCGTCGGCGTCGACGCCGTCCTCCCACTCGCCGCGATCCTGCCCTTCGAACGCCATGTCAGCTGGGCGAAGAAGCTCCACGATGGCGGGAAGGTCGCGGAGAAGATCTTCAGCAAGGCGGGCGGGATGGCCGGCCTCGCCGCGATGGGGGCCCTGTTCGTCGTCAAGAAGATCAAGCTGCCTGGCCCCCTCGGACTCATTGCGGGGTTCGCGGCGTCACTCGTCTCGAAGGACTCCATCGAGCGGGGAGCGGCACTCGCCGGCGAGAAGCTCAAGACCGTCAACGCGGAAGCGCTCGCCAAGCACGACTACCTGACCGCGATGCTCACCCGCTTCAAACTCGACCTCGAAGAGGCAGAACGCAAGGGGATCCTCGTCAGGAGCAAGAAGTGAAGCTCATCTGGGCGACTCGAGGGCGCACGTGGGGGCACCGGTTCCTCCTCGACGGCGGTTTCGCGGACCCGCTCCCCGAATACGACAGAGCCTTCGCGCATCTCGGCGATGACTCGGAGCTCTGGCACCTCGGCGATGACAGGGCGGCGCTGCGCTTCCCTGACCCGGAAGGGCGCACAGACCGCGCCGGCAGGCCCATCACTCACGAGTTCGTGGTGTTCGCACCCGAGCTGCACGAGATCTCGTCCGTTGCCACCGGACTCTCCCTGATCTGGGCCCAGCCGATCGTCTCGGCCCGATTCGCCGACGTCTGGGATCTGCCGAAACCTCCGGCGCGTTCCTGAGCCGCGAGCAGACCGCCCCGACCCTGAACTCCGAAGAGACGCGAGGACCCCCATGAACCACCACACTCTGGAGCCAGAAGCCACGGGAACCGTCGGCGACGGCGCCGTATGGACGCAGGACGCATCCGGGTCGAGGACCCAGACGGATCCGCTCCGGTGCGAGTTCGCGGGCTGGCTCGGGGACGAGCTCGTCGGCGTCCATCCGGACTTCATCGTGGCCGGTTCACTCGCCGATGCACTGCGCGCTTCCGACTTCTCGGGGTTCGAGTTGCGCGAGGCGGTCGTCACGACGTCGCCGGAGTTCGTCTCCTACGCCGGCGGTCTCCCGGAGCGTTGGGAGCGGCTCGAGCCGACCGGCCGCGCAGATGGGAACGACGACTTCGCCCAGCGGGACGGGATGCTGCTGGTCAGCGAACGCGCCCTCGCGCTCCTCAACGAACACCGCCTGGTCGAAGCGCAGCTCGTGCCCGCCGAAGAGACCCCCGAAGCATCGCGGTTCGCGCATCACCGCGACGCGGCACGAGCCGCCGCCCGGCTTCGCGAGCGCGCCGGCCAGGAGGCCGAGGCTGACGAGGATGCCCTGGAAGTCGCTCGTCTCACCGCACTCGTCGACGCGCTCGACGCAACCGCATCCACACCGCCGAAAATGCGCGTCAACGGCGACGCGAAGCGCACGGTGGCGGGAGACCTCACCCTGGCCGCGGCCGCGCTCGGAAAGAAGATCGAGGATCCGGCGGCCCTCGCTCTCCTCGGACTCATCGACGGCCCCATCGAGATCAACCGCTCTGGCGCTTACCAGTGCGCCTACCGGAACGCCGACCGCTCCCTGATCGTGGGGATGAAGGGAGGCGCCGTGAAATGCGTCGAATTTACCTTCCACCCGCACCGCAACGCCCCGGAAGCCAACTACCCGCGCACGGCGCACCTCATCGAGGGCATCGACCCGTTCACCCGCGACGGAGTCCTGGAGCACCTCGGGGAGCCCAAGGAGGTCCTGCCCCCGGACGACGGAGAGCGAAGCCGCGACGAGTATCGCATCGGACGACAGCGCATGATGCTGTACTGGAAAGGGCAGGACTACTCGCCGCGGACGGTGATGGTCGGCCGCAAGGGCTGAGGGCCTTCACCTTCGTCGGACTCGACGACGCGCAAGGGAATTGCCCGCCTCAGAAGCTCCCATGAACGGAATGCAGCACCGCGTGCTACGCGCGTCCCAGCAAGGATCTGAGCTGTGGAAGGCCGAGTTGACCACAAGAGCGCAAACTCCGCGTCCGATCCGACGGCAGCTGACGTTTGAACATCCAGCTCTTATGAGGCAAGACCCCCACCCATCCCCGACCTCCGCAACGCCGCGCGCACCTGCTCGACAAAACGCGTTGGCGTGGGCAAGAGTTGCGATGTGGTCGCCCGGATCGCGAACCAGTCGATCTCCTGCAGACGGTTCACGCGCCCGATGTCCTTGCGCCATTGGCGCTTGTCAGTGCGGTGGTGGTCCCCCTCATACTCGATGGCGATCTTCTGAGCCCGATACGCGAGGTCGACACGCCCCACGAACTCCGACCCGTTCCAGACCTCGACGCCGACCTCCGGTTCCGGAAGCCCGCCAGCGACGACCACCAGCCGCGTCCAGGTCTCCATGGGTGATTCGACGCCTGAACGAACCCGTGCAACGGCCGCACGCAAGGAGGCCCCACCGACACCGTTGCCCCAGGTTCGCGCGATCTCCTCGAGCTCCTCCAGCGTCGCGAGGGGCGGCGCCGTCCGCGCTCCCTCCGGTGGCTCCTCGGGCCGCACGATGCCCTCATAGTTCGTGGATGTGGCGACGAGGGCATCCCCCAGCACGACCAACTCGTTGACGTCGAGGTGGCGGGCGCAGGTTGCCCAGGTCAGCGCGGGCGACGCGACAGGTGCGCCGCGCAGCTCGCGAGCATCCCACAGCGACGCCCTGATGCTTCGCGACTTGACCCCCAGACCGGCGGGCCGGTTCCTCCCAGCCGGCACGAGGAGGTACACGGTCGAGTCGCGGTCAAGTCGGCGGGGCACGGGCAGACCCCAGATTCTCGCCGCTGTCAGCCCGCCGAGCACACAGCGGTCCTTGATCCTCGGCACGAAGGCGCGTGCGATCTCAAGAGGAGACCGCACTGCCCCTCGCACCCGCACGCCGCGGTGAGGTTTGGAGAATTCGGGGCCGTTCAGTTCCTGCCGTGTCAGGCCCGCGCGCAGCCCATCCCTGAACGCGAGGGGTTCGTTCGCCCACTCCGGAGAGCATCTCCTCAGGCTCAGACATGGGCCAAGGGTAGAGGGATGCAGAGCTTGTCTTCCGAGATATCCACAGCCCGAAGGTGCGTTGAAAGTGACACCCAAGGTCGTGGCAGCCCGTCCCGGTGGATCATCCTGATGGGTTTCGCCGAGTCGTGATGGGAATCCCCCCATCGCGAGTCAGATAAACCCATCAATGTGAAGGGCCGACGAGCCCTGCGCCAGACTTCGGTGGGTTTTGCCGACCGGTGGTGGGTAGCGCCCCATCACGAGTCGGAGGAACCCATCAAAGTGGGCGCAGGCAACGAGCCCATCCACTCGTACCGAGCCCGGGCTGCAGCCGACCTACTCCCCGCCCTCCACGACGTACAGCTTGCGTAGGGGCGCTCCGGTGACGGTCCACCGGGTGCGCATCCCTTCGCCGAGCCGCACGATGGAACCCGGTTCGAGGTCGATCGACGGCAGCTCGGGCTCGAGGAACTCGACGGTCGCCGTTCCGCCGATCACGAGGAACACCTCGTCGGCTTCGACGTCGAGCATCGACCCGGCCGACATCTCCCACAGCCCGAACTCCGTGCCCGCGAAGGCGCCGAGCTCGTGCGCCGCGGTCGTCGGCTCGCCGCTCACCTTCTGCCATCCCTCGACGGGTTCGTGTGACAGGGATGCGCCCCGCGCGTGCACGACCGATCCGGGCTGCATCCCGGTCACACCACCGGCACCGGTCACGGCAGCGGCCTCATCGGCTGCGCTCTCACCGCCCGCGCTCACGAGTCGAACCCCAGGCCGACCGCGTCCATCGTCTTCAGCCACAGCCCGCGTTTGCCTTCGTTGCGGTCGGCGCGCGCCATCTCGGCGAGCGACACCTTCGCACCGATCGACGCGAACGGCTCCGGCGGGAACGGCAGCGGCTTCTTCTTCACGAAGTCCATGCGCGTGCGCTCCGTCTCCTCGCCGCTGAGCAGGTCGAGCAGCACGTTCGCCGCGTACCTCGTCGCGCCGACGCCGAGCCCCGTGAAGCCCGCCGCGTGCGCGACCCTGCCGTCGAACTCCGTGTCGAAGAAGGAGAAGAACCGCGTGCAGGTGTCGATGACGCCGCCCCACTTGTGCGAAAAGCCGAGACCCTCGAGCTGCGGGTAGGTGGCGATGAAGTGCGCCGCGAGCTTCTCGAACGTCTCGGGGCGCTGGTCGTACTCCTGCTTGATGCGGCCGCCGTAGTTGTAGACGGCGTCGTACCCGCCGTAGAGGATGCGGGTGCGGCCGTCGGCGTCCGTGACGAGCCGCGAGTAGTGGAAGCGATTGTTGAGGTCAGTGATGCCCTGCCTCCGCTTCCAGCCGATCGATTCGAGCTGCTCGTCGCTCAACGGGTTCGTCATGAGCACGTAGTCGTAGACGGGCACCGTGTAGAAGCGGTCGCGCTTGATGAGCGCCGGGAAGGCGTTCGTGCCGAGTGCCACCCGCTGCGCATAGATGCTCCCCTCGTCGGTGGTCACCGTGATGCCGCCGCCGTCTGCCTCGAGCGACCTGACGGGAGTGTTCTCGAAGATCGCGACGCCCATGCCGAGCACCACGCGCCGCAGCTCCCACACGAGCTTCGCGGGGTTCACGAGGGCGGTGCCCTCGCGTTCGTAGTTCGCGGCGAGGAACAGCGGGGAGGCGACTTCCTGCTGGAGCGTCTTCCTGTCGAGGAACTCGAGGCCGGAGTCGCCGACCGCCGCCTGCTCGAGCTCGGCGACCTGGTGGGGCTCGGTCGCGACGTTGAGCACGCCCGTCTCCTCGTAGTCGCAGTCCATCGAGTAGCGTTTGACGCTCTCCCCGATCTCGCGCAGGTTCTCGAGGCCGAGCGCTTCGAGCTTCGAGTACTCGTGCGGCAGCCGGTCCTTGCCGTTCGACTCCCCGTGGGTGAGGCTCGCCTCGCAGAACCCGCCGTTGCGGCCGGATGCGGCCCAGCCGACGCGCTGCCCTTCGAGCAGCATGATCTTCCGCTTTGGGTCGCGTTCCTTCGCGAGCAGCGCTGTCCACAGCCCCGTGTATCCGCCACCGACGATCACGAGGTCGGCAGTGTGGTTGCTTCGAAGCGGCGGCGACGCGGCGGGACGAGCCGGGTCGTCGAGCCAGTAGGTCGTCGGCTTCGCTCCGGCGAGAGACGCGGCAATGCGCTCCTCGCTGATCTCGGCTTCCGCTCGATCGAACGTGGTCATTGATGTCCTCCGGGTGGGGGTTGACGGCCATCTGCTGCTTCGTGTCTACCCTGCTTACCTACCGTTTGGGTGGACGCCGTGTCGGTTCGACGCACGACGCGTCGACGATCTGTCCGACAAGCTCAGCACGATCTGCGGCGAATGCACCACCCCCAGCGCTACCCTCGTGGTCACGCGACCCCATGATCGGTGTCGCGTCATCGAACAAGGGGAACCCATGACCGACATCAACGAACTGCTCAAGCTCATTCCAGTCGACGACATCGCCAACCAGCTCGGTGTCGACAAGCAGACCGCCCAGCAGGGGATCCAGACAGCGTTGCCGACCCTCATCGGCGGTCTCCAGGCGAACGCGGCCGATCCCGCGGGTGCCAAGTCGCTCGAGCACGCGCTCGAGAAGAAGGACACATCCCTCGTCGAGGGCCGCGTCTCGCTCGCCGACATCGACACCAACGACGGCGAGAAGATCGTCAAGAACGTCTTCGGCAGCAACACCGACCAGGTCGCGGCAGCCCTCGGCTCAGCACCGGGCGGCCAGACTTCGGGGCTCGTGCAGAAGCTGCTCCCGATCCTCGCGCCGATCGTGCTCGCGTGGCTCGCGAAGAAGTTCCTCGGCGGCCAGCAGGGCGCATCCACGACCGCGGGCTCGGGTTCGGGCGGCGGGCTCGAGGACCTTCTCGGCGGGATCCTGGGCGGTGGGTCCGGTTCCTCCGCAGGTTCCGCGAACGCGGGCGGCGGGGCGGGCGGCGGACTCGGTGACATCCTCGGGCAGGTGCTCGGCGGCGCGAGCGGTTCCAGCAAGCCAGCAGGTGGAGGACTCGGCGGAGGCCTGGGAGACATTCTCGGCGGGCTGCTCGGCGGCGGCAAGCGCTGACTCGTCGGGCAGCGGATGCGCGCGGGAGGGAGCGCGGGTCGAGCAGCACCGGCCTGCCCCTCCCCCGCATCCCGAAGCGCATCAGACGGCCGAGCACCCAGCGGATCTGACCGCCCCTACCGCCTCGTGAAATGAGCCCAGCATCTTCGACCCCGCCTCCGAGACCTTCGTGCGCGTCCTCGCTCTCGTGGTGTTCGCAATCGTCACCGCCGGCGCGATCGCGCTGCTCCTCACAAGATTGCCGATCTGGCCCAGCTCGCGACTGCTGCTCACGCCGCTCGCAGCGCAGCACCGCCTGACCCGCCTTGACGACGACAGTCGTGGCTGGGAGACGGCGTTCGCGGGCGAACTCGTGTGGCTCGCCCACCGCGGCGCGCTTCGCATCCACGAGGTAGCGGATGCGGGGGCCGCGCAGCGGATCGGAGACGCCGGCTACCGCGCCCCACGATCGACCGGATGGGAGATCGAGTGGCTCGGCGCGGACCCGCTTCTCCCTGGATGGTCCGGCGCCATCATCGACGCCTACTTCCCTGGCGGCAGGCGCGCCCGCGGCAACCGCGCGCGAGTGGACCGCACTGGCGGAGACGACTCCACCCGCCGCGCCGCCATGAAGTCCGCGGTGGTCGCCGAGCTCGACCGCGCCGGGGTCGACCGCACTGACCGCGACGGCTGGGTCTCGCGGCTGCTCGCCAGCCCGTACAGCCGGGCGTTCGCGGGACTGATCATCGTGCCGATCGGGCTGCTCCTGCTCACCCCGTGGCTCCCCGCATGGGCGGTTCCGATCTTCCTCGTCGCACTTGCCACGGTCATCGTGCTCACGTTCATCCGCCCACCGTTGCAGCGACGCTGGACGAAGCTCTGGGAGCGGTACCGGACCGAGAGCCAGCACCTGCACGAGCTCCCCCTCGACGAGCGCGGCACCGGGGCCACTCGAATCGTCTACCTCGACGCGTTCGCCGAGAACCTCGGCTTCGCAGACATCGTCGGATACGGGTCGTCAGAGGACATGGCGCGCGGCTACGCGCAGCAGGCCGACGCGTTGGTGCGCGAGGGATTGCTCGACGACATCCGTCCCGAGTGGCTGTCGACAGCCCGCGAACGGCTGACCGAGAAGCAGCTCACCGACCTCATCGACGGGTTCCTCTTCACCGTGCGCTGACGCCGCCGGTGGCCGGATGCTCGACGTGCGCGGACCCTCCGGCCCGCGCCGTCGGGGCGGGCCCGCGCATCCACACCCTAGCGGTGTGACGGGATACGGAACGTCTTCACCTTGTCGCCCTCGACCGTGACGAACGCACGCGACGTGCCATTGAAGCGGTTGCTGCGCCAGTCGAAGAACAGCTCGGTCGTGTCGTCCTCGGTGCTGGCGTCCTTGATCACCATCTGGGCGCTCTGCCCGATGGCGTCGCTCTGCGACCAGCTGCTGACACCCTCACGACCCTCGAGCACGCGACCCCAGTCGTCGACCGAGCCATCCTCGGCGAACGCTTCGACAAACGCCTGCTCGTCTCCGCTGTTGATCGCGTCGACAAGAGCCTGCACCGGTGCAGGCACTGTGAAATCAGTCATGGAACCCCCATCTCTCCGCGGGCGAAGGCCGCCCGAACGGCCACAATGTAGCAAGCCAGCCTCCGGATTCCCGGGCATGGCCGTAAGCTCGGAATCTCAGGATGCGCGGCAACCCGCCCTGCGCTTCCGCCCTCCGCCTCTTTCCAAGGCAAGCCCGGCTCGTCAAAAACAGGCCACGTCAACAAGCAGAAGGTGAATTGAGCATGAGCGACTTCTCGCCCCTTGAAGTATTCGACCGTCGCGAGTCAGAAGTCCGCGGATACATCCGCTCGTTCCCCGTGGTCTTCGACCGCGCGTCCGGCTCCACCCTGGTGACCGCGGACGGCGACGAGTACCTGGACTTCTTCGCCGGCGCCGGCGTGCTCAACTACGGGCACAACAACCCGCTCTTCACGAAGGCCCTCGTCGAGTACATCGAACACGGTGGCATCCTGCACGGGCTCGACATGGCGACATCTGCGAAGCGGGCCTTCATCGAGGCGTTCGAGCAGTACGTGCTCGAGCCCCGCGGCTACGACTACAAGATCCAGTTCACGGGCCCGACCGGCGCGAATGCCGTCGAAGCCGCCCTGAAGGTCGCCCGCCAGGCCACCGGCCGCACCAACGTGGTCGCGTTCACGAACGGCTTCCACGGCCTCAGCCTCGGCGCCGTCGCCGTCACCGGCAACAAGAAGTACCGCGACGCCGCGGGCACGACCCTCGGCGATGTCACCCGCCTCCCCTTCGAGGGCTACCTGGGCGACAAGCTCGACACGCTCGACCTGTTCGAGAAGATGCTCGACGACACCGGCAGCGGCCTCGACCTGCCCGCCGCTGTCATCGTCGAAGCCATCCAGGGCGAGGGCGGCATCAACGTCGCGAGCCCGGAGTGGCTGCGACGTCTCCGCAAGATCACCGAAGAGCGCGGCATCCTCCTCATCCTCGACGAGATCCAGGCTGGCATCGGGCGCAGCGGCTCCTTCTTCGCGTTCGAGGAGTCCGGCATCGTGCCCGACCTCGTCACCGTGTCGAAGTCGATCTCCGCATCCGGACTGCCCATGTCGCTGGTGCTGCTCCGCCCGGCGGTGGATGTGTGGAAGCCGGGCGCCCACACGGGCACCTTCCGCGGCAACAACCTCGCGTTCGTCACGGCGCGTGTCGCCCTCGAAGAGTACTGGGCCGACGACGCCTTCATGACGGCGGTCGCCGAGCGCTCCGCCGAGCTCCGCGCGGGCCTCGAGTCGATCGCCGCCGACTACCCGCAGCTCGACTTCAAGGTCCGCGGCCGCGGCCTCATGTACGGCATCGTCAGCCTCCGTGACCGCGACCTGCCGTCGCGCGTCTCCGCTGAGGCGTTCCAGCGCGGGCTCGTCATCGAGACCGCTGGCGCCTTCGAGGAAGTCCTGAAGTTCCTCCCCGCGCTCACGCTCACGAGCGAGGAGCTGCAGACGGGCCTCCGCATCGTGCGCGAAAGCCTCGACGCCGTCATCGCGGGCGACGACTCCGAGGCGGAGCACGCCGTCGAAGACCACGTCGCCTCGCACGCCTAGTCCTCCCGGCCGCGCAGCTCGACTGCCAGACGCATCCGCCCCACCCCGGTGGGGGACATTCACACGAGAAATGCCTGTTCCTGAGCAAGGGAACAGGCATTTCTCGTGTGGATGCGGATGCGGAAGCGAGCTGGTGCAGGCGCGACCACGGGCGGGTCAGTGCTTGCGGGTGCCGCCTCCGGAGAACGTCGAGCCGTAGGAGTGCGGCGTCGGCGCGTGTCCGAGATCACGGGGTAGCGGCGTCGGTTCGGGTCCGCTGGGCGATGTTTGCGAGCCAGGCGCGTGCGAGACAGGCGCAGGCGAGGCAGGCGCTGGCCAAGCAGGCGCGTGCGGCGCAGGGGCATGGGGCGCTGAACCCTGCGATCCCGAGGCTTGCTGCACCGACGCGGGAAGCCACGACGCTGGCCGCTCGGTCCGTCGAGGCGCGGCGGCCCAGGGCGAGGGAGCGCTGGGCGAGCTGGGAGCCGCATCCGGGATCGGCTGCTGCACAGATAGCCCGAGGAGCGAGATTCCGCCGCTCGTGTCGGTGTCTTCGTGCAGGCCCGCGACTCCCGCCTCTACCGCCCTGCGCCGTTCGGCCTTGCGGAGCTCCGACGCGGCCTTGGCTTTCTTCGTTCGGCGACGCTGCACGAGGATCGCCACGAGCAGACCGAGGCCGAGCACGAGCACGACGAGCAGCGCGAACGCGACGATGGTGAAGATCTGATTGGTGCCGGCCATGACTGCGTCAGCTCAGCGCATCGGCCGGATCTTGAGCTCGTCGACCGCCCCACCAGCCGGGGTGTCGACGGCGAGCCGCACCGCCTGCGCGACCGCCTGCGGCGTCAGGTAGCGCTCGCGCTCGTAGCTGCCCTGCTCGAGCTGCCGCAGCTCACGCTGCATGTCGGTGTCGACGCGGCCCGGGTGGATGCTGGACACGCGCACGCCGTGCTGGCGTTCTTCCTCGCGGAGCGCGTCGGTCAGCGCGCGCAGGGCGAACTTCGTGCCACTGTACACGCTGGTGCCCGCGCCGCTCGCGTAGCCGGAACCCGAGTTGATCATGACGATCGTGCCCTCGCTCGTTCGAAGCAGCGGCAGCAGGAGGCGGGTGAGGTCGGCGACGGCGAACACGTTGAGCTCGAAGGCGCGGCGGAATCGCTCGCGCGAGCTCTCCGCGATGGCGTCGTGCCCGCCGAGCACGGCCGCCGAGTGCACGAGCACGTCGAGGCGGCGGATGCTGCGGGCCGCCTCGGCGAGCTGGCGCTCGTCGGTGAGGTCCGCGACGAACGGCGTCGCGCCCGGGATGCGGGCGGCGGCCTCGGCGACGGCGCGTGGCTCGCGCCCGCCGACCAGGACGTGGTGGGTGCGGCTCAGCTCGTGGGCGATGGCTTCGCCGATGCCGCGAGTCGCTCCCGTGACGAGCGCGACCGGCCGTCGGCGTTCGCCGTCGCGCTCACCGTCGAGAGGTGACGCGACGTGGCCTGCTTGAGTCATGGATGGTCCCCCGGGTTCTGCACTCTGCGACCGCGGAACGCGGCGGCACCCACATTCTGCCACCGCGCATCCGACGAGCCCCTCCGAAGCGGGTCAGAGGAGCAACTCGGTGAGTGGGTACAGGAAGTACCGCAGGGAGTAGGCCTCCCAGAGCGCTCCCACGACGAGAAGAACGAATGCGGCCAGTGCCAGGATGCCGACGCGTCCGAGGCCGCGGAGGTAGGCGCGACCTCGGGTCGTGGCGCCGACCGTTGTCGGCGACACCCAATGTCGGCCGAGGAGCCATGTGCCGAGCAGGAGCAGAACATACGCCTGCAGTTCGATGACGACGGTGAGCGAGTGAGGGATGAACTGCACCCAGGCGGTCGGCGTCGTGGGCGCCAGCGTGATGCCGGTTTCGACCGCCCAGTACCCGAAGAAGGCGAACCCGGCGAAGGGCACGACCAGCGACGGCAGCACGATCGTCGCCAAGCTGAGCTTGCCGACGTTCACCGCCAGGATCACGAGCGCAAACAGCGGTGGCGTTGCGACCAACCCCTGCACGAGTCCCGCAGTGCCGTCGTCTTCGAGCGCGACGGATCGCGCCGCGTTGAGCGCCGGGAACATCAGACCGACGATGAACCCGACGGTGAAGAGCCCGTAGGCGAAGACGTTCACGAGCAGGTAGGCCCGCAGGTTCGTGCGGATGAGGTGAAATGGTCGCCGCCAGAGAGGTACGGGAGTATCGGGACCCTTCATTGCTGGTGCTGAGGACATACTCCAAGCTCACCGGACCTCGCGAGGTGACGCCAGTGACGCGGCGTCACGAGAACCCGTGACATGTGTCATGCGTCGGCCGACCGTCTCCGCTGCCTGCTCGCCTCGCCGGGCATTCTCTGTGGCAGTCTGGTGCGGCCACCCCGCTCGAGAAAGTTCCCAGTGCTTCCCTTTCCTGCATCCGCTCACGCCACCGCCACCAGACGATCAAGACGCCGCACGCTCGCAGCGCTCGCCCTCGCCGGTGCCGCGACCCTGCTGGTCGGATGCACGCCCGTGGGCACGCAGTCCACGACACCCGACGGCGCCTCGTCTCCCGAGGCCAGCCAGCTGGTGGCGCTGACCGACGAGGTGGAGGCGGCTTCCGCTGACGGCGACGGGTCGACGTCGTTCGCCGCCGATGCGCTCGACGTGCTCGGCAAGCTCGACGTCGCACCGCGCGATGAGTGGGAGGAGTTCGACCGCGAGGGATCGTTCGGCGAGGGCTGGCAGGACCCGGACGGCAACGGGTGCGATGCACGCAACGACGCCCTGGCCGTATCCATGACCGACGTCGACCTGAACCGCGACGGCTGCCGCGTCGACACGGGCGTCTTCGTCGACCCGTACTCGGGTGACGAGATCGACTTCGAGCGCGGCCCCGACACGAGTCCGCTCGTGCAGATCGACCATGTGGTGGCGCTCGCGAACGCGTGGCGGACGGGCGCGAAGGAGCTGTCGTTCGTGGAGCGGGTCGAGCTGTCGAACGACCCCATGAACCTGCAGGCGACGGCCGGCTGGGTGAATGACGACAAGAAGAGCCAGGATGCGGCGAACTGGCTGCCCCCGCAGGAGTCGTACCACTGCACCTACGTGGCCCGTCAGATCGTGGTGAAGGCCACCTACAACCTGTGGGTCACGCAGGCAGAGCACGACGCGATGCGCGACGTGCTCGAGGGCTGCGCGTAACCGGGCCTTTCGGGGCGCGGGCGGTAGCCGTCGCGGCGCCAGACGGTCACCGTCCCAACGGATGGCGACCGCCCGGCCCGACGTCACACGACCAGCAGGGTGGCCACGAGGATCACGAGCACGATGGCGAGGCCGACCCAGCTGAGCCACGCCCACCTCGTGGGCTGGAACCGGAGCGCCGGGGAGCGCAGCACCCCGACCGCAACCGCCGCGAGCGCGGGAGCGAGGGCCAGCCCGAAAGCCCAGCCGCCGACGGCTGCCCAGGGTCCGGCGAACCAGAGGCTCACGAGGCCGGATGCCGCGAGCAGCAGCCAGTTCACGATGGGCAGGGCGGCCTTCGAGCGGAACGCGAAGAGCAGCGCGAGACCGGACGCGATGAGCGCGAACCCGAACGTCACCCACAGGAGCAGCGACCCCTGGGCGCCGAGGTCGGGAACGTCCGCCTCGGTCAGGAGCGAGACGGCGATGGGGTCGACGATCTGCTGCGTGTTGCCGAGCACCACGACCGCCCTGTCGGCCTCGCGGTCGAGCATGACGACGGACGCGAATCCACCGGTTCCACCGCTGTGCCAGGTGAGACTCGGGTTCGACGTCGCCGTCGGGTTGGTGACCTGCGTCGTCTGCCAGATCCAGCCGATCTCGCTGCCTTCGGCGAACTGCGCCGTCGGTTCGAGTGATGCGACGCCGGGTGCCGTGCCGTCGAGGTTCGCGGACGCCCAGGTGGCGAGGTCGGTGACGGTGGTGGTCGTCGAGCTGCCGGTGGGTGCGTACCCCTCGCCCCACCAGTCGTCGGTCGGGATGCCGTTCGTCAGGAATCCGGGCGTCGTGTCCGCAGGAACTTCGGCCTCGGTCGTCGCGATGCTCGTCGACTCCATGCCGACGGGCCCGAGCACCCGCTGCTCGAGGAGCGCCGGGTAGCTGTCGGCGCCCGCCGCGTTCGTGAGCGCCGTGCCGAGCAGCGCGACGCCGAGGTTCGAGTAGACGGGACCCTGCGCTGGGTCGACAGGCGCGGCCGCCGCATCCTGGATCATGACCTCGGTGGTCTGCGGCCCGTACGGGTTGCCGCCGGAGAGCGACGCCGCGAGCGACTCGACGGCGAAGGTCGGCCCCAGGCGCGGGAGACCCGAGCTGTGCTGCGCGAGGCTCGCGAGCGTCACCTCGCCGGCCGGGGTCCCCTCGAGCTCCGGGATGTGCGCCGAGAGCGGGTCCTCCGCGGTCACTTCGCCGCGGTCGATGGCGTCCGCGAACAGCGCGGCCGTGAAGGTCTTCGTGACCGAGCCGAGCTCGTAGAGCGTCTCGTCCGTGGGAGCCGGGCCGTCGCGACCCTCGCCTGTCTTGCCGACGCCCGCCCACGTGGTGCCCTCCG
The DNA here is from genome assembly GCF_013409665.1 of Pseudoclavibacter sp. JAI123. Taxonomy (NCBI): domain Bacteria; kingdom Bacillati; phylum Actinomycetota; class Actinomycetes; order Micrococcales; family Microbacteriaceae; genus Pseudoclavibacter; species Pseudoclavibacter sp. JAI123. The sequence goes on along the minus strand of NZ_JACCCM010000001.1, from coordinate 467,336 downwards.
GCGTGACCTCGGCGACGACCACCGACCGGAAGCCACCATGGCCGCCCACCGCATCCACGACCCGCGCCGCGAGGGCCTCATCACCCGAGGTCTGCGTGCCGAGCGCCTGGCGCTGCGGCCCCACGAGCATTCCGAGCACGACCGCGACGACCCCCGCGACAAGGGCGGCGATGAGAAGGATGCGCTTGGCCGGGCCCCGGGGAGTCTCGTCACCGCCCGGGTCGGGTGCGCCAGTCGCCGCGCCCGTCGCGGGAGAAGGCGGCGGAGGCGGCGACTGCGGATACTGCGCCCCCGCCGGGTTCTGCTGCTGGCGTTCGTGTGTCATGCGCTTCCCCTTGCTCTCGATCTGCGCTCGCTGCGGTCTTTCGCTGTTCCCTCCAACGCTACGAGCGACCACCGACACCGGCCTCCACCGTGGGCGGGAGATGCCTCCGCCGCCCGCCGGAGATGCCGCACGGAGCGGGCCTCCGTCGCACGGCGTCGTCCGGCGGCAAGCCCGGGTTCGGCGTGGGAAGATCGAAGGATGAAGATCCTGTCGATCCAGTCGTCGGTCGCCTACGGGCACGTGGGCAATTCGGCTGCGGTGTTCCCGCTGCAGCGTCTCGGACACGAGGTGTGGCCGGTCTCGACCGTCGTGTTCTCGAACCACACGGGTTATGGCGCTTGGCGCGGCCCGCTCCTCCCCGCGTCGGACGTCCGGGACGTGATCCTCGGCGTCGAGGAGCGCGGCGCGCTCGCGCAGGTGGATGCGGTGCTTTCCGGCTACCTGGGCGGCGAGGAGATCGTCGACGTCGTCGTCGACGCGGTGAAGCGCACCAAGGAGCTCAACCCCGCCGCGACGTACACGTGCGACCCCGTCATGGGCAACGCGAAGTCTGGCTGCTTCGTCGCCCCCGCCATCCCCGAGCTCATCCGCGAGCGGGTCGTGCCGGTCGCCGACATCCTCACGCCGAACCAGTTTGAGCTCGGCTTCCTCACGCGCACGACACCCTCGACGATCGACGAGACCCTCGAATCGGTCGACCTGGCACGCGAGCTCGGCCCGCGCACGGTGCTCGTCACGAGCGTCGAGCGCCCAGACCGCCCGGAAGGCACCATCGAGATGATGGCGGTCGATGACACGGGCGCCTGGATCGTGCAGACCCCGTACCTCCCGTTCAAGGCGAACGGATCGGGCGACGTCACCTCGGCGCTCTTCACGGCGCACTACCGCACGTCCGGCTCGGCGTCCGAGGCGCTCGCCGCGACGGTCTCGAGCGTCTTCGACCTGCTGCAGATCACGCTCGACTCGGGTGAGCGTGAGCTGCAGATCGTCGCGGCTCAGGATGCGTTCGCGAACCCGCGCATGCAGTTCCAGGTACGCCAGATCCGCTAGCGGCGAGCTCCGCGCATCCCTCCACCGCTCGCATCCCGCGATCAGTCACGAATCGCCGCAAAGGGTTGCCATTCCTGCCGACTGGCAACCCTTGCGGCATCTCGCGAGAGGATGTCGACACGTGCGGCGACCCGCGACAGTGCCGTTACACGAGCTGCCCGCCCTGCATGACCCAGTCGAGGCGCGACTCGGCGAGCACGCTCACGTCGTCCAGCGGGTCGGCGGATGCGGCGATCAGGTCGGCGTGCGCGCCGGGTGCGATCACGCCGAGCTCCCCTTCGCGCTGCAGCAGGCGAGCGGCGGTCGTCGTGGCGCTGCGGACGATGTCGAGCACCGGCATGAACTCGGCGCGCACCTCGAACTCGCGGGCCTGGTGGCGCTGCATGCCGCCGAGCAGGTCGCTGCCGTAGCAGAGGTTGACGCCGCCCTTGTGGGCCTTCTCGAGTGCGACCTTGCCGCCCTCGAGCACGTCGGAGACCTTCTCCCAGTTGTCCTGCGGCAGCCCGTGCTCGCGTCCCTCTTCCATGAGCGCCCAGTAGGTGACGAGGTTCATGGTGAGGAACGCGTCGTGCTCGAGGAACAGCTCGATCGACTCGTCGTCGAGCAGGTTGCCGTGCTCGATGCCGCGCACGCCTGCCCGCAGGGCGCGGTTGATGGCCCGGGCCGTGTACGCGTGCGCCGTGACGTAGCGGTTCGCGGCGGTCGCCTCCTCGACGACGGCCTCGATCTCTTCGACGGAGAACTGCGTGGAGTCGACGCGGTCGGTGGGCGAGGCGACCCCGCCACCCGCCATGATCTTGATGTGGTGGGCACCTCGGCGGATCTCGTCGCGGGCCGCGTGGCGGACGGCGGAGATGCCGTCGACGACCCGGCCGATGTGCGAGCACGTGTACTCGCCGTCGTGGCTGTCGCGCCCGCGTGAGCGGGGGTCGCCGTGCCCGCCGGTCTGGGAGAGCGCCTTCCCGCCGAAGAAGAGGCGCGGACCGCGCACGAGTCCGTCGACCTGCGCGTCGTGCAGGCCGAAGTCGGCGCCGGCGACGTCGCGCACGGTCGTGAAGCCCCGGCTGAGCATGTCGCCCATGAGCTTCGCGGCCTGCAGCGCCACGTAGTTCGGCGACTCCTCGCCGATGGAGGCCAGGTCGGCCGTGTGCGCCGTGACGTGCACGTGGCAGTCGATGAGGCCGGGCAGGAGGTAGCGACCGGATGCATCCAGTTCCTCGACCCCGTCGGCCGCGGCGACCTCGCCGCCGACCTGCTCGAAGCGTCCGTCTCGGATCGAGAGGTCGCCAGTGCGGTACTCCCCCGCGTCGACGTCGAGCCAGGTGGCGTTGCGGATGTTGAGGTCTGCGGTCATGCGGATGCTCCCTGCTGCTTGGCGCTCTCCACGCCGGTGTCGATGATCTGAACGGCGCGCTCCTGCGCCGTCGGGGTGTATGTGCCCTCTGGTGCGCACATGTTGACGGTCGCGAGCGGCGCCCCGTCGGGCCCGGGGATGGGCACGTTGAGGATCGACCCGCAGCCGAGCGCCTTGATGGTGCTGGCGTCGTCGAAGATGCGGTCGAGGTCTGCCGGGGTTGCGCCGAGGAACGGCTCACCGGAGTCGCGGCAGGCGGCCACCCAGTCGGGCGAGACCTGCGTCGCGACCTGCTTCGTGCCGCCCACCGGGTACTCGTCGGCGTGCGAGCTGTAGATGCGCTCCATCACCTCACCGCCCTGGGTGAAGCGCAGCACCGTGAAGAGCACGACCCCGACCTCCTCTTCGATGGTGTGGTGGATGCTCGCCCAGTCGACCGCATCCAGTGCCGTCTCACCGCCCTGCCCGCTCTGGCCCTGCTGTCCGCTTCGCACTCGTTCGCCGTTGGGGGTCATGCGTTGGTGCCTTCCTTGTCGTCGGTCTTGGTGATGGCACCCTTGCCGCTGTTGGTGATGTCCTCGAGCGAGCGCCCGGCCGTGCGCACCGCGAAGAGCAGCGTGCACGCGACGCCGATGACCAGCACGGTCGTCGTCATGCCGAAGACGCCCACGAAGCCCCACTGGGCGGCGAAGGTGCCGATGATGATCGGCGCGGTGATCGAGCCGATGCGGCCGAACGAGGAGCTCATGCCGACGCCCGTGGCGCGCAGCCAGGTCGGGAAGACCTCGGGTGTGTAGGCGTAGACGCCGGCGTAGGTGCCGTTGAGGAAGAACGAGAGCACGATGCCGGCGACGGTGACCATGATCGGGTCGTTGGCCTGGCTCATCCACAGCGCGGCCCCGGCGGAGCCGATCAGGTAGAGCGCGATCGTGAACTTCCGGTCGAGCTTCTCGTTGAGGTAGGCGGCGCTGAAGTAGCCGGGGATCTGCGCGAGGTAGATGTAGAGCGAGTACGTGAAGCTCGTGGTGACGTCGATGCCGCGGTCGACGAGCAGCGTCGGGATCCAGGTGAAGAAGCCGTAGTACGAGAACGTGATGACGAACCAGATGAGCCAGGTGGTCGCCGTGATGCGCCACATCGTGCGGCCCCAGAGGAACTTCACGGCCTTGATGAAGCCGAACTTGACGGGCGCTTCCTCTTCGGGCGCGTTCGGGTCGACGGCCGGGAGGTCGTTGCCGGTGGATGCTCGCACCCGGTCCTCGAAGCCCGCCACGACGGCCTCGGCTTCCGCGTGCCTGCCGACGCTCGCGAGGTAGCGCGGCGACTCGGGGAGCGAGCGCCGCCACCACAGCAGCATGACGATGGGGAGGAAGGTGAGCACCTGCGCCCAGCGCCAGCCGTCGTCGGACGCGGGGACGACGAAGCGGCCGATGAGGGCTGCGGCGACGAACCCGAACGAGAAGAACCCGGCGAGGGTGCCGACAAACCAGCCGCGGCGATGCTTGGGTACGAACTCCGACAGGAAGGGCGCGATGATGGCGCTCTCGGCACCGGCGCCCATGCCAGCGAGGATGCGCATGAAGAGGAAGACCTCGAAGTTCCACGAGAGTGCCGCGACGAGGGAGGCGACCGCGTAGAGCACCAGCGACCACATCATCACCTTCTTGCGGCCGATCTTGTCGCCGAGGTAGCCCGCGAGGAGCGCGCCGAAGAGGAATCCGAACGGTGCGGCCGAGCCGACGAGGCCAAGCTGTGCGGCCTCCAAGCCGAACACGTCGCGGACGCTCGGCATGAGGAAGGCGACGATCGCGCCGTCCATGCCGTCGAAGGTGTAGCCGAGCCCGCCGATGAGCAGGAGCGCGTAGTGGGGTCTGCTGATCGGCAGGCGATCGAGCCGTGCGGTGAGTGACAACGGAGTCTCCTGGGGATCGGGAACGTCGGTGTTCGAGAAAGCTTGATCCAGCAATCACCATCATGCAATACAGATTGCAGAAATGTAACCCACGCGAAATCTCTTGCAAAAGAACCGTCGCCTCAGCCCCGCCCCACGCATCCCGGGCCGGATCCGTGCTGAAATGAGAGCATGTCCGCCGCCGAGCCGCCCACCGCAGACGAGACGCGACTCTCTCCCGACGCCTGGCTGCGCGGGATGCTCGCGGCCCGGAATCTCGGCCCCACCAGCCAGAAGCTCGCGAACTACCTCGTCACGAACATCAACGCGGCCAGCTACGCGCAGGCGTCGGAGATCTCCGCGTCCGCCCAGGTGAGCGCATCCACGACCACACGCCTCGCGCAGCAGCTCGGCTTCAAGGGGTGGCCCGACCTGCAGCAGGCGCTCCGCACCCGCTACCTCGCGCAGCTCTCGATGGTCGATATCGCCGAGATCCACGGTCTCACCGACACCCCGTTCCAGAACGCGCTCCGCAACGACTCCGAGCTGCTCGCCGCGACGATGCGCGACGTCGACGACGTGGCCATCGCCCGCGTCGCGGCGGCCGTGCAGTCAGCGAAGCGGGTGCACGTGACCGCGATGGGCAGCTTCGCCGCGGTCGGGCAGGCGCTCGTCCACAACCTGCAGATCGCCGGCTACCACGTGCACGCGCTCCTCGACCGCGACAGCGCCCTCTCGAACAGCGTCGCCCAGATGGGCGACGGCGATCTGCTCATCGTCTGCAGCTACTGGCGGCACTACCGCACGATCGTCGCAGCCGCCAACGCCGCGCATCGCCAGGGTGCGACGGTCGTGGCTCTCACCGACTACCTGCCGCCGCAGCTCGAGGGGGCCGTGGATGACCTCATCATGATCCCGGCGGAGGGCACGTCGTTCTTCCCGTCGCTCACCGTGCCGATGGCCGTGCAGCAGGGGCTCGTCGCGACGCTCGCCCAGCTCGACCCGGAGGCCACCAAGGTGCGGATAGACGCGGCCGAGCGACTGTGGAACGAGCTCGACATCCTCATCGACCCGCGCTCGGCGCAGTAGCCCAGGCCGAGCTTTCTGGCCGCTCAGAACATGGGGTGGTCGTGCACGCTCGTTGCGGGCACGGGCTGGAGCACGTCCCAGTGCTCGACGATCCGGCCGCCCTCGAAGCGGTAGATGTCGGCGACCGCCGCGTCGGCCGCACCGGGCCGGGATGCGCGCACGTGCACCATCGCGAGGTCGCCGTCGACGAGGATGCGCTCGACGCTGAACGTCGCATCCGGGGACCCGTCGAACTTCGGGGTGAGCGCCGCGACGGCGGCGGCCGGCCCGTCGGCGATGTTCGGGTTGTGCTGCCGATAGTCAGCGGCGACCAGATAGTCGAACGCCTCGGCGACGCGCTTGTACGTGTAGAACAGCTCGACGAAGTGCTCGAACGCTGCGCGGTTGTCGGTCATCGGTAGGTCTCGACCTTCGGCTTGGAGGGAGCGCCGGTGCCGACGCTGGCCTCACCAGCCTGGCCGCGAACGTCCCGAAATGCACATCACGGGCGCGGATGCGGTGCATCAGCCAAAGAGTCGGGAGTGGCTCGCCCGCCCGCTCACCCCTTCGGATGAAAGCGAGGACCGGATGCGCGCTCGCGACCATCCGGGTTCGGAATCACCCCTAGCTTGGTGAGCATGCTCCGACTGCGTGATCACCTCACCGCCGCCACCGGGCTGCGGTGGCTCCTCGAACCCGCGGCTGGAGCACTCTTCATTACGATGTGGTGCTTTGCCGAAGTCGGCCGGTGGGGCAGCTACCTGCCCCTCTACGCCGCGCCACTGATCTACGGCGTCGCCATCGGCATCTCGCGGCGGTTCCCACGGGTAGCGATCGGCATCGGGCTCCTCGTCCCGCTCCTGCAGCTGACCTGGGCGATCCCGATGGCGGACTCCACGGGCTGGCCCATCCACTTGGGCATGCCCATCGTGGTGTTCTTCGTCGCGCTGAGCACCGTGGGTCTGACCCGCTGGATCGCGCTGGGAGCCGGCGTCGTGCACGGCATCGGGATCGCGTTCCTGTTCGTCTACGTCGGGCAGTGGCTCCTCTGGTCGGGGCCGCTCGGCGGGGGCACGATGGGTCAGCTCTCCGGTGTCAACAACTACACCCCGAGCGGCGAGCTCGTCTACCAAGAGGGTTGGGACGGACCGACGGAGGGGAACAACGTCGTCCAGGTCATGTCCGACGATCAGGGCAACATGCAGTTCATGAGCGTCGGTGAGCCCATGTCCGAGCTCATGCTTCAGACGGCCGCGCAGCTGGCGTTCATCTTCGCGCTCGTGGCCGCGGCGGCCTGGGTTCTCGGCCTCGCCATCCAGTACGCCATCAAGCGCAGCCGCGACCAGGCCATGCGCGCCGCCCTCGCCGGCGAGCTCTCGGCGTCCTCCGCCGAGGTGCTCGTCCTCCAGGAGCGGTCCCGCATCGCCCGCGAGGTCCACGATGTGCTCGCCCACTCGCTGACCGTGACGATCTCGATGGCGGAGGGCTCGCGGCTGCTGCGAGAGTCACGAGGGGAGCCCGCCGACGACCTGCAGAAGATCGCCGACAACGCCCGCAGCACCCTGCTCGAGTTGCAGGGACTGCTGGAAGGCATCGGCGGCGAGGGGTCCGCGCCGCAGCCGAAGCTGGACGAGCTGGACGCGCTTGTCGAGCAGGCAGCAGAGACCGGGTTGATCGTCGAGCTGCGCAACCTCGGAGAACGCAAGCGCCTCTCGCAGGTGCAGGAGCTGAGCGTGTTCCGCATCGTGCAGGAGAGCCTCACGAACGCGATGAAGCACGCCGGTTCCGAGGCGTCGGCGACCGTCTCGCTCGACTGGCGCGGGGCCGGGCTCTCGCTGAACATCGTCAGCATGGGAGTGGGCGACGACGACTCCAAGGCCGAACCCGCGGAACGTTCTGGCCTCGGCGTGGCCGGGATGCGCGAGCGCGCTCGCCTCGCGGGCGGTTGGCTGACCGCCGGGGCAGAGCCTTCCGTGAACCAGACCAGCGGCCATCAGACGTTCGTCGTGACGGCGTTCATCCCGACGCAGGACATCGTGCCGAAGGTAACCGGCACCGAGAACGCTCAGAGCGCGAGCCCAGTCACGGTTGAGACCGCATCCGATGAGGACAAGCCGTGATCGACGACACCGACACCCAGCCCATTGCAATCGCGACGGCGCAGCCGGACCCGGCCCCGCGCATCCGCATCGCCCTCGTCGACGATCAGGAGCTGTTCGTCTACGGCATGCGGATGCTCGTGGAGTCGCAGCCGGACCTCGAGCTGATCGGCACCGCGGCGGATGGCGAGGAAGCCGTCGGGCTGGTCGTCGCCGGGCGCCCAGACGTGGTGCTCATGGACATCCGCATGCCCGGCCTGAACGGCATCGCCGCGACAAGGCGCATCCTGGAGGCCGCGCCGTACGCCGATGAGACCGGGCCGCGCCCGCGCATCGTGATGCTGACCACGTTCCGGCAGGATGAAGCGGTGCTGCAGGCCATGCACAACGGCGCGAGCGCCTACGTGACGAAGGATGCGACGCCCGAGATGCTGCTCGACACGATCCGCGCCGTGCACGCTGGCGACGCCCCGACCATGCCGGTCGGGCGTATCGCCCGCGGCGCCGCCCCGGCCGCAGAGCCCGCCGAGATCGCCCCGCGCCCGGACCTGGCGATCGCTGCCCTCTCACCCCGCGAGCGCGAGATCTTCCTCCTCGCGGCGAAGGGGCTGCGCAACAGCGAGATCGCGGCAGCCGCGTTCGTGAGCGAGGCGACCGTGAAGACGCACGTGCGCAACGTGCTCGCGAAGCTGGAGCTGTCGAGCCGCGCGCAGATCGTCGTGTTCGCCTACGAGCACCGCCTCGTCACGGGGTAGCCGGCTTCCTGACGCACGCCCGCGGCGGCCTTCCCCCGAGCGCAGAGTTGTGGCGAAGCGCTGGCGGCTATCTCGCTGGCAGCACTTCGCCACAACTCTGCAGGCTTGGGCTCGGTCGGGCGTCGCGCGAGGCTGAACCGGCGGCGCTGCTTCGACGCACCTCGACTTGACACCACTGTCCTCACGGACAAAAGTACAACTGGTACAGACCAGTGAGTCATCTCGAGAAGCGGAGCCCTCAGAATGATCATCAGCGCCGCGAACGTCATCACTCAGGAACGTCATCTCTCGCCCGGCTGGGTGGAGATCGACGGCGACTCCCTGCTCAGCGTTGCCGCGGGGCGGCCCCCGGCCGACCGGGGCGACGTCGTCGACCTCGGGGACGCGACGATCGCGCCAGGCTTCGTGGACGTGCATGTGCACGGCGGCGGCGGCGCTTCGTTCGATGGCGGCGATCGGGATTCCGCCGCGACGGCGGCACGCACGCACCTCGAGCACGGCACGACCTCGATCGTGGCGAGCCTCGTCACGGACGCGGTCCCGGCGATGTGCGATTCGATCTCGGGCCTGGCGACGCTCGTCGAGGAGGGGACGCTCGCGGGCATCCACCTCGAGGGGCCGTGGCTCAGCCCCCTGCACCCGGGCGCCCACGCGCAGCAGCATCTCATCGCACCGAACGGCGAGGACATCGCCACTCTCCTGAAGGCCGGGCGTGGTCACGTGCGGATGGTCACGCTCGCGCCTGAGCTGCCAGGTGGCCTCGACGCCATCCGGACGCTCACCGAGGCCGGGGTGGTCGCGGCGATCGGGCACACGGATGCGACGTACGACGTCGCCCGTGACGCGCTCGACCAGGGCGCTACGGTCGGCACGCACCTGTTCAACGCGATGCGGACGCTGCACCACCGCGAACCCGGCCCGGTCGCGGCGCTCCTCGAGCACCCTGACGCGGTGATCGAGCTCATCGCGGATGGCACGCACCTGCATCCCGCGGCCCTCCGCCTCGCCGCGGTGGCGAAGCCGCACCAGTTCATGCTCGTCACCGATGCCATGTCGGCGGCGTGCATGCACGATGGCGACTACGTGCTCGGCTCGCTCGCTGTCGAGGTGCGGGGCGGCGTCGCCCGCCTCACGGAGGGCGGCGCCATTGCCGGGTCGACGCTCACGATGGCCCAGGCCGTGCAGTACGCCGTCGGCGTCGCCGGCCTGCCGCTCGTCGACGTCGTGCGCGCCGCGACTGCAACACCCGCCGCGACCCTCGGGCTCGAGAGAGTCGGTGCGCTGGTCGCCGGGAACTCTGCCGACCTCGTCGTCCTGGATGCGTCGCTTGGCGTGCAGCGCGTCATGCGGCGCGGCGAGTGGGTGCGCTGAACGCCACCGCTCGGCCGCGGCCCGCTGAGGCCGCTTCCACCCCCGGCGTCGAACCGCCTCAGCCGTTGCACCGTGATGGCTTTTGCTAACTCTGATGGGTTTTTACCCATCACCAGTCACCGAAACCCATCACGCGCATCCGGAAAACCCATCAGCGTCGCCGGAACCCATCAAACTCGGGCGCGGAAACCACCAGCGACGCGAGAACCCACCACGAACGCCCGTGGCGCGGATCGGCCTGCGACAGCCGATCTGCGCCACCGGCCAGGTGGGCCCGCCTACGCCTGCGGCTGCACCCCGGCGCGGTGCTCGACCGTGTACCGGTAGTAGTCGGCCATGGTGAGCTCGGATGCTGCGGCTTCGTCGATGACGATCGTCGCGCGGCGGTGCAGCTGGAGCACGGAGCCGGGCCACATCGAGGAGACGGGGCCTTCGACCATGGCTGCGACGGCGCGCGCCTTCGACGCGCCTTGGGCGACGAGCACGACGCTTCTCGCGTCGAGGATGGTGCCGAGCCCCTGGGTGAGGCAGTGCACCGGCACGTCTTCCGGCTTGTCGAAGAAGCGCGCGTTGTCGTCACGCGTCTTCGGGGCGAGCGTCTTGACTCGGGTGCGCGAGGAGAGCGAGGACGTGGGCTCGTTGAAGCCGATGTGCCCGTTGGCGCCGATGCCGAGGAGCTGCACGTCGACACCTCCCGCGGCGAGGATCTTCGCCTCGTAGTCGGCGCAGGCCGCGTCGAGGTCGGAGGCGAGCCCGTCTGGGACGTGCACGCGTGCAGGGTTCAGGCCGAGCGGTTCGACGACCTCGCGCCCGACCACCGCATGGTACGACTCCGGATGCGATCGGGGGATGCCGACGTACTCGTCGAGCGCGAAGGCGGTCACCCGGCTGAAGTCGAGTCCCGCGTCCCTGCGGGCGGCGAGCGTCCGATACGTCTCCAGGGGGCTCGAGCCCGTGGCGACTCCCAGCACTGCTTCCGGGTTTCCCGCGACGACATCCGCGATGCGTCCGCCTGCGAAAGCACCGACTCCTGCCGGCCCGGCCATGATGACAACTTCCATGCGCTGCTCCTAGGGATCGACGAAGATCGGTGTTCCTCAGCCCAGTCTCTCGGATGGCGAGCCTGATCAGCGAGGCGTGCTCCGCATCACCTTACCGACAATCCCCCGAGTGGTCTAGTCCAGAAGAACGGAAGGGGTGAGCTGCCGAACCCGGCACCCCACCCCTCGCCCCCGGCGACGGGTCAGCTTCAGCGCAGCTTCAGCTCGATGTCACCGCCGCCGAGCACGATGACCGGCGTGACGGCGGGATGCCCGGCCGCACGGATGGCCTCGAGGTCGAACCGCAGCAGCGGGGTGCCCTCGGTGACCACATCCCCGACCGAGACGAGGGTCTCGAACCCCTGACCCTTCATCTCCACGGTGTCCACGCCGACGTGGACAAGCACCTCGGTGCCATCGCCGAGCGTCATCGCGACCGCGTGGCTCGTCGGGAAGAGGTGAGCGACCGTGCCGTCAGCGGGAGCCCACACGGTGTCGCCCGTCGGCTCGACTGCGACACCTGGCCCCATGATGCCCTCGGAGAAGGTCGCATCCGGAACCTCGGAGAGCGGCACGACCCGACCGGCGACCGGCTGACGCAGCGTGAGCACCGTCTTCGTGGCGACGCCGCCCTGCGAAACCTCACCCGCGCCTGCATCAGCCGCGACGACCGGCGCGGCGACTGCCGGAGCCGGCGCTTCGACTCGGCCGGCGATGAGGTCCTCCATCGCGTCCTTCACGAACTGCACCTCGAGGCCGTAGATGACCTGCACGGACTTCCCGCCCGGCTTCATGATGCCCGCAGCCCCCGCGCGGCGGATCGCCGCGTCGTCGACCTTCGACACGTCGGCGATCTCCATGCGGAGCCGCGTGGCGCAGTTGTCGAGCTCGAGCACATTGTCCTTGCCGCCGAGCCCCTTGAGGATCGCGGAGGCCTGGCTTAGGAACTTCGACGAGCCCGTCGACGTCTCATCCACTTCGACTTCCTCGTCTTCACGACCCGGCGTCTTCAGGTCGAAGCGCTTGATGATGAAGTAGAACGACACGAAGTAGATGACGAACCAGATGGCGCCCGCCAGGAAGATGGCCCACGGGTTCTGCGCCAGCGGGTTGACCCAGCCGAGCATGAGGTCGATGAAGCCTCCGGAGAAGCCGAAGCCCATGCGCACCGGCAGCAGCGCCATGATGAACATCGAGATTCCGGTGAAGATCGCGTGGACGACGTACAGCGCCGGCGCGAGGAACATGAACGCGAACTCGAGCGGCTCCGTGACGCCGACGAAGAACGACGCGAAGGCGCCGGACAGCAGGATGCCCGCGGTGACCTTGCGGCGGTTGGTCTTGGCCGTGAGGTACATGGCGAGTGCGGCACCGGGGAGGCCGAACATCATGATCGGGAAGTAGCCGGTCATGTACTGGCCGGTGACACCCGCCGTGCCTGTGCCGTTGAGGAAGTTGCCGAGGTCGTTGATGCCGGCGACGTCGAACCAGAACACCGCGTTGAGCGCGTGGTGGAGGCCGAGCGGGATGAGGAGGCGGTTGAAGAAGCCGTAGAGGCCGGCGCCGACCGGGCCGAGCCCGACCATCCACTCGCCGAATGAGACGAGGCCGCCGAAGAGGACCGGCCACACGAAGTAGAGGACGAGCGCGACGACGAGGGATGCGCCGGTCGTGACGATCGCGACGGAGCGCTTGCCCGAGAAGAACGACAGGGCGGCCGGCAGCTGGACGTCCTTGAACTTGTCGTAGCAGTAGGCGCCGATGAGGCCGCAGATGATGCCGACGAACGCGTTCTCGATGCGACCGAAGCCGATGTTCACGTCCTCGACGGCGATGCCCTGCAGGGTTGCGACCGTCTCGGGGCTCAGGAGCCGCGTGACGACGAGCCAGGACACGAGTCCGGCGAGCGCGGCGGTACCGTCTGGCTTCGATGCCATGCCGATTGCCACGCCGAGCGCGAAGAGCAGGGGCAGGTTGTCGAGGAGCGCGCCTCCCGCTGCGGTGAAGAAGGCCTGGACGAAGTTCTCGCCGGCCGTGTTGAGGATCCAGTACCCGATACCGGACAGGATGGCCGCTACCGGCAGGACAGCCACCGGCAGCATGAGCGACTTGCCGAGTTTCTGGAGATATTTCATGACGAGACTCCGTGGTCAAAGGAAAAGTTAGGGGGACTCTACTTGGAAAATTCCCCCTGGTATAGACCAGAGTTCGTCGGTGGTGCGGTTTACTTCACGAGAAGGGCAGCGTGAGGCGCTCCTGGAGCGGGAAGGTGAGCTCGAAGCGATCCGCGGGGAACGTCGCCCGCGAGTAGGTCATCGGCAGCCCGCGGGCGATTGCCGCGCGCGTGAGTCGAAGAACCGGGTAGCTCGCTGCGATACCGAGCAGCTCGATCTCCTCGGAACTCGGCAACGTGGCCGTGACGACCTCGACGCCTTCCGTCGGCAGGAGGTCGAGGCCCTCGAGCATCTCGTAGATGCTCCCCTTCGCGGTCTCCTCGTTGAGCTGCGGAACGAGCGCCGCGGGCAGCCATTCGTCTTCGAGAGCAAGCGGACGGTTGTCCCCGAGGCGCAGCCTGCGCAGGTGGATGGTCTCAGCGTCCGGAGGGAGCTGCAGGTGCTCCTCAACCTCGGGCGGACGCTCCGTGCTCCGGACGAACGACAGCACCTGCGTCTCGGCGCGCATCCCGTGCTCGCGGACGGCACTGGCGAACGACCGAAGCCGAACCTGCAGGGAGACGGGTGGCGCCAGCTTCTCCGTGCCGATGCCTCGCTTCGTGCGGACGAGACCCTCGCGCTCGAGGATGTCGATCGCCGCACGCACCGTCATGCGCGCCACTCCGAGATCGGCGGCAAGCGTGCGTTCTGACGGCAGCAACTCCCCGGGCGAGAGAGACGAGGCGAGGGCACGAACGCCCTCGAGAGCTGTTGATCCGCTGAGCCGTGCCATCCCTCGAGTATCCCATCGCTTTCGTCGGCGACCGGGAGAGGAACGACGCCAGGGTTGACGACAGGCGGGCGACCTTGAAATGATTGGTCTAGTCCACCAGGTCGGTCGCGGCATTTGCGACACCCTTCACACCCCCAACGGAGAGGGCCCCGATGACCAAGCGTCTGCTCGACACGACGGCACGCGAACTGGCTTCCTACAGCCGCGCACAGATCATCAACTCGATCGGCGCGAGCGAGGGACGTGTTCTCGCGGCCGAAGTCATCGCGCCAGCCATGGCAGCGGTTCAGGACATCAGCAACCCCGAAGTCGCCGCCGCGATGGGCGCCGACCTGATCGTGCTGAACATGCTCGACGTCGGCCGACCTGCCGTCGACGCCGTCCCGTCCGAAGCGCCCGGCGATGCCATCACGACCGTGAAGCGACTGACCGGGCGACTCATCGGTGTCAACCTCGAGCCGGTCGACCCGCAGGCGGACCGGGTCACCGATGATCGCTTCGGCACCGGCGGGAGCGCCGGGCGGCTTGCCACCCAGGACAACATCGCCGCCGCCGTCGCCCTGGGCGCGGACGCCATCGTGCTGACCGGAAACCCGGGCATGGGCGTCACCAACGAGTCGCTTGCACGCGCGGTCGGTGCTGCCCGCGAAGCAGCCGGTGAGAACACGCTGATCTTCGCCGGCCGTATGCACGCTGCAGGCAGTGCCTCTCAAGCGGGCAGCAGCATCGTCGACGACCGGGCGTTGGAGAGCTTCGTCGCCGCGGGAGCTGACGTTGTCCTCATGCCAGCCCCCGGCACCGTGCCGGGCTGCCACGAGGCCCTCGTCCGGAGCTGGGTCGAGACCGTCCACGCCGCCGGCGCACTGACCATGACCACCGTGGGAACTTCGCAGGAGGGCGCAGACCAGGACACGATCCGTCGCATCGCCCTCATGACGAAGATGACTGGGACCGACATCCACCACCTCGGCGATTGCGGGTTCTTCGGCATCGCACTGCCCGAGAACCTCCTCGCCTACAGCATCGCTATCCGCGGACGCCGCCACGCGTACCGGCGCATGGCGACGTCGCTCTTGCGCTGAGCCGCTCGCGCGCGCACTGTCATATCCGTGGTCTCGTGCCGCGAGGGTCGGGTAGCTTCTCACCATCTCACGGTCGAGATCGTGAGCACCGCATCGCGGACCGGCTTCTGCGCGGCGACGCCTGAACCCCTATACGTGACGGCGAACTTCCCGGACGGGGAAGCCCCTGAGACGCCGGTCTTCGTCAACTTGGGGTTCCCCGATCCAGGGCAGCACTTCGAGCTCACGCTCAGTGGCGGTGGGACCGCAGAGCCATCATCGACGCCCGTCGATCTGCCTCCGTCGTTCACGTTCGGGGAAGACCCCTACCCGCCAGAAGTAGGCCCAGAAGTGTTGTGGACGGCAGACCAGACGGGGGTCGTGGTGAGGTTCGCCAGTCACCAGCTCGCGCCGTGTTCGGTCGAGCGCTCGAGCACGATCGAACAGGTCGACGACCGGAACTTCACTGTCGTCATGCGAAGCACGGGGGAAGCCGGTGGCTCCGATTGTCCGCTCGACGACCCGCTCCACTCCGAAACAATCGACGTCCCCGCGGGTGAAGCGCCAGGCGCGCCGGTGCTCCTCGACCTGAGCTTCCCCGACACGAACACCGGCTACGAGCTGACGCTCAGCTGAGGCGGCTGCGTCAGCGACTGCGACCTACGATTCGTCGAGCGCGACGCAGGTCAGCGAAGTTGTGAGGTTGCTTCCCCCTGGGAGAGGAGTGTCTCACTAGGGTGCTCGCGACGGGAGCGAATCAGGTCAACTGCGTACTCAGGCCGGCACGTCCCGGGTAATCGCTCCCGGGTCTCGAGCTACGGCCGTGATGTTCTCGGTCGCCGCCCAGGTGGCGAGCAGTCGCAGGCCTTCCTCTGACGGACTGGCGGGCAGCGGCGTGTAGACGGTCATGGTGTGGCCGGGATCGTCTTCGAGATCCATGGCGTGGTAGTTCAACTCGAGAAGTCCGACCACTGGATGCTGGAACTGTTTCGCCCCCGAGTAGTGGCGGCGGACGTCATGCGCGGCCCAACGGGTGCGGAAATCGTCGCTACGCACGGAGAGCTCGCCGACGAGGTCGGTGAGCTGCTTGTCGAACGGCGATCGGCCAGCCTCCCGCCGAAGGATCTCGACGTTGACGTTCGCCGCTCGGTCCCAGTCGGGGTAGAAGTCGTGCGCCCGCGGGTCGAGGAAGATGAACCTCGAGTGGTTTGCCGGACGCGCGCTGCTCCGGTACATCTCGGAGTAGAGGGCGAAACCGAGGTCGTTGGCGGCCACGATGTCCATCCGATTGTTGCCGACGATGGCGGCGGCTCCCGTTATCGAGTCCAGCAGATGCTGCGCGGTGGGGCGCAACCCGGTGGCACGCGACTTCGCAGGGCGCACCTGCGCCCCGAGGTTCGCCGTTCGCGCGAGGTCGCGGAGGTGATCGTGTTCGGCGCGGCTGAGCTGCAGCGCTCGAGCGACGGCATCGAGCACGTTGTCGGAGACGCCGGTCAGGTTCCCGCGATCGACACGGGTGTAGTACTCAACACTCACTCCAGCGAGGCGCGCAACTTCGTCTCGGCGAAGCCCGGTGACGCGGCGTCGCGTCGTTCCAGGGTCGATGCCCGCCTGTTCCGGCGTCAGCCTGCCGCGGCGGGAGCCGATGAATTCTCGTACTTCGCTCCGGTTGTCCATGAAGCTCACGCTACGACGCGGAGCCGAGCCCTGGGGTACCTCTGCTGGAACCCCTTTAGCCCGGCCCTCCCTCCCTTTTCGCACGAAGCGTTGACTGTTGGCATGAGAGAACCGAGCTTCGGTCCCTCGGAGAGGAACATATGAGCACCATCGCGATCATCGGAGCCGGAAGCGGACTTGGCCTCGCCGTCGCGCAGCGGTTCGGAGCGGCGGGATTTTCCGTAGCGCTCATCTCCAGGGCCCAAGAGAACGTCGACAAAATCGCGTCGCAGCTTCGGACTGACGGCATCACGGCTCAGGGTTTCGTTGCGGATGTGCGGGTGCCGCAGGAGCTTGAGGCAGCACTCACGGATGCGGCGCGCACGCTGGGAACCGTAGAGGTACTGCAGTACAGTCCCGTGCCCGCAAAGGAGTTCATGAAACCGGTGCTGGAGACCTCGGCGGCAGACCTGGCGGGACCTGTGGAGTTCTCCATCTACGGACCCGTCATCGCCGTGCAGCAGGTGCTGCCGGGCATGCGCGAGCTCGGCTACGGAACGATCCTGTTCATCAATGGCGGCAGTGCTGTGCGCCCCAACCCGACGGTCGCAGGGACCTCGATCGCCTTCGCCGGCGAGTCCGCGTTTGCTGAGCTGCTGCACGATGCGCTCAAGACCGAACGCATCCATGTCGGGCAGTTGATCATCCCCAAGGGCATCGGCGGAGGAGACCCAGACCACGATCCGGCTGCGCTCGCTGAGAAGATCTGGCGCATCCACACGGAACGCGCCGAGTTCAGAACCTTCGTCGCCCCGATGAGCTGACGAGCAAATGGAAACCAGGAACGCACGAGCGCGAAAGCCTAGGTTCTCGGCCGTCCTGCTCGCGGTGGGCACCCTGTTGACCGGGTGCGCGAGCGCTGCAGCACCAAGCAACGACCTCCCCTCGACGCTGCCCGCCAACACAAGCCAGGCGACGGCCCAAGAGGCTTCGCCCGCGGCCAGCCCTACCCGCGAACCGGAGGAACCGCCGACAATGACGACGAACATCACCATCACCATGGGTGACACCACGGTGCGCGGAACGCTCGACGCGAACGCCGCCACCGCCGACCTCATCGCGCAGCTGCCCCTTGAGCTCGCCTTCGAGGACTTCGGCGGACAGGAGAAGATCGCGACGCTCCCGACGGCGCTCTCCCTTGACGGGTTGCCGTCCGGAAGCGATGCGCCAGTTGGAACTCTCGGGTATTACGCGCCGGACCAGGGCCTCGTGCTGTACTACGAATCGGTCGGCTACTACCCGGGCATCATCCCCCTCGGCACGTTCGAGGGCGTCGAGGCAGTCCGTGACGCACAGCCGTCCACTGGAACGGTGTCGGCGGAATGACCTCGCCGCAGTCGCCGACCTCCGACATTCCGACGGTCCGGAACAGCGCGGAGCCCGCCAGGCTCCGGCTGACGGCGCTCGTCGTTCTTGCCCTCATGGGATTCATCCTCGTCGCCATGGAGACCATGCCCGCCGGTCTCCTGCCCGAGATCGCTGGGGAACTGGGCGCCTCCGAAGGAGTCATCGGGCTGTTCGTGAGCGCCTACGCGCTGGGCACCGTCCTCGTCACCGTCCCAGCCATCTCGCTGACACGTCGATTCCGCCGCAAGCCTCTCCTCCTGGTCGGCATCGCGGGGCTTCTCCTCTCGAATGCGGTCACCGCGATCTCCTCCGACATTGCACTCTCGCTGGGGACGCGGTTCGTGGCGGGGGCGTTCTCTGGCGTCATCTGGGGCATGCTCGCCCCGTATGCGATCCGCATCAGCCCACCCGCCAAATTCGGTGCCGCTCTCGCGATCGTATCGATCGGCGCACCCCTGGGGTTCGCGTTCGGCACGCCGCTCGGCGCGTGGATCGGCACCGTCGCGGACTGGCGCTGGTCGTTCGCTGGCCTGTCCGTGCTCGCCTTCATCGTCGCCGTCGCCGTCGTCCTCTGGGTGCCCGACGCCCCCGGGCAACGAGCGGTCGCTGGCCTGCCGATGGTGAAGGTGTTCGGGCTGCGCGGTGTGGCGATCGTGCTGTCGGTCATCTTCGTCTGGATGCTCGCCCACAGCACCATCTACACCTACATAGCTCCGTATCTGCGCGAGACAGCGACGGCCATCACGCCGGACCTGATGCTGCTCGTCTACGGAGTCGCCTCGCTCATCGGAGTGGCGGTGACGGGCGTGCTCCTCGACCGACACCCGCGGGCGCTGCTGCACCTGAGCGTGCTGGCCTTTGTCGCGGCGGGCGCGGCACTGCTCGCGGGGCAGGCCTCGGCACCGGCGCTGCTTGCGGCCGCCGCCCTCTGGGGCGTCAGCTTCGGAGGCGCCTCGCCCCAGCTCCAGAGCGCACTCACTCGTGCCGGTGGAGAGAATTCCGACGTCGCGAACTCCTTCCTCCCGGTGGCCTTCAACCTCGCGATCTTCGCAGCGGGGATTTTGGGAGCCGGCCTGCTGGGGGCGTACGGCGGCATGTCGCTTCCCGGCGCGATGATCGTTCTCGGCGCGGTTGCCCTGATCCTGACCCTCGCCGGCCGACGCTCGGCCTTCTTGCCGTCGACGCACCGATCAGGCGGGATCCAAGATGCGAGGTGATCGGGCGAACGGCTCGGCGATGCCGGAGCCAGCGGTCGGATTCGTGCGGAGCTGGGCTCGTGGTCTTACTTGGCGCCCCCGCAGGCCAGGTGCCCTTCGTGGGCGGAGCATCGGGAGGCCCGTCGGCGCGCCCGTCCTTGAAACCGAACGCCTGACCCTGCGCAGCTACCGTGCCTCTGATGAGGACGACTGGTTTCGTCTCCATCAGGGGCACGGCGTGCGCGAGTTCCTGGCCTGGCCAGATAGGAACCGTCAGCAGGCCAGAGCCCACCTCAGAGTCAGGATGCGTTCCAAGATCCTCCACAGGGCAGATGACTTCATGGCGCTCGCTCTCGAACTCGACGGCCGGGTGATCGGAGACATCTCACTTCATCTGAGAGCCGTGGCCTCGGAGGTTCGAGGCGTCGAAGTGGGTTGGGTCCTCCACCCTGACTTTCAAGGCAAGGGATACGCGACGGAAGCGGCTGCGGCCGTCGCGCGGTTCGCGTTCGAGGCGGTTCGAGCGCGGATGGTGTTCGCCGTCGTCGACCCGCGCAACCGTGAGTCCTTCAGGCTCGCACGTAGGCTCGGTTTCGTCGAGATGAGTCGCCGCGGCCGGGGAGGTCTCCTCCTGCTGACGGAGGACGCCCTCGTCCTGGCGCCCGGCCGCGCGCACGCCGAACCTCAGCCGATATCGACCTGCGACTTGTCAAAGGCGACGTAGCCGGCGAAGTCGTGCCCGACCTTCTCGGCCGCGCCCGCGAACGGCTCCGGGTAGCTCCAGGCGGCGTCGCGGTGCGTCTCGCCATCCGTCACCACGTCCCAGTACTGTGCGTGCCCCTTCCACGGGCAGGTGTACTGCGTCGCGCTCTCGGTGAATGCCCCTGACGTCAGCGACGACGGAGGGAAGTAGTGGTTGCCTTCGATGCCGACGAGCTCGGACTCGGGCGCTTCGGCGATGACGGTTCCGTTGACAGTTGCCTTCATGATGCTTCCTCCGATGGGTAGCGAGTGGGGAGACGGGAAGCGTCGCCCCACAGGCTGGGAGAACGGTGATGCCTGTGGATGCGCGCCGCGCGTACCTGGGAGAACGTCGGCAGAGCCGCCCCGCGCCTGCCTTACTCTCAACGGCGGGGTTCCGCGCCAGGGCTCCGCTCCCCCGCCACTGGAAGGCCCTCCGTTGCCGCACTCCGATCGCTCCCGCCCGTATCCGCTCGGCTTCAGCAACGTCGCCGGACGCTCGAATTTCGCCGTCTACTCGGAGACCGCCGACGCGGTGCACGTGTGCACGTTCGACGAGTCGGGCGCTGAGACCCGCACCCAGCTCGAGGAGCGCACGGGCCACGTCTTCCACGGCTTCGTCGACGCGCTGCAGGTCGGCACCCGCTACGGAATCCGCGTCGACGGCCCGTGGGCGCCGGAGCAGGGCCTCCGTCACAACGTGAACAAGCTGCTCCTCGACCCGCACGCCACCGCGATCGAGGGCCAGTACACGTGGTCGCAGGCCGTGTTCGGCCACGACATGAACGAGCCGGAGCAGCGCGACGACACCGACTCTGCGGGTTCCGTGCCGCTGAGCGTCGTCACGGACCCGAGCTTCGACTGGGGTGACGACACCTCGCCGCGCGTCCCACTCGACCAGACGGTGGTCTACGAGGTGCACGTGAAGGGGTTCACGCAGCTCCACCCGGAGGTGCCGGAGGAGATCCGCGGAACGTACGCCGGCCTCGCGCATCCAGCCGCCATCCAGCACCTCGTCGACCTGGGCGTCACCTCCGTCGAGCTGCTCCCCGTGCAGCAGTTCGTGCAGGACAGCCACCTCCAGGAGAAGGGGCTGCGCAACTACTGGGGCTACAACTCCATCGGGTTCTTCGCGCCGCACGGCGACTACGCAGCCGCAGGTGACGGCGGTGGGCAGGTCGCCGAGTTCAAGGAGCTCGTGAAGGCCCTGCACGCCGCCGGCCTCGAGGTGATCCTCGACGTCGTCTACAACCACACCGCCGAGGGCAACCACATGGGGCCAACGCTGTCGTTCAAAGGCCTCGACAACGCCGCCTACTACCGGCTGGTGGAGGGCGACGAGAGCCACTACTTCGACACGACGGGCACCGGCAACAGCGTCAACGTCAGCCACCCGGCGGCGCTCGGCCTCATCATGGACTCGCTGCGCTACTGGGTGAGCGAGATGCGCGTCGACGGGTTCCGCTTCGACCTCGCCACGACCCTCACGCGCCAGGGCGGCGACGCGGAGCTGCACAGCGCGTTCCTCACGCTCATCCAGCAGGACCCGGTGCTCGCGCCCGTGAAGATGATCGCCGAGCCGTGGGATACGGCCGGCTACCAGGTGGGCGGGTTCCCTGCGGACTGGTCGGAGTGGAACGGCAAGTTCCGCGACGACGCCCGCGACTTCTGGAACGGCAGCGACGCGACCCTCGGCACGACGGCGCAGCGCATCCTCGGCTCCCCCGACGTGTACGAGGCGAGCCGCCGCTCGCCTCTGTCGAGTGTGAACTTCATCACCGCGCACGACGGGTTCACGCTCGCCGACCTCACGGCATACAACGACAAGCACAACACCGCTAACGGTGAGGACAACCAGGACGGCGAGAGCGACAACCGCTCGGCCAACGGCGGCGCGGAAGGCCCCACCGAGGACGAGGCCGTCAACGAGCGGCGCGGACGCAAGCGCCGCAACCTGCTCGCGACGCTGCTGCTCTCGGCGGGCGTGCCCATGATCCTCGGCGGCGACGAGCTGGGCCGCACGCAGGGCGGCAACAACAACGCCTACTGCCAGGACAACGAGATCTCCTGGTTCGACTGGGAGGCCGTGGACGCCGACCTGCTCGAGTTCACGCGCACGCTCATCTCGCTGCGCGCCGAGCATCCGGCGCTGCGGCCCGTCTGGTTCCGGCAGGCACCGGATACGGGTGCGGACGCCACGGTGGACGTGCTGCGGTCGGATGCGCTTGGCTTCGACGACGCCGACTGGGACAACCCGGAGGCGCGCTCCATCGCGTTCGTGTTCTCGCACACGGGCGCCGACTCGTTCGCGCTGCTGCTGAACGCGGCCGAGAACGCGGTCGAGTTCACGGTCCCGGATGCGCCGCACGGCACCTGGGAGCTGGCGCTCTCGAGCGATGGCGAGCAGCTGGTCAGCGACCCCGTGACGACCCTCATGGTCAAGGAGGGGTCGTTCACGCTGCTGCGCTCGCCGCTGCAGCGCTGACCGCGAGTTCTCCCTCGGCGCTCCCCACGTCTACACGCTGACCAGGGAGCGCCGAGACGTTACTCCTCGACCCAGGGGCGGGCACGGACGGCGTCCATGTCCCCGCGGAGAACCTCCGTGAAGATCGTGAGCACCTGGTCTCGGGGCACGTGGGAGAGCACAAGCTCGGGGTCGTGTGGTCGTGCGGCGTGCGCGAGCACCACGGTCCCGGACGAGTAGGCGGTGACGAACCAGCCGTACGGGTCACCGGCACCGACGTCCGGCTCATCGTCACTCGCCCCGTCGAGTTCGGCGAGGAGGGCCGGCAGATCCTCGACTCGAGCGGGATCCGACGAGCCGTCGAGGTGCATCACTCTCATGTCGGGCAGAATACGACCCCGCGATGGGTGCCCCCTCGGCGCGAGCGCCCGCCTGCGACATCGACAACGATTCGGACGCCGCTCGACTCGATCGCGCAGGCTCGCAACTCCTGCCCCTAGCCTGCGTGCCATGGCACCCGCATCCACTGACCCCGTCCACCTCCCGGCCCGCGTGATCATCGTCCACGGCTTCCGCGCGAACGTCGACGCGCACTGGTTCCCGTGGCTTCGGGATGCGCTCGCCGACCGGGGCGTCGAGGCGACGAGCGTCGAACTTCCGCTGCCGGAGGCGCCGAACGCCGCCGACTGGGAGCGCGAGGTCGCGCTCGCGTTGGGAACCCCCGACGAGCGGACCTGGATCGTGGGCCATTCGCTCGGCGCCGTGACATCGCTCCGCGCGCTGGCGGCGCAGCTCGGCGACTGGCGGCTCGGCGGCGTCGTCTTCGTGTCCGGCTTCACCGGGACGCTCGACACGCTCCCCGACCTCGACGAGTACCTCGCGGAGGAGGTGGATGTGGAACGCGTCGCCGATCGCATCGACACTCGCGTCGTCATCCGCTCGGACGA
This sequence comes from Pseudoclavibacter sp. JAI123, assembly GCF_013409665.1. Lineage (NCBI taxonomy): Bacteria > Bacillati > Actinomycetota > Actinomycetes > Micrococcales > Microbacteriaceae > Pseudoclavibacter > Pseudoclavibacter sp. JAI123. The sequence continues at coordinate 443,965 of NZ_JACCCM010000001.1, read as the reverse complement.
CGACACCCTCGTGCCGCCTGCCGCATCCGATGCTCTCGCGCGCCGACTCTCCGCCGAGATCCGCGTGCAACCGGGGGCCGGGCACTTCCTCGAAGCGACCGGGATGACCTCCCTGCCGGTCGTCCTCGACGCGCTCCTCCAGACCCGCCCCGCGCCCCGAACCTGAGCGCTTCCTGAAAACGCAAGACGAGTTTGTGACACATCGGGGGTCGCCTGCGTCTCACCTGTACAAGCCCACACGGTGCATCGGCACCAGGCAGAGACCAGAAAGAAGAGCATCATGGCGAACACGACACCCACCACCGCTACCGCCCCCAAGACGGCTCAGACGTCCAGCAGCGTCGTCCCCACGAACACCTCGGGCGGACGCGGCACGACGACGATCGTCGACAGCGTCGTCGCTCGCGTCGCAGGGATCGCCGCTCGTGACGCCCGCGGCGTCTACGACCTCGGCGGCGGCGCGGCCCGCGCCATCGGCGCCATCCGCAACGCGATCAACGCGACGGACCAGAGCCAGGGCATCAACGTCGAGGTCGGCGAGAAGCAGGTCGCGGTCGACGTGACCATCGTCGCCGAGTACCCCGTCTCGCTGCAGGACGTGGCCGACGGCGTCCGCGCCGACGTGATCCGCGCCATCGAGACCATCGTGGGCCTCGAGGTCACCGAGGTCAACGTCACGGTCAACGACGTGCACCTCCCCTCCGAAGACGACAGCAACGACAAGACGGAAGAAGCGCGAGTCCAGTGAACACCGCATCCCTCACACGAACCGGCATCCTCATCGGCGCGGTCCTCGCGCTCACCTGGATCATCCTCGGCTTCTGGGCGTTCTTCTTCGTCGCGATCGCGATGATCGTCGGCGGCATCATCGGACGCATCCTCGAAGGAAAGCTCGACGCCACCGCACTCGTTGACGTCATCCGAGGACGGAACACCTCCTCATGAGCGCAGCCGCGACCACACTCAGCGGCGCGGCGCAGCGAGGCACAACACGACTCACCGCGAAGGCTCTGACTCGTCTTGCGTCAGCTGTCGCCGGTGACGCGCTCGGGGTCGACGCTGGCAGCGTCAGCGTCGACCTCGACGACCACAACGGCAAACTCGCTCTCCGCGTGAAGACCCCCATCCGGGTCCCCTCGCTCGCCCGAATCCGCGAGCAGCCAAGCGCGCTCGAGCGCAGTGGGGGCCCGCTCCTCGAGCGAGTCGAAACCGCGAAGACCACCATCCGCGACCGCGTGCAGACCCTCAGCGGGTCCCAGGTCGGCCTCGTCACCATCCGCGTGACCGGGCTCAACATCAAGGCAGAGGAGCGAGTCAGATGAGCACCAACACCTCGCTGTACTCGCGCCTCTCCCGGCGAGAGACGCACTCGCCCCGCTCGGCGCTCGCGATCACCCTCGCGGTGCTCCTCATCCTGGTCGCGGCCTGGATCGGCACCGAGATCGTGCTGTCACTGCTCGCCCTCCCGGCGCTGCTCGTCGCACCGGCAGACATGTTCACCTCCGCGCTGGGCGTGCTCGAGCAGCCCACCCAGTACGTCGGGATCGCCGGCGTGGTCGTCGCGATCATCGGGCTCGTGCTGCTCATCGCAGGCCTCGCCCCCGGGCGCCGGGCACGGCACACGCTCACCTCGACCCGCACCGCGACGGTCGCGGACAACGCGGTCATCGCCTCCGCCCTCGCCCGCCATGCAGCGCACGCCGGCAACGTGAGCCCGGACAACGTCACCGTGTCGGTGTCCCACCGACGCGCCGACGTGCACCTCACCCCCGCATCCGGGCTCCCGGTCGACGCGTCCGCCATCACGGCCGCCGTCAACCAGCAGCTCGAACGGTACGAACTGAAACCCCGCGTCACCGCCAAGGTGCGCGTCGCAGAGAACGGGAAGGTCGGCGCATGAACAGCACCAACCGAGGCCTGAACCGGCTCCTCATCACCGCCACCGGCCTCCTCCTCCTCATCATCGGCGCCGCCGCAGCCATCGGCGCATGGCTGCCCGGGGCGAAAGACACGTGGACTCCCATCTCCGAAGGCGTGAACACGAATGTCACGGGCTGGCTCCAGCAGACCCCGTTCCCCGGTGCCGACTTCAGCTGGCTCCTCATCGCCGTCGTCGCGGTCCTCGCGATCGCCATCATCCTGCTCCTCGTCTTCGCCCTCCGCCAGGGACAGGGACGGACCGGCACGATCGTCAGCGACCGCACGCCGGACACCGGGCGCACCATCGTCGACGTGTCGGTTGCCCGCGACGCCCTCTCGGATGCGCTCGACGCCCGCGACGAGTTCCTCACGACAAGCGTCTCCGCGTACAACGTGAAACGCACCCCTGTGCTGAAGGTGTCGGCCACGTGCCGACGCGGCGTCTCGCCTCGAGACGCGACGGAGATCGTCGAGCAGAACCTCGAGGCCCTGGATGTACTCCTCGGCCGGCAGGTGCCCGTGCTGCTTCAGCTCAGCGGCGGCTTCCGCGCCCGAGTGCAGCAGTCGACGCGCCTCCAGTAGGACTCACCACCACAACTCCCCACCGCGGCACCGCAATTCGACGGCACCGCAACCCCCAACAGAAAGGAACTGCCATGAGCGCAGGAGACAAGATCAAGAACGCAGCTGAAGAGTTCGGCGGCAAGGCCAAGGAAGCAGTTGGCAAGGTCACCGACAACGAGCAGCTCGTCGCCGAAGGCAAGGCCGACCAGGCCAAGGCCAACGTGAAGCAGGCGGGCGAAGACGTCAAGGACGCCTTCAAGAAGTAGCTCACACCAGCTGACAGCTCTCATCAGCACCGCGAAGCGGCAGTCGACTCAGTCGGCTGCCGCTTTTCTGCGCCCGCCAGTCGGCGGGCCCGTCAGTCGGTGGGCGTCGCCAGCTTGTGCAGCACCGAGGAGGTCAGGCTCTCGGCGATGTGGCGCCGCGCGAGAGCAGACGCCGCCTCGGCATCGCGGCGCTCTATGAGCTCCAGCAGCTCCAGGTGCTGCCGGTGATCGACATCGCGAGGCTCGGCGCCGTCCGGCAGCTGCAGTCCCGCGCGACGATACCGATCAGACTTGGCCCACAGGTCGTCGAGCATCCGGATCATCGCCTCGTTTCCCGAGGCCGCGTACACGGATCGGTGGAACGCACTGTGCGCCTGGATGGCCGCCTCGCCCCACTGCCTCGTGACGGGCAGCAGTCGACTGGCGGCGAGCCGCATCGCCTCGAGCTCGTCGGAGGTGTGCCGCGCCGCGGCCAGGGCGGTCGCCTCGGGCTCCAATGCCAGGCGGATCTCAAAGAGCTGACGCCCCTCATCCGCGCTGATGCCCGCGACACGGACGTCGCGATGGGCGTCGACCGTGACAAGCCCCTCGCTGCTCAGCCGGCGGAGGGCCTCGCGGATGGGGGTGATGCTCATGCTGAGCTCGCTCGCCAGCTCGTACTGCGCGACGCGGGACCCCGCGGGGAGCTCGCCGCTGAGGATGCGGTGACGCACCTCGAAGTACGCGACATCGCCTTTGCTCGAGAAGACGTGTGTTGTCGACACCACTTGCCTCGCTTCCTCTGCATCCGGACCCGCTTGCGGAATCCCTGCTCCGTATCGTAGCGTCGGTCTCGTATCTTATAAGATGCATCACTACTCGAAGGAGGCTCCATGAAGATCACGTCAGCCCACGTCGGCACCATCCCCATCAGCTCGTCGATGCGGAACGCCTACATCGACTTCTCGAAGATGGACAGCTCGATCATCGCCCTAGTGAGCGACGTCATCGTCGACGGCCGCCCGCTCGTCGGGTACGGCTTCAGCTCGAACGGCCGCTACAACGCGACGCCCATCATCGAGGAGCGCCTGCTCCCCCGCCTCTTAGCGGCGACGCACGACGAGCTGCACGACGAGGCTGGCGGGTTCTCGCCGTCTAAGGCCTGGGACATCATGATGACCAACGAGAAGCCGGGCGGGCACGGGGAGCGCTCCGTAGCGCTCGGCGTGGTGGACATGGCACTGCACGACCTCGTCGCGAAGGCCGCCGGAGTTCCCCTCTACCGCTGGATCTCCGACCACTACGGCGATGGCCAGCCCGACGAGGACGTCTTCGTGTACGCCGCCGGCGGCTACTACGCGCCCGGGAAGTCCGACGCCGACCTGCAGGACGAGATGCGGCGCTTCCTCGATTCGGGTTACGAGGTCGTCAAGATGAAGATCGGCGGCACCGACCTCGCCGACGACCTCCGCCGCATCGAGGCCGTCATCGACGTGCTGGATGGCGACGGCTCGCGGCTCGCAGTCGACGTCAACGGCAAGTTCGACCTGCACACCGCACTCGAATACGGGCGTGCCATCGAGCCCTACAACCTGTTCTGGTACGAAGAGATCGGCGACCCACTCGACTACGCACTGAACGCGACGGTCTCCGAGCACTATCCGAATCCCATCGCGACCGGTGAGAACCTGTTCTCCGTGCAGGACGCGCGCAACCTGCTCCGCTACGGCGGGATGCGCCCGGACCGCGATTACATCCAGGTCGACCCAGCCCTCACCTACGGCCTCGTCGAGTACCTCCGGGTGCAGGATGCGTTGGCGCAGCACGGCTGGTCACCCCGCCGCTGCATCCCGCACGGCGGGCACCAGTTCTCGCTTCACATCGCGGCAGCCCTGCACCTCGGGGGCAACGAGTCATATCCGGGCGAGTTCCAGCCAACCGGCGGCTTCACCGACGACGCGGTCGTCACGAACAGCCGAGTATGGCCCGGCGATCTTCCCGGCATCGGCCTCGAAGGCAAGGCCGAGTTCTTCAAGGTGCTCAAGAACCTGCACGCCTAGGTTGCGCGTAGGAGACGCTCCAGTCGTTCCAGCACCTGACGGACGGTCTGGTCGAGGATCTCGGCGGGCTCCCCGTCGAAGTCGTGACGTTCGCTGCCCACGACACCGTCGACACTCCATCCCAGGAACACGGTGCCTTCCGGTTCGCCCTCTTCCGGTCCGGGGCCGCCCGCACCGGTCGTCGCGATGGAGATGTCGGACTCAAGCAGCCGTGCCACGCCGACCGCGAGTTCCTCGGCGCACCGGGCCGAGACGACCGGGCCGGGTGTCACACCGAGGACGCGCTGCTTCACCTCCGTCTGGTAGGCGACGACCCCGCCGCGCAGCCACGTCTTCGTGTCAGGTCCGCTGCCGAGCGTGGAGGCGACCCTCCCGCAGGTCAGAGACTCGGCCACACTCAGGGTGCGGCCCGTCTCCGCGAGTCGTTCGGCGATGGTCTCGATGAGGTTCTCGTCACTGAGCTGTGCCACTGCAGCATCGTAGGAACGCGTGCTGAACGGCGGCGGAGTACCTGGTGAGCGTGTCCGCAGAGCGACGCCGGAGTCACGGCGCGTCGACTCAGACCACGCGCGGGTCCCGACCGTACTGAGCGGGCGCCCCGAGGTGATCGCGAAGGGTCGCCCCCTCGTAGTCGTCGTGGTAGATGCCGCGCTCCTGCAGGAGCGGGATCACCTCGTCGACGAACGCGTCGATGCCATCCTCATTGACGTCGACCGACACCCAGAAACCATCGCACGCGCCGGCCTCGAACCACTCCTGCATGTGGTCGGCGATCACGCTCGCTGGGCCAACCGGGGTGGGGTGGTAGTCGATGACCCCGTGCGCGAGGATGTCGCGGATCGTCCATCCCTCACGCGCGATCTCGAGGGCGCGCGCGGAGCGCGGATCGTACGGATTCGGGCTGGCGCTGGCCAGCTGGCTCGCGGTGAGCGGCTTGTCGAGCTGGGAGGGGTCCAGCGCCGAGGGCAGGTTCAGCATCTGGCCCAGGTACCCGACTCGAGCGGGCGCGGACAGCTCGCCGAGCGCGACCCGACGGTCGAGCGCCTCGCGCTTGGTCGCACCGAGGGCTGGCATGACACCGGCGAAGAACTTCACGTCGTCTGGGTCGCGCCCGGCCGCACGCGCAGCCTCCCGCAACGCCTCGCGCTGCTGCCGCGCATCCTCGATCGTGAACACCGCCCCGATGACTCCGCTCGCGTGACGTCCGGCGATCTCGGCCCCGTTCGCGCCGCCACCGGCCGAGAAGATCACGGGCTGCCCCTGCTCCGAGGGCGGGATGTTGAGGGGGCCGCGGGAGGCGACATACTCGCCCTGCAGGTTGATGGGTCTGATCTTGTCTCGATCAGCGAAGCGACCCGTCGCCGTGTCCATCACCCACGCGTCCTGCTGCCAGCTCCCCCAGAGCGCCTCGACGATCTGGATCGCCTCGTGGGCGCGCTGGTAGCGCTCGGGTCTCGGCGCGACCGTGCGGCCGAAGTTGGCCGCCGCTCCCGGGTCGCTGGTCGTGACGGCGTTCCAGCCGGCACGGCCGTGGCTCATGATGTCGAGCGCCTTGAACTGACGGGCGATGGTGAAGGGCTCGCTGAAGGTCGTGGATGCGGTCGCGACGAGGCCGATCCTGTCGGTCTCCCGCGCGATCGCGGCCAACGTCAGCACGGGCTCGATGGAGATCATGAACGACTCGCGGGCGAGGTCGACCTGCTCGCCCGGGAAGTCGGGGAAGAACAGGAACGCGAACTTCCCCCGCTCGGCGGACTGGGCGTACCGGACCTGCGCGTCGACGTTCGTGTAGTTGGCGGGGTCTACACCTGGCGCCCGCCAAGCGGAGCTCTGCGAGCCGTATCCGCTGCCGATGTGCAACCCGAGGATCATCTTGCCGTTGCCGGTCATCGTTCCGCTTCCTGTTGCTGTCGGGAGCACTGGCACTCGCGACGAAATGGAGATACTCTCCTCTTCGAGAGACGATACGGAGATGCTCTCCACTTTGTCAACCGAGGGGCACCATGACCGAATCCACCGCGAGCAAGCGCCGCGCGCCGCGCGCAGACGCACGACGCAACCGAGACCACATCCTCGACACCGCAGAGCAGTACTTCTCGGAGCACGGCGTCACCGGGTCACTGGATGCGATCGCGAAGCGAGCCGGCATCGGTGCCGGCACGCTCTACCGCCACTTCCCCAACCGTGAGGCGCTCCTCGCGTCGCTCCTCGCCGCACGCGACGAACAGCTCGTGGCCCGCCGGGATGAGCTCCTCTCCTCAGCGACAAACGCCGCCGAGGCACTCGACGGCTGGCTGAACGCGGTGACCGACTGGGCGTGCGCGTTCGACGGGCTCCCCGAACCGCTGCGCGCTGCCACGACCACCAACCTGTCCCCACTGGCTGTGACCTGCCAGGGCTTCATCACGACCACCGATGAGTTCCTCCGGGCCGCCCAGGACGAGGGAGAAGCGCGCGCCGACATCCGCGCGCTCGACCTCTTCCTCGCAGCCCTCGCCACCAGCTGGGTGCGAGGGGCCGCCATGGCAGATGCAGCCTCCGGTGCCGCGCTGGCGGCGCTCACGAGAAGCGGATGGGAACAGGCCCCCGACCACTCGAACACAAGGAGAACAGCATGAAGCGCATCGGAATCATCGGCAGCGGATCCATCGGAGCAGCAGTCGCCCGCCTGGCGGTCGCCGCGGGCTGGGAGGTGCTCATCGCGAACTCGCGTGGGCCCGCCTCCCTCTCGGAACTCGTCGAGGAGCTCGGCCCGCTGGCACGGGCGGGTGACGTCCGCGAAGCCGTCGGATTCGGCGAGATCCCACTCCTCGCGGTTCCGCTCGCGGCATACCCGAACCTGCCGCAAGACGCCTTCGCAGGCAAGACCATCCTCTCGACCGGCAACTACTACCCGCACCGCGACGGCCGGATCGAGCAGCTCGACAGCCTCGCCACCACAACCGCCGAGTACGAGCAGGCACTGCTGCCGGACACGCGCATCGTGAAGGCGTTCAACAACATCCTCTTCACCCACATCCCGAATCTCGCCAACTCGACACCGCGCACCGCGCTTCCGATCGCGGGCGATGATGCCGCCGCCAAGGCACGTGTCTCGGAACTCGTAAGCGCTCTCGGTTTCGACACCGTCGATGCCGGGACGCTTGCCGAGTCGTGGCGCTTCGAGCCGGAGTCCGGCGCGTACACGCAGATCTATGTCGCTGACCTGGCCGCGTTCCGCGCCGACTACCTCAGCGACCCGGGCGCGCCGCTGCCGGCAGACCGGCTCACCGAGATCCTTTCGACCGCGCACCGCGCGGACGTGGGCGCGCGACAGTTCTGATAAATCACCACCTGAACGCCACGGCGTCGTTCAGCCGGGTCTGAGCAAGCACCTGCGCACGAGCCGGCACCCCACTCAGGTGGGGCGCCGACTGCTCTCCATCAGCGGTTCGCCGCGAGCCTCGTCCACGTCTCGACGACCGTGTCGGGGTTGAGCGACAGCGAGGAGATGCCGCGGTCGAAGAGGTACTGGGCGAGTCCCGGATGGTCGCTGGGCGCCTGCCCGCAGATGCCCACGTACCGGCCGTGCTTCGTGCAGGCCTCAATTGCTAGGTCGATGAGCCTCAGCACGGCGGGGTTGCGCTCGTCGAAGCTGTCCGCGACGAGCGCCGAGTCTCGGTCGATCCCGAGCGTGAGCTGCGTGAGGTCGTTCGACCCGATCGAGAAACCGTCGACGACTTCGAGGAACTGCTCGGCGAGGAGCGCGTTCGAGGGCACCTCGCACATCATGATCACCTCGAGGCCGTTCTGGCCGCGGCGCAGCCCGTTCTCGGCGAGACGCGCGACGACGGCCCGAGCCTCCTCGACCGTACGCACAAACGGGATCATGACCTTAACGTTCGTGAGCCCCATGTCGTCCCGAACGAGCCGGATCGCCTCGCACTCGAGCGCGAACGCCTCCGCGAACTCGGCGGAGATGTACCTGGACGCGCCGCGGAAGCCGAGCATCGGGTTCTCCTCGACCGGCTCGTAGCGGGCACCGCCAAGCAGGCCGGCGTACTCGTTCGACTTGAAGTCCGAGAGGCGCACGATGACGGGCTTGCCGTCGAACGCCGCGGCGAGCGTCGCGACCCCCTCGGCAAGACGCCGCACGAAAAAGTCGGCCGGGGAGTCGTAGGCGGCGATGCGCTCGTCGATGGCGGCGCGGATGCCCTCCTCCTGGTCGTCGAGCTCGAGCAGCGCACGGGGGTGCACGCCGATCTGGCGCGAGATGACGAACTCCATGCGCGCGAGCCCCACCCCGTCGTTCGGCAGCGCGGCGAGCGTGAACGCGGCGTCGGGGTTGCCGACGTTGAGCATGATCTTGCCCGGCAGCTCGGGGAACGAGTCGAGCTCGATGCGCTCCACCTCGATGGGCAGGATGCCCTCGAGCACCGCCCCGGTCTCCCCGTCCGCGCAGGTCACGGTGACCTCGTCGCCGTCCGAGAGGCGCTCGGTCGCATCCCCCGCTCCGACCACGGCGGGGACGCCGAGCTCGCGGGCGATGATCGCGGCGTGACAGGTGCGGCCGCCGCGGTTCGTGACGATGGCGGATGCGCGCTTCATGATCGGCTCCCAGTCGGGGTCGGTCATGTCGGCGACCAGCACGTCGCCCTGCTGGAACTCGCTCATCTGCGACGGCGAGGTGAGCAGGCGCACGACACCGGCGCCGATGCGCTGCCCGATTGCCCGACCCTCGACAAGCGTCGCGCCGCGCTCCAGCAGGCTGTGCCGCTCGAGGGTGCCGGCGGCCCGCTGGGAGATGACGGTCTCGGGTCGAGCCTGCAGGATGTAGATGCGCCCGTCGATGCCGTCCTTGCCCCACTCGATGTCCATGGGCCGCGCGTAGTGCTCCTCGATCGCGAGGGCCGCCTCGGCCAGCTCGGTGACCTCGGCGTCGGTGATCGAGAACCGGCGCTGCGCATCCACCGGCGTCTCGACGAACTCGGTGGTGCGACCGACGCGGGTGTCCTCCGTGAAGACCATCCGGGTGGCCTTGCTGCCGACTCGGCGCGACAGGACGGCGGGCCGCCCCTCGCGGAGGGTGCGCTTGTGCACCGTGAACTCGTCCGGGTTGACCGCGCCCTGCACGACCCCCTCGCCGAGCCCGTAGGCGCTCGTCACGAACACGGCGCCGTCGTAGCCCGACTCGGTGTCGACGCTGAACATGACCCCGGCCGCACCCTCGTCGGCGCGCACCATGCGCTGCACGCCGACCGAGATCGCGACCCCGGTGTGCGCGTAGCCCTGGTGCACCCGGTAGGCGATGGCCCGATCGGTGAAGAGCGACGCGAACACCTTGCGGGTGGCGGCGAGTACGTTCTCGATGCCGGCGATGTTGAGGAACGTCTCCTGCTGCCCCGCGAACGACGCGTCGGGGAGGTCCTCGGCCGTGGCGCTCGAGCGCACCGCGACGAGCAGCTGGCCGTCGGTCTCGGCCTCGAGAGCGGCGAAGGCCTTCCGAATGGCAGCCTCGAGCTCGGGTGCGAGCGGGGCGGCTTCGATGCGAGCGCGGATGCGAGCGCCGACGATCGCGAGGCGAGCCACGTCGTCGACGTCGAGGCCCACGATCTCGCCGCGGATCCACGTGTCGATGCCCGTCTCGCGCAGGTGTCGGTTGAAGGCGCTCGCCGTCGTCGCAAAGCCGTTCGGGACACGCACCCCGGCATCCTGCAGGTTGGCGATGAGCTCGCCGAGCGAGGCGTTCTTGCCGCCGACCTCGGGGATGTCGCCGAGGCGCACGGCGCTGAAGGGAAGCACGTAGACGTCGTCGCGGGCGGATGCGTCTGCGCCGGTGACTGCGTCTGCGGAGAGCGGGGGTTCGTGGAGCAGAGTCATGGTGGGTCCTTCTGGTGTCGTCGTTGACGGGTATTGACGGGTGACCCCAGTATTCGGCGCATTTCGGGTGGTCTTTCGAAGAAATGCGCGTAAAGAAGCTCAGTTCTTGCGCTAGCGTCATGCCATGCCCGCCGACGTGTACACCGCCTCCGTACTCGGAGCCCGCATCCGCCACTACCGCTCGCTCGCGAAGCTCACGCTCGACGACCTCGCGGCGCTGCTCGAGACGAGCCCGAGCCGCATCTCGCTCATCGAGAACGGGCGCCGCGAGCCGAAGCCGTCAGAGTTGCCCTCCTTCGCGAAGGCCCTCGGCGTGACGGTCGAAGACCTCGTGCGCGCCGAGGCGCCGAACAGCCGGGCCGCACTTGAGCTTGAGCTAAAGCGCGCCCAGTCGTCGCCACTGTTCGCGGGTCTCGGCCTGCCGAAGCTGCGCGGCGGCAAGGGCATGCCCGACGACACCCTCGAGACGCTCGTTGGGCTCCACCGGGAGCTCGAGCGGCGGGCAGCGACCGCCTCGGCGACGCCGGAGGAGGCGCGCATCCGCAATACCCAGCAGCGGGCGTGGATGCGGGAGCGAAACAACTACCTCCCCGAGATCGAAGCGGTCGCCGAAGAGCGCCTCCGCCAGGTGGGCCACGTCGCCGGGGCGCTCACGCACCGCGAGGTGCACCTCATGGTCGAGCAGCTCGGCCTCGAGATCGTCTACGCCGACGACCTGCCCCGCTCCACGCGCAGCATCACCGACCTCGAGAACGGGCGCATCTACCTCCCACCGGAGTCGATCCCGGGCGGCCACGGGCTGCGCTCCATCGCCCTGCAGGCCGTCGCCCACCGCATCCTGGGCCACACGCCTCCCGACTCGTACGCCGATTTCCTGCGGCAGCGGCTGGAGATCAACTACTTCGCCGCCGCCTGCCTCATTCCGCGCACCCAGGCCGTCGATTTCCTGAGCGCCCGCAAGAAGGACCGCGACCTCGCCGTCGAGGACTTCCGCGACGCGTTCGGCGTCACGCACGAAGCGGCCGCCCTGCGCATGACGAACCTCATGACCGAGCACCTCGGGATGCGTGTGCACTTCCTCCGCGTCGGCTCCGTCGGCGAGGTCTACAAGGCCTATGAGAACGACGATCTGCCCTTGCCGCTCGACGTGACCGGCGCCGTCGAAGGGCAGATCGTCTGCCGCAGGTGGGGCGCCCGCCGAGCGACGGAGATCGAGCACCGCACCACCGAGTTCTGGCAGTACACGGACACCCAGGCCGGCACGTTCTGGAGCACCATCCAGACCGGCAAGTCGGCCGAGGGGGTCTTCTCGATCACCTTCGGGGTGCCGTTCGACGACGCCAAGTACTTCCGCGGGCGCGACACCGACAACCGCCAGGTCTCGCGCTGTCCCGACGAGACCTGCTGCCGGCGACCCGACCCGGCGCTCGCGGCCCGCTGGGCGGGACGCGCGTGGCCGAGCGCGCGACTGCACGCGCAGATCCTCGCATCCCTCCCAGCAGGCCGCTTCCCAGGCGTCGACGACAGCGAGATCTACGCTTATCTGGAACGGCACGCGCCCTGATCTCCGGGCCGCGAGCACTCCCCCGCACGACCGATCGGAGCATCACGATGACCCACGCCGAGCACCTCGACGATCTGACCATCGAGGAGAAGGCGTCCCTGACGAGTGGTCGCAGCTTCTGGTCGACGAAGGCGGTCGATCGAGTTGGCGTCCCGGCGGTGACGCTGACGGATGGCCCGCACGGCGTGCGCTTGCAACGTGAGGGTGGCGACCACCTCGGGCTCGCTGACAGCCTGCCCGCCACCTGCTTCCCGCCCGCCGTGGCGCTCGGCGCGAGCTGGGATGCGGACCTCGCACGCCGGGTCGGAGTCGCGCTCGGCGAGGAGGCAAAGGCGGAGGGCGTCGGCGTGCTGCTCGGCCCCGGCATCAACATCAAGCGCTCCCCGCTCTGCGGCCGCAACTTCGAGTACTTCTCGGAGGACCCGCTCGTGAGCGGCGTCATGGGCTCAGCACTCGTGGGCGGGCTGCAGAGCCAGGGCGTCGGCTCCTCGCTCAAGCACTTCGCCGCGAACAACCAGGAGACCGACCGGCTGCGGATCAGCGCTGACGTCGACGAGCGCCCGCTGCGCGAGATCTACCTGCGCGCCTTCCAGCGCGTCGTCACCGAGCAGCAGCCGTGGACGGTCATGTGCTCGTACAACAAGATCAACGGCGTCTACGCCTCCGAGAACCACTGGCTCCTCACGACCGTGCTGCGGGAGGAGTGGGGCTACGAGGGCCTCGTCGTCTCCGACTGGGGCGCCGTCGACAACCGGGTCACCGGCGTCGCCGCCGGGCTCGACCTCGAGATGCCGTCCAGCGGCGGACGCACGGATGCTCAGCTCGTGGATGCGGTGCGCTCCGGCGACCTCGACGAGCAGCACGTGACCACGGCCGCCCGCCGTGCGCTTGAGCTCGTCGACAAGATCGTCGCGGGCGCAGACGAGTCTGCGAGCTACGACGCCGACGAGCACCACGCGCTCGCCCGCGAGGCGGCTGGACGCAGCATCGTGCTGCTCAAGAACGACGGCGACCTCCTGCCCCTCGACCTCGGCTCCGACGACACCCTCGCGGTCATCGGCGAGTTCGCGCGCACGCCCCGCTACCAGGGCGCCGGCAGCTCGCTCATCAACCCGACCCGCCTCGACGACGCCCTCACCGAGCTGAGCCGGGTCGCCGGCGACCGGGTGCGGTTCGCGCCCGGTTTCACGCTCGACGACTCCGGAGACACCGAAGCGCTGCGAGCGGATGCGGTCAAGACCGCCGCGAGCGCATCCGTCGCCGTGCTCTTCCTCGGCCTCCCCGCGCACGAGGAGTCCGAGGGCTTCGACCGTGAGCACATCGACCTCCCCGCCGACCAACTCGAGCTCCTCGCCGCGGTGCAGGCCGCGAACGAGAACGTCGTCGTCGTGCTCTCCAACGGCGGCATCGTGCGCACCTCGACCTGGCAGCACCTCGCGCCTGCCATCGTCGAGGGCTGGCTCCTCGGTCAGGCCGGTGGCGGCGCGACCGCCGACGTGCTCTTCGGCGTCGTCAACCCCTCTGGGCGCCTCGCCGAGACCATTCCGGTACACCTCGAGGACTCCCCGGCCCACCTCGGGTTCCCCGGCGCCTTCGGACACGTCCGCTACGGCGAGGACATCTTCGTCGGCTACCGCGGCTACGACGCGCGCAGCACCGAGGTCTCGTTCCCGTTCGGCCACGGCCTGTCGTACACGAGCTTCGCCTACGACAACCTCGCCGTCGACGTCCAGGACGGCGGCCTGCGCATCCAGGTGGAGGTCACGAACACGGGCAGCCGGGACGGGCGTGAGGTCGTGCAGGTCTACACGGGCCTCCCGGGCTCCGCTGTACCGCGCGCGATTCGCTCGCTGACCGCGTTCTCGGTTGTGGAGGTCGCGGCCGGATCGACGGCAACCGTCACCATCGAGGTCCCGCGCTCCGAGCTCGCCTACTTCCACCCGATCGCCGGGCAGTGGACGGTCGAGGGCGGCGAATACCGCATCGAGGTCGGCGCCTCGAGCCGAGACATCCGCGTCTCCACGCACGTGGGCGTCGCGGGTGACGACCTCGCACTGACCTTGGACGACACCTCGACCATCGCGGAATGGCTGGACGACGAGCGAGGTGGGCCGCTGCTCCGCTCCGCCCTGCTCGACGGCGAGAGCGGCCTGTCCGGGATGCTGGCCGACCCGGAGATGCTCAAGATGCTCGGTTCCATGCCGCTCGGGCGCGTCGCTGCGTTCCCGGGAAGCCCCCTCGACGAGTCGGCGCTCGGCGAGCTCGTGGCGAGCGCGAAGCGCTAGACGCAGCACACTGTGCCGGTTCGGGAGCTCCCGGACCGGCACGCCGGGTCGGGACGGGCCAGTCAGGTCAGTCGGGTCAGGCGGGCAGCACCACGCTGACCTGCGCCCGCACCTGCTCGACGATCTCGTCGTCCGACAGCGAGGCGTTGACCGACGCCGCCATGGTGGTGAACATGATCGCGGAGACGACCTGCGCGAGTGCGCGCGCGGTGTCGGCCGTCGCCGCGGTCTCGCGGTCGATGACGTCAGCGACGAGGTCCTGCGTCTGGCTCGTCAGTTTCAGCGCCTCGGCGTGCCGCGGCTCCTGGGGATCACCGAAGACCATCTCGCGCAGGTAGGTGCGGCCGTTCTCGACCTGCTTGCGGTTGCACGCCACGACGGGGCGAAGCACGGCAAGCACGCCGTCGAGGGCACCAGTCGCCTCAGCTGAGGCCGCGCGGCCCTCTTCGAGTGCGGTCTCGTACATGGAGTTCTGCACGAGCAGCAGCAGCTCGCCTTTGGTCTTGGCGTAGAGGAAGAGCGTGCCGGTGCCGATGTCGGCCCGGTCAGCGATCTCCTGCGTTGTGACGTCGTCGACCCCGCGCTCGGCGAAGAGCTCGCCAGCCGCCGCCGTGATGCGCTCGAGCTTGTCGAGCTTGTTCCGCTCGCGGCGTCCCAGTGGCCGGCCGTCGGTGGTCATCGGATCTCCTCCGGGAATAGATATTGAGCAGGCTCAGTTATGAGTTTAGTCGCTATCGACTGAGGACCGGTGCTCACGCCGATTCTTCCACGCCGCCCCAGGGGCCCGTCATCATCACTGACCAGACGACCCGAGCAACAGAAAGACCACCCATGCCCTCACTCAACGGAGCAGTTGTCCTCGTCACCGGCGCGAACGGGGGCATCGGCACGAACTTCGTGCGCGAGGCTCTCGCCCGCGGCGCATCCAAGGTCTACGCCACCGCCCGCACGCCCCGCAGCTGGGACGACGAGCGGATCGTGCCGCTCACCCTCGACGTCACCGACTCGGCATCCATCGCCGCAGTCGTCGACGCGGCGCCGGACGTGACCGTGCTCATCAACAACGCGGGCGCCTCGGTCTCGTCCCCGAGCATCCTGTCCCACAGCGATGAAGAGATTCGGGCGAACGTCGCGACCAACTTCCTCGGACCCGTCTTCCTCGCGCGCGCCTACGCGCCACTTCTCGCGAACCGTGAGGGTGCCGCCATCATCGACGTGCATTCAGCCCTCAGCTGGTATGCGGTCAATGGCATCTACAGCGCCACGAAGGCTGCGCTCTGGTCCGCGACGAACTCGTTGCGCCTCGAGTTGCTCCACGCCGGCGTCCACGTGGTCGGCGTCCACGTGGGCTGGGTCGACACGGCCATGGCCGCGCACACGGACGACCCGAAGACCGACCCGGCCGCGCTGGTCTCCAAGGTCTTCGACGCGACCGAGGCCGGCGAGTACGAGGTGCTCGCCGACGAGACGTCCGTGCAGTTGAAGGCCGGGCTCAGCGCCCCGCTCGAGGCGGTCTACCCGCAGCTCGGTGGGTCAAGCAGCTAGCAGCAGACCCCCGGATACAGAGTGGCGCGCCTCCCAGAGCTCTCTGGAAGCCGCGCCACTCCTGCGTGCGTCTGACCGGGCCCACCAGCGCTACCGGGTGAGGAACTCGACGGCGAACCGCGCGAACTGGTGATGGTACTGGAAGATGCCGCCGTGGCCCGAGTCGGAGTAGATGACGAGCTCGGAGCCGGAGATGCGCCTGTGCAGGTCGTTGGAGAGCACCGATGGCACCATGCGGTCGTTGTCACCGTTGGCGATGAGGGTCGGCTGCCTGACCTTCGAGAGGTCGGAGGGCGCGGAACGGCCGTAGCGCTGGATGGCCCCCAGCTGCGTCTGGAACGCCTTCAGGCTGATCGACGTGTCGCGGTCGACCGTGCGCTCGGACAGCCGGGCGACGAACGCTTTCGCGGCCCGCTTGCCGCGATCGTCGCGGTTGAAGAAGAGGAACTCCTTGATGTCGGAGCGGGTGAGGATCGAGCGGACGAGGTCGAGGTATGTGACACCGACGACCTTGTCCATGTCCTTGCCGCCGCGCGGACCGGTGCCCGTGAGCACGAGCCGGCGCACGAGGTCGGGGTGCTTGACGACGAGGTCCTGCGCGATCATCCCTCCCATGGAGAAGGAGAAGATGTCGATTCTGTCGTAGCCGAGGGCGGTGATGAACTCGTACGCGTGGTCGGCGGCTTCCTCGATGGTTCTCGGGACGGTTCCCGTTGAGGCGCCGACGCCCCGCTGGTCGAAGGTGATGACGTGGCGCTTCTCGGCGATGGGGTCGACGATGCGGGGGTCCCAGTTGTCGAGCGTGGCCGCGAGGTGCACGAAGAAGATGACGGGAATGTCTTCCCTCGGGCCCAGCTCACGGTAGGCGTAGCTGATGCCGCCCACGGTGACGCTCTTCACCGGGGCGAGCGCGTACGAGGTGACGACGGGCTCATTGGATGCGGTGGTGCTCATGATGTTCTCTCTCGAATCTCGACGAAGGCGGTGCGGACGGCACTCGCTACGGGATGCTGACGACCGTCTTGCCGCGAATACCGCCGTCCCTCAGCGACTCGAGCGCCTGCACGGTCTCGTCAAAGGGGAAGACCCGTCCCACGACGGGCTTGAACGCTCCGCTCTCGACGAGCGCCGAAATCTCCCGCAGTTGCTTACCACTCGCTCTCATGAAGAGGAAGCGGTACTCGACGCCGAGGCGTTTCGCCTGCTTGCGCACCTTGCCGCTGAGCCCGGCAATCGCGAGGCGCAGCACGGGGTTCAGGCCCGCGCTGCGGGCAAAGTCCGGGGTGGGCGGACCTGAGATCCCGACGGCGATCCCGCCTGGCTTCAGGATGCGGAGCGACTTCTCGAGGTTCTCGCCACCGAGGCTGTCGAGCACGAAGTCGTAACCGCTGAGGAGCTGCTCGAAGTCCTCGTTGCGGTAGTCGATCGTGTGGTCGGCGCCGAGCCCACGGACGAACTCGGCGTTGGCCGCGCTCGCCGTGGTGGCGACCTCGGCACCCAGGTGCTTGGCGAGCTGGATCGCGATAGACCCGACGCCGCCCGCTCCGGCGTGGATCAGAACCTTCTGTCCGGGCTGCACACGACCGATCTCGACGAGCGCCTGCCAGGCGGTGAGGGCGACGAGCGGGAGCGAGCCCGCCTCTTCCATGGAGATGGAGGACGGCTTCGGCGCCGCATCCGCCTCGTCGATCGCGATGCGCTCGGCGAACGTGCCGATGCGGTGGTCGCGGGGCCTCGCGTAGACCTCGTCGCCAGGCCGGAACGCGCGAACGGCGGCGCCGACCCGGAGCACCGTGCCGGCGACATCGTGCCCGAGGGTCAGGGGCAGCTTGTACGGCAGGATCTGCTTGAACTCGCCGATGCGGATCTTCTCGTCGAGCTGGTTCACGCCGGCGGCCTGCACCTGGACAACGACGTCGTGGTCGCCGACGACCGGTTCGGCGACGTCGGCCTCGCGCAGAGGCGTCTTGTACGTGGAGAAGGTGAACGCTCGCATGGGTGAGGCTCCGGATTCGAGATCGCGTCGGTGAATCGCCCGCATCTGCCGAGCGTACTCAATTCTGAGTTTACTCAGTTATTTTGTCAAGAGCTTCGTCCGAGGCGGCGATCGACAGACACCTGCGCACGAACCCCTAGAGACGCCCGCCCCTCCGCGCTACGACGATCAGCACGACGACCGCGGCACACATCGCTCCGACCACCGTCGCGGCGACCAGGACAGCCATGGCGAGCGTCCCTCCCGTGGCGATGGCCCCAACCCCGATCGCGGTGCCCGCCTGCAGGGCGTACGCGATGACGTAGAGCAGTGACAGGCTCGCGCCTCGGTGATGCGCGGGCGCGAGCCTGTTGATGAGGCCGAGCCCGCCAGTGAATGCGAGTGCGTAAGCGACGCCGCCGACGAGGCACCAACCGAAGAAGAGCGGCAAGGAGCCGAACACGCTCGCCGCGGCCATGAGCACGAGACTGAGCAGAGTCACGATGGCGCCAGCCAGCACGGAGGCCTGCGCCGAGATCCGGGAGAGGAGCAGGCCCGTGACGCCGATCGTCGCCGAGGAGCAGGCCAGGATGACGCCGATCAGTGCGCTGTTCTCCGTATCCGCGAACTCCCGGATCATGTGCGCGCCGAGGGACAGGAAGATCGCGCCGACGCAGTACGCAAGCGCGACCGACAGGGTCGAGACCGTGAAGCCCAAGCGAATGCCCGCCGGCACCCTGGGCCGCTGCGGGCGCCAGCGGCGACGCTCCTTAGGCCGGTCGTCCGGCGAGAGCACAAGCAGCCAGATGTTGACCGCCGCCAGGCCCAGGAGCACGACGTAGCTCCAGACGAGCGGCATCGCGACGAACTCCGCGAAGAGGCCGCTGAGCGCAAGCGCGGCCGTCAGCCCGACGGCGGTGGAGACGGTCGCCGTCGAGCTCGCGAAGCGTGGGCTCGCGTTGGTGTTGTTCTCCACCAGCGCGGCGGTGGCTGCGCCCATCGCAAGCCCTGCCCCGAGGCCCTGCAGCACCCGTCCCGCAAACAGGAATCCAACGTTCGGCGCGACCGCGAACACGAGGGCCGAGACGCCGATCAGCGCGACGCCCCCGACCATCACGAGACGCCGGCCGAACACGTCGGAGAGGTTCCCGAAGAGGGGCAGCGCGACTACAAGGGCCACCTGGTACGTGGCGAAGACGCTCGTCACGACGACAGGTGAGAGGTTCCACTGATCGGCGTAGAGCGGATACAGCACGCTCGGCGCCCCGGACGACCAGAGCGCCAGGGCGAGCACGAACGCGGCGGCCCAGAAGGCGCGGCGCGTGCCTGGGCGCGATGGCGCCGGGTGCAGGTCAGCCTCGGGCAGTTGGCGTGCTCGGCGCATCCGAAGTCTCCTCGGGCTCGTCGTCGGCGGGTGGCACCGGGGAGGCACCGCCTGGCACGACCATAGGAAGCTGGCTCTGTTTTAGCAACCCAGATGGTCGCTCGCGGTCACACTGAAGACCACGCACGGCAGGCGAGCCTGACTCCGGGCTTATCTGGCTCCGGGCTCACCTGGCTCCGAAAAAGGAAGTCAGGTTAGAGTCGCGTCATGCCCCGCCAGTCGCCAGCCCTCACCAAGGCCCTCAACGGCTCTTGCGCGATCGCCCGCTGCCTCGGCGTTCTCGACGACCCGTGGAGCTTCCTCCTCGTCAGGGAAGCGTTGCTCGGTCGTCGGACGTTCGCCGAGTTCCGCGACAGCCTCGGCATCGCCAGCGATGTGCTCAGCGCCAGGCTCGCAAAGCTCGTCGAGGCCGACGTGATGACAAGAACTTCTTACCAGGAACCCGGCCAGCGCACGCGCGAGGCGTACGACCTCACCCCGGCAGGCCGTGAGCTGAGCGCCGTCCTGATCGCCATGAAGCAGTGGGGCGAGACGCATGTGCCCCGGGAAGCCCCAGCGAAGGTGGATGCGCGGGGCCGCGACGGCGAGAGCTCCGTCACCTTCCAGCTCGTAGACGAACACGATGTCGCCGTCCCGGCAGACGAAGTCACGTTCGTGCGGAGCTAGGCCCCACTCAGCCGCGGCCCTCCCGCTGAGCCACCCGGTCTCAAGCCTCACCTGCCACGCGCGCCGTTCGCACCGCGGAGGCCCAGGCTTCTGCATCGATGAGCAGCAGCTGCGCGTTGAGGTCACCCCGCGGATGCGAAGGAGAGGACCCCGCGACGGCACCAGGGGCTCCTCCCTGAGCCTTCCCGAGACGGAGCTGCCGCAACACGACGTTGTACCTGGTCACGTAGGGCTCGGTGGAGGTGAATCCGGGATAGTGCTCGTTGTGCGCGGCGGCGTATGTCGCTTGGAAGACCCGTTCCATTCGGATCTGGAGGGACTCCTCAACGCTCATTGGCCAGCACTCGATGCCTTCGATATCCGCGAGCAGCGAGGCGTCGTCGCCATGCAAAGCCGGTTCGGCCGGCCCCGCCGCTGCTGACTCGCCGTGCTGGACTCGCCAACCACCATCCACCCGCGCGATCCGTGTTGGCGCCAGCCACGGAGTCGCCTCTGGCTCGGCCAACTTCGACCGGTCTCGGGCCACCGCGGCAGGCACTGGGGGTCGCCGACCGTACCCATGTGGTGCCGTCGGCGGCCAGAAGAACTCCATCGGCTGGTCCTCCTCGACCCAGGGGTCCGTGACCGCCCAACCCCGCGCGAGCAGCGCGACCTGGACCTCCTGGCCCATCTGCCGCACCGTTTCACTCAAGTTGCCCGCGTCCCCGTCAAAAAGACCCATCGCACTCCACCGCCCTGTTCATGTCAGCTTTGATCCCACTCCTTGACGACGACGATCGTCCCCGGCGCCAGCGCCCGCAACTCCGCAACCCGGGTCGCCGTGTCGACCGGGCCACCTTCCAGCGTGAGCTCGCGGATCGCCTGACGTTCAACACGCAGGTAGAGATCGATGAGCCCCTCGACGGCGAGCTCGTACCGCGTCGGATAGCCGTCACCGCCGTGGGAGACGACCGCCTCCCGCTCAGCAAGTCCTCGCCACGGATGCGGTGCATCGCACCTGCATGTGCCACCCAGGTCACGCCCCTCACACGCCGAGTTGTCCTGGACCGAAACCATGTCCTGACTGCTCCAACCAGGCAGGCTGCGCTGAGTGCGGCCTGTATCCGTCCAGTGCAGGTAGGTGTGAAACCCGAGCATGGTCACTCCTTTCGATTCGTTGCCGCCAGTATGTTCCCAACCTCCGACATTCTGAGTCCCGCGCTGTGCGCTCACCCAGGGATCGGGAATCCCTGGATGAGCGAGTCCTGAATCGAAGAGGATCGAAGCATCACACTGGTTCCAGCAGCCAGACTGCAGATTCGCTTCATCACCACTCGCGAGCTTGGCGCCCGCACAATTCAGGAGAATCCAGTGCCGAAGAACATCGACATCCAGGTCCCGTCCCTCAACGGCAAGCTCGCCCTCGTCACGGGCGCGAGCGACGGTATCGGCTTTCACATCGCCAGCCGCCTCGCCCGCGCTGGCGCCGAAGTGATCATGCCCGTGCGCAACCGCGAGAAGGGCGAGAAGGCCGCCGCGCGCATCCGGGCCTCGAACCCGAGCGCGAAGCTCGAGCTGCGCGACCTCGACCTCTCATCGCTGACATCGGTCGCCGCCCTCACGGGGGAGCTCGTCGCCGCGCGACGCCCCATCAACATCCTCATCAACAACGCCGGCGTCATGACGCCGCCAGAGCGTCGCGCCACGAGCGACGGCTTCGAGCTGCAGTTCGGCACCAACCACCTCGGCCACTTCGCGCTCACCACCGGCCTCCTCCCCCTGCTCAAGGAGGGCAAAGCGCACGTCACCACGCAGATCAGCGTCGCCGCCAACCAGGGCGCCGTGAACTGGGACGACCTCAACTGGGAGCGCAGCTACAGCAACATGGGCTCGTACAGCTCGTCGAAGATCGCCACCGGCCTGCTCGGGATGCACCTGCACCGCCTCAGCGAGGCGAACGGCTGGGGCATCACAAGCAACCTCTCGCACCCCGGCGTCTCCCCCACGAACCTGCTCTCCGCGCAGCCGGGCATGGGCCGCACGAGCGACACCACCGAGGTCAAGGTCATCCGCGTGCTCTCCCGCATCGGCATCGCCGGCACCCCGCAGAGCGCCGCGCTCCCCGCGATCCTCGCGGCCACCAGCCCGGACGCGAAGGGAGGGCGTCTGTACGGCCCGAAGGGGCCCGGCCACATCGGCGGCCGCCCCGCCGAGCAGAAGCTCTACTCGCGGGTCACGAGTGAAGCGGATGCGCGCCGCTTGTGGGAGCTGTCCGAGCAGCTCGTCGCCGAGCACGCGGCCCGCTAGCCTCGCCTCATGGACAGAGCCCAGCTTGCCGACTTCCTTCGCAGCCGCCGAGAAGCGCTGCAACCGGAGGACGTCGGCATGACGAAGGGGCCGCGCCGCCGGACGGCGGGTCTGCGGCGCGAGGAGGTCGCGGCGCTCAGCGACATGTCGGTCGACTACTACAGCCGACTCGAGCAGAGCCGCGGCCCGCAGCCGTCCGAGCAGATGCTCGCCGCGATCGCCCGCGGGCTGCGCCTCACTCTGGCAGAGCGCGACCACCTCTTCTACCTCGCCGGTCACCAGCCGCCGAAGCGCACGATCAGCGGCGAGCACGTCGCGCCGGGGCTCATGCGCATCCTCGACCGGCTCGCCGACACCCCAGCCCAGGTCATGACGGCCATGGGCGAGACGCTCGTGCAGACGCCAGCGGCGCGGGCGCTGTTCGGCGACGAGACCCGCTTCACCGGCAATGCACGCAGCGTCGTCTACCGCTGGTTCACCGACCCCGGCGCCCGCCACGTCTACCCGGAAAGCGACCATGACAAGCTGTCGCGCGCCTTCGCCGCGGATGCCCGTGGCTTCGCGGCCCAGCAGGGTCCTGACTCTCGCGCCCAGCGGGTCATCGACGCCCTCCTCGCGGTAAGCCCGGAGTTCGCCGAGATCTGGGCCGACCACGAGATCAATGCGATGCACGAGCTCGAGAAGCGCGTGCAGCATCCCGAGACCGGGGTGATCACCGTGCAGTGCCAGTTCCTCGTCGACCCCACGCAGGGCCAGACCCTGCTGGTGCTCACGGCGACGCCCGGCACCAAGAGCTACGACAGGCTGCAGCTGCTCTCCGTGCTCGGCACCCAGCGCCTGACCGCGGACGCCTGACGCCGCGAGCACCCGGCCGCGCGAGCGCCGGGGCACCCGGCACGACAGCCAGCACGAGCGCGGCAGGACAGCGAACGCGGCGCGAGCGCAGCGCATCCACCACCGCGACCGCCCCGAGAAGTTGTGGCTTTGCGCTTCTGCGCCACGCCGCGATGGCATGCCGCCACAACTCTGCGCCGAGACGGACCCTCCCACGGCGCTCCCGTTTCCGAGCGTTCTTCGACTGCGCCCGCCTCCGAGCGTTCCGTTGTGTCGGTACACAGTGGATGCGCATGAGCGGCCCCTAGCCTGGTCGCGCCGCTGGCAGCCCAGACCCGGCGGCCGACGACTGTCGCGGGCGAGCGACGCCACGCGGACCAAGACGACAAAGGAGTTGCGATATGACAGATTTCAGCGGACGTTCAGTCCTCATCACCGGTGGAGCGGGCGGCATCGGCGCTGCGACCGCAGAGGAGTTCCTCAAGCTGGGGGCCCGCGTGGCTCTGGTCGATCTGTTCGCCAAGCCGCTCGAGGCCACGCGCGAGCGCCTCGCGGCACACGGGGACGTCATCACGATCACTGCGGACGTCACCAATGAGGCAGACGTCGAGCGCTACGTCGCCGAGACCGTCGGGGCGTTCGGCACCATCGACGTGTTCTTCAACAACGCCGGCATCGAGGGCGCCGTCGGCCCGCTCACGGAGGCGAGCGTCGACAACTACGAGAAGGTGTTCGCCGTCAACGTCCGCGGAGTCTTCCTCGGCATGAAGCACGTGCTCAAGGTCATGACCGAGCGCGGCAGCGGCAGCATCATCAACACCTCCTCGGAGGCAGGCCTCGACGGGTCGCCGGGCGTCTCCGCCTACGTCGCGTCGAAGCACGCCGTCGTCGGCTTCACGAAGTCGGCCGCGCTCGAGGTCGCGGCGACCGGGGTGCGGGTCAACAGCATCCACCCGTCCGGCGTGAACACGCAGATGGTGCGGCGCCTCGAGGAAGGATTCGGCGGCGGCGACACCGAGGCCGCGAAGGCAGGCTTCCAGGCGGCGATCCCGATGGGCCGCTACGCGGAGCCGCTCGATATCGCGCGCGTCGTCGTGTTCCTCGGCTCGGACGAGGCGTCGTTCGTGACCGGCGCGCAGTGGCGCGTCGACGGCGGCAACGGCGCCCGCTGACCGGAGCATCCTCCGCGCCGCGCGCGGGCGAAGGCAGACTCACGCAGTCAGAGTTGTGGCCCGGTGCTGCTCCCGAGAACGGGAACAGCACCGGGCCACAACTCTCTGGTGCTCGCGGCTCCCGCCCGCCCGCCCGCAGCATCCGCGACCCGCGACCCGCCACCACGCAGGCAAAGTTGTGGCCCGTTGTCACTCCCGCAGGCGGGCACGACAACGGGCCACAACTCTTCGCGCCGCAAGGACTCACCAGCTGGCCCCTGGCCGAACTCCCGCCGCCCCTCAGGCGAGACTCGTCAGCACGAACAGCGTCGCGCGCAGCGGCGAGAGCGCGATCGCGACGGCGAGGTCCTGGGGTGTGCACCCGCCCTTGAGCCGATGCGACGTGAACGACGCCCCGCTTGTCACGACCGGCGCCCCATTGCGGGAGACCTGAACGCTCGAGAGGCCGACGCCGCGCATCGTCCACTCGGTGCCGTCGACGCGAGCCCGCACCGTGCGCGAGCGGCGAGTGAGCTGAAGGTCGAATCGCCGAGCATGCGGCTGCGTCACCTCGCCGGCGATACCGCCGACGACGAGCTGCATCGGGAACCGGAATGCGCCCTCGGGTGCGACCCAGGCCGCCCCGCGGTGGTGCGTCTCGTCGGCGATGAGCTCGGCGGTCGGGAGCCCGTCGCCGGAGGCCGTCGCGCGCCAGGGGTCGGCCGCGTACACGAGCGTGGCCGTGCCGAAGGGGGTCGCAGCCCGCCACACCTCTTCCGGTGACCGGTGGGTGATCGGGAACCGCTGGGACCGGAATGCACGGATGCTCACGGCGCGTTCCTCGGCGTGCCTAGCCGTCCGCGGGCTTCTTCGCGGTGGGGCGACGCCTGCGCACGGGGCGTGGGCGCTCCTCGGCTTCGCGTTCCGCCTCGTGCACGCGAGCCGGCCGCCAGACGACGACCTCGGTGCGGCGTGCAGTGCGGCGCCCGTGCGCGAGTGGCACGACGTCGCCGCGCTCGCCAGCCGCGAAGACCCGGCCGCCCAGTCGTGTGAGACGCTCGTCGGCGAGCTCCACCTCGAGCGCCCGCACGCGCCGCCGCAGCCCGAGCACCTCACGCTGCAGCTCGAGCACGCGCGCGATGCCTTCGAGGCTCACGCCCTCGTTCGAGAGCACTGCGATCTCCCGCAGCTGCGCCACGTCGCGCAGCGAGTAGCGCCGCACGCGGCCCGCCGTACGCTGCGGCGTGACCAGACCCATCCGGTCGTATTGCCGCAGGGTCTGCGGGTGCATGTTCGCGAGCTCGGCGGCCATGGCGATCGCGAAGATCGGGGCGTCCTCGTCGAGGTCGGAGGGGAGTGCCATGAGCGCCCCTACCTGCCTTGGCGGGCGAGGCGGAGGAGATCCTCGCGCGGGCTCTCGTCACCGGATGCGGCGACGAAGTCAGCGAGGGCCTTCTCTTGCGCACTTGAGAGATGGTTCGGGACCGCGACCTCCAGGTGCACGAGCAGATCGCCCTTGCCCTTCTTCGTCTCGATGCCGCGGCCTTTGACGCGCAGCGTCTTGCCGTTCGGGGTGCCGGGCGCGACCTTCACGCGCACGGTGCCGCCGTCGACCGTGGGTACCTCGATGGTCGCGCCGAGCACTGCCTCCGCGAAGGAGACGGGCACGGTGACCTCGAGGTTGAGGCCCGAGCGGGTGAAGACGGGGTCCGGGCGCACCGTCACCGTGAGGATCAGGTCTCCCGCTTCGCCGCCGTTGGGGCTCTGGCCGCCCTTGCCGCGGAGTCGGATCTTCTGCCCGTCCTCGACGCCGGCCGGAACGCGCACCTTCACGACGCGTCCGTCCTGCCCCTGCAGCTCCACGGTGTCGCCCTTGATGGCGGTCATGAAACCGAGGGTCGTGGATGCGCTCTGGTCGCGGCCCTTCTGCGGTCCGGTCTGGAAACCGGCGGGGCGACCTGCGCCGCCGCCGAAGCTGCCGGCGCCGAATCCGCCGCCGCCTCCGCCGAACATGGAGCCGAGGAGGTCCTCGAAGTCCGCATTCGACGCGCCTCGGCGCGCACCGCCGCCGTTGAACATCCCGCCGAACACGTCTTCGAAGCCCGCGCCTCCGGGGCCGCCTGGGCCCTGCTGGAAGCGGGCGCCGGAGCCCATCGCGCGCATCTGGTCGTACTCTGCGCGGTGCTCTGGGTCGGAGATCACCGAGTAGGCCTCGGAGATCTCCTTGAACTTCGCCTCAGCAGCGGTGTCTCCCGGGTGCGAGTCAGGGTGGTACTGACGCGCGAGCTTCCGGTACTGCTTCTTGAGGTCTTTTTCGTCTACGTCCTTCGATACGCCGAGCACCGCGTAGAAGTCCTTGTCAAACCAATCCTGACTGGCCATATGGTCCTTCTGTTCCTAGGAATGAGCATGTCTTCTGGATGAACACGAGAGGGGGCCCGCGTCTGCGGTGCCCCCTGCCGTGTTCGATCGGTGCGGGTGCGCCGATCGCGGTGCTTACGAAGCGGGTACGAACACCGCTGCCTTCGCGACGCGGACCACGCGGTCGCCGACCGTGTAGCCGCGCTCGACAACATCGGCGATGGTGTCGGTGGTGACGCTCGGGTTCGGGAGCTGCGCGATCGCCTCGTACCGCTGCGGGTCGAAGGCCTCGCCGGCCTCGCCGTAGGCGGTGAGGCCGAGGCGCTCGACCGCCGTGCGCAGCTTGTTGGCGATGACGGCCATGGGCGTGTCCTCGACGAGGTCGCCGTGCTTCTGGGCACGGTCGAAGTCGTCGAGCACCGGGAGGAGGGAGCGGAGCACTTCAGCCTTGGTGGCGTCGTATGCTTCGCTCTTCTCACGGTCGGTGCGGCGGCGGTAGTTGGCGTACTCCGCCTGGACGCGCTGCAGGTCCTGGAGGCGCTCCTGGGCGAGATCGCTCTCGCCAGGCGTGCCCTCGGTTGGTGCGTCTTCCGCGCCTTCCCCGCTGAGGAGCTTCTCGAGGTCCTCAACGCTCAGACCTTCAGCCGCGGCTTCAGCAGCCTCGCCGGATGCCGGGTCGGCGTCGTCCGGGGTGGACTCCGCCGACTCGGCACCAGCAGCCTTGCCGAGGTCGCGAACTTCGCCAGTCTCCGGGTCGATCCGACGCTTGTCGTTGATGATCGGCTCGTTTGCTTCTCCCGAGTTCTCGGGACCGCGTGCTTCTGACTCGTTTCGCTCTTCAGCCATGACTACTTGTTGTCCTTGTCGTCCTCGTCATCCACGACCTCGGCGTCGACGATGTCATCGTCGGCCGCCTGGTCTCCGGCGGGTGCGTCAGCCGTGGGGGCTTCCGCTGCCTGCTCAGCCTGGGCTGCGGCGTAGATTGCCTCGCCGAGCTTCGTCTGGCTGGTGTTGAGCTTGTCGAGCGCCGACTTCACTGCTGCGTCGTCGTCGCCTGCGAGAGCCGTCTTGAGGGCGTCGACGTCGCCCTGGACCTCGTTCTTGACGTCGGCGGGGAGCTTGTCGTCGTTCTCGGTGAGCACCTTCTCGACCTGGTAGACCGTGGTCTCGGCGATGTTGCGCTGCTCAGCGCCTTCGCGACGCTTCTTGTCCTCTTCCGCGTGCTCTTCCGCCTCGCGGACCATGCGCTCGATGTCTTCCTTGCCGAGGCTGGAGCCGCCGGTGATCGTCATCGACTGCTCCTTGCCCGTGCCCTTGTCCTTTGCGGAGACGTGCACGATGCCGTTGGCGTCGATGTCGAACGTGACCTCGATCTGCGGCATGCCACGGGGGGCCGGTGCGATGCCGGTGAGCTCGAAGGTGCCGAGGTTCTTGTTGTCGCGGGTGAACTCACGCTCGCCCTGGAAGACCTGGATCTGCACGGACGGCTGGTTGTCGTCGGCCGTCGTGAAGGTCTCGCTGCGCTTGGTGGGGATGGCCGTGTTGCGCTCGATGAGCTTGGTCATGATGCCACCCTTGGTCTCGATGCCGAGGGAGAGCGGGGTGACGTCGATGAGGAGGACGTCCTTGCGCTCGCCCTTCAGCACGCCAGCCTGGAGTGCTGCGCCGACGGCGACGACCTCGTCGGGGTTGACACCCTTGTTGGCGTCCTTGCCGCTGAGCTTCTTGACGAGCTCTGCGACTGCGGGCATGCGGGTGGAGCCACCGACGAGGACGACGTGGTCGATCTGGTCGACGTTGATGCCGGCTTCGCGGATGACGTCTTCGAACGGCTTGCGGGTGCGCTCCAGGAGGTCCTTGGTGAGGTCCTCGAACTTGGCGCGGGTGATGCTCGTGTCGAGGTTCGCGGGGCCGTTCTCCGTGAGGGAGAGGTAGGGCAGCTGAATGCTGGCGCTCGTGGAGCTGGAGAGCTCCTTCTTCGCCTGCTCAGCGGCTTCCTTCAGACGCTGGAGTGCGATCTTGTCGTTCGCGACGTCGACGCCGGTCTGCGACTTGAACTCCGTGATGAGGTACTTGACGAGACGGTCGTCCCAGTCGTCGCCACCGAGGCGGTTGTCGCCGGCGGTGGAGCGCACCTGGATCGTGGAGAAGTCGTCGTCCTTGCCCACTTCGAGGAGCGAGACGTCGAACGTTCCGCCACCGAGGTCGAAGACGAGGATGAGCTCGTCTTCCTTGCCCTTGTCGAGGCCGTACGCGAGTGCGGCGGCGGTGGGCTCGTTGATGATGCGGAGCACGTTGAGGCCGGCGATCTCGCCGGCTTCCTTCGTGGCCTGACGCTCTGCGTCGTTGAAGTACGCGGGAACGGTGATGACCGCGTCGGTCACCTTGTCGCCCAGGTACTGCTCGGCGTCGCGCTTGAGCTTGCCGAGGATGCGCGCGGAGATCTCCTGCGCGGTGTACTTCTTGTCGTCGATGCCCTGGGTCCAGGTGGTTCCCATGTGGCGCTTGACGGAGCCGATGGTGCGGTCGACGTTTGTGACTGCCTGGCGCTTGGCGGTTTCGCCGACGAGGACGTCGCCGTCCTTCGTGAAGGCGACGATCGACGGGGTGGTGCGGAAGCCCTCGGCGTTTGCGATGACCTTCGGCTCGCCACCCTCGAGGACTGCGACGCAGGAGTTCGTGGTTCCGAGGTCGATTCCAACAGCACGTGACATGTGTGGTTCTCCTTTTGTAGAGCTGATTGTGTGAGTCTGAGTCGGCCCGGGTCGCTGCCTCGATCGTGTACGTCGAGTTGGATGCAGACCTGAGCCGTATGCGCTCAAGTTTACTCATCGAGCTCCGACCGTCAAGCTCAGTGGCTGAGAGTTGAGTGTGAGCGACTCAAGTCTGGTGGCCGTCACGTGGGGCAACTTTTCTGCGCGGAGCGTCACCGAGCGACCGCCCCGAGCCCACTATTACGCGGTTCCTGGACGCCGCCCGGGCTTCCTGCGACGCTCTCGCCAGCCCGCCACTCCGAGCGCGCCGCCTCCGGGCTCCCAGTGCATCCCACCCGTGCATGCATCCACGACAGGACCGTCATGACCAGACGCCGCTCCATCTTCTCCGCCGCCGTCATCGGCGCCGCCCTCACCTCCCTTCTGCTCAGCGGATGCGCGACCGGGCAGAGCACCGCGAGCGCGGGTTCAGACACCCCCGCGCAGGGCGGCGACCTCGTGCACGCCGTCACCGCCATCGCCGACGGCTGGCAGCAGCAGCAGTCGAACAACTGGCACAAGAGCCAGGTGTGGACGCAGCTCGTCGAGACGCTCGTCTACGTCGACAGCACCGGCGAGGTGCACCCGTGGCTCGCCGAGTCATGGGAGGAAAGCGAGGACGGACTCCAGTACACGCTGAAGCTGCGCGACGACGTGACCTTCTCGGACGGCACGCCGCTCAACGCAGACGTCGTCGCGAAGAACCTCGAGGTGCTGGGCCTCGGCGACGAGAGCAAGGGCATCACCCGCTCGCCCATCGTGCCCGGCGAGTTCGCGAGCGCCGAGGCCGTCGACGACACGACCGTGCTCGTGACCCTCAGCTCCCCCAACCGCGGGTTCATCCCGAGCCTCGGCTTCTTCGCCGCAGGCATCCTCGGCGAGAGCACGATCGACCTGCCCCTCGAGGAGCAGGCGAAGCTCGAGAACGTCGTCGGCACGGGCCCCTTCGTCTTCGAGTCGCAGGTGCCGGAGCGCGAGATCGTCGTCACGAAGCGCGACGACTACAACTGGGCGAGCGAGGCGTTCGCCCACGAGGGCCCCGCCTACCTCGACTCCATCACCTTCAACGTGCTCGAGGAGGACTCCGCCCGCCAGGGCGCCCTCGAGGCCGGCCAGGTCGACTCGGTGCACTTCGTGCAGCCGAGCGAGGAGCAGCGCCTCACGGACGAGGGCTTCAACGTCATCTACGGCGAGTACCTCGGCACGCCCATCAACTTCGTGCTGCGCCCCAACGCAGAGATCACGGACGACGCGAAGGTGCGCCAGGCCATCCAGCACGGCGTGAATCGCGAGGAGATCGTCGACACCGTCTACAACTCCAACTGGAAGCCCGCCACCTCGTCGGTGCAGGCCGCGACGCCGGGCTGGGTCGACCTGAGCGAGAACCTCGCCTTCGACCAGGACCTCTCGAACACGCTGCTCGACGAATCGGGGTGGACCGAGACGGACGGTGACGGCTACCGGGTCAAGGGCGGCACGCGACTCACGATCCCCGCGTACACCTCCCCGTTCGTCAACGGGTCTGGCCAGATCCTCGAACTCGCCAAGCAGCAGCTCAAGGCCATCGGCATCGAGCTCGAGATTCGCCAGTCGGATGCGAGCACGTACACCGACATCTTCGCCGCGGGCGGCACGCCCATCTTCCCGGTCGCCAACTCGTTCCTCGACGCGACGACGCTGCGCCAGTACTGGGGTCAGGACTACACGAACCAGTTCCAGCTGGAGAACGGCGAGCTCGAGGAGCAGCTGCTCGGCGTCTCGGAGACTGCGAACGGCAGCGAGGAGCGCGCCGCCAACCTCGCCGAGCTGCAGGAGACGGTCATCGATGAGGCCTACACGGTGCCGATCGTCGACAACTACCAGGTGTTCGTCACGAGCCCGAACGTGTCCGGCATCGAGACCAACGCCGTCGGCCGCCCGTACTTCTACGACACCTGGCTCGGGCAGTAGGCCGCGCGTCGGCGGCCCGAAGCGGGAAAGCACATCCGTCCGCGTCAAACTTCGGTGACTATTCGGCCTCTTCCGTCCGTCTCGGGCGCGTTCGGCCGCAGTTGTCACCGAAGTTTGGCGGCTGTCCGCCTCACGGCTCGTGGAACGTCACCGGGAAGTCCGCGATGTGCAGGCCGGATGCGCCGATCCTGCTCTCGATCGCGGCGTGCTGGGCGGCGGGCGCGGTGACGTTCACGTGGTCTCGGCCACCCATCGGCGCGCTCCCGCCGTCTGCCCAGAAGGCCTCGACCTCGTGATCTTCGGCGAGGTCGGTGAGCAGCGCGAGGTAGGGCTCCTGCTGCCCGGGCAGGACCGTGGCACCGAGCGTCGTGGAGTTGATCTCGACCTCCCTGTCGGGGTCCAAGCCCGCGGCGGCAAGCAGCGCCCCGACGTTCTGGACGAGCGGCAGCAGGTGGAGGTAGCCGTCCCTGGTCTCCTCGATGGAGACGAGGGCGAAGCGCCCGTTCTCCCAGATCGCCGGCTGCACGGCCATGCCGGGCGCGATCTCGTCGAGCTCGTCGACGAGCGACACGGCGTCGAAGCCGAAGTCAGGGCAGGTGCCTCCTGACAGCGCTCGCCCAGAGGAGTCGGTCTGGCTGTGCAGCGACATCACGCCGCCCGCGGCGGCGGGCACCTCGAGCGACCAGCTGACACCCTCGGGATGCGCCGACGCGCAGAGCTCGTCGAGCAGGGCGGGTAGGTGCTCCTGCTCGACGTCGAGCTCGATCCGCGAGATGGGGTCGACGAAGATCGGCGCTTCAACCCACCGTTGTCCCGATACCTCGGTCACGCCCGGGATCGCCTCGACCTGTTCGACGAGGGCATCGAACTCCGCACTCGGACGGTCGAAGCGGGTCTCGTTGACCGTCCAGCTGAAGAGCGTCGCGGCGCCGAGCAGGACGCCGAAGAGCGCGATCACGAGGGCGGCGAGCCACACCCGAGTCCTGAGTCGCATGTGCTGCCTCCCGTCCGCAGCCGCGCGCACGCTCCGACCGCTTTCCGGGCCAGGGTGCCACGCGCAGGTCACAGTGCGGTTCACGGCAGACGAACGGCGAGCGAACTCAACCGGCCAGGACCTCGCGCAGGCTGTTCCCCTCCGCGCCGCCTCACGCGCATAGAATCCGCGCATGGCACACCCCGGCCGCGCCGACGAAGGCGCACCCTCCCCCAGCGACCCGACTCCGAGCGGGCGGGTCGAGACCGTCGACGGCGGCACCGCCGTCACGCCGAAGGAGCTGAAGAAGCGCGCGACCGCCTGGGCGCTGTGGGACGTCGGCAACTCCGCCTTCCAGGCCGTCGTCGTCACCTTCGTCTTCGCCACGTACCTCGCGAGCGATCTCTTCATCGACCCGCAGGTCGCGGCGCTGGGCGAGGTGAACCCGCTCGACCCGCAGTATCTGGCCGCTCAGGCCGCATCCACCAACGTCATCGCCAACCTGAGCACGATTGCGGGCCTGCTCGTCGCCCTCATCGCACCCGTGCTCGGGCAGCGCTCCGACGGGTCGGGGAGGCGAAAGCTGTGGCTGGGCATCTTCACCGGCATCACCGTGCTCATCATGCTGTCCATGTTCTTCATCCAGCCCGGCGAGGAGTACCTGTTCTGGGGCGCGTTGCTGCTCGCAGTCGGCACCATCTTCGCCGAGCTGAGCGGCGTCAACTACAACGCGATGCTGTCGCAGGTGTCGACGCCCAAGAACGTGGGCCGCATCTCGGGCATCGGCTGGGGCCTCGGCTACCTGGGCAGCATCGTGCTGCTGGTGCTGCTGCTCGTGCTGTTCATCCAGTCGTTCGGCGCGGAAGGCCGGAACGGCGTCCTCGGGGTGCCGAGCGGGGCGGATGGGGGTGCGCTCGACATCCGCTTCGCGATCGTGCTCGCCGCGGTCTGGTACGTGGTCTTCGCGTTGCCCGTCATGTTCAAGGTGCCCGAGATCCCGAAGGACGAGACCCGCCGAAAGGTGAGCTTCTTCGCGTCGTATGGCGTGCTGTTCCGCGTCATCGGGAAGCTCGCGAAGAGCGACCCGAAGCTCCTCCTCTTCCTCGCCGCGAGCGCCGTGTTCCGCGACGGGCTGCAGGCGATCTTCGCGTTCGGCGCGATCCTCGCGGCACAGGTGTACGGCTTCGGGCCCAGCGAGGTCATCTACTTCGCGGTCGCCGCGAACCTCGTCGCCGGCCTCGGCACGCTCGCCGCTGGCTGGTTCGACGACCGCTTCGGCCCGAAGCTCGTGATCATGGCCTCGCTCGTCTCGCTCACGGCGTTCTCCGTGGTGCTCATCTTCCTCCCCTCCGAGAAGACCGTGTTCTGGATCTTCGGCCTCGCGCTCTGCCTCTTCGTGGGGCCCGCGCAGGCGGCGAGTCGCTCCTACCTGTCGCGCGCGACGCCTCCCGGGCGCGAGGGCGAGCTGTTCGGCCTCTACGCCACCACGAACCGCGTCGCGAGCTTCATCACGCCCGCCCTGTTCAGCCTCTTCGTGTTCCTCTCCGGCAACCCGAAGATGGGCATCATCGGCATCGGCATCGTGCTCGCCGTCGGGTTCCTCATGATGCTTCCCGTGCCGAGCAAGGTGAAGCAGGCGAGCGCGTAGCGGCACGCCAGCGGACCCGGCGGAGCCCGCGAGGGAACACCGAATCGGACACTCGATGAACGGCACGTGAACGTGCAGCACTTGCACCCATTGCAAGTTCTTTTGCACTTAGCGTTCCTGGCGTGCTCATCATCAGCCTCGCCAAGCAGCAGGGTCACCTGCTCACGCCGACCGACCGTCGGCTGGTCGGGGCGCTGCAGTCGCAGCCCCTCGAGGCCACCTTCTGGAGCGCCGCCGAGCTGACCGGCCCCCTCGAGCTGCACCAGTCGGCCGCCACGCGCCTCGCGCAGCGCCTCGGCTTCGAGGGCTACCCGCAGCTCCGGGATGCGCTCCGCTCCGACTACCACGGGGGCGACGGCCCGTCGCAGCGCATCAGGGGGCGCCTCGAGCGGCACCAGGAGAGCGACGTGCTCGGCGGCTTCGTCGCCGACGAGCTCTCCGCTCTGTCGGAGCTGCCACGCCACGTGCACCAGAGCGAGCTCGACGCGCTCGCCGAGCGGGTGCTGCGCGCCGGCGAGGTGCACCTGTTCGCGCAGGGCAACGCGACCGTGCTCGTCGACCTCGTGAGCCGCCGTCTCCAGCGGTTCGGGATGCGCACCGTGCACCTCATCGGTTCGCGTCGCGACATCGGGGAGCGCATCGCTCGCCTCTCAGAGGGCGATCTCCTCCTCGCCTTCGCATTCCGGCGGGCTCCCGCCCTGCTCGGCCCGCTGCTCGACGTCGCCGCTGAGGTCGGTGCACACAGCGCGCTCATCACGGACACCGTCGTCTGGCCGGCCCCGCACCCGTCGACCATCATCGCCGCGCCCCGCGGCGGCAGTGACGACTACCTCTCCCTGACCGTGCCGATGGCGATCAGCAACGCGCTCATCCTCACCATCGCGCGCCGCGCCGAGCCATCCCTCCGTTCCCTCGACCGGCTCGGCACCCTCCTCGACCGCTTCGACTCCTGACCGCTCACCCAAGTCCGCCTGCGTCCGCAGCCCACCCGCCCCAGACCTGCTCCACCGCCGCCCTGCCGGCTTCTCCGATCTGCACCCCAACAGACCTAGAAGGATCCCCCATGCGCATTCCCACCCGCCCACTCGTGACGTCCGCCGCGGCGCTCGCCGCCCTCGCGCTCCTCGCCGGGTGCTCCACCTCCCCCGCCACCGGCGACGACACGGCGGCCGCCGTCGACTGGGAGTCACTGAGCCACGACGAGCTCGTCGCCATGGCCGAGGAGGAGGGCACCGTCTCCGTGTACGCCTTCACGAGCCGCATCGCGAGCATCCAGGAGAGCTTCGAGGCCGCCTACCCCGGCATCGACGTCGTCGCGAGCGACCTCTCGTCGACCGAGCTCATCCAGCGCCTCGCGAGCGAGCACACGGCTGGCAGCACGACCGCCGATGTCGCCTACGTGAGCGACGCCCCGGTCGTCGTCACCCAGCTGCTCGCCGACGGCGTGCTCACGCCATACGTGCCGCCGCGCGTCGCCGAATCGCTCCCCGAGGAATTCCAGACGCCCCTCGTCGCGAACCGCCTCTCGACGAAGGTGCTCATGTACAACGAGGAGGCGCATCCGGACGGCGCCCCGGTCGACAACCTGTGGGAGCTGACCGAGCCAGCCTGGGCCGGCAAGGTCGTCATGGTCGACCCCAACGTGCGCGGCGACTACCTCGACCTCGTCACCGAGATGTCGCTGCGGTCCGACGAGATGTCAAGCGCCTACGAGGAGCACTTCGGCACCCCCATCGCGCTCGATGAAGGCGTCGAGGATGCAGGTCTCCAGTTCATCTCCGACCTCTACGCGAACGACGTCGTGCTCGTCGACGACACCGACACGGTCAACGCGGCAGTCGGCGCTACCGGCCAGGCGAGCCCGCCCGTCGGCTTCACGTCGTACTCCGACCGCCGCGACAACGAGGACGAGGGATGGGCGCTGCAGGTCGCGGCCGCCGTCGCCCCGTCGCCCGGCATCGCCTTCCCCGCGATGCTCGGTGTCACCGCGGGCGCCGAGAACCCGGCGGCCGCGCGACTTCTCATCGACTACATGATGGGCGACGACAGCGAGACGGGCGGAGCAGGCTTCGAACCGTTCTACGTCGCCGGTGACTACCCGACGCGCGGCGACGTCGTCGCTCCCGCCGACGCCGTCTCGCTCGACGAGCTCGGCGCCTGGCGCATCGACCCGGAGTCCTCCGCAGAGCGTCGCGACGAGATCGCCGACTTCCTCCTCAGCATCCAGTGACGCTCCTCACCCGGTCCGTCAGCCGCGACTCCGCCCCGGTGCGGGGTCGCGGCTCGCGGACGGTCGCATCGCGAGGCCGCATCGGCGTGCTCGCGGCGGTCGTCATCACCATCCTCGTCATCCTCGTCGCGCTGCCCCTCGGCGGCCTCGTCGCCGCCACCGTCGGCGAACGCGGTGCGGGCGCCTGGGGCGACGTATTCGTCGGTCGCATCGCCTCGAACCTCTTCTGGCAGCCCCTCGGGAACTCACTGCTCGTCGGGCTCGGCACCGGAGTCCTCTCGACCATCATCGGCGCCTTCCTCGCCTGGGTCGTGGTCATGAGCGACGTGCCGGGCCGCAAGGTCATCGGCGCGCTCGCCGCCGTGCCGTTCGCACTGCCGAGCTTCGCCATCGCACTCGCCTGGGAGACCGTCTTCCGCAACGACCGCATCGGCGGCTCCCCCGGGCTGCTCCAGTCGTTCGGCATCGCGGTTCCGGATGTGCTGGCCTGGGGCGCCGTGCCCATCACGCTCACCCTCGTCGCGCACTACTTCTCCCTCTCCTTCCTCGTCGTCGCCGCGGCCCTCGCGAACGTCGGTGGGGACCTGCTCGCGGCCGCCGAGCTGACGGGGGCCTCTCGGCTGCGCATCGCGCTTCGCGTGACGCTGCCGGCCGTCGCCCCCGCCCTGCTCTCCGGGTTCCTCCTCGCCTTCGCAGAGGGCGTCAGCAACTTCGCCGTCCCGGCCCTGCTCGGTCTGCCCGTCCGCTTCCAGACCCTGAGCACCCGGCTCTACGGCTCCATCTCCACGGGCGACGTCGAGCGCGGCTACGTGCTCTCGATCCTGCTCGTCGTGGTCGCGGCCGCCGTGCTCTACCTCGGCACCAGGGCCACGGGGCGCGGCTCATTCGCGACGCTCACCGGCAAAGCCACACGCGCGCGCTCGGTGCGCACCGGGGTCTGGCGCATCCCACTGCTCGTCGTCGCCTCCGCACTCGTGCTCGTCACGGCGATCATCCCCGGCATCGTGCTCGCCGTCAGCACCGTCCTGCGGCGAACCGGACGCGTCGACGGGGGGTTCACGCTGCACTTCTGGACGGGTGAGTCCGACCCCGGCATCGCCCAGGGCGTGCGGGGCATCCTCACCGACCCGACGGTCATCAACGCGCTCGGCGGCACCCTCGCGCTCGGGGCTTCCGTCGCCGCCGGGGCCATCGTGCTCGGCGTGCTCGGCGCCTACGTGCTGCGTCGCCTCCCGCGAGCGCGCGCCACCTCCGGCACCATCTCGTTCCTCTCCTACGTGCCGTTCCTCATCCCGGGCGTCGCCTTCGGGGCCGCGTTCATCGCGCAGTTCGGCACGCCGATCGGCCCGCTCCCCTCGCTCTACGGCACCTTCTGGATCCTGATCCTCGCCGGCATCGCGGCGAGCGTCCCGTTCGCGTTCCAGACCTCGCGAGCGGCGCTCGGCCAGGTCTCGAGCGAGCTCGAGGAGGCCGCGACGGTCGCCGGGGCCCGCGGGCCGCGCCGCCTGGCGCGCATCCTGCTGCCCCTCTCTGCCAGAGGAGTCGTGGGCGGCGGCGTGCTCGTCTTCGTGACCATGGTGCGCGACCTGTCGCTTGTCGTGCTGCTCGTCACGCCGGCCACTCCGCTGCTGTCGACCATGACCTTCCGATACGCGTCCGAGGGGTTCACCCAGCACGCCAACGCCATCACCCTCATCATCGCCGCCATCTCGGTGGCCGCCACCCTCCTCGCCCGCAGACTGCAGGGCGCTCGAAGCTCCGGGAGCACCACGTGACCGCCATCACCCTCGACCGCCTCTCAAAGTCGTTCGGCCGCCAGAGCGCCGTCCACGACGTCGACCTCCAGATCCCCGACGGCGCCTTCGTCGTGCTCCTCGGCCCCTCCGGGTGCGGGAAGACCACGACCTTGCGCATGCTGGCGGGGCTCGAGGAGCCGACGGCCGGGCGCATCCGCTTCGGCGATCGGATCGTCGCCGACGGCGACACGGGCGCCTCGGTTCCGGCGAGCAAGCGCGGCCTCGGCATGGTGTTCCAGAGCTACGCCCTCTGGCCGCACATGCGGGTGCGCGACAACATCGGCTGGCCACTCAAGGTCGCCGGCTGGGGTGCGGCAGACCGGGATGCGCGGGTCGCCGAGGTGCTCGCCATGCTCGAGCTCGACGGGCTCGCGGATCGCTTCCCGGCCGAGCTCTCGGGCGGCCAGCAGCAGCGGGTCGCCATCGCCCGCACCGTCGCCCCGAAGCCGGGCGTGCTGCTCTTCGACGAGCCCCTCTCGAACCTGGATGCCCGCCTGCGGCTCGACACGCGCGCCGAGCTCGTGAAGGTGCACCGCCTCAGCGGCGCGACGAGCGTCTACGTCACGCACGACCAGGTGGAGGCGCTCGCCATGGCGACCCACATCGCCGTCATGCGCGACGGCGCCGTGGAGCAGTTCGGGACGCCAGCCGAACTGCTCGACCGGCCGGCGACCGCGTTCGTCGCCTCATTCCTGGGCAGCCCGGCGAAGGTGCTGCTGCGGGGCGAGGTCGGCCGCGGGCGCCTCTTCTGCGGCGTGGTTCCCCTCGCCAACGTGCCAGGCGTCCCGGACGGGACGCAGCTCGATGCGATGTACGCGCCGGACTCGCTCTCGGTCGGGCCGGAGGGGCTCCTCGAATTCGAGGTGCTCGAGTCGACCCCGGTCGCCGGCCGCTGGATCACGACGGGCCTCGCCGGGACGCACCGCCTGTCGATCGTCACCGACCGCGCGCACCTGCCGGGCGAGGCCACGCGGCTGCAGCCGCCGGAGCGCCCCGACGCCATCTTCGCGGCCGACGGGGCGCGCCTCGACTCGGGCGGGGCCGCGGTCGGGCAAGCGTCGGCAACCACGGTCGGACCCGCATCCGCCGCACCCCTCGTGGAGGCGACCCGATGACCGCGCTGCTGCTCGTGCGCCACGGCTCGACGCCGTGGACTGCGGAGCGCCGCCTGCAGGGCCGCACCGACATCGACCTCAACGAGAAGGGGCGAGCCGACGCGCTCGCGCTGCGCGCCGCCATCGACGCGTGGGCGCCTGCCACCGTCGTCACCTCCCCGCTGCTGCGGGCGCGTTCGACGGCCGCGGCGCTCAGCGACCTCGAGCAGGTCGTCGACGAGCGCTGGGCGGAGGCGACGCTCGGCGAGTGGGAGGGCCGCCTTCCTGCGGAGATCGGCCCCGACTACGCCGAGTGGCGTGCTGGGCGGCTCGTGCCGCCAGGCGGGGAGCCGTCGCCCGTCCTGCGTGCTCGCGTCGAGGGTGCCGTCAACGATGCGGCCCGACGCCCCGGCCCCGTGCTCGTCGTCACCCATGGGGGCACGATCCGGGCCGTGCTGGCGCGCTACGTGGGGCTCACGGCCGATGTCATCGAGCCGGTCGCCGCGCCGAGTCTCACGGCGATCGATGTCCAACCGGAGGGCGCGGCGCGGCTCGTCACGTTCAACGTGGCCCGCTAGCCACGTTGCCCGGCAACTGTTACTCCCAAGGCCAGGCCCGCTGGCGGAATGTCGGTGGTGCGGACGACACTTGATGCCATGACGCACGAGACGAACGGCACCGCAGCGCAGCTCCCCACGACCCTCCTCGGCGATGGCCTCGTGACGACCGTGCAGGGGTACGGCGCCATGAGCCTCAGCGACGCGTACGGTCCCATCGACGACGAGCAGGCCCTGCGCACGCTGCAGCACGCGGTAGATGCGGGCATCACGTTCATCGACACGGCCAACATCTACGGCGACGGCCGCAGCGAGCGCACCATCGCCAAGATCTTCCCGGGGCAGCGCGAGCGCATCCAGCTCGCCACGAAGTTCGGCATCACGAAGGGCGACGGCGTCGGAAAGCGCGGCGTGCGCGGCGACCGCGAGCACGTCCGCGAGCAGGTCGAGCTCTCCCTCAAGCGCCTCGGCACCGACTACATCGACCTCTACTACCAGCACCGAGTCGACCCCAACGTGCCCATCGAGGACACGGTCGGCTTCGTCGCCGAGCTCGTCGCCGAGGGCAAGGTGCGGCACATCGGCCTGAGCGAGCCGACGGGGGCCGAGATCATCCGCGCCGCCGCCGTGCACCCCATCGCCGCCGTCCAGAGCGAGTACAGCATCTTCAGCCGCGATCTCGAGCACCACGTCATCCCCGCCATCCGCGAGGTCGGCGCCGGCTTCGTGCCCTACTCCCCCGTCAGCCGCGGCCTGCTCACCGACTCGTGGGCCGAGCTCGACGCCGTCGCCCCCAACGTGCGCGCCAACTTCCCCCGCTTCTTCGCAGAGAACCTGCCGGTGAACCGCGCCCTCGCCGGCGAGGTCGCGGCCGTCGCGCAGCAGCTCACCGAGCAGCACGACCGCCATGTCTCCGTCGCTGAGGTCGCCCTCGCCTGGGTCTCCGCGAAGTCGGCGGAGTTCGGGGTACGGGTCTCCCCGATCCCGGGAACCCGCAGCCCCGAGCGCATCGACGAGAACCTGCGGGCCATCGGCCTCGACCTGGCCGGCGAGCAGCTGCTCCGACTCGACTCGATCGCCGAGCGCGTCGTCGGGAACCGCTCGGCAGATCCCGCCTGGACGTCCCAGGGCCGCGAAGAGGCGGCGCTCGCGGCATCCTGATCCGGGCTTATCCCCAGCTTTCCGAGTTGCAGGCAAACGAAGTGCAACTAGAATCTCCCCTCATGGAAGACCCTCCCAGTCATAGTCCCAAGCCTCTTGACGTTCCGGCCGCATCTTCGGCCGCCACAGTCTGGAGGCACCACGCATGAACGAATGGGTGATGCTCGGCATCGGCCTCGTTCTCACAGTAGGAACCGGGTTGTTCGTCGCGAGTGAATTCGCGCTCGTCAACCTCGACCGAAACGATCTCGAAAACCGGCAGAGCCGCGGAGAGAAACGACTCGGGCCAACCATCAAGGCCCTGAAGATCACGTCGACACACCTCTCCAGCGCGCAGCTCGGAATCACGCTCACGACCCTGCTCACGGGATACACGTTCGAGCCGGCCGTCAGCTCCCTCCTCGCAGAGCCCCTCGAGGGCCTCGGGGTGGCCGAGGGCCTCGTGCCCGTCGTCGGAGCCATCGTCGGCATCGTCCTCGCAACGCTGTTCTCGATGATCATCGGCGAGCTCGTCCCCAAGAACTTCGCGCTCGCCCTCCCACGGGCGACAGCGAAGGTCGTCATCCCGTTCCAGGCGCTCTTCACGACGGTGTTCAAGCCCGTGATCCTGCTCCTGAACAACACGGCGAACGCCATCATCCGCTCCATGGGCATCGAGCCCAAGGAGGAGCTCTCCGGTGCCAGAAGCGCCGACGAGCTCTCCTACCTCATCCGGCACTCCGCGCTCTCCGGGCTCCTCGAGGAAGACGACGCAGCACTGCTGCGACGCACCCTCAAGTTCTCCGAGCACGACGCGTCCGACGTCATGACACCTCGCGTGCGCATGGCGAGCGTCGAAGTCGACGACACGGCGCAGGCGATCATCGCCCTCGCCATCGAGACCGGGTTCTCTCGGTTCCCCGTCGTAGACGGGACGCCCGACAACATCACGGGCTTCGTGCACGCGAAGCAGGCGTTCGCGGTGCCCGTCGAGACACACGATGAGGTCACGGCCGGCCAGCTGCAGACCGAGGCGCTGCGCGTGCCGGAGTCGATGGGCGCCTCCGCCCTGCTGACCCTGCTGCGCGCCGAGCGACACCAAGTCGCCGTCGTCGTGGATGAACACGGCGGCACCGCAGGCATCGTCACCCTCGAGGACCTCGTCGAGGAGATCGTCGGCGAACTCGAAGACGAACACGACCGGCACCAGACCGGGTTCATCCGGCGCGGCCGCTCGGTCACGTTCGACGCCTCCTGGCGTCCCGACGAGGTGCTCGACCGCCTCGCGATCGAAGTTCCGGAGGACGGCGACTACGACACCGTCGGCGGCTTCATCACCGACACCCTCGAGCGCCTTCCCGAACTGGGCGATGAGGTCGAGATCGAGGCCGGCACCCTGCGCGTCGAGCGCATCGACGGCACCCGCATCGTGCGGGTCCGCTACCTGCCGAACGAGCCAGACGGAGACCAGAGCCTCATGAGCAATCAGGAGCTCGCTCACGACAGAGCGCACGAGCGAGTCAAGGAGGCGATGACCAATGAGTGAGTACCTGCCAGGAATCCTGTGGCTGTTCGTCCTCCTCATCGGCAACGCCTTCTTCGTCGGCGCCGAGTTCGCGGTCATCTCCGCGAAGCGGTCGCAGATCGAGCCCCTTGCTGAGCGGGGCAGCCGCGCCGCCAAGACGACCCTCTGGGCGATGGAGCACGCAACGCTCATGCTGGCGACCAGCCAGCTCGGCATCACCGTCTGCTCGCTGCTCATCCTGAACGTCTCCGAGCCGGCCATCCACCACCTCCTCGAGATCCCGCTCGGGCTCACCGCACTGTCGGCCGAGCTCATCAGCGTGATCGCGTTCGCGGTGGCGCTCGTGCTCGTCACGTTCCTGCACGTCGTGTTCGGCGAGATGATCCCCAAGAACCTCGCGTTCTCGGTGCCGGACCGCGCCTCCCTCCTGCTCGCCCCGCCCCTCGTCGTCGTCTCCAAGATCTTCAACCCGATCATCTGGAGCCTCAACACGATCGCGAACGGCGTGCTGCGCCTCTTCAAGGTCGAGCCGAAAGACGAGGCGACGAGCACGTACACGCTCGAGGAAGTGGCCGGAATCGTCGAGCAGTCGACCCGCGAGGGAACACTGAACGACACGTCCGGCACGCTCGCGGGCGCGTTCGAGTTCACCGAGAAGCGGGTCAGCGACGTGGATGTGCCGATCGCCGAGATGGTGCTCCTGCCTGCGGGCGCGCGCCCCATCGACGTGCAGAAGGCCGTCGCCGAGCACGGCTTCTCGCGCTACGTCGTCACCGACGAGCGCGGTGAGCCGACGAGCTACATCCACATGAAGGACGTCATGGACCTCATGGCCCCGGACGTGTTCACGGCCCCGATCCCGCAGAAGCGACTGCGGAGCCTCGTCTCCGTGTCGCGGGATGCGGAACTCGAGGACGCAATGGCGGTGCTCCGTGACCGCGGGGCTCACGTCGCGAAGGCCCTCGACTCCGAGGGCAACGTGACCGGCCTCCTGTTCCTCGAGGACGTCCTCGAGGTGCTGGTCGGCGAGGTCAACGCGACCGCCGCTGCGAACTAGCCGACACGGTCGAGACCAGCTCGAGGATGCCCCCGCCCGGAAACGGGCGGGGGCATCCTTGGTTTCCGGGTGCAGCTGTAGGCGCATCCGGCACCTGCCTGTCGTCGCTCGTTGACAGTGCACATGGCGAAACGAGAGGGTGGTGAGGTGCAGCCCACCCCACAGACCGCCCAGACCACCACCACTGCGAGCGGGCGGGAGAAGCTCTCGGTCGGCGTCTTCCTCGCTCTGGCCTTCGGCCTGCCGTGGCTCGTGACCCTGCCCCTGTGGTTGGGCGACGGTCTCGCGAACCCGTGGTTCCCGGTCATCTCGATCGCCATGATGATGACGCCAGCCATCGCGGCGCTCGTCGCGGTCTTCGCCATCGAGCGTCCGGCGAGGCCATGGCGCGCGCTCGGGATCGTGCCGCTGAAGCCCGTCGGACGGCTCATCGCCTACCTTGCGCTCGCCGTCGTCGTCCCGGTGGCGCTCGTGTTCGTCGCGCTGCCCATCGGCGCCCTGTTCGGCGTCTACGCGATGGACCTCGTGAACTTCTCCGGCTTCCAGGCGATGCTCGACGAGCAGCTCGCAGCCGAGGGGGTCGGCAATCTGGAGCTCCCCATCCCGGTCGCCGTGCTCGTGCTGCTGCAGCTCGCGAGCATCCCGCTCGGGGCGTTCCTCAACCTGATCCCCGCCCTCGGCGAGGAGCTGGGCTGGCGCGGCTGGCTGCTTCCGAAGCTCCTCCGGTTGGGTACCGTTCCCGCGCTCCTCATCTCGGGGGTCATCTGGGGCGTCTGGCACGCGCCGCTGATCCTGCTCGGCTACAACTACGTGGATGCGCCGGGCTGGCTCGCGCTCATCATGATGACGGGCATGTGCGTGCTCGTTGGGGCCGTCTTCGCCTGGCTGCGCATCCGGTCGGAGTCGGTGTGGCCAGCGGCGCTCGCGCACGGCGCCTTCAATGCCGCGGCCGGCTCGTACCTCCTCTTCGCGGCGGCCGGCGAGCGGATCGACACGACGCAGGCGACGATCCTCGGCTGGACGGGCTGGATCGTGCCGGCCATCTTCGTCGGCGTGCTGCTCGCGACGAAACAGTTCTCGCCGCCGAGGCCCGCCGCGCAGGCCGCGCAGCCGCCGGCCACTCCCGCGCCGCCCGCGCCGCGCATCCCTCACGCCTGACCTGCAGTCCAGGCGCTCCCCCGCCCCTCACCCGCGGCAAGAGTGAGGAAGATGCATGCTCGTTGGCTCATCAACCTGCTTCTGGCTCACTCTTGCGCCTGGGGGCAGGGCGCCGCCGCCGGGCCCCCGTTGCCGCACCGGGCCAGGCGCTGGGGCCGGGGCCAAGGCGCTTCGGTCAGGGCGAGGGCGCAGACTTGGCGGATGCAGACCCCCACGCCAGCTGACCGCACACCGGCGGCCGCCAGCAGTTCCCGCACTCC
Organism: Pseudoclavibacter sp. JAI123; assembly: GCF_013409665.1. NCBI lineage: Bacteria > Bacillati > Actinomycetota > Actinomycetes > Micrococcales > Microbacteriaceae > Pseudoclavibacter > Pseudoclavibacter sp. JAI123. The sequence continues at coordinate 399,125 of NZ_JACCCM010000001.1, read as the reverse complement.
CCGCACACCCCGCACCTCGCTCCCGAGGACGATCGCGCGCGTCGTCCTCGGTGGGTTCCTGCTGTTTGCCGGCATCGCGCATCTGAGCTTCGCCCGCGAGGAGTTCCGGGCGCAGGTGCCGACCTGGCTGCCGCTCGATGCGGACTTCGTGGTGCTCGCATCCGGTGTCGTCGAGGTGCTGCTCGGGCTGGCGCTCATCGCGGCCTGGCGATGGCGGGTCGCGGTCGGCTTCACCGTCGCGGCGTTCTTCGTTGCCGTCTTCCCCGGCAACATCTCTCAGTACGTTACGGGGACGGATGCGTTCGGGCTCGACACCGACGCGGCCCGGCTCATCCGCCTCCCGTTCCAGGTGCTGCTCATCGGGCTGGCGATCTGGTCGACCGGCGCGTGGCGCGACCGTCGCGAACTGCTCGAGCCGTTCCGCCGGGGACGGATGCTCTAGATTTCTCCTATGACAGATCCCGGCAGCGCAGCCTCGCCCGCCACCGGAAACTCCGGGGTCGCCCCGCTGCTCGTGCTCGGCAAGATCACGGACATCCTCGATAGCTTCACGCTCGAGTCGCCGTCGCTGTCACTCGCGGAGATCAGGTCGAGGACCGGGCTCCCGACCTCGACCACGCAGCGTCTCGTCACGAACCTCGTCGCGCAGGGCTTCCTCGACCGCGACGACGATCGCTTCCGGATCGGGCTGAAGATGGCGTACTGGTCGGCGCCTGCCGTGCGAGGCATCAAGGCCATCGACCTGCTCGCGCCATTGCTCCGCGAGCTGCGACAGGCGACCGGGGAAAGCGCGACGCTGTTCAGGGCGGACGACGACTACCGCGTCTGCATCGCCGTCGACGAGACCCGCCACGAGCTGAAGCAGGATGTGCACGTCGGCAAGGTCGCGCCGCTCACGGTCGGTTCCGCGGGACGGGTCCTTCTCGCCTGGAACGATGACCTGCGCGAGAGCGTCCTCGCCCGCCCCATCCCGGACCTCGCGGCGAGCACCATCACCGACCCGGCCGAGCTGCGAGGGGTGCTCGATCAGACGCGACGGGACGGGTTCGCGATCACGCGCAACGAGCGCATCGACGGGCTCGTCGGCCTTGCGGCCCCGGTGTTCGAGCCGAGCGGGCGGGTGCGCATGGCCATGGGCGTGAGCGGGCCCGCCGCGCGCATCAAGCCGCACATGCTCGAGGAGTGGGCCCCGATGCTCGTCGAGACGGCCGAACGCGCGACTCGCCTGATCGGCGGGCGCGCCCCCGCCACCGGCTGACAGCGGGCGCTCGGCTGGCAGCCGTCAGAGCGAGGCCGGCACGACCCATTCGAACGCGGGAGCCTTCGAACGGGCGCCCTGCCTCGCCTTGGAACGGTTGGGCTCGCCGAGGTCGTCGAGCAGCGCCTCCGACTCGCGGACGATCTGGGCGAACGCCGCCGGGGTGAGCCACTCGGGGCGCATCGCGAAGAGCAGGTCCTCCGTGGCCGTGTTGCCGCTGGCACCCGGAGCGAAGGGGCAGCCGCCGAGGCCGCCCAGCGCCCCGTCGACGATGCTGGCCCCCGCGAGCACCGCGGCGATCGAGTTCGTGACGCCGGCACCCCACGTGTCGTGCCCGTGGAAGACGATCTCGCGCTGCGGGGTCTCGGTCGCGACCCGCGAGATGAGCGACGACACCTGCCCGGGATGCGCCTGCCCGAGGGTGTCGCAGATCACGATGTCCGCAGCACCCTCGGCGCGGGGATCGTTGGCGATCTGTATGACCCGGTCTGGGTCGACCTGCCCATCGAACGGGCATGTGAAGGAGGTGGCGAGGCACAGCTGGATGCGCCCGCCGGCCTCACGGGTGAGGGCGACGGCGTCCGGCATGGCGGCGAGGCTCGTGTCCGTGGTGCGGCCGATGTTCGCCTGGTTGTGGGCGTCGGAGACGGAGAGGCAGTACTGGAAGTTCTTCGCGCCGGCTGCCGCGGCCTTCTCGATGTGCCGCGGGGTCGCGACCCACACCCAGCTGCGCTCGAGCTCCTCCGGCGTGAGCGCCTCGATCACGTCGAGCGTGTTGGCCATGGGCGGGACGAGGTCGCCGCGCGCCATCGAGCCGATCTCGAGCTCTGGCACGCCGGCGGCGAGGAGCTCGCGAGCGAGGGCGACCTTGCGGTCCGTCGACAGCAGCTTGCCGGTGAGCTGCAGGCCGTCCCGCAGCGTGACGTCGCGCAGACGCGCGGCGGTGATCGGGTTCTGGCTCATCGTGTCTCCACCTTGCTGTTGTCGTCGAGCTGGGTCCTGTTGTCGTCGAGCTGCTCCCGCGGCGCGAGGCTGGCGTAGGCGGCGAGCACCGCCTCGGTGTCCTGGCCCAGCTGGGGCGCGAGGGTGCGGATGGGGAGGGACGCGCCGCCGAGGACCGGGACGATGCCGGGGAACCCGACCCCCTCGACCGTCTGCTCGCCGTCGGCCACGTCGAACTTCTGGATCATGTCGCGGGCCGCGTACTGCGGGCTCTCGCTGATGTCCTCCGCAGTGTAGATGGGGCCGGATGGGACGCCCGCGTCGTCGAGGATGTCGAGGACCTCGTCGGCGGGTAGCGTCGCCGTCCACGCGCCGATCGCCGCATCGAGCTCGTCGCGGCGCACCCAGCGGAGGTTGTTCGTCGCGAGCCCAGGGTCGCCGGCGAGGTCGTCGCGGCCGATGATGCCCATGAAACGCACGAAGATCGCATCCGCGTTGCCGGCGATCACGACGCTCTTCCCGTCCGCGCACACGTAGGCGTTCGTGGGGGCGATGCCCTCCATGCGCCCGCCGACCCGCTCGCGGACCACGCCGTGGGCCTGGTAGTCGGGGATGAGGGACTCCATCATCGAGAACATGGCCTCGTTGAGGGCCACGTCGATGACCCGCTCCTCGAGCGGAGCTGGCCCGAGGCCGGCACCACGGCGCTGCTCGCGCTGGAACATCGCCATCATCACGCCGTAGGCGGCGTACACGCCCGCGATGGAGTCGCCGATGGAGACGCCGACACGCACCGGGGCGCGGTCCGGGTCGCCGACGAGGTTCCTGAACCCGCCCATCGCCTCGGCGACCGCCGCGAACCCGGGTCTGCTCGAGAGCGGGCCCGTCTGCCCGAACGCGGAGATACGGCCGATGACGATGCCGGGGTTGATCTCGTCGAGCACGTCGGGACCGATGCCCCACCGCTCGATCGTGCCGGGCCGGAAGTTCTCGAGGATGACGTCGCAGTCGGCGGCGAGCGCGCGCACCGCATCCCTCCCCTCCTCCGTGCGGAGGTCGAGCGTGATCGACTTCTTGTTGCGGTTGATGGTGTGGAACAGCATCGACGTCGTCGAACCGGGGTGCAGGCGCCACGAGCGCAGCTCGTCCCCCGTTCCGGGGCGTTCGACCTTGATGACCTCGGCGCCGAAGTCGGCGAGCATCCGCCCTGCCGTGGGGGCCGCGATGAAGTTCCCGAGCTCGAGCACGCGGACTCCCTTGAGCGGGGCGATCTTGGCGTTGGTGTGCATGTCGGTCCTTTCCGGACTGGTGATCGGTCGGAGCGTGCGGGTCAGATGAAGATGCTGAGGACAAGCGTCACCAGCAGCGCGACGATCGAGGCGACGGAGACACCGACGGTGCACGTCTTCAGTGTGCCTCGTGTCGTCTGGCCGAGCAGCGACTGGAGGAGCCAGAACGTGTTGCTCGTGACGTGCACGGCGAACAGGGAACCGGCACCGGCAGCGAGGGCGATGAGGATCGGGTCGAGCCCGATCACCGAGGCGATGGGAGCGAGGATGCCCGCCGCGGTGATCGCGGAGATCGTGACCGAGCCGACGGCGACGTGCAGCACGGCGGCGATGGCCCAGACGATGAGCAGTGGCGCGAAGCTGTGCGCGCCGAACGCCTGCCCGAGGATGTCGCCGAGCCCGGTCGCTGCGACCGTCGCGGCGAGCGAGCCGCCGACGCCCGTGAGGATGAGGATCTGGCCGCTCTCTCGGAAGCCCGCGACGACCGACTTCTCGACCGCCTTGCCGCCGACCGTGAGCCTGCCGATGACGCTCGTGCCGAGCACGGCGATGAGCAGGGCGAAGACCGGGTCGGTGATGAGGACCAGCGCGTCGATCTCGATGCCGGCGATCTGCAGGATCGCGCCGGTGGCGATGAGCGCCAGGCAGAGCAGCAGCGGGGAGAAGAGCAGGATCAGCTTGGGCTCGGAGGTGGTGGTGCGCTCGGCGACCGCGACGCCGCGGGGCACACCGCCGACCTTGCTGAGTCGGTCGCCGACGGGGATGTTCTCGGTCTTGAGCGGTCCGACGGGCTCGGGGGAACCGTCGATGCTGTCGTCCGCCGCGTCTTCCCCTTCGACGGGCTGCGTCTCGTCGAGCTTCTCCTTCCAGAAGCCGATGCGGAACAGCAGCGTCATGATGAAGATCGAGATGACGATGGTCGGCACGATCACGATGAGCCCGAAGAGCAGCATCTGCCCGAGCGGCACGCCGAGCACGCCGGCGAGCGCGAGGGCGGCGACGCCAGGCACCATGAAGACGATGCCGCACTCGAGGCCGATGGCGAGGGCGGTCGCGATGCGCGGTGTGCCGTGCTTGCCGATGAGCGGCGCCATCTTGCGGGCCAGCGGCGCGGAGATGACGAGGAGCACGTCGAGGAAGATCGACTGGAGCACGGTGCCGATCGTGAGCCCCATCGCATACGGCAGCCCCTTGGGGCCGAAGATGCGCAGCAGGTGCGAGACGAGCCGCTGGATGGCGTTCATCTCGCTGAGCATCGAGCCGAGCAGCACGCCGAAGGTGATGAGGAGGCCGACCTCTGCCATGATCTCGCCGAAGCCGCCGGTGATGGTCCCGATCGTGTCGGTCGGCGAGTTCCCCGTCGCGAGCCCGAGGTAGAGGGAGCCGATGACCAGCGCGACCGCCGGATTCATGCGGAAGCGGGTGATGAGCACGACGACGCCGAGGATGGCGATCGCGGTGTGGATGATGGTGATGATCTCTGACGTCATTGTCGTCCAATCGAGGTTCTGGTCTCGCGCGGTGCCCCGGCCGGGTCGAGGCGGAGCGGATGAGGGCTTGGCCTGGGTCCGCGTCTGGCTTACATTATGTGCATGAACTCATTATGTAAGCAAGAGTCCACATCGTGATCCAGGAACCGAGGGTCAGCATCTCGGTGCCGACACCGGCACTCGCAGCGGACATCGCGCAGCTCGACCTCGCCGACCGCGTGGAGTGCATCACCTGGGACCTGACGACGCCGTCACCCTCTGCGCACATCGAGCTCGTGGTCCTCCCCTACCAGCAGGACCCCCGCCTCGTTGCGAACCTCGGGGCAACGACAACCCAGCTCGTCCAGGCGCAGACCATCGGCTACGAGGACATCGTCGCGCACCTGCCGCCCGGGCACACGGTCGCCAACGCGCGCTCAGTGCACGAGGCCTCGACGGCGGAGCTCGCGCTCGGCCTCGCGCTCGCCTCGCTGCGACGCTTCCCGGAGTACTCGATCGCGGCCCAGGGCGGGCGGTGGCAGCAGCTCCCCGGTCAGAGCCTCGCCGACCGCACCGTCGCCATCGTGGGCTACGGCGGCGTCGGTCAGGCCATCGAGAAGCGCCTCGACGGCTTCGAGGCGCGAGTGCTCCGCTTCGCGCGCACCGCACGCGCCGGCGGCCCGGGCGGAGCGCGCCTCGTGCATCCCATCTCGAGCCTGCGTGGCCTGCTGCCGGAGATCGACGTCGTGATCCTCACGGTTCCCCTCACGGAAGAGACCAGGCACCTCGTCGACGACGCCTTCCTCGCGGCCATGCGACCCGGCGCGCTGCTCGTGAACGTCGCGCGGGGCCCGGTCGTCGACACGGACGCGCTCGTCCGCGCGCTCGAGACCGGCCACATCCGCGCCGCCCTCGACGTCACCGACCCGGAGCCGCTGCCCCCAGAGCACCCGCTGTGGGGGCTCGAGGGAGTGCTCATCACGCCGCACGTCGGGGGCGCCTCCTCGGCCATGCACCCTCGAATGGTCGCGCTCATCGAACGGCAGCTCCGTGCGCTCCTGAACGGGGAGACGCCCGAGAACATCGTGGCGTCGAGATGACGCGCAGCTGACCGCCCAGCGCCGCGACGGCTCCGCCCCTACCGCCAGCGCGGCGCGAGGAAGCCGAGCGCGACGAGCTCGCGCACGTCGGGGACGAGGCTCTCCCGCAGCGCCTCTTCGTCGACGTCGACGAGCGAGGCGATGGCGGTCACGATCTGCGAGCCGACCAGCTCGCCGTCGCACACCGACACGAAACCCGTGAGCTCGGTCGACATCGACATCGTGCGGCGGAACCCGGCGCCCTGGCGGAGCATGATGATGCTCGGGTCCTCGTCGCCCGGCCGCGAGTGACGCTCCTCGGTGACGTCGCCCGCGACCACCAGCGGCTCGTCGAACAGCTCGGCGTCGTCGAGCCCGCGCAGCCAGGTGATGGCCTCGAAGCCGTCGCGGATGTGCTCGGCGAGCGGGTGCCCGAGGGCGTGCGTGAGGTGCTCGAAGCGGCGAAGCGGACCGCCGACGGCCCCCTCGTGCGTGCGGCGGAGGAAGAACATGCCCATGCCGATGCGCTCGACGTCGCGGCTCGCGAAGTCCTGCAGGTAGCGGCGGAACGCGTGCTGCCAGCTCGACAGCTCGGCGTTCTCGGCCGCGTCCTTCAGCCACATGTCGGCGTACTCGACGGGCGTCGCGTCCTCGCGCTGCACGACCCACAGGTCGACGTCGCTCGCCGGCCACGTCTCGAGGCGCGCGTGCCAGTTCGCGTCGCCCTCGCGCACCTCCCAGTTGCCGAGCATGCACGCGACTCCACCGGGCGCGAGCACCGTGCCGAGCTCGCGGACGAGCCCCTCGACGATGCTGTCGCCAGGCTTGCCGCCATCGCGGTACGTGTACTGGTCGCTGCCCTCCTCACCCTCGCGGCGGGGAGTGATGACAAACGGCGGGTTCGAGACGAACAGGTCGAACTGCTCGCCGGCGACGGGCTCGAGCATGTTGCCGAGGCGCAGGCTCACGCGGTCGTCGAGGCCGCCTGGCGCGATGCCGAGGGCCGCGGCGTTGAGCAGCAGGTTGAACTTCGCGAATGCGAGGGCGCGCTCGGAGATGTCGGTCGCCACGACGTGGCGCGTGTGCGCGAGCAGGTGCATCGTCTGCACCCCCATGCCGACACCGAGGTCGAGCGCGCGGGCCACCGGCTCGCGCGGGGTGAGCTGCGCGAGCAGGGTCGTCGCCGGCCCGATGCCAACGACGTGGTCGCGGCGAAGCGGCTGGTCGCGGCCGAGCTGCACCCCACCGAGGTCGGAGGCGACCCACATCTCGACGTCGCCGTTCACACCCTCGCTCGCGTACGGGCGCACATCGACAAGCGCGGTCACGAGCTCGTCGGCGAGCTCCTCGCCGCTCGCATCCCCCGGCGCCACACGCGGCAGGCGTTCGACGAGCCGGGCCGCCAGCAGCTCTTCGAGGGCCGGCACGTCGCCCACCTCCACTGGCTCGGCGAGCACGAACAGGCGGATGAGCGCTGCGAGCGCGTCGTCTGGCTCACGCGACAGCGCGAACGAGGCGGGCTCGAGCAGGTCCCGGTGCAGCGCATCCGCCGCCTCCGCGCCGAGGCGCGACTCGACGCCGTCGACCGTGAAGCCGACCTCGGCGAACGTCACCGCGAGCGCGCGGAGGAGCGCCTCGTCGGTGCTGTCGGGAGCGTCGCTCGGGTCGTCGAAGGTGAAGGCGTCTCGAGAAGAGGCTGAGCTGGCATGGCGCGCGTGGGAAGTCACCCGTCAATTATGCGGATGCGCGCCGACCCACGCGCGCGACGCCCGACCAGCCGAGTCGCGCGACTCCCAGGCAGCGGGGTCCCTGAGCTCGGCGAGCGCCTCGATGGTGCGGATGCGCACCTCGACGTCGTGCGTCGTGGCGGCCAGGAGCACTTCGTCCGCACCCGTCCGCTCGACGAGCCGATCGATGCCGTCCGCCACCATCTCGGGCGTCCCGACCAGTTGCGTGCCGGTCGTCGCGTCGAAGAGCGAGCGGTCCTGCATGCGCGCGGCGTACGCGGCGGCCCCTTCCGGGGTGAGGACCCGCGTGGGCCTCCCGAAGCGGATCTGGTGCATCGCGGCGCGGCTCGGGAGCGCGAGGCGAGTGGCCTCCTCGACGGTGTCGGCGGAGATCGCGGAGACCGACACCATGAAGTGCGGCTCTGCCAGCACCGGAGACGGCACGAAATGCTCGCGGTAGTGGTCTGCCGCGGCCTTAGGGTCGGCGTGCATCGCGAAGTGGTGGGCGAAGGTGTACGGCAGACCGAAGGCGGCGGCGAGCTCGGCCCCGTAGAGGCTCGAGCCGAGCAGCCAGATCTCAGGGTGGGTGGCGGCGCCCGGCGTCACGCGGAGACGGTTGAGCACCTCGCGATCGTGCTCGTCGCGCACATCGCCGAGGAATCCCATCAGCTCGAGCACGTCGTTCGGGAACTCGTCGACGCGGTCACGCGACAGATCGCGGCGCAGGGCGGCGGCCGTGAACGGGTCGGTGCCGGGGGCACGCCCCAATCCGAGGTCGATGCGCCCGGGGTAGACGGACTCGAGGGCCGCGAACTGCTCGGCGACCACGAAGGGGGCGTGGTTGGGCAGCATCACGCCACCCGACCCGAGGCGGATTCGGCTGGTCCCCGCTCCGAGGGCCGCCAGCAGCACCGGAGGGGTAGTCGAGGCGACGAGCTCCGTGTTGTGGTGCTCGGCGACCCAGTACCGGTGATACCCCAGCTCGTCGGCACGCTGCACGAGGCGACGTGATGCGGCGATCGCGTCGGCGCTCGTCTGCCCCTCGGAGACCGGGATGAGGTCGAGCACGGAGAGCTTGGTCGTTCCTGGCATGGCAAGGGCAACGTGCGCCATCCCGCCGCTATTCCTGGATGGCTTCGGCAGCCTCCAGGGGAGAACTCCCCGTCACCTGGGTTTTCGGCCAGTTCGCGGCCTGACTGTCGGTGGCCCTGCGTAGCATGACCAAGGACGGCATACCCAGCGTGCCGAAGGAGACCCCATGATTCGACATCGTCGCCGACCGCGGGCGCTGCTCGCGAGCATCGGCGCGCTTGCCGCGGTCGTGTTGCTCGCGGGGTGCTCCGTGAGCGCAACTGCCGTCCCGTCTGCCAACGGCTACGACGCGGTGGACGCCCCCATTGAGGGGGGAACGGTCAGCCTGCGCGACTCGTTCGAGTCGTCGCCCCAGGAGTCCCACGACTTCTGGTCGGACCCCGACATGTTCAAGAACGCCGAGGGCTTCGACTACACCTCTCCAGACAACGGCATCACGGTGGGCGTCGGCGACCCCGCGACGGGCGCGTTCGTGGCTCCGACGGCGGCGGTGCCCGCAGCGGAGTCGCCGAACGGCTACGGCGACGTCACCGAGGCTGTGCCGTTCGACCGGGCCGGGCTCGGCGCATCCACCTTCGGTCGCCTCTACATGTCGTTCGCGAGCGGCCTCGCCGTCTGCTCGGCGACGGTCGTGAACTCGGGTGAGCGCAACATCGTCGTCACCGCGGCGCACTGCCTCGTCGACTTCGAGAGCAACAAGGCCGTCGCGACCAACGTCGTCTTCATCCCCGGCGACCGCGGCGACGGCGCCGAGCAGCCGTACGGGCGCTGGGCGGCCACCGACTACAGCATCCCGCAGCACTTCCTCGACAACGCCAACTACGGCGACCAGGGCGTGTACGGCGACGGATGGAACAACGACTTCGCGTTCCTGGTCATGGAGGAGAAGGACGGGCAACGCATCCAGGACGTGACGGGCGGCCAGGGCATCGCGTTCGGCGTGCCCGCCAAGGCGATCACGCAGGTCGGCTACCCGAGCGCGAGCCCCTACGACGGGTCGGAGGAGTACATGTGCGCCTCCAGCCAGTGGAAGGAAGGCTCGGCAGGTGGCTACACGCACATGTGCAGCATGACGCCGGGAGGATCCGGCGGGGCCTGGCTCGTCTACTACGACAAGGTCGTCGGCGCCGGTTACGTCGCCGCGACGTCGTCGACCGTCCTCTCGTCCGCGAATCCCCCGTTCCGCTGGGAGGGTTCGGTGCTCGGCCAGACCGCACTCTCGCTGTACGACGAGCTCGGGGGGTCCTGATGCGCACGCAGCGGCTGGTGGCGGGCGCGACGGCGCTGCTCGTCGGGCTGGTGCTGACGGGATGCGCGACGACGACGCCCACGGCGGTCGCGAACCACGAGGCGAAACTCGAGTACCACGCCGACACGGGCGCTGAGCTGCTCGGCGACTCGCTCGTCGAGGGTCTCGCCGGGGTCGAGAACTTCTCGGCGACCGCCTACACGCACGGCAAGGCCTCGACGGGGGCGACGCTCAGCACGCAGCACGAGACGACCGTGGTCGGCGCGTCCTACGTCACGAAGGAATCGACGGCCGAGCCGGGAACCTCGATCGACGAGGTCCACATGGCCGGCAGCGGGTTCACGTACTACCTCTTCGGCAGCGCCTACACGACGGTCGTGGCGACGCCGTGGGCTCGGCTGCCGATGGGCGACCTCGACCGGGCGAACGACCCTCAGCGCACGTGCATCCTCGGCACCGTCATCTTCATGTGCAATCTCGTCGAGGCGTGGCAGCTCTCGAAGGAGAGCAACGGCGAGGAGCTGCCCGAGAAGCTCGAGGTCTCCGCTGACGGCAGCAAGCACTTCACGTCCGCGGTCACCTTCGACTCCCTGGAAGCGGCGGGGCTGTACACGCTGGGCGACGACCTGCGCTCGCAGTTGAGCGACGACGAGCTCGGCACGCTCCTCCCCCTGCACGTGTGGGTGGGCACCGACGGCATCATCCAGAAGATCGAGGTCAACGGCACGATGGACGCGGCCTCCCTCGACGTGGAGGTGCAGTTCGGCTTCGAGATCACGGGAACGCCGACTGCCGACGATCTGCCGGACGACCCGGCGTCGCTCGCGCCGCAGTACGTGACGAACGTCACCGCAGACCAGGCCAGTGCCTTCTGGGATGCCATCGGAAACGCAAGGACCGGCTAGGGGTTGGCCGGGCTCATGAACGCAGCAGCAAGCAAGCTGGAGGCAGCACGATGACCTTCCCACCGCAGGGCGGCCCGCAGCGGCCGTACGATCCGCGCAACCCAGGCGACCCGCGGAACCAGCAGGACCCTCGCACCCAAGAGGGCCCTCGCACCCAAGACCCTGGGCAGGGTCGGCCGAACGGGCAGGACGCTGCAACCGGGCACGGGGCGCCCAACCCCCAGACCCCACAGCAGGGCCAGTACGGGCAGCAGCCGCAACAGAATCAGCACGGCTCGTACGGTTCCGGACAGCACGGCCAGCACGGCGCGACCAGCACTGCGGGGCCGGGCCGGGGCAACGAGCAGGGCCGGCCCGACCAGCAGTACTCACAGCCAGGTCAGCAGTATCCGCAGCCCGGGTACTCGGCCGCTTCGGCCATGCCTCCCGGCGGCGCGGGCACGGGAACTGCGACCGGCGCGGGCTCCGGGACCGGCTACGGCGAGAACTCGGGCTACGGCGTACCCTCGGCGACTAACTCCGGCTACGGCGCACCGTCGGCGACGAGCTCCGGCTACGCCACACCGAACACGGGGTACGGCGTTCCTGGCGGTGGATACGGCTCCTCGAACGGAGCTCCGTCAGCCGGGATTCCTCCGGCTCAGGGCTTTGGCTATCAGCAGCCGACGGGTTACCCGACGCCAGGGGCCCCCGGTTCCGGCTTCGCTGCGGCCGGCCCCACTCCGAACGGCAAGCCGCGCCGCAACTCACGACTGCTGCTCATCCTCGCGATCCCGGCGGCGGCGCTCATCGCGGGTCTCGGCGGCTATTTCATCGGGGAGAGCAACGGCAGTGTTCTTGCGGCGGAGCCGTTGCAGGCGGAGGTGACTCGCGTGCTGCAGGACGACTTCGGGCTCGTGGAAGTCAGCGATGTCAACTGCCCGGAGCAGGTGAAGGCCGACCAGGGTTCCGAGTTCCAGTGCACGTTCACCTACGCGGAGCAGGACCAGTCGGTGACCGTCACCGTTTCCTCCGCCGACGGCCAGGTCGTCGTTGGCGCGCCCGAGTAACCGCCGCCGGTCAGGCGTCCCAGTACGCGCGAAACGCGCTGGCGACGTCCTCGCGCGGAACGCCGTGCCGCTTCGCGCTCGCCACAGTCGCCCGAACCTGCGCGGCGACGTCCCCCGGGAGCAGGGCGCCTGACTCGGCGACCCGCGTTCCGGCCCGCCCGCGCGAGACGACGAGCCCTTCCTGTTCGAGCATTTTGTACGCTTTCGCGGCTGTCCCAAGGGCGACGTCGAGATCGATCACTGTCTGCCGCACCGTCGGCAGCTTGTCTCCAGCACCCAAGAGGCCCGAGACGATGAGCCCTTTGAAGTACTGGTAGATCTGCTCAGCTGAACGGATGCCGTCGGTCGACGGAGACCTCATTGAGTCATGCGCATCCGCGCGCCCAGTCACTGACCAACCTCGGTGACTGGCTGAGCCGTACCGCGGGAGGCAGGCAGCCCTCGACGGGCGATCAGCGACGGAAGCCACCCGATCGTGCCTCCGATCAGAACGAACGTCAGCCCAATCGGGCGCATCAGCGCCGCCAGAGCAAGCAAGACGCGGCTCAGCGCTTCGAATTCCCCGCCGATAGGGAGTGAGTCGATGCTCTCTGTGCTCATGAAGCCCCAAGGCAGCCCGGCATTGCCGATATCGCGAAGAGCGATCGCAGTCGTCAGGAGTACAGATCCGGTGAGCAGCATGGTGATCGAGGATGCAAGAGAGGAACGCACTCGGGACTCACTCGCAGCGGTCTCAGGGCGGCGATACGGACGCAACGCGTTTTCGCGCAGCACGACCCAGACTGCGATGACAAGCAGTCCCGAGATCACGAGCACGGGCGCACTGTACGACCAGCCGAAGTAATCCATCCCCTCTTCCTGCAGCGCTCGACTGTCGCCGTAGATCTCGTAACCTCTGGTCCGCAAGAGACGGAAGGCCCCGTCAGCGGCCTGCGAAGATTGCATCCCCGCAAGGATGGAGACGCTCGCGAGCGAGCCAAGTGCCACCGACGCGCACCACAGCGCGCTCCGGCTGCTGAAGGTCGACCAGTCTCGGGCCGCGCTCGGAGGAACTCGCACCTCGACATCGCGCCGGGCTCGCCTCAGCACCACTGCAGCACTGATGAGAGGCACGAGCAGAGCAGCGGGTGGTCCGACGTATCGCCACCAGATGAAGTTCGTCGTCCAATCAGGATTCACGAACAACGTCGCTGCCAGGTCGCGAACCAGTTCCTGAGCCAGGAACACGAGGACCGCGCCGATCGCCAGCATGAGAAACACGATCCGGTCCCTCATCGACACCGCATCGACGTTGCTGTCGCGCCCCACCGCTCGCACTCGCATCGCCAAGATGGCCAGTGCGGCGACGACGGATGCAACCCAACCGTGCGCGTAGAGGACGGACCAAGGATCCGAAATCGCGACGTGTAGCCATGCTGGCATATTGCCCCCCTCGTTTGTTCCACTCAAACGTAACGAATTACGTGTCGTTAATGTAGAACAAAACCCGACTGTGCGCAACGCATGTCCAACATCAGTGCGAAATTGGCCCTGATAGTCCCGCTAGAGCCTCCAAGACGAGATATTGCACTGAAGCTGGACAGGACTTGCGCAGCGCTACGCGTTCCCGTTCGGCCCGACGATCGGCAGCGCGACGCCATCGACGAGCAGCTCGCACTCGGGGCGGTCGGCCACCGCGACCGCGACGCGCGACGCGAGGTGCTCCGGCATGGCGGGGAGCGCATCCACCGGGAACCAGGCGACGTCCACCGACTCGTCGTCACCGACGGCAGCCTCGCCGGAGACCCACGTGCACCGGAAGACGAGGTCGCAGTACTGCGCCCGGTCGCCCGTCGCGTGGACGATCTTCGGCGAGACGCTCAACCGCACGAGCCGGTCGACGCGCACCTCGACCATCGCCTCCTCGAGGCTCTCCCGCACGGCGGCTGTCGCGGGATGCTCACCGGGGTCGACGATGCCCGTCACGGGACTCCACACCCCGTTGTCGGAGCGGCGAACCAGCAGCACCTCCTCGTCGGCGGGCACAGCCTCGCCAGCCGGCCGAGATCCTTCGACCGGCGACAGGTCACCCGCGCGTGCACGCGGGCGGATGATGACGGCGGTCGAACCGGCAAGCCAGAGCGGATGCTCCGGCCCGATCTTGGCACGCAGGTCGGCGACGAATTCAGGAATCGGCATGGGGCCTATCCAACCGCAACACCGAAGATGAGGCCCAGCACGTAGGTGACGGCGGCCGCTCCGTAGCCGATGAGCAGCTGGCGACCCGCGCGGCGCCACGGCGGGCCGCCCGAGAGCACGCCGACGATGGCGCCGGTCGTGAGCAGCGCGACGCCGACGACGATCGCGGAGACGATGACGGCCGTCAGCCCGCTCATGCCGAAGATGTAGGGCAGCACCGGCAGGAGTGCGCCGGCGGCGAAGAAGCCGAAGCTCGAGAGCGCCGCTGTCCACGCGGTGCCGAGCTCTTCGTGCTCCTCATCGGCTGCCTGCAGGGCGATGGGGCCCGAGGCGGGGTCGGCTCCCTGCAGCGCGAACACGCGATGCGCGTACCTGCGCGCCTCGGCCTCGTCCATGCCCCGCGCCCGGTACACGAGCTCCAGCTCGTTCGCGTTGACGTCGAGACGCTGAATGGTCTGCGGCGTGTCAGGGCTGGGCGTGGATGCCTGCAGCAGTTCGCGCTGCGACCGCACCGACACGTACTCTCCGGCGGCCATGGAGAGGGCGCCGGCGAGCAGCCCGGAGAGGCCGGTCGCGAGGATGATGACGGTCGGGGCGCCGGTCGCGCCGATGCCGAGCACCAGGGCCAGGTTCGAGACCAGGCCGTCGTTCGCTCCGAACACGGCAGCCCTGAACATGCCAGACATGCGGGACCGGCTGCGCATCGCGAGCCCGCGCACGACCTCCTCGTGGATGCGCTCGTCGGCGGCCATCTCCGGCGTCGCATCCGCTTCCCGCTCGTACGGGGACCTCGACTCGGCCCGCTGGATGAGGGCAAGCACGAACAGGGAGCCGAAGCGGCGAGCGAACCACCCGAAGAGGCGCGTGCCGAGGTGGGCGCGGACGCCGCCGTCGCCGGCAGGGCCGAGCAGCCGCAGCCAGTGCTCCTCGTGGCGCACTTCGGCGTTCGCGAGGCCGAGGAGGATCTCCCTCTCCTCACCTTCGCGTTTCGCGGCGAGGTCCCGGTAGACGGAACCCTCGGCGCGTTCGTCGGCGAGGTAGCGGCGCCAGCGGCGGATGTCCGCCGAGGTGGGTTCCCGCGTGAGATCCCCGGTCCCCGGGACTGGCGGTGGTGTCTGTGGCATGGCCGTGCATCCTTCGTGCGGATGCCTCGAGCCCTGTGGAGCACGGGCATCGTTGGCAACGTTCAGCCAACGCTACGCGCGCGCCTCCTGGTTTCCGCAACCTCGCGGAGATGTTCGGCGCACCTGAGCGGGGCTCAGGGTCACTGCCCGGGGGCGCCGGCCTCGGTCACGGAGACGTCCGCGCGCGTGAAGTTCATGAAGGAGCGGGATGCGGTCGGTCCGCGCTGCCCGAGGTACCTGGAGCTGTAGATCGCTGACCCGTAGGGGTGCTCCGCGGCGCTGGAAAGCTGGAAGAAGCACAGCTGCCCGATCTTCATCCCTGGCCAGAGCTTGATCGGCAGGGTCGCGACGTTGGAGAGCTCCAGGGTGACGTGTCCGGTGAAGCCGGGGTCGATGAAGCCGGCCGTGGAGTGCGTGAGGAGTCCGAGGCGGCCAAGCGAGCTCTTGCCTTCGAGGCGCGCGGCGACGTCGTCGCCGAGGGTGACGCGTTCGAACGTGGAGGCGAGGACGAACTCCCCCGGATGCAGGACGAACGGCTCGTCGGGTTTCGACTCCACGAGCCGGGTCAGCTCTGGCTGTTCCTCCGACGGGTCGATGAACGGGTACCGGTGGTTGTCGAACAGCCGGAAGTACCGGTCGAGGCGCACGTCGATGCTCGAAGGCTGGATGAGCCCCGGCTCGTACGGCTCAAGGCCGATGCGGCCAGTCTCGACGCCCTGTTTGATGTCCCGATCGCTGAGAAGCACGTCGCCAGCCTAGTTGCTCGTCGGAAGCCGACGGCTAGGCTCAGCCCGTGAGCAGAAACGTGTGGACCGTCATCGGGGTTGTCGTGGCCGTCGTCATCGCGTGGTGGCTTGTCGATGTGCTCTTCCACCTGGCGTGGATGGTGGCCCGCCTGAGCATCGTCGCGGTGGTCGCTGTCATCGTGTTCTTCGTGATCCGGGCCCTCGTCACAAAACGCGACTGACGCCGACCGGGCGCCCTTGCGGCCTCGAAGCGGCGTGCATGTACGATGGTCGAGTCCGCAGGCCGAGTGCCGGCGGGTGCGCGGATGTAGTTCAATGGTAGAACTTCAGCTTCCCAAGCTGATAGCGCGGGTTCGATTCCCGTCATCCGCTCCACGAAGAAGGCCAGGCCGGATGCAGTTCGCATTCCGACCTGGCCTCGTTGGTTTCCGGGAGACAGCCGCTCGTGAGGTCAGCTCTCGCCGCGACCGGTCTCGTGCTGCAGCCGGTCGATGTGCTCCGACGCCTCCGCCTTCGTGATGTCCGCAGGGATCTCCTCGCCCGCCTCGCGAGCGAGCGTGTCGAGGTAGCTGCGCTGCGCACCGGTCATCGGCTCATCGCCGGTGACCCACGTCGACGGGTCCTTCTCGGTACCGTTCTCTCCAGGCTCGGTCGCGCCGAGCATTTCACCTTCATGTGTCTCTGCCATGTCCGCGACAGTAGGCGGCGCTCCTGGCTGGCGGCCCGACGGATGCTGGGAATATGTGTTCGAATCCGGGCGACCAGCGCACCTCGGGGTGCTAGGAATCAGAAGTCGGCGATCACGATCTTCTTCATCTGCATCATGCGCTCGTACCCCCTGGCCTCGCCATCAGCTCGCCCATGTTCGCGGGCACGATCTGCCAGCTGACACCGAACTTGTCCACCAGCCATCCGCACTGCTCCGCTTCGGGTACGGCGGTGAGTGCATCCCAGTAGCGGTCGATCTCGGCCTGGTCGGAGCAGTCGACCTCGAGCGAGACACCGCAGTCGAAGCCGAACTCCTGTCCGGCACCGTTGTCCATGGCGGCGAACCACTGCCCCGCAAGCTGGAAGTCGGCGTACATGATCGCCCCGGCCACGGCCGGGCCTGACGGAGCCGGATACTCGGCGACGGTGCCGATACGGGACTCCGGGAACAGGGATACGTAGAGGTCGATGGCCTCGCGCGCCCTGTTCTGCGCTTCGCGACCGAACATGAGGCTCGGGACGATGAATGGACGAGGCTCGTCAGCCGTGCTCAGCCCGTCGGGGTCGACGAGCATGAGCTGCCAGCTCACGCCGTACCGGTCTTCGATCCAGCCATAGTGCGGACTGAACGGGTACTCCTGCAACGGCATGAGGGCCTTGCCACCCTCGCTGAGCCCTGCCCAGACCCGGTCGATCTCCTCGCGTGCCGACGCCGCGTCTCCACCGAGCACGCGGGGGTCGAAGTTGAGCATGAACGAGATCGACGGATTGGGCCTGAACTGGTCGCCCGCGTTGATGAGCGTGAACCGGTACTCGTCGATCTCCACGCCCACGACGAGGGGGAGGCCGGCGAACTCCTTCTGGAAGTCGAGGAGGTCGGTCTCGGGATACCTGGCTTCCACTGACGTCGTCGTCTTCGGGAAGATGGAAGCGTAGAACTCGCCCGCTTCCTCGGCGTTCTTGTTGAACCAGAGGTTCGGGATGATCTTCTGCATGACTCGCTACTCCTGCACGCGTCGGTGGTTCCGGGCCCAGTCGAACCCACTGGCAAAGTTACTCCCGACTACCGACATTGGCCGCGCGCCCGGACTCCGGGTCGGAGCGAACATCCAGACTGCGCCTACTGCAATCCCGCCGTGAGCCGCGCGAGGTTGTCGAGCACGGTCGAGCGCATCGGCTGCTTGCGCCACTCGAACATGGTGAGCTCGCGCGAATGCTCGCGGTAGTCCTGCTGCACCTCGCGGAGATCCTCGACGAAGTCGGCGCTGCGCACCATGAGCGACACCTCGAAGTTGAGGGAGAACGAGCGCATGTCCATGTTCGACGACCCGATGACCGCGACCTCGTCGTCGATCGTGAAGTGCTTGGCGTGCAGGATCGTCGGCGACTTGTACATCCAGATGCGCACCCCCGCGAGCAGCAGCGCCTCGTAGTAGGAGCGCTGCGCGTGGTAGACCATCGCCTGGTCGCCGATCTCGGAGACGAACAGCTCGACGACCACACCGCGCGCGGTTGCAGTGGTGATCGCGTACAGCATCGACTCGTCTGGAACGAAGTAGGGGCTCGTGATGATGATCGACTTCTGGGCGACGTAGAGCAGATTGAGGAAGAGACGGAGGTTGTTCTCGCTGGGGTAGCCGGGACCGCTCGGCACGATCTGGCAGTCCATCCGCGCTTCCTGCGGCATGGTTTCGACGTCGGTGAGGTCCTCGGGGATGATCGTGCCCGATTCCGAGTACCAGTCGGTGATGAAGACGGCGCTGACGGCGTGCACGGCCGGACCCTCGAGGCGCACCATGAGGTCGTGCCAGTGGAGCCCGCGGCGGATGTTGCCGCGCTTGTTGTATGTGGAGTCGACGACGTTCTGCGAGCCGAGGTACGCGGAGTTGCCGTCGACGATGAGCAGCTTCCTGTGGTTGCGCAGGTCGGGCCGCTGGTACTCGCCGCGCCACGGACGCACCGGCAGCATGTAGTGCCACTCGGCGCCTGCCCGCTCGAGGGCCTTGAGGCGGGACAGCGTGTGCTTGCGGTACCCGGGCACTCGGATGGACGCGATGTGGTCGAGCAGGATGCGCACGCTCACGCCGCGGGCGGCTGCCCGGTCGAGGGCATCGAAGATGGGGAGGGTGGTGTGGTCGCAGGCGAGGATGTAGAACTCGATGTGCACCCACTTCTCGGCCGTGTCGATCTCGGCGGCCATCGCCAGGATCGTCTCCTCGTAGCCTCCCTGCAGCACCACCTCGTTGTCGCTGATGAGCGGCATCGCCGTGTACGTGCGGTTGAGGGCGACGACGGAGTCGAACCACGGCGGGTCGGTGTGCTCGGTTGGTTCGACCTCCACGCTCGAGACGGCCATGTTGATGAAGGTGGTGACCTCCTGCTGGCGCTCCATGCGCTTGGCGGGGAGGCGGAAGCTGCCGAGCAGGAGGAAGGCGACGACACCGACGTACGGGATGAGGAAGATGGCCATGAGCCAGGCGATGCCGACGCTCGGCTTGCGGTTGCGGGGCACGACGATGATCGCGATGACGCGGATGATCAGGTCGATGATCGCGAAGATGAAGCCGGCGCTGATCGTGATGTGCGGAATCTCGGCCATCTGGTCTCCTCGGGGTACTAGGGGACAGCGTAGGGCAACGGATGCGCGTGGCGAGGCCTCGCATCCACTCGAGAAGCTTGTTGCACTTTCGGCTAGAAGTGCAATACTGCACTTGTGACCGATAGTGCAACGAGCCTGCGCGCCCGCAAGATGGCGCAGATGAGCCGCGACCTCGCGGCGGCCGCCCGCAGGCGAGCCCTCGATGCAGGACTCGCCGGCTTCACGATCGAGGAGCTCTGCGAGCAGGTCGGGATCTCCCGGCGGACGTTCTTCAACTACTTCGCATCGAAGGAAGACGCAGTTCTCGGCATCTCCGCTCGGCGCGACACGGCGCACCTCGACGAGGACTTCGTGGCTGGCGGTGACCCGCAGAGCAAGCACCTGAGCCCCGACCTCCTCGAGGCGCTCACCCGTCTCGCACTCGAGCGGTGGCGGATAGACGATCCCGAACCCGACCCCGAGCGCGTGCGCGAGGTCATGGCCGTCATCGACCAGGAGCCGCGCCTCTTCAAGCGTGTGCTCGAGCACATGTCGAGCGACGAGAAGCGCGACGTGGCACTCGTCGAGCGACGCGAGGGGCTCCCCGCCGGCGACCTCCGCGCCTCCGCCGCCGTGCAGATCCTCATGTCGATCATGCGGGCGAGTGCGTTCGAGTTCTTCACGACCGACAACACCGACGACATGGAGGCGATCGTCGGCAGGCGCGTCGACGCGATGCGCGCCGTGCTGCAGCGCTGACCCTCCCCCCTCCCCGCGGTTCGCCGCATCCCCCACCGCACTCTTCGAACGGACCAACGCATGACCTCCACCGCACACGCGCCTGCCGAGCCGCAGTTCCTGCTGACGAAGCGCAGGATCTGGACGATCTTCGGCGCCCTCATCGCAGGAATGCTGCTCTCGAGCCTCGACCAGACGATCGTGTCGACCGCGATGCCCACGATCGTCGGGGAGCTCGGCGGCGTCGACCACCAGGTGTGGATCACGACGGCCTACCTGCTCGCGACGACCATCGTCATGCCGATCTACGGCAAGTTCGGCGATGTCCTCGGGCGGCGGAACCTGTTCCTCGTCGCGATCGCGATCTTCACGCTCGCCTCCGTGGGGTGCGCCTTCGCGGACAGCTTCTGGGCGTTCGTCGTGTTCCGCGCCCTGCAAGGACTCGGCGGCGGCGGCCTCATCATCCTGTCGCAGGCGATCATCGCCGACATCGTGCCGGCGAGCGAGCGCGGCAAGTACCTCGGCCCGCTCGGTGCGGTCTTCGGCCTCTCCGCGGTCGGCGGCCCCCTTCTCGGCGGTTACTTCGTCGACCACCTGACGTGGCAGTGGGCGTTCTACATCAACATCCCCGTCGGCATCGCGGCCTTCATCATTGCCGTCGTCGCACTGAAGCTGCCGAGCAAGAAGGCGACGAAGCGCATCGACTACCTCGGCGTCATCTTCCTCTCGGCCGCAACGACGTGCCTCATCTTCTTCACCGACTCCGGTGCGGATGCCGAGCACGGCTGGGGTTCGATGGTCACGTGGGCGTGGGGTCTCGGACTGCTGGTTGCGGCAGCACTGTTCGTCTTCGTCGAGTCGCGCGCCGAGGACCCGATCATCCCGCTCGGCCTCTTCAAGAACCCGATCTTCGTGAACGCGACGGCCATCGGGCTGACGCTGGGCATCGGCATGTTCGCGGCGATCGGCTTCGTGCCGACGTTCCTGCAGATGTCGTCCGGCACCTCGGCGGCGGCGTCCGGCCTGCTCATGCTGCCCATGATGGCGGGCCTCATGGGCACGTCGATCGCGTCCGGCATCCTGATCTCGAAGACCGGCCGCTACCGCATCTACCCGATCATCGGGACGGTGCTCACGGGGCTCGCGATGGTCGCGATGACGACCCTCACGGCGGATACGCCGGTCTGGTTGATCTGCGTGTTCCTGTTCTTCTTCGGGGCGGGGCTCGGCCTCATCATGCAGGTGGTGGTGCTGGTGGTGCAGAACGCGGTTCCGGCTGCGGAGATCGGCACGGCGACGAGCACGAACAACTACTTCCGCGAGGTGGGTGCGGCGCTCGGCACGGCGGTGTTCGGCGCGATCTTCACGACGCGCCTCACCGAGAACCTGACGTCGGTGTTCACGGCGAGCGGGGCCAGCCCGGCGGATGCGGCGGCGGCGACGTCATCGATCGACCCGCAGACGTTGTCGCAGCTGCCTGACGAGGTGCGAGATGGCATCGTCACGGCGTATGCGGATGCGCTGGCGCCCGTGTTCTGGTACCTCGTGCCGTTCATCGCCCTCGCGTTCCTGCTGTCGCTGTTCCTGAAGCAGATCCCGCTGTCGGATGTCGCGGGGCTGGTGGCCCGCGGTGAAGCGGTTGGCGGCGACGAGGCTGAGGAGCTCGATGCGGCGGCCCGGGGCGGCGCTCGGGCAGCGCACGCGGGTGTCGCAGAGACGGCACGGGTCGGCGCGGCGGCGGCCACGGGCGCGGGCGCGGGCGCGGCGACGACGGTTGCATCGGCCGCAGAGGGGCCTGATCAGGCGTCTGACATCGGGCCGCAGCGCGACTAGCGCCCTGTCGTCACGGGCCGGCTCACTGAGAGCTTCGTCGCTACTCAGGCAGCTGGCCCGTTGGCGAACGCCCGGGCGATTCGGAGCGCGGCCTCGACGTGCATCCCCTCGAAGGGAAGGACGGCAACAAGCGCGTCGCGAGTGAGGTCGGGACCCAGCTGCGTGGCGCGGAGAACGGCTTCGGTGTCCACGCGTTCGGGCGCCGATTCTGGGTCGTCGAGTTCCATGGCGGCGCCTTGGAACCAGTCGTCGGCGGCGTCGAGCATCCGCTGTTCGCTGAGCGCGGGCAGCAGGTGCCGGTCGAGGCCGTCGGCGACGCCGTGGTCGACGGTGCGCCAATCGGCTTCACCGCGGTCGAGCCAGGAGACGAACCCGAGCCAGGGCTGCTCGTCACCACTGGACCACTCGCTGCCCGATTCGTCGCGAACCGCAGCCTCGACGTGTTCGATCGCCCAGTCGGGGAGGCCGGCGGTGGGGTCGACGCCCGCCCGGTGCGTCTCGGAGTGGTCGCGGTCGATGCCGCTGAGGACGGCGCGGCCGGTGGCGAGCGGAGTGAGGCGCGCCCAGCTGCCGCCGCCGTCGGAGTAGAACCAGCCGTGGCGGTCGGCGCGCGCGTTTTGGTTGTTCTCTCCGAGGATCGCCGTCTCTATGGCGGCCGCCAGCGCCCAACGGCCCCTCATGACCTCGAGGGGTGGGAACTGCTGAGCGCGGATTCGTGGCATGCGTCTATTCTCGCGAGCTGCCGGTCGACAGCTCCTGGGCGACGGGGTCGGCGACACGACTTGCGACGAGGTCGGGGGCCGAAGCCCTGAACTCCACGGGGCGCGCCGAGCTGTCACTTGAGCGAATCTGGCTGCGACTGCCCCTTGGCCCTGTTGCGGGCTCGACCTTCCAGACGCGGTCGGCCGAGGGCACGATGACGAGCCTTTCCAGGTGGACTTCGTGGTGGTGGAAGCTGCACAACGCGATGCCGTTGCAGGTGTCGGTGAGACCGCCCTGCCACCAGGGTCTGACGTGGTGGAACTCGACCATGTCGAAGGGGAACACGCAGCCGGGTGCCCGGCACCCGCCGTCTCTGGCGAAGATCGCTCTTCGCTGAGCGGGGCTGAAGAGTCGTCGCTTGCGACCCAGCTTGAGCACTTCTCCGTCGTCGTCGACGAGGGCGGCCCGGATGATGCCGTCGCACAGGATGCGCCTGGCGACGTCGATCGAGGCCGGTTCGCCGGAGTGTTCGAAGCGCGGTACATCGGCCAGGCTGTCGATGGCTCCGAGGAGCCCTGTGCGAGTGACCGAGACGACCAGGGTCGGAGCCTCGCCGCCCGTGCGCGGCGCGGCCGGGGACTCAGCATGCTGCGCGAACACCGACACGAGAGCGTCGATGCGCCGTTGGGACGGGCTGCGCTCGTCTCGGATCGGCACCTCAGGCTCGTGCACACCGGACGTGCCGGGCACACCGAGTACACCTGACGCATCGGACACACCGACTGCACCGGACGCACGAAGCGTGGCGTCATGGCCGGCGTCTTCCTCGTCGCAGGCGTGATCGCGCCTCGGCGAGAGGTACGCGTCGAGGACTCGCTGCAGGATCTCGCCCTGCTCAGGCGTCGCGAGGAGCCGCCCCTGCACCATTCCGTCGGAGCGGCGCGTGAAGGAGAGACCGCGCTTCTCGGCTTGGCGCTCCGCGTTGGGCTCCGCACCGTCGGGGTCGAGGAAGGCAACCCACACGGCCGCCTGCTTGGCGAGGCGCTCCGGCGAGGCGGGCTCGTCGTCTTCTGGCGTGAGTCCGCAGGCTGCCCGCACGAGCTCGTACTCCGCACGATCGAGGGCGGAGACATCAGCGCGACCATCGGCCTCACGCAGCCCTCTGGCGATCGCTGATGCCTGCGAGAGGGTCACTCGCCCTTCTGCGACGGCGAGCGCGACGTGGCCCCGCGTCGGCTGCAGCGGCTCACCCGTCATGCTGATCGTCTCGCGAGTCGCCTCCGCGAGCTCTCGCATGGCGCCTGCCTCACCTCGTCGGAGCCCGAGGGTCTGCTGCACGGCCTCGTGCACCGATCTGAACCCACCGCGCCGCACCAGCGACCCTGAGAATGCCACGGGGGTCACCTCGTCGCGCCCGAGCAGTTCGGCGGTCATCTCGAGGAGGGTCGCGTCGAGCATGCGCTTGCGTGCGGCCAGCTCTTCGAACGCGGCGAAGAACTCCGTATCGAGCAGGGATGCGATGGAACGGCGCCCGTCGATGAGCGCCTCGACCGCCGGAGTCGCGCCGACCGCGGCCTCGCGAACGGCGGCTGCAACACCTGTCGGAAGCGACACCGCGACCGGACAAGAAGCCTCGTCGCTTCGCAGACTCTGCGCTTCACTCTGCATTTCGACCTCCCCCAAGATCCACTCCCACCCTACCACTCACTCGTACATATGTACGAGTTTTCACAGTAAGTTCTCTTCACGCATCCCCACGCGCAGCCCCACACGCAGCGACGCCGAAGCACTCCTCACGCTACGACCGACCACCGACATCCTGAGCCTCCCCGCGAACCACGACTCGCAGCCCCGCTCGCGGCCCTCCTCACTGCACCTCGGATGTGGTGACCAGCCGGAGCCACGGACCGGGCGGCACGTCCTCGAAGTCGACGAACGCCCAGTCGACGAGGTCGGTGCTGCCGTCGAGGTGCTCGAACGCGAGGCAGCCGTTGACAGCGGGTGAGACGTCGAGACCCGCACCTCCGAAGCGGGTGTTCGCGGGCCTGGCATCGTCGTGGCCGAAGACGTACTCGTCGTCGTCGTACACGCCGGGTCCCGCATCCTGGATCTGCGCGTAGCAGACCCGACCGTCGCGGTGCAGCATCACCCAGCGGTTCTTCATAAGACTTCGGAGGGGGTCCAGGGCGATGGACGCGTACTCGGGCTCGTCAGCCCAGGGCACGACCTCGGCTCGCATGCCCCGCGCAGCCTCGTTGTTGATGTCGTCGAAGGGCAGGTCAATGTAGAAGGGGTTCTGGAGCGGGGTCATGCTGCTCGGGAAGTAGTCCTGCGCTTCATAGCGGGGCTCGGTGCCGCAGTGAACCCCTCCCGCGCCGTCGTCGGTGAGACGCCCATCGCAGCCGCCGTAGGAGTCGTACCAGCGGGAATCGTAGGTCGAGTACACCTGGGTGCCATCGGACGCGGTCGGGTCGAAGAGCTCCCCGACCCAGAATGTCGTTGCCACGATCTCGGTGTGCCACGGGTACTTGCCTTCGGCGAGGGCCCTCGTCTGCACGCACCCGGTCAACGAGACGGAGGAGAGCAGCAGGAAGGCGAGCGCCACGGCGATGGTGCGGTGACGAATCATGCCGGGGCACCGCGGTCGGGGTTCTGCGGCGCGCTGATCCGGTCGGGCCCGGGCGCCAGCACATGCGGGCCTTCAGGACGGCCCTGCGGAGGCGTCACCGGGGGCAGTTGCGCCGGCGGCGCACCGTCGGCCTCGTAGAGGGCGGCATCGTCGACGGTGAGCGTCCCATTCGAGAAGAGGCTCAGCCCGAAGCTGATGCCCGTGTAGCCGCCCGGGATCGGCGGCGGCTCCCACACTGCATGCGCGTAGGTGGTGCTCGCCTCGAACCACGGGCTCGACGACCAGTACGTCCACGCGCCGGAGGGCGCGCGCAGGAACACGACGAACTGCGTCGGCGTCGACGAGGTGTACCAGGTGCGCAGTGAGTAGCTGGTTCCGGCGGTGACGCCCGGCGAGCACCAGCCGAGGTCGAAGCGCGGCATCAGCTTCGTCTCACCCGACTCGTGGTCGACGAGCGTCATCCTGCTGGCCCAGGCGCCCGTGTGGGCTTCGCCGACCGTCGACGCGTGCACCCTGCTCTCGCCCCAGCCGGTGCGCGTCCAGCATCGCGCCCTGTCCTCCTCGTTGAGTTCTTCCATGCCCGGGTTCACGATTCCGTTCACACCCGGCTCGACAGCTGGCGGTGGCGGAACCTCGACCGCGGGAGCCAGGGGCCCGCCGATGACGTCCCCCACGGTTCTGACGACGGTGTCGTGGGTGGATGCACGGGGTTCGAGCCAGGCGAGGAAGTCGGCCAGCATCGTCGGGGTGACTCGGATGTCGCTGCAGCGCTCGACGCAGACGTCGTGGAAGGTGAGCTGCGTCCATCCGCCGGTCCGCTCGGCGTCCAGGACGACGGCTTTGAGGTCGTCGAGCGTCCACTCCGACTCGACCTGCTGCGGCGCGTCCGTCGAGTACGGGTTGGCGGGAGGCAACGCCTCCGCCGACTCGCACTCGTCGCACCCGAACCGCGTCCGCAGGTCGCCGAGCTCCCTCGCGGAGTTGTAGCCGCACTCCTGAACGGTCTGCTCGACGCCCGGCAGCGATGACCCGTGCGGATACGCGAAGTTGCGGACCTCGTACCCCCACGAGAGGAGGGTGGCGCGGTCGGTGCAGATCTGCCGCTTCGCCTCATCGAGGGGCACGAAGGCGAGATCGAAGTGGTTGACCGTGTGCCCACCGATCTCATGGCCCGCCGCGCTCAACGCCTCCAGGTCTGCGCGGGACACGTAGGCATTGGTGTCGACGAACCCGGAGGGGATGAAGAAGGTGGCCTCCATCGCATGCTCGGCGAGGATGGGGGCGGCGAGCATCTGGTTGGCGTTCCCATCGTCGAAGGTGAGGCTCACGACCGTCTGCCCGGCCGATTCGACGGGTTCATCCGGTGCGACTGGTTCGGCCGCGGCCCCAGGTGCGATCGCCATGGCCAACAGTGCGGCGATGCTGATGAAGAGCCCTGCTCTGACGGCGCGGCCGACCGCGGTCACGGTGATCAGTCCACCGTGACCGACTTGGCGAGGTTCCTGGGCTTGTCGACATCCAGCCCGAGTTCCAGGGCCATGCTCCGCGCGAAGAGCTGCAGCGCGACCACCGCGGGCAGCGGGCCCCAGGGCGAGCGCTGGTCGGTGTGCCCTTCACCCAGGCCGCGTCGAGTGACGGGGAGCGTCGAGTCCGCCCCTCCGACGGTGAGGACTCGGCCGCCTCGAGCCGCTACTTCGGCGACGTTGATGGCGAGGCGGGGCTCGCTGGACTCGATGACGAAGACCGGGGTGCCGGTGTCCACGAGCGCGAGCGGCCCGTGCTTCAGCTCGCCCGCCGCGTACGTCTCGGCCCAGCGGTAGCTCAGCTCCTTGAGCTTGAGCGCCCCCTCCGCAGCGTAGAGGAGCCCGGTGCCCCGGCCGAGGAACAGGTACCCCGACGCGTCCCGCAGCTCGAGCGCGAGGGCCGGAACTGCGGTGGAGGCGAGTTCGATGGCCGTGGTCAGGAGGAGCGGGGTGCGTTCGAGTTCGTCGATGACCGCCCGCGCTGTCCTCGGCTCGATGCGTCGCATGGCGGCGAGGGCCGAGAGCGCGAGCGCCGCCCCGGTCATGACCTGCGCCGTGAAGGTCTTCGTCGCGGCGACGCCGATCTCGGGACCCGCGTGGCAGTCGAGCAGGGCATCCGCACGACGCGCGAGACTCGAATGCGTGGTGTTGGTGAGCGCGAGCACCGCCTGCGGGCGCTCCCCGAAGCAGTCGAGCGCATGGAGGATGTCGGCGGTCTCCCCGGACTGGCTGATCGCGATCACGAGGGTTCGGGGCTCGATCACGGTGGAGGCGGCCTCGCTGGCGACGACCGACCGCGTGGGGAGCTGTCCGAGGCGCGTGAAGACGGAGGCGATGGCCCGCCCCGCGTTGAGCGAGGTGCCGCAGCCCAGCATCACGACCCGCTCGAAGGGCGGCAGCTGCAGCTCCGCCCACATGCGTCCATCCGCGATCCTGTCGGCGAACCTGTCGAGGACTCTCGCCGCGACGGCCGGCTGCTCGCCGATCTCCACGCCCATGCTGTCGCCGATGCGCTGCTGGGCCGACGCGTCCTGCGACCAGCGCATGGCGTGGAGCGCCGGTGCCACGATCTCCTTCCCTCCCCGCCTCCACCTGTCGCTGAGGTGACGCACCTCGACGCTGTCGCCGTCCTCGATGACCCGGAACTCTGGCGCCCAGGCGGCAATGGCGTTGACGTCGCTCGCGAGGACGGCGCCACCCATCGTGCGAGCGATGACGAGGGGCGAGCGGTGCACGGCCGCGACGACGTGCCCCCTGACCGAGTCGAGGACCACGATGGCCCACGATCCGCGCAGGCGCGCGACGGCCTGGTCGACCGCCGTGTGCAGCGACGCCTGGTTGCGCATGCCGTCTTCCACGAGGTGCGCGACGACCTCGGAGTCGACCGAGCTCGCGAACGCGTGCCCCGCGGCGATCAACTCCGTGCGAAGCTCGTCGGCGTTCTCGATGATGCCGTTGTGCGCGATGCTGATGCGCCCCGTGCAGTCGCCGAGCGGATGCGCGTTGCTCTCCTCGACGAGGCCGTGCGTCGCCCACCTGGTGTGCCCGATCCCCGATCCCTGCTTGGCGAGCTCGGGCGAGCGCTCGACGGCGTCGACGACGGCTTCCGAGAGTCCCGCCATGCGCGCGACCGAGCGGACGATCGTGTGGCGGCCGCTCGGTGTTGGGACCGCGACCCCGGCGGAGTCGTACCCGCGATATTCGAGCCGACGAAGTGCCTCGAGGAGCGTCGGCAGCGCCGGGTTGGTGCCGACGCACGCGATGATGCCGCACATCAGAGATCAGCGGTGGTCGTGGCGCCGACGATCGACATGAGGTCGTCTGGCCTGGTTCCCGACTTCTGGATGCCGGCCGCGACGAGGTCGATGATCTCGTTGAGCGACGTGGCGGGGTGGTACCCGACCGCGAGCCTGGCCTTGGTGTTGTCCGGCACTCGGCGCCGCATGTCCTCGAAGCCCGGCGAGTATGCGACGTCGTACGGGATGAACTCGATCGCACTCTGGCTGTCGAGCCGCGCCACGATGCGTTCGGCGAGGTCGACGATCGACACCTCGTGGGCGCCGCCCAGGTTGAAGGCCTGACCGCTCTCGTGCTCGTGCTCGGCGAGCTGCACCATCGCGGGCACCACGTCGCCGACGTACGAGAAGCAGCGGCTCTGTGTGCCGTCGCCGAAGACGGTGAGGGGGACGCCCCGCACGGCCTGCCCCACGAGGTTCGGCACCACCATCCCGTAGCGGCCCGTCTGCCGTGGCCCGACGGTGTTGAAGAGCCGAACGATGGAGACGTCGAGTCCGAACTCGTCGACGTAGGCGCGCGCGAAGCTCTCGTCGAGCCCCTTCGCCGCGGCGTAGGTCCACCGCGATGCGAGGGGTGAGCCGAGGATGCGGTCGCTCTCCTCGTGCAGGCTGTCCGCGGTGTTCTTGCCGTAGATCTCGCTCGTGGAGACCAGCAGGACGGATGCGCCGACGCCCACCGCGGCATCCAGCACGTTCTCGGTGCCGTGGAGGTTGACGCGCAGGCCCCGCAGCGGCTGCTCGACGATGAGCTTCACCCCAACGACCGCGGCGAGGTGGAACACGCGATCGCAGCCGGCGATCGCCTCGCGGACGGATCGCGGGCGGAGGATCGAGCCGAACACGATGTTCAAGCGCGGATGCGACTGCAGCCCGAGCAGGTTGCGGATCGAGCCGGTGGAGAGGTCGTCGAGCACGGTCACCTCGTCACCGGCGGCGAGGAGGTGCTCGACGAGGTGGCTGCCGACGAATCCGGCGCCGCCCGTCACGAGAGTCTTCATGAGGAGTTCTTCTTCCCTAGGTGCGGAGTTGATCGTGCGCGTCGTTACAGCAGCACTCGGCCGGGCAGGTCCGCGCTGCGGTAGGTGCCGTCGAGCACCAGCGTGTGGGAGGTGAGCCAGGCGAGGTCGAGGCCGGAGTGCAGCGTGTGCACCAGCACGAGGCCGGCCTCGAACGCATCCGGATCGTCGAGCGAACGGAGCGTGCGCCCGGACGGGAGCGACACTTCCGGCACGTGGGGGTCGACGTACGCGAGGGACGCCCCGAGCCCGTCGAGGGCGGCGAGGATCTCGAGCGCGGGCGATTCACGCAGGTCGGCGACGTCGGGTTTGTAGGCGACTCCGATGACGAGGATGCGGGCCCCGAGGATGCCGGACCCCGCCTCGGAGAGCAGGTCGCGGATCCGCTGCACCACGTGCCCCGGCCTGGCGGAGATGCTGGCCATGGCGGCCGTGATCATCGGCGCCTCGACTCGGTCCTTGCGCAGCTGCCAGAGCAGGTAGTGCGGGTCGCACGGGATGCAGTGGCCGCCGACGCCGGGGCCGGGGTAGAAGGGCATGAAGCCGTACGGCTTCGTCGCGGCGGCATCGATGACCTCCGTCACCGGGATCCTGAGGGATGCGCAGATGTCGGCGAATTCGTTGGCGAGCGCGATGTTCACGGCGCGGAACGTGTTCTCGAGCAGCTTGGTCATCTCGGCGACCTCGAGGCTGGAGACGCGGTGCACCTCCCCCGCGTAGCGACTGAGCAACGTGACAGCCGCTTCGAGGCATTTCGGTGTTGCGCCGCCGACGACCCGAGGGACGACCTCCTGGGAAAAGAGGTCGACCCCCGGGTTGATGCGTTCGGCGCTGAACGCAACACTCACGTCGTCTCCCACGACGAGCCCCCGGAGGGCGAGAGGTGCCACGAGGAGGTCCTCGGTGCAGCCGACGTAGGTCGTCGACGTGAGCATGATGAGCTGACCCGGTCTTGCGAGGGCGACCACCATCGCCGATGCCGCGGTCAGCAGGTGCAGGTCGGGCACCAGGTGCCCGTCAACGGGGGTCGGTACGCAGACGATGACCGCTGCCGCCCTCGACACCTCGCGTTCGTCGTCGGTGAGGTGGAAGCGCTCGTCGTCGAGCGCGGCGCTGAGCCTCACGCGGTCGGAGTCCAGCAGATCGGCGTGCTCCGAGCGGATGATCTCGAGCCGTCGAGGGGAGACGTCGAGCGCGAGCACGCGGCTTCCGCCGGCGAAGTAGGCGAGTGCGGTCGGCAGTCCGACGTACCCGAGGCCGACGATGGCCACGTCGTAGTCGAACGCGGGAGCGCTCTCAGAGGAGGGCGCGATCGCGGCAGGCTCGGCCCGCTCGGCGACCGGCGGGAGGTCGAGCGGCTTGGCGTCTGCGGTGATCCTGATGGGCTCTGGACTCGCGGGGACGGCCGTCGTCTCCGGTGTCGGATGCAGCGTGGTCATCATGCTCCAATGACGAGTTCACGGCACAGCACCGGCGAGAGAAGCTCGTGCCGGCCTGCGTTGTGGGTTGTCGTGAGACAGGTCACAGGGTCCGGGTGACGAGGTTCCGCCAGCATGCACGCCGTGGAATCGTCGGTCAAGGTCGTTCACGCCGAACGGCGGTTAACCGCCGCAGCTGGCCCGAGAATGCGGAAAACCGCAAGCATTCGGCGGTTCACTTCCGCTGCTGCGACCGTAGCCTCGGAGATGCACGCGTGCCTGCCGAGAAGAAGCACGGCACGACCGAGGCGAAGGAGATCCGATGCGGGACACCTGGCCGCTCGTCGCGGTGCTCGTGACGCTGCTGTTGACGACGTTCAGCCTCTCAACGGTCGTCTGGTCGATCGCGGGCCTGGCACGAGTCGCCTCGAAGGCGCGGCGCGGCGCGGTCCAGCCGGCCGAGCATCCGTCCGGAGCGTCCGCGCACCCGGCGGCCCCCACTCCGGCGAGGCGCCTCGTGCCCGCCGACGTGGCCATCCTGATCGCCGCCCACAACGAGTCCCTGGTCATCTCCGATACCATCCGCTCCGCCGCATCCCAGGTGCCACTGTCCAACGTCTTCATCGCCTCGGACGGGTCGAGCGACGACACCGTCGCCATCGGTGAGCGAGCGGGAGCCTCCGTGCTCGACCTCTTCCCGAACCGCGGCAAGGCCGGTGCGCTGACCGCGGCCATCGAGCATTTCGCGTTGCGCGACCGCTTCGAGGTGGTCCTCCTCCTCGACGCCGACACGCAGCTGCGTGGCAACTACCTCACCACCGGCCTGCCCCTGTTCGACGAGCCCGACGTCGTCGCCGTCGCAGGCCGGGCGACGACCGTCCCGTACCCACGGCCCACGACCCGGATGGGGCGCCTGCTCACCGACCACCGCGAGCGCGTCTACGTCTTCGTCCAGTACCTGCAGAAGTACGGACAGGCCGCGCGCGGGGCGAATGCGGTGACGATCGTTCCCGGATTCGCGAGCATGTACCGCACGTCGGTGCTCGAGCACGTCGACATCGCAGCCAAGGGCCTCACGATCGAGGACTACAACATGACGTTCGAGGTGCACGCCAAACGGCTCGGCCGCATCGCCTTCGACCCCGGCTGCGCGATCGCAGAGACCCAGGATCCCGTGACGCTGCGCGAGTACACGAGCCAGATGCGACGGTGGAGTCTCGGCTTCTGGCAGACGATCCGGAGGCACGGGATGCACCAGGGCGTGTTCTGGACGTCCCTGTTCGTCGGCGTGGTGGAAGTGCTCTTCGGCAGCGTCGTGCTGGCCCTCATCCTGCCGGCGTTCCTCATCTCGCTGCTCGCCTGGCTGAGCGTCGAGGTCTGGGCGATGGGAGGCGAAACCGCCCAGCTGGCGGCAGCCATCGCCGGGACGCTTCCACCGATCATCATCGCCGCCGGCCTGTTGGTTCCCGACGCCATCATGACCCTCATCGTCGCGTTCATCACCGGGCAGCGACCGCACGCGACGGCGCTCCTCTTCCCGTTCGTGCGGATCCTCGACGCCCTGATCTGCCTGCGCGCGCTCGTCGACGCCTACCTGCGCCCCTCCGACGGCCGGTGGCGGAGCCCAACCCGGCGGGCGTTCAGTGAAGCGCACTCATGAGCGCGACCAAGTGCGCCCGTGAGTCGATCGCGAGCTTCCGGTAGATGCGCGTGAGCCGCAGCTCGACCGTACGCTGCGAGACGAACAGCGCGGTCGCGATCTCCCGGTTCCGAAGCCCGCTCTGCACCAGACTCGCGACCTCCAGCTCATGGGAGTCGAGGAGGTCGAGCACCGGCGATGAGGACACCGTGGGCGTTGCCGACGGGGCTCCGTCCTCGCAGACCGCGCGCGCACGGGTCAGGGCCGCGCTCGACCACGCGCCTGGCCAGCGCTCGACCCGCCCGGAGAACTCGGCGAGCCTGGCTCGAGCATCCTCGAAGCGCCCGTCGAGGCAGAGCGCCTCGATGAGGTCCGCGTCGGCCCGCAGCACAGCCGGATCCTGGGCCTCACCCGGCACGACGGCTCCGGCCAGAAGCCGAGTCGCCTCCTCATACTGCCCGCGCGCCAGCGCTCGGCCGCCCTCGAGCACCGCCAGATGGCGAGAGACCACCGCGTTGTGCTCGAGCCCGCACCGCGACCTGGTCGTCTCGATGAGCTCATCCACCCGCGCAGACGGCTCCGGGTTGAGCAGCGATTCCGCACCAGCTTCGATGAGGCAGCGAACCGCGTCGACCGTCGACTCCGGCAGCAGGACACCGCGCCACGCCGCCACTGCATCCCGAACGGGCTCCTTGCGCGCCTCCCGCACTTCCAGCAAGACCAGCAGGCCGAGAACGGAGGCAAGCTGCGGTGACGAGAGCGGAGGGCCCCGGTCGAGCAGCGCCGCGGACACGCTGCGCGCTTCGGCGCACCTCCCAGCCATGACGAGCGTCTGGACGAGGACGATCGCATCGGCCGACTGCAGCTGGTGGACGTCGCGGACCGCCTCGTCGATGGGCGACAGCGGACTCGCCTCCACCCGCTCCTCCGGCAGCAGCGTCTCGGCCATCAGTCGGAACGGGAGCCCGCGCGCGGTGCCTGTCAGCATGCGCGCCCTTCGAAGAGCCACCTTCGCGCGCGGAACGTCCCATCGCAGGAGGTGGAGACGCGCCAGCGCGAGCAGCAGCGAGGCACACGCGCCGGGCTCGCCGCTGACACGCGCGGACAGGAAGGAGTCCACCGCCCGTTCCGACACGTGCGGCTCGAGCGCGAACTCGACCATCAGGGTCGCGTGCGCGCGACGCACGGCCAGGGCGACGCGTCCATCCGCTCCGCTGATCCTGCTCAGGTAGTGCTGCGCCAGCGTGAACTCGCCCTTCCGAATCAGCTCCTCAGCGAGGTCGAGCAGCAGCTCGCCGCGCTCCGGAAGCCCCGCGGACATCGACAGCGCACGCTCGGCGAACTCGACGGCGACCTCGATGGCGTCGGCACGCACAAACGATGCTGCAACGAGGAGGAGACTCAGCTCGGCATCGTCGGGCGGATGCAGGAAGCTGCGGTGCCAGAGGGAGATGCGGGGATCGACTCCATCGTGCAGCTCGGCCGCCGCGGCGTGCATCGCCCGGCGCTCATGAGCGTTCATGCTCGAGTAGATCCCGGATCGCAGCTGGCGGTCCGCGATGCGGAGCACGTCCTCGATTGATTCCACGAGGCCCTCCTCGAGCAGATCCTCGAGCGCGTCCTGCCGGTCTACGGAGCCCCCTTCGAGCGCCGCGCCCATCGAGGCAGGCGCAAGCGCGCACATCCTCAGCAGATCCGCGCGGACAGAACTGCGAGAGTCCGCGTCTCCCCATGCGCCCGTCGTGTCCTCGCCGACACGCAGCGGAATGCGCACAGCGTCGAGCCCTCGCCACTCACGCGCTGTGAGCTTCGCGCCCATGATGGCGCCCGGGTTTCCCCCCGACATGATCGCCACGATGCTCAGTACCCCCCGATCGGCCGGCCCCAGCCTGCGGGATGCTGCGAGACGCATCGAGACCGTCCGATCGAGCGGTTCCAGGCGCGTCTGCTCGAGCCACCCAAAGGGACCGTCTGCCGGCAGCTCGGTCGCGGTCGCGACGACGCGCAGACCCGTGGCCTGCCGTCGAGCGCAGAGGAACGCCAGCACCGACGCACTCGCCGGATCGAGATTGTCGATGCTGTCGAGCAAGAGCGGTTCAGGCTCGGGCTCGGGCTCGGGTGCCATCCGGAGCGAACGGCTGAGCTCGACTCCCACATCGAACTCCGTGGCGGATGCACCACGCGCGTGCTGAAGTGCACCGTCGATCGCGTCGGCCCTCCACCCGCCGAGTCCGGCCGCGATCGCGGACAGACCCGAGTACGACCAGGTCGCCTCCTGCGCGCTGAACCGCACGACATTGGCTCCGGCCTCAGCCGCGATGGACTCGAGCAGACTGGACTTGCCAACACCCCGCGCTCCGACGAACAGCAACAGGTCCTCGCGACCGCTCGACAGCACCGCACGGGCTCGAGCCCGTTCGGTTGTGCGTCCAATGAGGTTCATCGTTCCCGATTCCGCGCCGCCGAACACCGCCCCGGCAGCCATCTGCAGAGAACGGCGCACCCCCCGATGCGGAAGCGCCTGTACGCGGAGAGTAACCCAGGTTCGCAGTGATTCACCCACCAATTGGCCGGGAGCTTTCGCGTCCGACGGGGAGGCGCCCGCGGTGGACAGAATCGTTCCCTCTTCATCCATCCGCAGGGGATACCCTTCGTTCACCTCAAGAATTCTGCGACTGGATGCATCTTCCGTGGTTCCCACACTCTTCCCCTGGCTCGACCCCGAAACGATCATTCACGGCGCGGGCCCCTGGGCGCTGCTCGTCGTCTGCCTCATCGTGTTCTCGGAGACCGGACTCCTCGTCGGCTTCCTGCTGCCCGGCGACACGCTGCTGCTCATCACCGGGCTCCTCGCCTTCTACCCAGGCATCGGCTTCGACATCTGGTGGGTGTGCCTCGCCATCGGCCTCGCCGCGTTCCTCGGAGGTGAGGTCGGCTACCTGATAGGCCGAAAGGCCGGCCCGAGGATCTTCGAACGCAAGGAGAGCGGCCTCTTCAGCATGAAGAACGTCGAACGCACCAACGCGTTCTTCGAGCGTTTCGGCGGCCTCGCCGTCATCGTCGCCCGCTTCGTGCCCATTGTCCGCACATTCGCTCCCGTCGCGGCCGGCGTCGGCAAGATGGACTACCGCAAGTACACGATCTACAACCTCATCGGCGCCCTCATCTGGGGGGCCGGCCTCACCTTCGCCGGTTACCTCCTCGGCTACGTGCCCGTGCTCGGCGACTTCATCCGCGAGTACATCGACGTGATCCTGATCCTCGCCGTCCTCGCGACCGTCGTGCCCACGACCATCCACTACCTCCTCAACGCACGGAAGTCGCGGCGCGAAGCTCAGCAGCTGAGCGGTGAAGAGGCGGAAGCCCTCGCCCTCTCGCCGAAGGACTTCGACCAGAAGCTGGGCGACTGAGCGCCGCACGAGAGGAAACCGGACGGCGCGAACCGCCCGTCACAAGCCCAGCCTCGACGCGTTGCGGCACGTTTCGCACCGCCGACCGACGCCTCCAGTGAGACGTAGGCTGGCCTTCCGCGGCATCGTCTGCCGCGTCTCTGACGGCGTTGCAGTGAGGAGTTCTGTTCTCGGATGAGCGGCATCTGGCGGTACCAGTCGACTTCGATCCCCCTCAGACTGGCGAACGCCGGAGCGGTTGTCGCTCTTCCTCTTCTCGCCGTCGAACAGCTCGGAGATGTCGCGGTCGGCGGGTTCCTCGTCGCCGTCGCTCTCTTCCCGAGCGTCATCGCCGCGCCGCTCGTCGGCGCGCTCCTCGACCGGATGCGCCGGCCCCGCCTGCTCCTCATCATCGGCGGTGCCATCACAGCCGCCGCGTACCTGTTCGCGTCGCAGCTCGGCACCCTGCCGATCGGCGTCATCGCGCTCATCCTGGCGGTTGCCGGCTTCGTGACCCCCGCATACATGGGCGGCCTCTCGAGCTTCGCGCCAGACAACATCGAACCCGTTCGGAAGGCGTATGCGCAGGACGCCCTGTCCTACACGATCGCGTCGGTCGGCGGGCCCGCGCTGGCCGCGCTCGCGATCCCGCTCGCCGGGTCCGCTCGGCTCGCGATGGTGCTCCTCGCAGCCCTCGCGTTCATCGGGGCGATGGCCGGGTTCGGCATCCGGATGCACCCAAAGGCGGGCACCGTCGAAGGGCTCGGCCGCACCATCGCCCGCGGCATGACCTACCTCGTGCGGCACAAGCCGATCGCCATCGTCACCACGGCGGGCACCGTCAGCCAGATCGCCGGCGGGGCGCTCGGCATAGCAGCGATCGCCATCTCCCTAGAGCGCACCGGCTCGGAGGCATCCGCCGCCTGGATCGTCACGGCCTACGCCATCGGCGGCCTCGCCGGCGCACTGTTCATGGCCATCAGGACCTGGACCACGCGCGGCCCCGTCTGGGTCATGGGCATGGGCTTCGTCGCGACGGGCGCGTTCCTCCTCATCGCCGTCCCAGCGCTCCCTGTCGGCTTCACGTTCGCCGCCGTCTTCATCGCCGGCCTCTTCGCGGCCCCCGCGAACGCCGCCATGATGCTGCTGCGCGACAAGGAGAGCAAGCCGAACGTGCGCTCCCAGGTCTTCACCATCGGCGCAGGACTGCGCGTCACCGCCGCCGCGATCGGCGCAGCCGTCGCAGGCCTCATCGCCGGGTTCGACGCCGGTTGGCTCGTCGCCGGCATGGCCATCATCTGGATCCTCTCCGGCGCCATCCTCTGGTTCTTCCCGAACCCGCCGGCCCGCACCGGCGTCATCCCCGTGCAGAAGGGCCCGCGGGCACCGTAGGGGCGCGGCGCGGCGCGGGCTCGGGCTCGTTGGGCTCGGGCTCGTTCCAAGTTCTCGGATGCGGCTCGCGGCTGGGCGCGGCCAGCCGCTGGACACGGCCTTCTCTCGAATCGCTGCCAGCCAAATGCCCCTTCTCGCGCGCCAGACCTCGATCGCTGCCAGCCGATTGGCCCTTATGGCACCGCCGATTCAGGCCATTTGACTGGCAGTGATCGGGCGCGAGATGGCGCGGGTGCACGGGCCCCGTCGAGCTGGCATGCGAGACTCGCCGGGAGACGCGCGTCCAGTGCCCGAGCGAGCGGAGCATCCCGTGGCCTATAACCCCGTGCTCGTGGTCGCCGTGATCGTTCTCGGCTTCGCGGCGGTCACGTTCCTTGTCGTGTGGATGGTGCGCGCCGCACCGCGCCCGCCCCGCGACTCCGAGCTCTCCCCCGACGAGCGTCGCCGCCGGGCCGAGAACCCGCCCCCGCCGCCGACCAGCTTTGACCATGGGAACAACTCGGGGTACTGAGGCCGTGCCGACGGGATCATCCTGCGATGAGGCCAGCCGCGAGGTTGGCTACGACATGCACGACGGCGCCCGGAACGAACGTGTCCGTCTTCTCGCGCAGCCAGCCGAGCATCCACCCCGCCGCGAACTGCACCGGGATGATCGGCCACAGGCGGACGTCGATGAGCAGCAGTGCAGAGTGCGGGAGCACGAACAGCGTCGATTGAACGAGGTTCCCGACGGCGAAACCGAGCCGCCGAACGAAGACTCCCCCGAGCAGACCACGGAAGAAGACTTCCTCACCGACCGCGCGCAGCACCATCGACACCGCGACACCGACCGACGTGACCCTGGTCACCGTGACTCCGGGCGCGGCGAGCGCCTCCTCCGGGATGAGCACTATCGCGAGCCAACCGGTGAGGAGCAGCGGCAAGAGGAGCAGCGCCGCCAAGCGATAGGCGGAGGCCGAGCCCCAGGATGCGCCGAGCCTGTCGAGCGCTGAGCGCAGCGTGCGGTGCTCCCCGCGCGACTGCACCAGCACGTAGACCAGCGCGGGGAGGCAGAACACGACGAACTCGACCACGGCCCGAGCCTAGCTGCGGGGTGGTGGCGCCCGCGGTATCCACCCGGTATCCGTCCCCACGCCCGCGCCCGCAGCATCCGTTCGGCAGTCGCTGCCAGCCACGTGGCCCAATCACCGCCGCACGACTCCATCGCTGCCAGCCAAGTGGCCCTTCAGCCTCTGCCATAGGGGCTACTTGACTGGCAGCGATCAAGTGCGGCGGCGGATGCGTGCGCGGGTGGGGTGGGGCTACGCGAGGCCCACGATCAGCCAGACGACGGAGCAGAGCAGGAAGCCGACGAGGCCGAGCACG
This sequence comes from Pseudoclavibacter sp. JAI123, assembly GCF_013409665.1. Lineage (NCBI taxonomy): Bacteria > Bacillati > Actinomycetota > Actinomycetes > Micrococcales > Microbacteriaceae > Pseudoclavibacter > Pseudoclavibacter sp. JAI123. Next base: position 360,292 of record NZ_JACCCM010000001.1, on the reverse strand, counting down.
GTGGTGAGGACGGTCCAGGTGCGCAGGCCGTCCGCGACGCCGAGGCCCAGGTAGCGGGTGACGACCCAGAACCCGGAGTCGTTGACGTGGGAGAGGCCGAGCGCGCCGAACGCGATCGCGAGGGCGAGCAGCGCGATCTGGATCGTCGAGTATCCGCCGCCGAGGATCGACGCGCTGAGGAGACCGGCGGTCGTGAGGATCGCGACGGTCGCGGAGCCCTGAGCCGCGCGCAGGGCGAGCGAGATCAGGTAGGCCATGAGCATGAGGGGCATGCCGGTGGCGAGGAGCGTCTCGCTGAGCGCCGCGCCGATGCCGCTCTCGGTGAGCACGCGGGCGAACGCGCCGCCGCCGCCGGTGACGAGGATGACCACTGCGACGGGCGGGAGGGCTGCCTCGACGACGTCGCCGAGCTGCGAGGCGCTCCAGCCGCGGCGGATGCCGAGGAAGAAGCTCGCGAGGAGCACCGTCACGAGCAGCGCGAACAGCGGGGCGCCGATGAACGCGAGTACGTTGCGGACGGGGTCGCCGGCGGGGAGCAGCGTGGCGCCGACCGTGCCGAGCGCGATCATGATGAGCGGCGTGACGATGAGCGTCATGACCATGCCGGCGCTCGGCGGGGCGACGGTGCGCGCCTTGGTTGCGGTGCCGGATGAGCCGGACGCGCCGTCCGCCGAGCCGGACGTGCCCTCGGCGTCGGCGACGACCGCATCCGCCTTCTCGGTGCCGAACTCGGCGAACGACTTCGCCGTGGTCGGCAGCATCGTGAAGTCGTTGCGGTTGAGCCACTTCGAGAAGAAGTGCGAGACGACGGCGAGCACCAGGCAGACGGGGAGGCCGATCATGGTCACCCAGCCGAGGTCGGCACCGAGGATGCCGGCGCCGCCCACGATGCCGGGATGAGGGGGCATCGCGACGTGCACGGCGAGCATGATGCCGCCGACGGGGAGACCGAACTTCACCGGGTTGACGCCGGCGGCCTTGCAGAAGCCGTAGATGATCGGCACGAGGATGATGAAGCCGACGTCGAAGAAGACGGGGATCGCGAGCACAAGCGCGGCAGCCGTGAGGGCACCGGCGACGCGCCGCGGCCCGAGCAGCTTCGTGAAGCGACCCGCGAGGCTGGATGCGCCGCCGGAGATCTCGATGATCTTGCCGAGCATCGCCCCGAGCGCCACGAGGATCGCGACCGAGCCGAGCACGCCGCCCATTCCGGCGATGATCGACTCGATGATGCCGATCTTCGCCGGCTCGAGCTCGGTCTCGGGAACCGTCACGAGCGGCAGCCCCGTGGCGAGGCCGACGAGGACGCTCACGATGAGCAGCGCCAGGAAGGCGTGCACCTTGAGTTTGATGATCAGCAGCAGGAGGAGGCCGATGCCTCCGGCCGCGATCGCGAGCAGCAGGAATGTGGACAAGTCCGTCTCCTTTGACGAGAGCGAGGTTGTGACGAGCGTTGGCGCGAGAGCGGGGGCCCTCGCCGAGGGGTGTCTGGGACTACGTGAGTCCTAGTCGGTGGTCTTCGGGGCGAGGGCGAGGATGACGGCCGAGTCGTCGGCCGCGCCGAGACCTTGCGCCTGCCCGAGGAGGTACAGCTGCTCGGCGGCTGCTGCGACCGGCGTGGGGAGTCCGACGGCGCGGCTCGCCTTGCCGACGATGCCCATGTCCTTCACGAAGATGTCGAGTCGGCTGAGCACCTCGGCGCCGTCCTCGTCGTAGGCCTCCAGGATGCGCGGCCCGCGGTTCGCGAGCATGAACGAGCCGGCGGCACCCGCCCCGAGCGTCTCGAGCGTCTTCTCGGGGTCGAGGCCGAGTCGCTCGGCGAGGGCGAGCGCCTCGGCGGCGGCGGCGATGTGCACGCCGCACAGCAGCTGGTTGACGGTCTTGAGCGCCTGGCCGTCGCCGGGGCGGTCGCCCACGACGGTGAGCGTGGATGCGAGCAGCTCGAGCACGGGCTGCGCCTTCTCGCGGGCGGCAGGGGTCGCGCCGACGACGATGAGGAGGTCGCCCTGGCCCGCGCGGACGGGACCGCCCGACAGGGGCGCATCCACGAGTTCGACCGAGTGCTGCTCGAGGCGGGTGACGACCTCGGCGATGCCGTCGGTGCCGACGGTGCTCGTGAGGATGACGACTGCGCCTTCGTCGAGCTTGTCGGCGATGCCGTTCGCGCCGAACAGCACGTCGTGCAGCTGCTCGCCGTTGCGGACCGCGAGGAGGACGGCGTCGACGCCCGTGACGGCGCTGGCCGCGGAGTCGTGCGGCACGATGCCCGCGGCGGCCGCGAGGTCGAGGCGCGGCTGCGCGATGTCGAAGCCGTTGACCGTGAGCTGGCTGCTGAGGCGCGTCGCCATCGGCAGGCCCATGGCGCCGAGCCCGAGGACGGCGACGGAGTAGGAAGAGGAGGTCATGGTTGCTCGTTTCTCAGTGCGTGTACGAATGAATGCGCGTACGGGTCTCAGCGCTGTTGCTGATCAGTTGGATGCGGGAATGGATGCGGGTGCTGCCGCGCCGGCTGCGGGGACGACGCCGGTCGCGGCGCTCGCGTGGAACTTCTCGACGACCCGCGCGAGCGAGTCCTCGTCGCCGACGTTGCCGGCGAACACGACGTAGGGGATGCCGTCGGCCGGTCCTCCGACCGCCTGCCAGAGGGAGACGATGCCCGGGAGCATGGGGCCGCGGACAACCGCGTGGCGGATCTCGAGGCCGTTGGTGGCGACGTCGCTCGAGGTGATGCCGCCCTTGGCGATGACGAAGCTGGGCGGCGTCTCGCGGAGCGCGTGGGCGACGACCTCGCAGACGGCGGCCGAGACGTTCCTCGAGATGGCGAGCGACGCATCCGCATCGTCGGTCTTCACGAGCTCGCGGCTCGTGTGGAGGATGACGTCCCCGACCGCGAGCGCCTCGATGACGCGCGCCTTGGCGTCGTCGAGGTGCGCCTCGCGATGGTCGGCGTCGATGATCGCCGAGACGGAGAGCTCGACGGTCGGGAGGTCGGGGTGCTCCTGGTGGAGGGCCGCGAGCTGGCGGGTCGTGAGGTCGACGTGCGAGCCGACGACGATGAGGCCGCCGGCGGCGGATCCGGCTGCGTCGTCGCGGGCGAGCTGGGCCGGTTCCAGGGGCGACGCGATCTCCTGCCCGATGCGGGCCCGCACGAACGGCGGCCCGACGCGGTACAGGAACTGCTTGCCGTCGGCCTCTGCGAGCTCGAGCCCGAGGGCGACGATGCGGATGTCGTCCTCGATGACCACATCGACGACGATCGGCTGGCCGTCGCGCGCATCCTGCAGCACGGCGGCGACCGCCTCCGGCCCGCTGCGGATGATGTCGAGCGAGAGCACGGTGACATCGGCGGCCGCCCAGCGGCCCTTCGTCTTCTCCTCGACCCACTCGGGCAGGGCCGAGCTGCGGAATCCGAACGTCGCGTCCCTCGCGAACTCCGTCTCGGCGACGGGCACGAGCTCGCCGTTCTGGCGGTAGTAGTGGATGCCCCCGATGGTGACCCTGCCAGCGTCCGGGAAGGCGGGGACGATGAGGACGCCGTCGGGAACCGGGCCGCCGAGCTCTTCAAGCGTCGCCGCGATGACGTCGGTCTCGAGCGGGTAGTGGCCGCGCAGCGTGCTGTCGCCGCGGCTCACGAAGGCGACGCGGCGCTCGAGGCGCTCGGCGGCGGCGAGTGCCGCCGTGACGATCTCGCGGTTGCGCGCGGCGGCGGACTCCGCGTCGAGACTGCGCGTGTTCGTCAGCACGTAGACGGCGTCGCGGCCCTGCTCGAGCGCCCAGACGAGGTCGTCCTGCTCCCAGCGGGTGAGGACGGGGAGGTCGGCGACCGACTGCGTCCCCGTCGGGTCGTCGTCGAGGACGATGAGGGTCACTCCCGACTCGCGGACCGGGTCGGCGACCTCCGCGGCATCGACGTGCACTGGGGCGGGGTACTGCGCGAGCAGTCGGGTTTCATCCATCAGAGAACTCCCTTGTAATCGGATATCAGATAGCTTGCGCCCGACGGAGAGTGTTGTCAAGGAGATATCTGATATCGCTGCTCAGGATGCGTGGATATAGCGGCGCGGTCAGGCCTGAGGCCCGAGCACGTACTGCTGCAGATCATCCGCGGTCTGCTGCATGTGCGATTCCATCGCGACGCGGGCGGCGGCGGGCTCGCCGGATCGGAGCGCTTCGAGGATCCCCGCGTGCTCGCGGATCGCATTCACCTGCACCTGCGGCACGGCCGAAGTCTCGTAGCGGCGCTCGTAGAGGAAGCGGCCGAGCGGCTCGAGCAGCACACGCAGGAACGGGTTGCCGCTGGCCCGAAGCACCACGTCGTGGAACGCGATGTCGGCCGTCACGAACGTGTGCACGTCGTCGGCGGCGGATGCGGCGCGCATCTCCTCGAGGTACGCCTCGAGTCGCTCGAGGTCGTCGGAGGTGCGCAGCGGGGCCGCGAGCTCGCACGCGCCGGTCTCGATCATCCGCCGCAGCTGGACGAGCTGCACGGAGGCCTGCGCCTTGCCGCCGGTCGAGGTCGCAGCGCGGAGGAGCGGCTCGATGCCGGTCCAGTCCTCCATCGGCAGCACGCGGCCGCGCGTGCCGGGGACCGGCTGGACGACGCCCTGCGCCTGCAGGGTCTTGAGCGCCTCACGGAGCGTCAGGCGGTTCACGCCGAGCCGCTCGGCGAGGTCGATCTCGCGCGGCAGCGGAGCCCCCTGCGGCAGCTCCCCCGAGATGATGTCATCGAGGAGCCGGTCGCTGACCGACTGAACAAGCGACGCTCTCGCCATGATGACCTCCGGTGGTGACCTCCGAACTCGCAATGGTAGTCGGCGGGGCAGCGCCCGCACCCCTACGCCCGCGCGCGTGCACCCCGCGTGCACCCCGCGCGCTCACCCCGCACCCGTGCCCCGCGCCCGTGGCCTCGCTCCCGCGCATCCGCCACCCGATCGCTGCCACCGCTTCCGCCGTTCCGAGCTGCACCGCGCTTCGAGGGGGATCACTGCCAGCCAAGTGGCCCTTCAGCCGCCGCCCGACTCGGTCGCTGCCAGTCAAGTGGCCCTTCAGCCGCCGCCCGACTCGGTCGCTGCCAGTCAAGTGGCCCTACAGCCGCGGCCATACGGGCCAATTGACTGGCAGCGATCGGGCAGGCGCACGGCGACGGGGACGGGGCGGGGCGGCGGAGGTGGAGGTGGCAGGGCGGGGAGGGCGGCGGAGGTGGGGCCGCGTCACGGCAGCGTGACGGCGACTTCCACGGCGAAGTCGCTTTCGTCTTCGCCGACGACGCGCTGGCGCACCTCCTGCGACTGGAGCGCCACCCCGCGCTGCGCGAGCGCGTCGAAGAGGGCCACGACGGCCGGATGCACGGAGCCGTCCGGCAGGTCAGCGCCGTCCGCCCGCCACACGGCAACAAGCTCGGTCCGCGGCGGCAGTTCGTCGGCGAGGATGCGCTCGTCGTCCCACGACGCGTCTCCGGTTTCCGGATTGCGCGCGACCGGCCAGCAGAGCAGCATCTGCAGTTCAGGGGCTCGCGCCGCGCTGCCCGGGGCCTCCCGAAGCGATGTCCAGAACGCGGGACCCGGCTCGAGCCCAGCCTCGACACTGCGCCGGTACAGTTCGCCGAATTCTCCATTCGCGTCCTCATCCGTCAGTACCGCGCCGTCCCTGCCCGCACCGTCGGCGCCCGCGTCGAGGGCGGCGGGCAGCGGGATGACGCGCGCGACGAACGGCGTGGCCCCGAGTCGCCGCTCCTCGACGACGACCGGGCGCGCGAATGCCGCGAGCACTGCATCCGCAGCCGTCATGGCCGCATCCTCGGCATCACGCTGCTGCAGCACATTCACCCGGTGGCGACGCAGCACGTCGGCCACGTCGCCGTCTCGAAGAGCCCTCGCCGCGGTAGGCAACGGAACGCCGGCTGCCCGCAGCGCCTGCAGCAGGGCGCCGTCGCGCACCTGCGACTCTGCGTACCTGCGATACCCGGTCGCCGCATCCACTTCGAAGGGGACAAGCGCCTTCGTCTCGTCGTAGTGACGCAGCGCCTTCACGCTGATGCCGGTCGTGTTCGCGAATTCTCCGATGGTGAGCATGACTCAAGCCTGCCGCCTCCCGTAACAGGAAGGTCAAGGGCGGGAATACACGGGAACGCTGGCCGGTTAACCCCTATACCCCCAAGGGGTATACGCGACACCGCACCACGTCGCCAAGCCGAGGAGAAGCCCATGAGCACACAGCACGAAGCGCACACCCACAAGCCGGGCCAGGCGACCACGCACGGCCAGCCTTCCGAGCACGAGCATGAGCACGAGCACGCGGGGTACGAGGACGAAGCGCACACCCACGCGGGGCACGGGGACTCGGCAGGGCACGCCGGCCACGCCGGCCACGGCGCGGATCACGTCGCGCAGTTCCGGCGCCTCTTCTGGATCAACCTCGTTATCGCCGCGCCCGTCATCGGCTTCTCGAGCATGTTCGCGATGCTCCTCGGCTATGAGGTCCCCGACTTTCCCGGCGCGGTCTTCATCGCACCCATCCTCGGCACCGTCATGTACGTCTGGGGCGGGCGCCCGTTCCTGACCGGCGCGATCGGCGAGCTCAGGGCGCGCAAGCCCGGCATGATGCTGCTCATCGCACTCGCGATCACGGTCGCGTTCGCAGCTTCCTGGGGCGCGAGCCTCGGCCTCCTGCACCACGACCTGGAGTTCTGGTGGGAGCTCGCGCTGCTGATCGTCATCATGCTGCTCGGCCACTGGATCGAGATGCGTTCGCTCGCGCAGACCACCTCGGCGCTCGACTCCCTGGCGGCCCTGCTGCCGGATAGCGCCGAACGCGTGGAAGGCGATCGCATCGTGCGGGTCTCCCCCGCCGAGCTGGCCGTCGGCGACTTCGTCGTGGTTCGGCCGGGCGCGAGCATGCCGGCTGACGGCAGGATCACGGAGGGCAGGGCCGAGATCGACGAAGCGATGGTCACCGGCGAGTCGCGCCCGGTGTCCCGCGGCGTCGGCGACACGGTCACGGCCGGGACCGTCGCGACCGACTCCGGTGTGCGCGTCCAGGTGACCGCCACGGGCGACAGCACCACCCTCGCCGGCATCCAGCGGCTCGTCACCGAAGCACAGAACTCGACATCACGAACGCAGCGGATCGCCGACCGAGCGGCCGCCTGGCTGTTCTGGTTCGCCCTCGGTGCCGCCGCCATCACGGCGATCGTCTGGACGCTCGTCGGCAACCCTGACGCCGCCGTCATGCGCACCATCACCGTCCTCGTCATCGCCTGCCCGCACGCACTGGGCCTCGCGATCCCGCTCGTCGTGTCGATCGCCACCGAGAAGGCGGCACGCAGCGGCGTCCTCATCAAGGACCGCCTCGCACTCGAGAGCACCCGCATCATCGACGCCGTCCTCTTCGACAAGACGGGCACCCTCACCAAGGGCGAGCCGATGCTCACCGAGATCGCCGTCGCAGGTGCCCTCACGGCCGATGAGGTACTCGCCGTCGCGGCCGCGGCGGAAACCGACAGCGAGCATCCGCTTGCCAGGGCCATCGTCCGCGCGGCGGCCGAGCGCGGTCTCTCCGTACCCGCGTCGTCCGAGTTCACCTCCTCACCGGCGGTCGGCGTCACGGCGACGATCGACGGGCGGGAGGTCCGCGTCGGCGGCCCGCGCCTCCTCGAGGAGCTTGGTGCATCCGAAATCCATGAAGCGGATGCGTGGCGCGGCGACGGCGCGATCATCCTGCACGTCGTGCGGGATGGCGAGGTTGTGGGCGGCCTCAAGCTCGCCGACGAGATCCGCCCCGAGTCGCGCGAGGCCGTGGATGCACTCCACCGCCTGGGCATCGAGGTCGTCCTGATCACGGGTGACGCCGAGGCCGTGGCCCGCGCGGTGGGCGAGGAGCTCGGCGTCGACCGCGTCTACGCCGGCGTGCGGCCCGAGGACAAGTCGGCGAAGGTCGCCGAGCTGCAGGCCGAGGGCAAGAAGGTCGCGATGGTGGGCGACGGCGTCAACGACGCCCCGGCCCTCGCCCGGGCCGACGTCGGGATCGCCATCGGCGCGGGCACGGACGTGGCCATCGCGTCCGCCGGGGTGATCCTCGCGAGCGATGACCCCCGCTCCGTGCTCTCCGTCATCAAGCTGTCGCGAGCGAGCTACCGCAAGATGAAGCAGAACCTCTGGTGGGCGGCCGGCTACAACCTGCTGTCGGTGCCACTCGCGGCGGGCATCCTCGCACCCGTCGGGTTCATCCTGCCCATGTCGATCGGCGCCGTGCTCATGTCGCTCTCGACGATCGTCGTCGCCCTCAACGCGCAGCTGCTGCGCCGCGTCGACCTCTCACCGGGCGCCAGCGCCTGCGTGAAGTAGCAAAGGGGACACGAACGCCCTGCCGCACGGGTCTGCGGCAGGGCGTTCGTGTCGCCGGACCGGCGAGGGCACGTGCAGTATTCGCTCAGGCCGCCGCCATCTCGAGTGCTTCCTCCGCTCGCTCGGCGCTGCCCTCCGCGAGGCCGCGCTTGAGTGCGGGGTCCAGTGCGACGCACAGGATCACCCCGACGGCCAGCACCGCGACCTCGGTGACGGTGAGCGCCCAGATGATGCCGGCCAGGCCGAACCAGATGCTTCCCGCGATCACCACCGGGATGAACAGCACCCCCTGAGCGGCCGACATGATGGTCGCGGGAAGGGCCCGGCCAGTCGCCTGGAACAGCGACGTGATGAGGCCCGTGAAGCCGTTCGCGATCATCGCGATGAGCTGCGCAGCGAGCACGACAACGCCGATCGCGAGCACGGATTCGTCGGCCACGAAGAGCGTGAACACCTGGTCGCGGAAGCACAGCACCAGCGTGGCCGCGAGCGCGGCGACCGCACCGACCGTGATCGCGGATGCTCGCAGTGCGGATGCGAAACGGGCGCCGTCGCCCTTCCCGTACGAATAGGCGAGGAGCGGCAGCACGCCGAGCGTGACGCCCATGATGAGGAACTCGGGCACCTGCGCGATGCGGACGGCAACCCCCATGGCGGCGAGCGGGCCCTCGCCGTAGGCGGCCGCGAGGTTGTTGAGCACAAGCGCCGTGACGATGAGGAAGGCCGACTGGAGCAGCGTGCCCACGCCGACACCGAGCACCGGCTTCTGCACGGAGCCCGCGAGCGTGAACCAGCGCGGGGAGAGACTGACGTGCTCGCTGTTGCGGGTCAGCCAGACCACGAAGTACGTGACGACGACGAGGTTCGCGAGCCCGGTCGCCACTGCAGCCCCCGCCACTCCCCAGCCGAGCACCAGGATGAACAGGGCGTCGAGGGCCAGGTTCGCGACGGCGGAGAGGATGAGCGCCACCATGACCTGCTTCGCCGCGCCTTCCGCTCGGACGAGCTGCTCGAGGCAGACGGCCGCCGCGAGGACGGGCACGAAGCCGAGCAGCACGCCAACGAAGGCGCTCGTGGGCGCCGCAACCGACGCATCCGCGCCCAGCAGCGAGACGAGCGGCGACAGGAACACGAGCCCGATGCCGCCGACGACAGCGCCCGCGACCACCGAGCCCCAGAGCGAGTAGGAAGCGACCCGCTTGATCGTCGCCGCCTTCGACGGGTCGCGTTCGGCGCCGCCGAGGAGGCGCGAGACGAGCGCCCCTCCCCCAACCCCGAAGACGTTCCCGACCCCCATGACGAGGCCGAGGATCGGCGACCCGAGGGTGACGGCTGCAAGCAGGGCCGTGTTGTCGAGCGAGCCGATGAACCCTGCATTGATGAGGTTGTAGATCGCCCCGACGATCATCGCGGCGGCCATCGGCACACACAGGTGCAGGAGCGCGCTGATGATGGGCGCCGACGAGAGATACCAGCGGTTCGTGCGCGGGGCATCCGCGGAGACTTCAGTGGCTGAGGACAGGTCGCCCCTTGTTTCGGTTGGAGGTGGAGTGGTCATGGCTGCTTCTTTCTGGGCAGGACGAAGAGCGCGCCGACCAACGTCGGCACGTGAAGGGGTGGATGCGCGGCCCGGCCGTGGGTTTCGGGGCCGGTTCCGGGGCTAGTCGCGCACTGGCTGCGGGAGCTGCGCCGTGATCTTGGCGAGCAGCGCCTGGAGCGCGGCCCGCTCGTCGGCGTCGAGCGGCGCGAGGATCGTCTCGTCTGCGGCGATCATGGCGTCCTCGAACCCGGCGATGAGCTCGGCTCCGGCTGGCGTGGCGTAGACGCGCTTGGTGCGCTCGTCGCCGCCCTCAGTGCGGCGTTCGATGAGCCCTCGCCCTTCGAGACCGCGGAGCAGGCTCGAGACGCTGGCGGGCGTCGTGCGACTCATGCGCGCGAGTTCCGACTGGCTGGCCCCTGGGCTCTGCACGAGGTAGCCGAGCACGAAGCTCTGCGGCCGGGTGAGCTCGCGCTCGCGAGTCCAGTCTTCCCCGGCCTTCATCTGGGCCCAGCTGATCCACCGAACGAACTCGAGGGGCGCGCGAGGGGCTGGTGCTGTCTCCGACATAGTTAGAACTATGACAGTTAGATATCTAACCGTCAAGATGGACCCGCGACGCGTCCGCACCCCGCGCGTAGACTGGGCGGATTCCCCGGGAGGAGCAACGATGCCCGAACCGAAGCATCCAGAGAAGCACGCGAAGCCCGTCGACGGCGTAGCGCGCATCGTCGAGAACATCGACGAGACCGCCGCCATGTTCTCCGAGCCGAAGATCACGGCCGTCGGCATCCCCGCCGTGCTCAACTCGCTCAAGGTCACGACGGCACAGATGGGCGCGACACGCACGGCCCGCACCCTGCTGCGCATCAACCAGAAGGACGGCTTCGACTGCCCCGGATGCGCGTGGCCGGAGGGCAAGCACCGCAGCCCCGCCGAGTTCTGCGAGAACGGCGCCAAGGCCGTCGCCGAGGAGGCCACGAAGCGGCGCATCCCGCCGACCTTCTTCGCCGAGCACTCCGTCGAGGAGCTGCGCACGTGGGACGACTACTCGCTTGGCCAGCAAGGTCGCCTGACGCATCCCATGCTCCTCGACGAGGGCGGCACGCACTACCGCGCCGTCAGCTGGGACGAGGCGTTCGACATCATCGCCGACGAGTTCGCCCAGATGTCGAGCCCGGACGAGGCCATCTTCTACACCTCGGGCCGCACCTCCAACGAGGCGGCGTTCGTCTACCAGCTGTTCGTGCGCGGACTCGGCACCAACAACCTCCCCGACTGCTCGAACATGTGCCACGAGTCGAGCGGCTCAGCCCTCGGCGAGACCCTCGGAATCGGCAAGGGCTCGGTGAGCCTCGAGGACATCCACGAGGCCGACCTCATCATCATCGCCGGCCAGAACCCCGGCACCAACCACCCCCGCATGCTGACCGCGCTCGAGAAGGCGAAGATCAACGGCGGCAAGATCATCGCCGTGAACCCGCTGCCGGAGGCTGCGCTCATGCGGTACGAGAACCCGCAGACCGTGCGCGGCATGGTGCTCGGCGGCACCGCACTGAACGACCTGTTCCTGCAGATCAAGCTCGGCGGCGACCAGGCGCTCTTCCAGGCGCTGGGGCGCATCCTGCTCGACGCCGAGGAGGCCAACCCCGGTACCGTGTTCGACGCCGAGTTCATCGCCGCCAAGACGGAGGGGGTGGATGCGTACCTCGAGTCGCTCCGGCGGCTCGACTGGCCGGAGGTCGAGACGGCCACGGGCCTCACCGAGGCTGAGATCCGCGAGGCCGGCGAGATGCTGCTCGCCTCGAAGTCGACGATCGTCTGCTGGGCCATGGGCCTCACGCAGCACAAGCACTCCGTGCCGACCCTCCGCGACTGCGTCAACCTGCTGCTCCTGCAGGGCAACATCGGCAAGCCGGGTGCGGGCGTCTGCCCCGTGCGCGGGCACTCCAACGTGCAGGGCGACCGCACGATGGGCATCTTCGAGAAGATGCCCGAGTCGTTCCACGACAAGCTCGACGCTGAGTTCTCGTTCGCCTCCCCCCGCAAGCACGGCTACGACACGGTCGAGGCGATTCGCGCCATGCGCGACGGCAAGGCCCGCGTCTTCATGGCGATGGGCGGCAACTTCTCCCGCGCGACGCCGGACACGGCCGTGACCGAGGCCGCCATGGAGTCGCTCGCCCTCACCGTGCAGGTGTCGACGAAGCTCAACCGCTCGCACGTCGCGACGGGACGCCGGGCCCTCATCCTCCCCACCCTCGGCCGCACCGAACGCGACCGACAGGCGGGCGGCACGCAGCGCGTCACCGTCGAGGACTCCATGAGCGCGGTCCACGCCTCGCGCGGACGCCTCGAGCCGGCCAGCGATGAGCTGCTGAGCGAGGTCGCGATCGTGACGATGCTCGCCGAGCGGGTCCTCACCAGATCGCGGCCGAACGTGCCGCAGGTGAACTGGGCCGAGCTGCGCGCCGACTACGCGAACGTGCGATCGTCCATCTCCCGTGTCATCCCCGGTTTCGAGGACTTCGAGGCGAAGATCGACGAGCCGGGTGGGTTCATCCTGCCGAACGGCCCGCGCGACGGCCGCGACTTCTCGAGCATCGGCGGCACGGCGAAGTTCACCGTGAACGAGCTCGAGTACCCGAAGGTGCCGGAGGGTCGCCTCCTGCTGCAGACGCTGCGCTCGCACGACCAGTTCAACACCACCATCTACGGCAAGGACGACCGGTACCGGGGCGTGAAGAGCGCGCGGCGCGTCGTGTTCGTCAACGAGGCGGATGCGCGCGACCAGGGCCTCGCGGACGGAGACCACGTCGACATCGTCTCTGAGTGGCCGGGCCGCGACGGCACCGTCGAGGAACGCCGGAGCGACCGCCACCGCATCGTGGTCTACTCGACGCCGCGCGGCTGCGTCGCCGCGTACTACCCGGAGACGAACGTGCTCGTGCCGCTCGACTCGACCGCCGACGTCAGCAACACGCCGACGTCGAAGTCGATCGTCGTCCGGCTGGAGAAGCTCGCCTCGTAGGCGCGGGCAAGCTCCGAACTCGCTCCGAGCGCTCTCCGGGCCGGCCTGAATCTCGACTCCCGCTTCACATGCTCAGAGAGCTGACAGGCGAGCGGGACCGGTCCGTGACTCCATTTTCGGGGCGGAGTCAAGCCGATTCCTTAGTGTACGAAAGATCGGGCGGAGGGGCGCCCGGACACTTCTGGCCCTCCTCCGTCCTCTGAACGCGGGACCCGAGATTCGGGTCCGCGCCATGAGAGGAGGACGATCATGTCCACTCGACAGGAATCCAATCCAGGTCTGACCCCGCGCAGGGTCTTCTCTGTGCTTGCCGCCACGGCGGGGGCGTTGGTGCTCGCGGGCTGCCAAGTTCCAGCATCACCTGCCACCTCGGCTCCGCCGGCCGTGACCGAGACGGTCACGGTGACCGAGACGGCCGCCCCGGCCGAGACGGCCGACGGCGACACAGACAGCAGCGACACAGGAACGGACGGCTCGTCGGAGACCGGCTCAGACGTCTTCGATCCGGACGGAAGCATCGAGGGTGCAGAGAGCGTCGCGGAGATGTTCTTCACCGCAGTGGATGAGGGCGACTGGGTGACGGTGGCCGACAAGTCAGGCGACCCCGAGATCGTGTCGCGGATCCAGAACAACAGCGACATCCGCGACGCCTTGACCCAGTACGCGGGTTCGCCGGTCACCTGCGTGCATCGTGATGACGACCGCATCCAGCAGACCCTGAGCGACGCCTTCACCGTGATCGACGACACCTACGCGTGCACGCGCGTCGACGTCGAACCGCTCGACGCGGAGTTCTGGGCCTTCCCGACGCTCTTCGTCTCCGTCGATTCCGCCGGGGAGATGATGATCGTGTACCGCACGATCACCTACTGGGACTGAGCAGCAGGGAAGGTTCGGTCGGCGCGGCTGCTTCGGCCAGTGCGGAAGGTTCGGGCGGTGCGGATGGTTCGGGCGGTGCGGATGGTTCAGCGGCGGCGGATGCGGATCGGCCCCTTGGCCGTCGCGCCGTCGACCACCTCGCCGCCCTGGGTGATGTCGACCTCGCCCGACTCGACGAGTCGCCGCGCGGCGGCCCTCGCCGCCTCCATCTCATCTCGCCACTCGTCGCCGCCGACGACTCGAGCCGCCTCCGATGGGCAGATCGTGGCCCCTTCGGCGCGCTTGTCCAGGAGATCGAGAATCACCCGCTCGAGCTGCCCGCCAGCGCGATCGGGGCCACTCTCGGGGTCGCCAGCCGCGCTCACAGCAGCCGCTCCGCCAGCACCTTCGCCGTCGCTTCGGGATGCACGCGGTGACCAACCGACTCGGCAACCTCGACGAGCTCCGCGCCCGGCAGGGTCTCGGCAAGCCGCTTCGCGGCGCTCGCGAGGAACGGGAACGTGTCGCCGCCCACGACGATCGTCACGGGCACCTGCACGGCGACCATCGCCTCCGTGGGCGTCGACACCTGGCGCACGAGCTGCGCGTCGTAGACGGTCGACTGCGCGAGCGGCACGAGCCCAGGGAAGATCGGGCTCTGCTTGATCTGCTCCACGAGGGCAGGGTCAAGGCCCACGCCTTCGAGCTGGAAGGTGGAGACGGCCGTCGCCTCGTCGCCGTCGTCGACGAGGCGCTGCAGACGCTCGGCGAGATCGGCGGCAGGCTCGTGCTGTCCGAAGCGGAACGGAGGCTCGGAGAGGAACAGATGCTGCACGGGCACGCCCAGCGACGCGGCGAAGAGCGCGAGCACGGCGCCAGAGGAATGCCCGATGACACTCACCCGGCCGCCGACCGCGTCGATGACGGCCGCCAGGTCTTCAGCTTCGCGCTCCGGTGCCGAGGGTTTCGTGTCGCCGCTGTCCCCGCGAGCGCGACGGTCGTAGGAGACAGCCGCAAATCCCGCCCGGACGAGCGCCATCGCGAACTCCGTCACATCGCGCGCCGTCGAGAAGGCACCATTGACGATGACCACCACAGGCCCCTCCCCGCGGATCTCGTACGCGATGCGGGTCCCGTCGGCGGAGGTGGCGACCTCGCGGTCGACGCGCACCCCACCCAAGTCGTTCTGTTCTGCTGCAACCATGTTCCTGCTCCCCTGCGCCCGCAAGTACCGGCCTCGGTGCCCGCACTCGACTACGACGACAGTCTGCACCCGGCCACCGACAAAACCAGGCGAAAGCCCCCGACGCATACGTCGAGCCCCGCACTGCAGTCCATCCCTGCAGCGCGAGGCTCGGCGCCATCCACGCTCTGTCGCGGTCTATTGTCCCCCGCGCAGAGCTACTTCACGTAGCCATTCGGGTTGAGCACGTACTTCTTCGGCGCTCCCGCGTCGAAGTCGGCGTACCCCTTCGGAGCCTCGTCGAGCGTGATGGGGGTCGCCTGCACTGCATCCGCGATCTTCACCTTGTCGAAGAGGATCGCCTGCATGAGCTGGCGGTTGTACTTCATGACCGGGCACTGGCCGGTCGTGAACGACAGCGACTTCGCCCAGCCGAGGCCGAGACGAATCGACAGCGAGCCGACCTTCGCGGCATCATCGACGCCGCCCGGGTCGCCCGTCACATACAGGCCGGGGATGCCCAGCGCTCCGCCAGCCTCCGTCACCGTCATGAGCGAGTTGAGCACCGTCGCGGGCGCCTCGTGCCCCGCGTCCGAGCCGTGACCGCGGGCCTCGAAGCCCACCGCATCCACACCGCACTCGACCTCCGGCACACCGAGGATCTGCTCGATCTGTTCACCAGGGTCGCCCTTCGAGACGTCGACCGTCTCGCAGCCGAAGGACCTCGCCTGCGCGAGACGGTCCTCGTTGAGGTCGCCGACGATGACGCACGCAGCGCCCAGCAGCTGGGCGCTCACCGCGGCCGCGAGGCCGACGGGCCCGGCGCCGGCGATGTAGACGGTCGACCCCGGGCCGACACCCGCGGTGTACGCACCGTGGAACCCGGTCGGGAAGATGTCGGAGAGCATCGTCAGGTCGAGGATCTTCTCGAGCGCCTGGTCGCGGTCGGGGAACTTGAGGAGGTTCCAGTCGGCGTACGGCACGAGCACGTACTCAGCCTGCCCGCCGACCCAGCCGCCCATGTCGACGTAGCCGTACGCGCTGCCGGGACGGTCGGGATTGACGTTGAGGCAGATGCCCGTCTTGCCCGCCTTGCAGTTGCGACAGCGCCCGCAGGCGATGTTGAACGGCACCGAGACGATGTCGCCGACCTTGATGAACTCGACGTCCGGCCCGACCTCGATGACCTCGCCCGTGATCTCGTGCCCGAGCACGAGGTCGACGGGGGCCGTAGTGCGACCGCGCACCATGTGCTGGTCGGAGCCGCAGATGTTCGTGGTCACGGTGCGCAGGATGGCGCCGTGCCGCACCTGCCGACCCACGTTCGCCGGGTTCACGCCCGGCCCGTCCTTCAACTCGAACTCGGGGTATGGGATGTCGATGACCTCGACCTCGTTCGGCCCCTTGTACGCGACAGCTCTGTTGCTCGCCATGATCTCTCCTTTGAGTTGAGCGGATGCTGCGTGCGGTGCGCGCGAACGCGCAGCCCTGCGAACGTCTCTGTTACGCAGTGTTTCGAGGCTATGGTCCACCCCAACGCCGCGCCAGGATCCGGGACGGATGAGGAGTGGATGCACAGGCGCATGTCCGGGTGACCGGCCGCGACGTTTCCACCGGTCCGTCCGGAATAGCCGCGACGATCCCGTGGTTGTTGTAGCTGCAAGCACCCTCTCGGAAGGAACACCACAGCATGGCAATTGTCATCACCGGCGCCACCGGACAGCTCGGCACCCTCGTCATCGACAGCCTGCTCGAACGAGGCGCTGCTCCCGCAGACATCGTCGCGGGCGGGCGCAACGTGGAGCGCCTCGAGCAGCTCGCCTCGAAGGGCGTCCGCACTGCCGTCATCGACTACGCGCGCCCCAAGACAGCCGCAGAGGCGATCAGCGCCGGCGACACCGTGGTGCTCATCTCCGGCAACGAGGTCGGGACCCGAGTCGCCCAGCACGAGACGATCATCGACGCGGCGAACGACGCAGGCGCAGCCCGGATCATCTACACGAGCGTCCTCGGCGGCGACCCAGACGCCCTCATCCTCGCCCCGGAGCACGTCGCCACCGAGTCCCTCATCCGCGAATCAGGCCTGCCGTACACCGTCGCCCGCAACGGCTGGTACACCGAGAACTACGTCGCCGAGATCGCCCAGGGCGAGACCACTGGCGTCATCGCGAACAGCGCCGGCAGAGGCCGCGTCGCGAGCGCGTCACGCGCCGACTACGCGTCGGGCATCGCCGCGATCGCCCTCGAAGACGGCCACGACGGCAAGGTCTACGAGTTCTCCGGCGACCAGGCCTGGGACTTCGACGAGTTCGCGAGGACCCTCGCCGACGCCATCGGCCGCGACGTCGAGTACCGCGCCCTCACCACGGAGGAGCACGCAGCGGCCCTCACCTCGAACGCCGTCGACGAAGGCACGATCGGCTTCATCACCGGGCTCGACACGAACATCCGCGACGGCGCCCTCGGCCTCACGACCGGCGACCTCTCCCGTGTCTCCGGGCGACCGACGACCACCCTCGCCGAAACGCTGCGCACCCTCACCGCGTAGCGCCGCGAGCTCGGCGCGCAGCGTGCCGCCGCGACCTGAGGCTCTCGACTCTCGACTTGCCCGCTTTCGGGATGGGTTACACGCACGCAGATGGGTTGCAGAGCATCCGCGTGCGCGAACGCCATCCCGAAACGGAAGCGGCAGCTAGAAACGGCGGCGGCAGCCGCCGAGGCGACACGGTGCAGCCCGCCGCCGGTCCCGCAGGGCCAGGCGAGCCGGTATGGCGAGCACGCACGCAACGCCCCACTCGGCATGGAGAACTCACCTCGTTGCGGAAACTTTCCCCGCACGAAGCGACTTTCCCATCCCGAGACGCCCCGGGGACGAGACGAACACGGAAACGGGACGGGGCGCGCGTTCGGCCGCACGGCCGATCGGATGCGCGGAGTGGCTACCGCAGGGGCTGCGCGGCGAGCGAGCGCGGCCGGTTCAGGGAGAACAGCTCGGGCGCCGCGCCCGGGCCGTTCTCGGCGAGGTCGGCACCGAGTCGCCCGATCGATGGCACGAACTTGAAGCCCTCCCCCGCGAATCCGGCGAGCACGACGATGCGGCCGACTCTGTCGACCACGAACCTGGCGTCGTCGGTGGTCGTGTAGGTGCAGCTGATCGGTTCGGCGCTCTCAGCGTCGACGCCGGGCAGCCAGTCGCGGGCGTACTGCCTGATCGCGTCGAGCTGCGCCGGCACCGGCAGGAAGTCGCGCGAATCGGGGTCCACGATGGGCCCAACTCCGTGCCAACCCGCTTTGATGCCCTCGCCCGGCGTGAGCATCCCGTACACGGGGGAAAGCCACCCCTCGTACCCGGGGCGGCCGAACGCCGGGAGGTGGTTGAAGCTCGGCCAGTCGATGTAGCCGTTGAACTCGCGGAAGTGCACGGGTGCCTCCTGCGTGACCCGCATCCGCGGCAGCTCGACGATGCCGGCGAGCAGCGTACGAGTCCACGCGTTGACGGCCGAGACGACGATCTTCGCCGTGATCGTCTCGCGCGCGTGGCCGCGGTGCTCCGGCGCCTCACCCCACGAGTGTGCCTCGACGACGACCCGATCGGTCTCCTCCACGACGCTCACGGCGCGCTTGCCCCAGCTCAGCTCGGCCCCACTCGCCGCGGCCAGCTCAGCCATGCTGGTGAGCGCATCGGCGGCCCGGACCCGGCCCGCTCTCGGCAGGTGCAGCACCTCGGTGTCGAAGCGGATGCCCGGCCACCGCTCGCCCGCGTCCTTCGTCGAGAGCAGCTCGGCCGCCTCCCCTCCCGCGGAGATGGCGGCGTGGACGTCCGGGCTCGCGGCCCCCGGCCCGTGGTTGACGAGGCCGACGAGGTCGAGGATCTGCCGGCCGGAGTCGAGCTGCAGCTCGGTCCACAGCGCGCGCGACTCGTGCAGCATCGCGACGAGGTCAGGCTGCGTGTACGAGGTGTTGAAGTTCCGGGTCGCACCGTGGGACGCGCCCTGGTGGTGGCCGGGCTGGAACTGCTCGAGCAGCCGGACACTCCTGCCGCGCCTCGACAGCTGCCACGCGGTCGACAGCCCCATCGCTCCGCCGCCGATGATGAGCACGTCAACGTCAGTCATGACGCAACGCTACTCGCACTCACCCGGGTCACTTCCTGGGTACGATTGCCGAATGCTCACCGTCTCCGGTCAGCGGGAGAAGATTCTCACCGCGTACATGAACCTGCTCGTCGACTCCGGCGTGCGCGGGACGACCCTCGAAGCCGTGGGCACGACCTGCAAGCTCTCGAAGGCCGGCGTCCTCCATCACTTCGCGTCGAAGCAGGCCCTCGGCGCGGCGCTCCTCGCCGAGCTGCAGGCGCAGGCCCGGGTCGACGCCGACAACATGCTCGGCGACCTCGACAACGCCGTGTCGTACTACATCGTCTCCTCGCAGGATCGCGACAGCCTCCTCGAGCGTCTCGTCGAGGCCGTCTACCGCCTCGCGCAGACCGGTGACAAGGATGCGCTGGATGTGCTTCGCCAGTGCCGCGAGGGCTGGTTCGACGCGCTCGTCCGGGCCATCGGCGACCCAGCGGTCGCGCGCCTCGTGCTGTTCGTCGGAGACGGCATGAACCACAACGCGCTGCTCAGCGTCGGAGCGGGCAGCGAGAAGTTCATCAACGCGGAGTCGACGGCCGAGATCATGGGCGCGATCGAGAAGCTTCGCGCGTAGCGAGCCGCCCAGGCATCCTCCCCTGGCATCCGCTCACGTCTGGAAACACAACTGTTACGACGGGATGCGAGAAATCCCTCGGCGCGTCACCGACCGAATGGTAAGTTCAGCATCACTCCGCGAACGCGGCAGGCCCTTTGATGCGGGAGACAATGATGACCAACGCACAACCCGGCCCGATCACCGAAGCACTGGCGACGCAGACGCCAATCGGTAAGGGCCTCGCCCCAGCACGACTCGGCATCTGGGGGTCGACCGTCATCGGCCTCGCCTCGACCGCCCCGCTCTTCTCCCTCGCCGCGACCCTCGGCTTCGTCGTCATCGCCGTCGGCGAGCAGGCGCCCATCGCGTTCATCCTGGCGTTCATCCCGATGATGTTCACCGCATTCGCGTACCGCGAGCTCAACAACGAGCTCAACGACTGCGGCACCGTCTTCACCTGGGCCGCGAAGGCCTTCGGCCCCCGCACCGGATGGATGTCCGGCTGGGCCCTCGCGGTCGCAGGCATCCTGGTCATGGCGAACCTCGCCGAGATCGCCTCCGTCTACATCCTGCTGCTCATCGGCGACGGCTCCCTGGCCGAGAATCGCGTGGTCGTCACCCTCTTCGGGGCGCTCATCATCGCGGTCATGACCTGGATCTCGATGCGCGGCATCGAGCTCGGCGAGAAGATGCAGGTGGTGCTGCTGATCATCCAGTACGCCGCCATGGCCGCGTTCGTCGTCGGCTGCCTCATCGGCTACGCCAACGGCTCCGCCCCCGACCCGACCCCCGTGAGCATCGACTGGTTCAACCCGCTCCTCGCCGACGGGCACGGCATGGTGCAGGCCATCATCCTCGCCCTCTTCATCTACTGGGGATGGGACACCTGCCTCGCCCTGACCGAGGAGACCAAGGACCCCAAGAAGACGCCGGGCCGCGCAGCCGTGCTCTCGACGGTGCTGCTGCTCATCACCTACGTCGGCATCACGATCGTCGTCATGATGTACGCCGGCCTCGGCGACACCGGCACCGGCCTCGCGAACGAGGAGAACGCCGACGACGTCTTCTCCGTGCTCACCGACCTGGCGATGGGCCCGTGGGGCTGGTTCCTCGTGCTCGCCGTCGCCGTCTCCTCGCTGTCGTCCTCGCAGACGACGATCCTCCCCACCGCGCGCGGCACCTTCGCGATGGGCGTCTACAAGGCCCTGCCCGCACGCTTCGCCGTCGTCAGCGAGAAGTCGAAGACGCCGACCTTCTCGACGCTCCTGATGGGCATCGTCGCGATCGTCTACTACGTCGGCATGAGCTTCGTCTCGAACAGCGTCCTCCAGGACTCCATCCTCTCCATCGGCCTCGCCATCGCGTTCTTCTACGGGATCGCGAGCTTCGCCTGCATCTGGTACTTCCGCACGAGCCTCTTCTCGTCGGCGCGCAACTTCGTGTATCGCTTCCTGTTCCCGCTGCTCGGCGGGGTGTTCATGGTGTGGGCGTTCGTCCAGTCGGCAATCGACATGGCGAACCCCGAGTACGGCTACACGACCTTCTTCGGCCTCGGCAGCGCGTTCGTCATCGGCATCGGCTCGTTTGTCATCGGCTTCATCCTCATGTTCGTCTGGGCCGCGATGCCCGGATCGAAGGACTACTTCGAGAAGCGAACCATCAACCGCCACTCGGCGATCCTCGCCCCCGAGGACTGATCCCCGAGGCAAGGCGCCCTGCAGTCCCGCAGGGCGCCTTGCTTGCTCACCACCACCTACCAACCGCACGGTTTACCCCCGCGAACCGGGCGCCATCCATCGCACGTGATCAACGAAAGGCCAATCGTGCACATCCTCATCATCGGTGCAGGAGGCGTCGGCGCAGCCGCCGCCCGCATCGCGAAGCGCCGCAGCTTCTTCGACTCCTGCCTCATCGCCGACTACGACCCCACCCGGCCAGAAGACCTCGTCGCCGAACTCGACGACACCCGCTTCCAAGCGGCGCAGGTCGACGCATCCGACCCCGCAGCCGTCGAGACCCTCGTCCGCGACAACGGCATCACGCACGTCCTCAACGCCGTGGACCCACGCTTCGTGATGCCCATCTTCACGGGCGTCACCGCAGCCGGCGCGACCTACCTCGACATGGCGATGAGCCTCTCGAAGCCGCACCCCGAGCATCCGCACGAGCAGACGGGTGTGAAGCTCGGCGACGAGCAGTTCGAGCACGACGCCGCGCTCAAGGAGCGTGGCGTGCTCGCCCTCTGCGGCATCGGGGTCGAGCCCGGCCTCTCCGACGTCTTCGCCCGCTACGCCGAGGACGAGCTGTTCTCCGAGATCGACGAGCTCGGCGTGCGCGACGGCGCCAACCTGACCGTCGAGGGCTACGACTTCGCCCCGTCGTTCTCGATCTGGACGACGATCGAGGAGTGCCTCAACCCGCCCGTCATCTACGAGCGCGAGCGAGGCTGGTACACGACACCGCCCTTCAGCGAGGCCGAAGTGTTCGACTTCCCAGAAGGCATCGGCCCCGTCGAGTGCGTGAACGTCGAGCACGAAGAAGTGCTGCTCATGCCGCGCTGGACCAACGCGAAGCGCGTGACCTTCAAGTACGGCCTCGGCCAGGAGTTCATCGACGTGCTCAAGACACTGCACATGCTCGGCCTCGACAGCACCGAGCCCGTCAGCGTCAAGGGCCAGCAGGTCTCGCCCCGCGACGTCGTCGCCGCGGTCCTCCCCGACCCGGCCAAGCTCGGAGACCGCATGCGCGGCAAGACGTGCGCCGGACTCCTCGTGACCGGCAAGGGCAAGGACGGCGAGCCCAAGCAGGTGTACCTATACCACGTGGCCGACAACGAGGAGACGATGGCGAAGGACAACTCGCAAGCCGTCGTCTGGCAGACCGCCATCAACCCCGTCATCGCGCTCGAGCTGCTCGCGACGGGCGTCTGGTCTGGCGCGGGAGTGCTCGCACCGGAGGCATTCGACGCGAAGCCGTTCCTCGAGCTCCTCGGCGGCGCCGAGCCGTCAGGCTACGGTTCGCCGTGGCACGTGCAGGACCGCAGCGCCGAGCTCACCGCGTAGACCGCCAGCTCGTCTGCTCGCCTGTCCAACATCAGTGCGATATCGGGTCGGCAGCGCCGTTTTGGCGCCGATTGGCCCGATATCGCACTGATGTTGGACAGCGACTCCGCAGCAGCCGCACGATGTCGGCGCGGCCGGGATGCTCGGCGCGGTCGGGATGTTCGGCGGCCGGCACGCCCCACTCCGAGCCTGGCCGCGTGTGCCGACCGGTGGCCAACTTCCGTGCTGTACGAGGCCCTGGCGCGACTGCCGACGCTGCGAGCGCCAGTTCATCACGCGAGTTGGCCGCGTCAGCGCGCGAGGAGCTGCTCGATCTCGGCGGCGGTCGGGATGCTCGGCGAGGCGCCGCGCTTCGAGACGGCAAGGGCGCCGGCCGCAGCTCCGTACCGGATCGCGGCTTCGAGCGGCTGCCCGTTGGCGAGGGCCGCCCCGAGCGCGCCCGCGAAGGCGTCACCGGCCGCCGTCGTGTCGACTGCCTCGACCTCGATCACCGCGAACGTCTCGACGTTGTCCCTGGTCACGAGCGTCGTCCCGGCTCCACCCCGCGTGATGAGCACAGCGCCGACGCCGCGGTCGAGGAACCAGCGCCCGGCTTCCGCGGCGCTCGCCTCGCTGTCGACGACGATGCCCGTGAGCATGCGCGCCTCGGTCTCGTTCGGTGTGACGATGTCGACCGACGCCCACACCTTCTCGTCGAGGGCGATGGCGGGCGCCGGGTCCAGGATGGTCGTGAGCCCTGCATCCCGTGCCGTGCGCAGGATGCTCTCGGTCAGCCGCTCGGGCGTCTCCAGCTGGGTGAGCAGCACCGAGCTCGTCGCCGCGGCGCCGCCGATGCCCTGCAGCACCATGGACTCGTCGAGGGCATCGTTGGCCCCCGGCACGATGACGATCGAGTTCTCGCCGGTCGCATCCACGCGGATGTGCGCGATCCCGGTCTCGCCACCCACGGTTCGCACGCCGTCGACTGCAACCCCGGCGGACCGGAGCTCTCGCAGGACCATCTCGCCGAAGGTGTCGTCACCGACGCACGCAATGAATGCAGTGGGTGCCCCCGCTCTGGCGGCCGCGACAGCCTGGTTCGCTCCCTTGCCGCCGAGGGCGAGGCTGAAGCTCTCGCCGCGCAGCGTCTCGCCGGGCTCGGGCGCGCGCGTCGAGAAGGCAGTGAGGTCGGCGGAGACACTCCCGACGACAAGCACCCCGACTCGTTCCAAGCTGCTCATGCGCGCTTCGAGCGCATCGCCTTGAGCTGCTTGAGCGACTCGTCGCCCGCCTTCTCTTCGTACTCGTCGGTGCCGAGCGGAACAAGCGCGATGCGCGCCTCCCCGTCGGAGTGAATTCCCCAGCCCCAGCGCTTCCCGAGCGGCGAAGCGCGCAGGCACGCCTGGTCCTTCGCGAAGAACGCAGCGCGGGCCGCCTCGCGCTCCTCGTCCGGGATCGCGTTGCGGACGGCGTAGGTCTCGAACAGCACATCATCCGACGTGTACTCGTACGGATGCTCGCTGACGAGCTTGTGCTGCAGGCTCGCGATCGTCGGCCCCTTCGCCGACTCCGGCGGCGCCTCAGCCTCGTCGACGGGGCAGTCGTCGGCGATCTGGATGAACGTGCTGGTGTAGTTCGTCGTCCCCATGGGCAGAGCCTACGGGTCCGCGGTGCCGGGGACCAGGGAGGCGGATCGCGCGCGGCAACGCAGGCGTGACACGAGCGTGACCGGTCGTACCGCGCGGGGCCGCGCCACGCTCACCGATGGCGCGATCGCACGACGTCACGCGCCTCGCGCTCCTCCCGCTCCACCGCGCGTGGCCGCGATCCTGCCAGCCACTGCCCGAGCCCTCGGTGCTCTGAACTGCGGAACGCGAAGACCAGAGCGGTGACGCCGAGGACGAACTGCAGGAGTCCGCCGAACTCCCAGAGGGCGAGCAGCGTGAATCCGCCGATGCCGAACAGCAGACGCGCCGTTCGTCGCGCAATGATGCCCATGAATCCGACGGCCTCCGCCTCGCGCGCACGGATCAACACGGCACGCTCACCGAGCGTCACCCCACCCGCATACACCGAGACCGCCTGCAGCAGGAAGGCGACGACCAGCGACAGGGACCGTGTCCAGGATGCGCTCACGTCGACACCGAAGACGCCCTGCAGCACCAGCGCGGTCAGGCTTGCAAGGATCTGCACGAGTCCGAGCATCGTGAGGTCAGCGACCATCGCGAACAGACGACGGCCGAGCGTCATCTCGACGGGCACCTCGATCAGCTCGCCGGGCAGGCGGTCGGCGGCGCCACGGTGCGCACGGCTCATGACCAGCAGCCCGACGATCGCGCCGAGCAGTGCTCCCGTCGTGTTCGTGACCAGGTCGCCGGTGTCGAAGAAGCGATACGCGCACGGGAACGCACCGAACACCCCGGTGAGCTGCGTCACCTCGATGAGCAGCGACAAGGCGAAGCCGACCGCGGTGGATGCGAGGATCCCGAGCCCGAGAAGCGCGCGGGCCAGGAAGCCGAGCGGCACGAACAGCACGACGTTGAGCGCGAGCTGCAGGAACGCGCGATTCGTCAGCAGTGACGAGCTCTCGCCCTGCAGGCGGATGACGTCGGCCACGGAATCGAGCGGGTTCCAGATGGGAGAGCGGCACGTGTACGCCCCGTCGGGCAGCGGGAACAGCGTGTACGCCCAGATCGCCACGAAGAAGAAGCCGGCGGCCACCCACCCCAGGAAGCGGGTCCGCGAGAATCCGCCGCTGCGGCGGTAGCTGGCCACGATGAGCGGCACGAGGACGAGAAAGTTCAGCAGGAGGCCCGCGCTGAGAGCCAGCACGGTGGAGACGGCGATGTTCATAGCTCGCTCATTCTGCTCGGGATGCGAGACCACCGCGTCACCCGACAGGCGCACCGCAGGTCATCCGCTGGGTGCACACGGCCCTCGGCCCGGCTGTGGTGGGGACGCGAAGAAGGCCGGATGCGGGGCATCCGGCCTTCTCGTGCGCGTTCGGGGGGGGGGAACGCGCGACACGATCGGGGGAGATCGTGCCTCAGCCGCCGAAGCGACCAGGTTCTGCGACTACTGGGCGAGCGTCGCCTGCACGTCGAGGTTGATCGTGACCGTGTCACCGAGCGTGAGGCCGCCGGCCTCGGTCGGTGCGTTCCAGTTGACGCCGAAGTCCTTGCGGTTGATCTTCGTGACCGCCTCGAAGCCGAGCTTCTTCTGGCCGTAGCCGTCGGTCGTGATGCCACCGAACTCGACGTCGAACGTGACCGGCTTGGTGACGCCGCGCAGCGTGAGCTCGCCGTCGACCTTGACCGAGTCGCCCTCGACGCGCGTGGCGGAGGAGGCGAACGTGAAGGTCGGGAACTCCTCGGCGAGGAAGAAGTCGGAGGTCGCGAGGTGCTGGTCGCGTGCGGGCTGCTTCGTGTTGACGGATGCGACCTCGACCTCGGCGTTGACCGTGGACTCCTCGATGGTCTCGCCGGTCGTGATGACGCCCGAGAAGGTCTCGAAGCCGCCACGGACCTTGCTGATGGCGAGGTGGCGGACGACGAAGCCGACCTCCGTGTGGGTGGGGTCGATGTTCCAGGTGCCGGCGGTCCAGCCGTTGATGTCTGCTGCGCTGATGCTCATGTCTTCTCCTGAAGGCTAGGGTGTTGTCTCGGTCAAGTCCTGGACAACGTAACACATTGTTGCGGATACAAGTTATTCAAACGCATAGAGATGTGACGGTATTCCGACCGGCAGGAGAAACTTCGGTGAACTCGTCGACGACCCCACCGAACGCGGCGAGCAGCTAGGCCTGCTGCTGCTTCGCGGCAGCGCTCACCGACTTCATGAAGCGCAGCACGTTGTCGTCGACGAAGATGTCGTTCGGCTGCAGGGGTCGCGACAGGTGCAGCCCATCGAGGGCGCGGATGCGCGACAGCGCCACGTAGGTCTGCCCGGGCGAGAAGGCCCTCGCGCCCAGGTCGACCACCGCGCGGTCGTAGGTCTTCCCCTGCGACTTGTGGATCGTGACCGCCCACGCGAGACGCAGCGGAAACTGTGTGAACTCCCCCACGACGTCCCGCGACAGCTCGCGCGTATCCGGCGAGTACGAGTACTTCAGCTTCTCCCACACGAGCGGTTCGACCTCGTGCTCGTCACCGTCGATCTCGACGTAGACGGTCTTGTCGATGCGCGTGACCTCGCCGATGGAGCCATTCACCCAGCGCCCGTCGGAGTCGTTGCGCAGGAACATGACCTGCGCGCCGACCTTCAGGTCGAGGCGCTCGTCGGCGGGGAAGTTGCGCCCGCCGAACTCGCCGGAGATGTCGGCGTTGGCGGTCATCGACGCGCCCGGCAGGCGCTCGAGGTTCTGCGCGTTGATGCGCGACACCTGCGCGTTGCGGGACGCGAGCGTGATGGTGCCGTCGGCCGGGGCGGGCCTGGCGCCGACCGTGTTGAGACGGTTCGCCATGTCGGCCGTGACCTGCCCGTACCTGACGGCCGTGAGGATGTTCTTGAACTCGTCCTCGTGCTGCCGGTGGATCTCGCGCAGCGCGTGGATGCGCAGCTCCGCCTCCTGCCACACCTTCGCGTCGAAGAACCAGAGCGAACGGTAGTGGTCGCGGAAGTACGCACGCTCGTCCGGGTCGGACGGCGGGACGGGTGCCAGCTGGAACGGGTCCCCGAACATGACGAGCTGCACGCCGCCGAACGCCTCGTTCTTGCGCTGCCTCGCCTGCCGCAGCGACCGGTCGATGGCGTCCATGAGGTCGGCGCTCACCATCGACACCTCGTCGATGACCAGCGTGTCGATCTTGTTGAGCAGCTTGCGGACGTCGCCGTTCTGCTCGATCGGCGCATCCCCGATGACACCGATCGGCAGCTTGAAGAGGGAGTGGATGGTCTGCCCGCCCACGTTGAGGGCCGCGACTCCGGTCGGCGCCGCGATGACCAGCTGCTTCGAGGTGTGCCACGCCAGGTGGTTGAGCAGCGTCGACTTGCCGGTTCCGGCGCGACCCGTCACGAAGAGGTGGTCGCGCGTGTGCTCGATGGCGTCGAACACACCCTGCTGCTCCGGGGTGAGGACGATCGTCACTGCTTCGCCCCCTGCTCTGCGTCACGCTCGAGCTGCGCCTCCTGCTCGCGCCGGTCCTGCTTGCGCTTCTCGAGTGCCGCCGTGCGGTCGGCCATCGCCTTCAGCTGCGCGTTGTACGCCTCGAGCTCGGCGTCGCCGTCCCGGTCCGCCTTCCGGTCGCGCCGCTTGGCTTCCCGATCGTCGGAGCGAGACCACGAGAACGCGACCAGCATGGCGAGGATGACCGTCGGCACCTCGCCGACGCCCCAGGCGATGGCGCCGCCGATCTGCTGGTCGGTGATCGCATCCGCACCCCACGGCCTGCCCATCGCCCCGTACCAGTCGGCGAGCAGCAGCCCCGTTCCGCTCATGATGCTGAGGCCGAAGAACGCGTGGAACGTCATGACGAGCACCAGCGCGATGAGGCGCATCGGATAGGGAGCTCGGGTGCCGATCGGGTCGATGCCGATGAGGGCGTTCGCGAACAGGTAGCCGACGATGAGGAAGTCGGCGATCATCCACATGTGCCCGACGTGGTCGGTCACCGCCCAGCGGAACAGCGGCGTGTAGTAGAAGACCAGGAGCGAGCCGGCGAAGACGACGGCGGAGACGATGGGGTGCGAGAAGAACTTCGCCCACTTCGAATGCACGAACTTCAGCGCCCATTCCCGGGTTCCCATGCTGCCGTCGTGTCGCGCGTGCACGGCGCGAAGCAGCAGCGTCATGGGCGCTGACAGCACGAACATGATCGGCACCAGCATGGTGAGGAACATGTGCTGCGTCATGTGGAAGCTGAAGACGAACTTACCGTAGACGATGAGCGAGCCGTTGACGAGGTAGAGCAGGATCAGGATGCCGAGGACAAACGAGATCGTGCGCCCCAGCGGCCACTCGTCGCCGCGGCGGCGGAGGCGCAGCACGCCAGCGATGTAGAAGAACAGCGCGAAGAGGCACAGGGTTGTCCACATGGGGTCGAGGCGCCACTCGGTGAGCAGGCGGAAGGGCTCGAACTCAGGCGGAAGAGGGTCCCCCGTCAGCAACTGCGCGGGCGTCGGCGACGCGAGCTGGTCGGCCGTGACCTCGGTGACGGGCGACGGCGTGCGGCCCAGAGCTGCCGCCGCACCGGATGCGATACCCATGAACGCGAGCTCGAGCGAGACGAGCCACACGAGCGGCTTGCGAGTGGAGGCGCCCTGTTCGACCGCGGCGCGCATCCGGTTGATGAGTCCCCGTCGTTGCGCCCAGCCGATGAAGCCGAGCGCGATCAGCACAACCGCCTTCACGATGACGATGACGCCGTAGGGCGTGACGAGCTCGGCGAATGAGCCGATGTTCGCGACGCTCGCGACGACCCCGGACGCGGCGACCACGATGAAGGCGATGAGCGCGAGTGTCGAGTAGCGCTCGAGCACCGCCAGGCGACGCACGTCGGGCAGGCGCGGAGCGAGGATCGCCACGACGAGCAGCCCGCCGAGCCAGAGCGCCGCACCCATGTAGTGCAGGGTGATGCCGCCGACGACGGTCTCGTGGTTTGCTGCGCCCGCGGCGTGGCCCTGCGCTCCGAGCGGCCACAGGCAGAAGAACGAGAACGCCGCGGAGAGGCCGACCATCCAGGCGCTGCGACTCGCGAACACGACGATCGACAGCACGAGAACCATGCCGACCGCAAGCACCCAGGCCTGGCCGAGTTCCAGCGAGGTGAAGAAGAACAGGAGGCCCTGGCCGAAGGCCGCGTCGAACGAGAACGCCGCGTTGGAGATCTGGAGGTACGTGAGGAACGCCGCGGCGAACGTGGAGACCACCCAGGCGGCGGCACCAGACGACGCGATGGTCATCGCCCGCTCGAACTCGGGCTGCTTTCGGCTCGCCGCCCACGCGGCGAGCACCAGCGCGCCGATCGTGACCGACGCGGACAGGTTCAGGGCAAGGCGCGCGATCGGCACGCCCCACATGACGACGGGGCCCGGGTCGGAGACAATGAGGGCCTTCGCTCCGCCGCCGTACGCGAGGCCCCAGACGACCGCGACGAGGGCGGCGAGGAGGAAGAGCGCGGGGCCGAGGACAACCATCCGCTTCGTGTGGAGCGACCAGGAGTCCGCATTCGCGCGGTTGCGCTCAGCCTTGCTGGCGGTCTTGTCCGCGGCTGCCG
Source organism: Pseudoclavibacter sp. JAI123 (assembly GCF_013409665.1). NCBI lineage: Bacteria > Bacillati > Actinomycetota > Actinomycetes > Micrococcales > Microbacteriaceae > Pseudoclavibacter > Pseudoclavibacter sp. JAI123. Next base: position 330,394 of record NZ_JACCCM010000001.1, on the reverse strand, counting down.
CCGTCTTCTCGTCTCTGGAACCGGGGACGAGGGGCGTAGGCATGATCATCAAGTGTAGATCGTCGCCGCCGGACGGGCTCTTCATCCACAGGCGGATGCGGTGTGAGCCGCACACACGAACGCGGGGCCGCTTCCGAGTGGAAGCGACCCCGCGTGCATTCAGGCGCGAACGCTACTTGGCTGCAGCCTTGAGCTTCGAGCCAGCCGAGATCTTGACGCCCTTGGACGCGGCGATCTGGATGGCTTCACCCGTCTGAGGGTTGCGGCCGGTGCGCGCGGCACGAGCGGTCTGCTCAACGGAGAGCCAGCCCGGGATCGTGACCTTGGTGCCCTTGGCAACGTTCGAGGCGAGCTCGCTGAAGAGTGCGTCGAGGACGCTTCCAACAACAGCCTGGCTCTGGCCGGTCTCAGTCGCGATCGCGGCAACGAGTTCGGTCTTGTTCACAGTCTTGTCTGCCATATGTCCTCCTTAGGACGCGGCCCCGCCCTTGCGAGTGCAGCATGTTGGGTTCAGAAGTCCTGCAGTTCCGCGGGATTCCGCGGCAGGACCTTCGTCAACCTACCAAAGCGAAGGCCCGTGGCATGCAGATTCGCCTGACACGCCGTGTCTTGCCACCGAATTCACCGGTTCACGACCCCTCTGGACCGGATCGATGCCCGGATCGACGCCAAAATCCCCAGAACCGCAGGCAGGGCCGCACGACGTGCGACCCGGATCGGGATCCGGATCAGCGTCGCTTGATCTCCGGGAAGTCATCATCGCGCCACTCATGCTCGAGCCGGTTGCCTTCCGCCTCGATCTCCCGGTTGCGAAGCTCGACACGGCGGATCTTGCCGGATGCGGTCTTCGGCAGCTCGAAGAACTCGAGTCGTCGGACCCTCATGTACGGCGGCATGACCGACCGTGCGTGCCTGAGCACCTCGAGGGCCGTCTGCCGGTTCGCCTCCCACCCCGCTGCGAGGGTCACGTAGGCCTTGGTGATGTTGAGCTTCGTCGCGTCCGGCGCCCCGACGACCCCAGCCTCGGCGACAGCGTCGTGCTCGAGCAGGAGGCTCTCGACCTCGAACGGCGAGACCTTGAAGTCGGAGGACTTGAAGACGTCGTCGGTGCGCCCGACGAAGGTGATGCATCCGTTCTCGTCGCGAGTCGCGACGTCGCCCGTGTGGAAGTAGCCGTCGCGCACCGCGTTGTCGGTCGCCGCGGGCGAGCCGAGGTACTCGGTCATGAGGTTCACGGGGCGCTCGCCGCGCATGTCGAGGCAGATCTCGCCCTCGTCGCCAGCCAGCCCGGTGAGGGGGTCGAGCAGCACCACGTTCATGCCGGGCAGCGGATGCCCCATCGCGCCGGGCTTGATGACGGACCCGGGCGCGTTCGCGATGAGGGCGGTGGTCTCGGTCTGCCCGTAGCCGTCGCGGATCTCGAGGCCCCACCAGTCGTGGATGCGCGCGATGACCTCGGGGTTGAGGGGTTCGCCGGCGGAGAGCAGTTCCCTCATCGCCCGGGGCTTCTCGGTCCTGCCGTGCTGCACCAGGATGCGCCACACCGTCGGCGGCGCGCAGAACGAGGTCGCACCCGCCCTGTCGAGCTGCTCAAGCAGCAGCCCCGCATCGAACCGCTCGTAGTTGACGACGAACACGGTGGCCTCCGCGTTCCAAGGCGCGAAGAAGCTGCTCCAGGCATGCTTGCCCCAGCCGGCCGCGCTGATGGCGAGATGCACGCCGCCCGGCTCGACGCCGATCCAGTACATCGTCGAGAGGTGCCCGACCGGGTACGAGCGGTGCGAGTGAACGACGATCTTCGGGTGGCTCGTGGTGCCGGAGGTGAAGTAGATGAGCGCGGCGTCGTCGCTCGCCGTCTGCTTCACGACCGGCGCATCCGAGGCGTCGTAGACGTCGTTGAAGTCGAGCCACGAGTCGCGAGCTGCGCCGTCGAGACCGGCACCCACCTGCACGATGCGGTAGCTGCCGAGCACGTTGTCGAACTTGGCCGCGTCGGCCTCCTCGGCGATGACGAGCCGCACCCTGGCTCGCTCGACTCGGTCGTCGAGGTCGTGCGAGCCGAGCACAACCGAGGTGGGCAGGATCACGGCGCCGAGCTTCAACGCGCCGAGCATCGCCTCCCACAGCTCCCGACGGTTGCCGAGCATGAGCATGACGACGTCGCCGCGGCCGATGCCCTGGGCTTCGAGCCAGTTCGCGACTCGGTTGGAGCGGCGACGGAGGTCGTCGAAGCTGTACTTCGCCTCGCTGCCGTCGGCTTCCACGATCCACAGCGCTGCGCGGTCATTGCCCTCGGCGATCTCGTCGAACCAGTCGAGCGCCCAGTTGAAGGTGTCGCCCACGTCCGGCCACTCGAACTCACGGCTCGCTCGCTCCGCATCCGTGCGGAGGGCGAGCAGCTGGTCACGTGCGCTGCGGAAGGCGGAGGCACCTCGAACATCTGACATGCGTGCCATTCTCACGCACGCCACCGACATTGCGCCGCCGATCCGGATGCGCGCGCGCAGATCAGCGCGGCGGCAGGTAGTCGAGGAGCTCGCCCGGCTTGCATTCGAGCACGGCGCAGAGCCTCGCGAGCGTCTCGAAGCGGACCGCCTTGGCGCGGTTGTTCTTGAGAACCGACAGGTTGACGACGCTGATGCCCACCCGCTCCGACAGGTCGACGAGCGTGATGCCCCGCCTCGCCATGATCTCGCCCAGATGGCACACGATGTAGTGGGGCTCCTCGAGGGGCTCCGGCACCATCAGACGAGGCCTTCCTGGTCCTGCTCGAGGCGCGCGCCGCGACGCATGATGAGGTTCACGACGAGCAAGATCACCAGGATGAGGAGGAACGTCCACGTCTGGTCGAGGATGGTCGGCTCAGGCGCGTCGGACCCGCTCCACCCGAGCTTCGCGATCGCCCAGTTCGTGCCGAGCAGCTCGAAGAACCCTGGCGCCGCGAGTGCAGCGACGACCAGCCCAGACGACCAGTCGAGGAGTCGGATGCTCTTGCGTCCGAAGAAGTCGCCCTTCGCGAGGTTCCTGGCGAAGAGCAGGAGCATCCACACTGCGGCGAGGCTCAGGACGGCGCCGATGATCTGTCCGATGAGGAGCAGAACAAGCGCACCTGTCGGGAGGAGATCCCCGGCGACGAGGATCGTCGAGGCACCGTCGAGGGGCACATCAGCCCCGACGGGGGTGGGCAGCGAGACGGATGCCCCTTCGAACGACGCGTTGACGCGCACGCTGCCGTCGACGAAGTAGCCGATGACGTTCTCGAGGGGCTTCAGGATGACGAGGCCGGCGGCAGCGATGCCGAGCGGCCAGAGGTAGCCGAGCTCCTTCGCTTCGCGGTCGGTGCCTGCCGGGTTCTGTCGTGCGTTCATGATCTTCCTCCATATCGTTTCTCGATATGCATAACGATAAACGATATGCCTGGATGCGCAACCCCTGAACGCACGAAACCCCCGAGCGGAGACGCTCGGGGGTTTCGGGGAAGCACTACGCCATTGCTGGCGGGCTGGTGGTTACCAGCTCGACTTCGTGATTCCTGGAAGCTCACCGCGGTGAGCCATGTCGCGGAAGCGGACACGCGAGATGCCGAACTTCGAGACGTGGCCGCGGGGGCGTCCGTCGATGCTGTCGCGGTTGCGAACGCGGACCGGCGAAGCGTTGCGGGGAAGCTTCTGCAGGCCGAGGCGTGCTGCCTCGCGCGACTCGTCGGTGCCGTTCGGGTCGACAAGAGCCTTCTTCAGCTCTGCGCGGCGTTCCGCGTAGCGCTCGACGATGACCTTGCGCTGCTCGTTCTTGGCGATCTTGCTCTTCTTGGCCATGTTTAGCGCTCCTCTCGGAATTCGACGTGCTTGCGGATGACCGGGTCGTACTTCTTCAGCACGAGGCGGTCAGGCGTGTTGCGACGGTTCTTCTTCGTCACGTAGGTGTAGCCCGTTCCAGCGGTGGAGCGGAGCTTGATGATCGGACGTACGTCCTGGCTCTTCTTCGCCATTAGAACTTGACTCCCTTCGCACGAAGCTCAGCGACGACGGACTCGATGCCGCGTGCGTCGATGACCTTGATGCCCTTAGCCGAAAGCGTCAGCGTGATCGTGCGCTTCATGGAAGGCACGAAGTACTTCTTCTTCTGGATGTTCGGGTCGAACCGACGGTTGGTCCGTCGGTGCGAGTGCGAGATGTTGTGACCGAATCCGGGAACCGCCCCGGTCACCTGGCACACTGCTGCCATTGTTTCCTCCGTAGATACCGCGGGAACCAGAAGGCCCCGCCCAAGATCTCTTGTCTGCGTCAGTGGCGGTTGCACACCAACACGGTCGCGCCCGAGGGGAACCCAGACGCACCAAGCGTCGAGCTTAGGCGACACGCCCGGTGAAGCGCAAGCTTGGGCCGCAAGAAGGCGCGGGATCGGATGCAAGACTCGAGCATGGCCTCTTCCCCCAGCTTCTCCCCTCCCTGCGGTCCTGTCACGGGATGGACCGAGGAGTGGACCGGCGAGGTGCCGCTGGTGCGAGCCACGGGCATCCGGTACGCCGCGGCACGCAGGTTCGAGGCCCCACGACCAGCAGCCGGCCGCACCGAGGTCTTCATGGCGACGAGCTGGTCGCCGGCCTGCCCGCAGGCCCCCATGCCCGTGCTCGAGGAGGTGCTCGGCGGCGGCATCGGCGAGCTCGGCGTGGACGAGGACTGCCAGCGGCTCTCGATCACGCTGCCCGGCGACCTCGAGCCCGGAGAGCAGCTGCCGGTGATGGTGTGGATCCACGGCGGCTCGTACGTCTCGGCCGCCGGAGACGCCGCGGTCATGGACCCCGCTCCTCTGGTCGCGGAGCAGCGCGTGGTCGCTGTGAACGTGACGTTCCGGCTCGGCCTGTTCGGGTTCCTGGGTGGCTCGGATGCGCGCCCCGCCAACCTGGGGTTGCTCGACATCGTCGAGGCGTTCCGCTGGGTGCAGCGCAATATCGCGGCGTTCGGCGGCGACCCCGGTCAGGTCACGGCGTATGGGCAGTCCGCTGGCGCGCACGCGATCGCGCAGCTGATGGCACTGCCGGAGGCTCCGAGTCTGTTCCGGCGGGCGATCATCCAGAGCGCACCGCTCAACGTCGAGGGTGGCCGCGAGGAGATGCAGGGCAGGATGCTCGAGGCGACCACCGAACTCACTGCCGAGAGCCCCGTGGCGGCGGTGGTGCGCGCGCAGGCCGCAGCGCTGCGCGCATCCGCCGAGTACGGCCTGCAGGGTGCGATGTCGTTCAGTCCGCAGCACGGCTCGGATCCGCTGCCGGACACTGCAGGCGTGCTCGCGGGTCGCGATGCGAACGCCCCCGCGATCGATCTGCTCATCGGGTACACGTCGGAGGAAGCGCTGCTGTTCGTGCCGCGCATCCCCGCGACCAAGCGGCTCAGCGAGCTGCCGGTCGTCGGCAAGCCGTTGACGAGGGTGGTCGTGAGCGCGCTCACGTGGCTCGTCTACCGGCGCGATGCGGCCCGGTTCGCGAGGCGGCACGTGCGGGCCGGAGGGCGCGCATCCACCTACGTCGTGAGCTGGAAGGCGCCGCACAACGTGTGGGGCGCGTGCCACATGATCGACCTGCCGCTGCTCTTCGGCGGCGAGCGGACATGGAGTCGTGCTCCGCTCGTGCGAGGCGCCAGCTGGACTGAGATCAACCGTGTTGGCAGGCGGATGCGTGCCGTCTGGGGCGACTTCGCGCGCGGCACCCTGCCCGCCGAGGCCGACAGCGTCCCGGGCGCCGCGAGCTTCCGTCGCCGTGGCTGAGCGCCGCTGCTGAGCGCCGCCGCTCCACTGCCCCACGCCTTCTCGCCCCGCTCCGCGCGCTTCCCATTCGCGAGTCGGCGGAAACGGTCGCGAAGAGCCGGCCAGAACGACCGCTTGAGGCAACTCGCGGACCGCACTCGACCGTGTGAGGCGACTCGCGAACGCTGACCTGCCGCTAGGACAGGAACGCGAGCGCCACCGGCGCGATGATGAGCGCCGGCAGCAGGTCGCCGACCGGGATGGCCCTGAGCGGGACGAGTCGCACCCCGAGGGCGATCAGGATGAGCCCGCCGACGGCCGAGAGCCCGTCGATCTGGGCATCGCTGAAGACATCGCCCGCCAGGAATCCGACGAGTGTGAAGGCGCCCTGGATGATCCCGACCGGGACCGCGGCGAACAGCACCCCCTTGCCGAAGGTCGAGGCGAAGGCCATCGCCGCGAAGCCGTCGAGCACCGCCTTGACGTAGAGCTGGTCGGCGCCGAGCCCAAGGCCGTCGGAGATGGGGCCGAGGATGGCAAGCGGGCCGACACAGAAGAGGAGCGTGGCGGTCACCATGCCGTCGACGAAGCGGCCGTCGCCATCGGATTCGGACTTCAGTCGACCGCGCACCCAGACCGCCAGCCCCTCGAGGCGATCCTCGATGCGCAACCACGACCCGAGCAGAGCGCCGAACACAAGCGACAGCAGGATGATGATCATCGCGAACGGGCCGGCCGCATCCGCGAGCGCTGCAGAGCCCATATCGGCGACGCTCATGCCCCCGAGGACGATGACGAACAGGCCGAGCACCGCGGTCACCGTCGTCTTCGTGCGCTCCTTCAGGCGGTCGCCGAGGAGGATGCCGAGCACGCCGCCGACGAGGATGAGCGCGACGTTCACTAGCGTCCCTGACCCGATGATCACCGTCCGATTATGGTGCAGGCCACGAACGGCGCGAACGCGAGAAGTCTTGAGCGGCCTGAACCGCAGGAGCCGACTGCACAAGGTCAGGTCGGCGCGCCCCACTACGTGCAGATCAGACTGGCAGATGCATCCCCCGGGAGCCGCCCCTCGCAGCCGTCAGCGTCGCCTGGAACCGGTATGCGCTGGCTCGGTAGTTCGAAGTGCTCAGATGCAAGGGCGCTCCATGCTGGTTGTAGCTCAGCTCCTCGCCGACGAGAACCGGATCGCTGGCGTCGATGCCGAGCGCAGAAGAGATGCTCCCCGCGAGCGCGGCCGAGACGATGAAGTCGCTGCGTGACGGTGTCGCACCATGGCTGCTCATCAGCTCGTAGAGAGAGCGATCGACGAAGGACTCGCCATCGAGCCCGGGTGTCAGCCACAGCGCTATGACCGATCGTTCCACGCAGATCGGCTCCCCCTCGAGGAGACGAATCCGCTCGAGCTCCAAGACACGGTCGGAATCGCGCGGCTGCAGGCGCTGACGCTCTTCGTGGCTCGCGAAGCGCGTCAGCTGATGCGTGACCTGGGTCTGCACCGCGAGGCCGCGGCGCCTGGCCATCTCCGTGAAGCTGAGCAGCTGACGCGGGGGCGGACCGTACGGCACGTTCGTGATGAACCAGCCCGACTGCGGGGCGGGTGCGACATCGCCCTGCACTGCGAGCAGATTCAGGGCTTTGCGAAGCGTCGACCGGCTCACCTCGAAGTGCTCGCTGAGCACCCGCTCCGGAGGCAACCGCCCAGAGGGTCCTACCTCCTGCGACCGGATGTACTCCAGGAGACGCCCCGCGACGGTCTGCGTGAGCAGGGACGTGGACGACCCCGCCGGGGGCCCTAGCTGTTCTGCACGCTCGATGTGCTCCATACGAGCACACTACAGACCAAAGCAATCCAATTGGCACGAAGTGTGTCAAGCCATTCCGTGACGAGTCCGCTCCTGCCTAAACTCCGAGGCAGTTTGACCGACCAAGAAAGACCAATCATGCATACGGAAAGGACCAATGCATGACGAAACAGCTCGTAGCCCTCGCCGGCCACGGCGACATCGCCGCAGGCATGCGAAGCGCCGCATCGCTCATCCTCGGGGAGCGAGACGACCTCCGCGCGTTCCCGCCATACAGCGGTGACGTGGACGCCGTCCGACGCCACGTCGAGGCCCTCCTCAGCGAGGTGGGCAGCACCGGCACGCTCATCCTCGTCAGCGACCTCGTCGGCGGCAGTGTCAGCAACACGCTCCTCGAGTACCAGCAGGACCCCCGGGTGCACCAGATCACCGGCATGACGCTCTCACTCGTGCTCGAGTTGCTCACGACGCAGCCCATCACCACAAGCGCCTCCATAGACCCGGCGCTGATCGACCGCATCCGCGCCACCGTGAGCGTGCTGCCCCACCCCCACACCGACCAGGAAGACGACTTCTGATGATCCAACTGCTCCGAGTCGACCACCGGCTCATCCACGGCCAAGTGGTCATGTCGTGGGTGCGCACCCTGGACCCGACCGCCATCCTCATCGCCAACGACGACGTCCCCTCCGACGAGCTGCGCAAGAGCACGCTGAAGCTCGCGAAGCCCGCCGACGTGAAGCTCGTCATCAAGACGGTCGCCGACTCGATCGAGGCGATCAACTCAGGCAAGACGGACAGCTACCGCCTGCTGATCCTGACCGACAACGTCGCAGACGCCATCCGCCTCGCCGACGGCTGCCCGACCGTGCAGCACATCAACCTCGGCGGCACGAAGCGACTCGAGGGGACCACTCCCCTCACCAACACCGTCAATCTGACCGAAGACGAGACCGCCAGCCTGATCAGGCTGGCCTCCCGCGGCGTCGAGGTCGAAGCGCGCGCCGTCGCCACAGACCGGAAGGTTCCGCTCAGCGGCAGTGGGAGCGCACCCGCATGATGACCGCGCTCACGCTCTTCATCGCCGCGCTGGCGCTCGGGCTCATCGACCTCTTCCTCGGCCGCAACCTCGCCATCCGCCCCATCGTCACCGGAACCGTCGTGGGGTTCATCCTCGGCGACCCCGTCACCGGGATGGCCATCGGAGCGACCCTCGAACTCGCGTTCATCGGCCTCTTCACCGTCGGCGGCGCTATGCCGCCTGAGATCCTCACCGGCGGCATGCTGGCGACAGCTCTCGCGATCAACGCCGGAGCCGGACCGGAGACGGCGCTCGTGCTCGCCTTCCCTATCGCCGCTCTCGGTCTCATCGTGAAGAACCTCCACTTCGTCTTCGTGGCCCCCGCGCTGCTCCACCGAGCGGACACCTACGTCGAGCGAGGCTCGATCCGCGGCGTCAGCGCCATGCACATCCTCTCCGGGTTCCTCTGGATCTTCTGGCTCGCGTGCGTGGTCGGCGTCTCCTACGCAGTGGGCAGCGACGCCATCGGTGCGCTCGTCGCCGCCATCCCAGAACCAGTGACGGTCGGACTGCAGGTGGCGACGGGCATCCTCCCCGCCCTCGGCTTCGCGCTCCTCGGCCGGATGCTCATCAACAAGAGGGTCATGCCCTTCTTCTTCATCGGCTTCCTGCTCGTCACGTACGGAGGTATCCCGATCGTCGGCCTCGCCGCCGGCGCGGCCATGATCGCCTGGGTCCTCGTGGACGCAGAACGCCGCCGCACCAGCGCGCAGCAGCCAGCACTCGCCATGAACGGAGCAGCAGACGATGACTTCTGACACAACAGCACCAGGCACGCACCTCGACGAGGTCAGCCCTGAAGCACCGACGACGCAGACCGGCAGAATCACCACCGCGGTCCTGAACCGCATGTACCTGAGGGCTCTGAGCATCGAGGCGTCATTCAACTACGAGCGCCAGCAGGGCCTCGGGTTCGCCTACTCCATGATCCCCGCCGTCCGGGCGCTCTACGAGAAGGAGTCAGACCAGGCCGCGGCGCTCAAGAAGCACCTTGAGTTCTTCAACACCACCCCATACGTCGCCGGTGCGATCGTCGGCGTCTCCACCGCCGTCGAGGAGCAGCTCAGTCAGGACCCGAGCCTCGCACCATCCACCGCGAACAGCGTCAAGGCCGCCCTCATGGGTCCTCTCGCGGGCATCGGCGACTCGCTCTACTGGGGCACCATCCGGCTCCTCGTCACCGGCATAGGGGTGTCGCTGGCGATGGCGGGGAACATCCTCGGGCCGATCATCTTCCTCCTCGGCTTCAACCTGCCCGTGCAACTGCTGTCCTACCTGTACCTGCGATCCGGATACAAGTTCGGCACCAAGCTGCTGCAGCGCATCTCCGGCAGCGACGCCATGTCGAGCCTCACCTACGGGGCCGGCATCGTGGGTCTCATGGTCATCGGCGGGCTCACGGCCTCCATGGTCTCCGTGTACGTACCGCTGCAGTTCGAGGTCGGCGAGGGAGTCAGCTCCATCCAGACGGACGTGCTCGACGGCATCATGCCGGGCATCCTCGGTCTCGGCGCCTTCTGGCTCGTGTACTGGCTTCTCGGCAAGGGATGGAAGACGACCTGGGTCCTGCTCGCCATCTTCGCCGTCGGGCTCCTCGGCGCGCTGACCGGCGTGCTCGGCACCGCACCGTGACCACCCACTGACTGATCGACCCACGAACTCGAAGGAATCACATCATGACGACGATGCTGGACTGCATCAACGAACAACCCCGCGTCTGCGAGCAGATCCTCGCCGACGAGGCCACCAGCTTCTCGGAGTTCGACCGCCTCATCGAAGACCGCCAGGTGAACCGCGTCCTCGTCCTCGCGACGGGGTCATCCCTCAACGCCGTGCACGCCGCCGAGCGCCACCTCGAGGTGGTCGGCGGCATCGTGACCAAGGTCGTCGAACCGTTCACGTACTCGGAGTACGAGAGCCTGGACAACGACTTCGACCTGGTCATCGCGGTCTCCCAGCGCGGGACCAGCTCATCGACGATCGACGCGGTGAAGGCCGCGCGGGACCGCGTCGCGGCTCCCATCCTCATCGTGACCGCCGACACACGGAGTCCACTCGCTGCCCTCGGCGACTGCCGTCTGGACATCGGCTGCGGTGACGAGGCCGTCCGCTACTCGACGAAGGGCGTCACGGCCACCGTCCTGAGCCTGCTGCTCCTGTCGGTTCGACTCGCGGAGCACGGACGGCGTGAGATCCCCGCCGAGCTCGCGCGGCCCGGAATCGCCGCGGCGGTGGCCTCCATGGGTGGCGTCATCCAGCACGCGGAGCGGTACTACGAAGAGCACCGGAAGGAACTCGAAGCGGCGACCCGAATCTCCGTGCTCGGCTTCGGACCCAATGTCGGCACCGCCGTGGAAGCCGAGACGAAGATCATCGAGACAGTTCGCGTCCCCGTCCAGGGGATGGAGCTCGAGGCGTACATGCACGGGCCGCTGTTCGAGCTGCGCCCCGAGTACACCCTCTTCCTCACCGAGGTGCCCGGCACCGCCTCAGCTGAGCGGCTGCGACAGTTCGCGGACTTCGCATCAGGTCACTGCGACCACGTCCACATCGTGACATCGGGGACCAGCACGGGCAGGGAGCGGGAACTGGCTCTCGACGAGCAGACCGCGGAAGAGCTCTCGCCGCTTCTGCTGATTCTCCCCTACCAGGTGCTCGCGTACCGGATGTCGGCGTCCCGAGGCATCGACCTCGTCGAGCCAGCGTTCCCCGACTTCCGCTCGGCCATGCGGACCAAGGTCGCGGGTTAACCCTCCTTGCACGAGGGGTGGCCAGATGTCCTGGTCACCCCTCGTTGCGCCGCTACCCTTCGATCTCCTCCACGGAGAACACGTAGTAGGTGTGGCCGGGGGCCGTCACCTCGACGACTCTGCCGCCCGGGATGTCGCGGGGCTCGCCCGTCGTGACGTTCGCATGCTCCGCTCGCCACGCATCCACGTCGTCGACGAAGTACATGGGGCCGGCGGGCCCCCAGCCGGGCTCGTCGTCGAGCATCAGCTCGATCTCGAGCTCCGGCATCTGCATCGACACGGTGTGCTCGCCTTCGCGCCACGCCTCTTCCCAACCCAGGTCGAGGTAGTGCTGGACGGCCGCCCCCAGGTCTTCGACGGGCTGGAACTGGAACGTCAGGATCACGGTGGTCTCCCCAGTCGGCGGGCGGGCGCGGTGCTCCGAATCTAACCGCCGACGCACCTCCGACGCCACGTGCCGACTCCGAATCGTGATGCACGAGACGAGCGTCGAGATCGTTCCGTGACCGGATGCGGGCCGTCCCATCCATAGGGTCGGTGCATGCTCTCCCGTCGCCTCGCCCCTGCGTCGATGCTCTGCGGCGCCCTCCTGCTGCTGGTCGGATGCGCCCCATCCGAATCGGCGGTCGTCGCGCAGCCCGCTGCCAGCGTGGCACCCGCCGCGAGCGCGGGCGGGTCGGTGGCCGACGAACTTCCCTCGCAGGACGCGCTCGATGGCATCCCCATCGAGGAGATGACGCATCAGCCCGTGCCCGTGCAGATGACGCAGTGCCTCACGCAGCAGGCGAAGTGGATCGATCTGCCCGCGGGGAAGACGTCGTCAGACCTGTACACCCGCATCGCCGCGCACGAGCAGGAGCTGCTGTTCCTGCTCCCCAACGAGGTCGGCGGGTTCGACAACGTCGACGTCGCGGCCGGTCCCGGCCCGAGGGGCGCGGTCAGCGTGTCCGTGGTCGGCTCAGCTGCGGCAGACCCAGCTGCGATCTGGCAGGCGCTGCGAGACGCGTCACCGGAAGTCGACGCCGCGGCGGCCGGCATCGAAGCGGAAGGAGCGTCGTTCGCTCCGAAGCTGGTGGACTTCTCGTACGCCACGCTCTGCAAGGCCGCTCTGGCGGTGACGTCCCTCTGGAAGGGCAACGACGACGGCCTGGTGTCCGTGCGCATGGATGTGGAGCTGAATCGCCTCATCCTGGGCATCGATGCTGCGGCTCTCTCCGACTCCTACCGGCAGGAGCTCCTCGCGACGGCGCCTGCCGGAATCTTCGAGTTCGAGGACGTTCAGTAGTCGCCCGTCAAGCTTCGAGGTCGCGCTCAGGCCGCTCTGCGGCGAGGTAGACGCGGCATTCCTGAGCCGTCGCGGGGCCGAAGACGGACACCCAGCCCGCAGGGATGTCGGCGAAATCAGGCCAGAGCGAATGCTGTCGGTGCTGGTTCATGACCACGAGCATCTCGGTGCCAGTGTCGTCCCAGGCATTCATCTGCCGTGACTCTCGGCGCGGTCGTGTCGGCGTGCGCTAGCAGGGTGCATCTCGATCCTCGCTTCAGCGTGCAGGCGCATTCCTGAGCGGATTGCGATGCTGCGTTCTGCGGGGTCCAGGCAGATGCCGTCAGACTACGAGCGTCAGGAGTGAACAAGATGTGAAACGGGAAACGCCCGAGAGACTGGGCGTGCTTCGAAGTTCTCACTGGACTTCCCGCCAGCGCGCTTAGCCTGACCCGCATGACTGCGACCACGCATGCAGGTGTCACGTTCGGAAACCGCTTCGCTCGGGAGCTGCCCGAGCTGTCAGCGCCGTGGGAGGCCGAGCCCGCACCCGCCCCGCACCTCGTGCTGCTGAACGAGGCGCTCGCCGCCGAGCTCAGCTTCGACGCCGAGTTCCTGCGGTCGAGCGACGGCGTCTCTGTCCTGCTGGGCGCATCCGTCCCTGAAGGCGCGACCCCCGTCGCGCAGGCATACGCGGGGCATCAGTTCGGGCAGTACTCGCCGCGCCTGGGCGACGGTCGCGCCCTCTTGCTGGGAGAGGTGACCGATACGCGCGGACGACTGCGGGACATCCACCTCAAAGGTTCGGGCCGCACCGCATTCGCCCGCGGTGGTGACGGGCGCGCGGTCCTCGGCCCCATGCTGCGGGAGTTCATCGTCAGCGAGGCCATGCACGCCCTCGGCATTCCCACCACACGATCGTTGAGCGTGACCCTGACGGGTCGCCAGGTGCAGCGCGACGACGTGCTCCCGGGCGCGGTCCTCACCAGAGTCGCGAGCAGCCACCTGCGCGTCGGCTCGTTCCAGTTCGCCCGAGCCACCGGCGACCTCGAACTGCTGCGGCGTCTCGCGGACCACGCCATCGCCCGCCACTTCCCGTCTGCCGCGGAGGCGGCGAATCCGTACCTCGCCTTCTTCGAGCGGGTCGTGTCCGCCCAGGCGAAGCTCATTGCGCAGTGGATGCTCGTCGGCTTCGTGCACGGGGTCATGAACACCGACAACATGACGATCTCGGGCGAGACCATCGACTACGGACCGTGCGCGTTCCTTGATGCGTTCGACCCGGACGCCGTCTTCAGCTCCATCGACATCCAGGGCCGCTACTCGTTCCGCAACCAGCCACATGCAGCGGGGTGGAACCTCGCGCGGTTCGCGGAGACGCTCCTCCCACTCTTCGCGGACGACGAAGACGCGGCCGTCGCCCTGGCCGAGCAGGCGGTCTCCGGGTTCGGGCCGGTCTACCAGGAAGCGTGGGTCTCTGGCATGCGAAGCAAGCTCGGGCTTCCCCGTGACGTCGCCCCCGACACGTTCGAGCGCCTGCTCGGCGAGCTTCTGACCCTCATGCAGCGCAGCGGCGCCGACTACGCCTCCACCTTCCGGGCGCTGGGTGCCTACGCTCGCGGCAACCGCACCCCAGCGCTCGACATCTTCGGGGAGGCGGGTCCCGCGTTCCGCACCTGGGCGCAGGCCTGGCTCGCGCTCTCCCCGAACGCGAGCGCAATGGATGCCGCCAACCCCGTCTACATCCCGCGCAACCACCTCGTCGAGGAAGCACTCGAGGCGGCTCTTGACGACGAGCTCGAGCCGACGAGGCGTCTGCTCGCAGCCGTGACCGCCCCGTTCGACGAACGGCCCGGCCTCGACCGCGCCGCGACCGGAGCACCGCAGGACTTCGGCGACTACGTCACCTTCTGCGGAACCTGAGCGGCGCGACCGCTACGCGGTCAAGAAGCGGTCGAGGCAGCAGTCGGGGCTAGCCGAAAATTCGGTTTCTGTAGGCTGGTCGGCGAGAACCGCTCCTCCTCCCCCCGATCAGGCGCAATGCCGGTGAGGTCTGCATGACGAACGATTCCCCCCGCCCAACACGACGGAACCTGCTCACGACCGCCGCGTGGACGGCCCCCGTCCTCGCCACAGCGGTGGCGACGCCGATGGTCTCAGCATCGCCAGGCAGGTGTGGACAGATGACGTGGACCGGCACGACTAGGGCCGGCGACGTGCGAACCGGCACTGCGTCGACCTCGAGCAACAGCTCGTCGACGATCACGGTGACGAGGCTCACTGTTGCCGGCGCACCTCAGAACGCGACTGCGGCGAACGGGAACTTCAGCCCGCTCACTGTGGGCAACACCGGTGCCGGCCCAGTTGGGGCCCTGCGCTTCTGGCAGCAGTCCAGTGCCGCGAACATTCAGGCCAGGCAGCGCCTCACGATCACATCGGTGAGACCTCTCAGAGAGGTGAAGTTCCTCGTCTACGACTTCGGACGCGCCAGCGCGACTTCAAGTTACTCCGACGCTCTCGGCGCGTCGGGGTTCCCAAACCGCAGCATCAGAGTCTTGTCCACGTCAACCGGCATTGCGGGCATCGGCACCCCCGCATCCCCCTGGACTCGCAATGCGAACTGGACGGCGGAACAGACCAGCACCGTTGAAGTCACGCTGAGCAGCGCAAGCGCGGATGTCACTTCGTTCACGCTCGAGTACTCGAACGCGGCCACGAATCCGGTTTCCGGTTCCGGCAGCCAGCAGTGGATCTCGCTCTCCAACATGGACTTCTGCTTCTAGCCGAGTTCAACCGAACGGCCGATCCGAATGTCGGTGCGTGTTCCTAGACTCAGCGCATGACCGCTCCTCTCCCGAAGGCCCCGCACCTTGTGGACGAGCTGGCCCTCGACGGAGCGCAGCACGGCGGCAGGCTGACCGAGCGCGACCTCCGGTCGGCGGGGCTGCCGGTCGACAACCCTCGCTGGCGTCCGTGGATGCGGGCCGTCGCGATCTCGCTCGGGGCGCTGCTCGCCGGAGCCCTGCTCTTCATCCTGACGCTGGCCGTGCAGGTGGAGGACCCCGCGACAGACACGGAGTCCGGTGGGTTCATCGCGTTCCTCATCGTGAACCTGGTCGGCGGTCTCGTGGCGTGCATCGCCGTCGGCCCGGTCCGGGGGTCCCGCGCAGGAAACCTGTGGATCGTCGTCATCGGCATGACCAGCTCCCTGGCCGTCGGGGCATGGCTGATCGCCGTGATGCGGCTCGGCGCGCGCCGTTCACTGCCGTTGGATGCACTGGTCGTGGCCCTCGTCGTCGGTGGCGGGGTCCTGTGGGACTGGTTCCAGTCCAGTGTCACCGGCCGCGCCCCCATAGAGGCGCCCCTCTTCTACATCATCCTCATCGCACTGTCGACGATCATCGCGCTGCTCTTCGGGCGATCCCGCGGCACTCGCGCCGCACTCATCACGTCGTTGCGCGCGCAGGCCGCGTCGGCCGAACGCGAGCGAGCCGCGCTCGCACAGAGCCGGGTCTCCGACCTCGAGCGCGCACGGGCCGAGGAGCGGGCTGCCATCGCGCGCGACATGCACGATTCGATCTCGCACGACCTGGCCGTCGTCGCCACGCAAGCGGGAGCGCTCGCGTACCGCAGCGACCTGTCACCGGAGATCGTGCGGGAGACGGCCGCCACGGTGCGGGAGTCGGCGGCCCGGGCCAACACCCGTCTCCGCGAAGTGCTCACGGGCATGCGCGAGTCTGACGGGGCCGGTCGAGGCGATGCGCCCCTCCCCGACCTGCGAGCACTCGAGTCGCTCCTCTCCGAAGGGGCGCCCCACCAGAATCCCCCGTCGGTGACCTGGCTCGACATCGGACCGGGTGACCTCTCGCGGCTCTCCGCAGAGCGCATCCGCGCCCTGCACCGCACCCTCTCGGAGCTCCTCGTCAACGCTGGAAAGCACGCTCCCGAAGCGGAGGTGAACGTCGTGCTCAAGGGCGGTGACACTCACCTCAGCGTCACCGTCTCGAACTCCTTCCAGCCACCGGCAGCGCCGGCCCTCGGCACCGGCTACGGCCTCCTGGGCGCCCGGGAGCGCATCCACCTGGTCGGAGGCACCTTCGAGGCAGGTGCTGCCGAGAGCGGCGACTTCGTGGTGGAGGTGACGCTCCCTTGGTAACTCGCGGGCAGGACAGCATCAGCGTGCTCATCATCGACGACGAGGTGGGGATTCGAATGGGCCTCAGGCTCCTCATCGACGGCGCGGAACGCATTCGCGTCGTCGGAGAAGGCGTCAACGGCGACGAGGCGCTCACCCTCGCCGCCCGCCACGACCCCGACGTCATCCTCATGGACGTTCGCATGCCCGGCCTCACCGGCATCGATGCAGTGCAGCAGCTCACCGACACCGGGTCCCGCGCGAAGGTCGTGATGCTCACCGCGTTCGACACGGAGGAGTTCCTGCTGGACGCGCTCCGGGCCGGCGCCGTCTCCTTCCTCCTCAAGGACGCCCCACCGGAGGACATCGTCGGGGCGGTGCTCGACGCGGCACAGGGCAGATCCGTCTTCTCGCCGAGCGCCCTCGACCGGCTCGTTCGCGCCGCCGCCACCGGAAGCAACGGCGAAGCTCGCCCCCTCGAGGGCAGCGGCAAGCGACAGCGCGAGCCGGGCGCGACTCGCGATGACGGTGCGCTGGCCGGGGTCACGAGTCGCGAGCGGGAGATCGCGCGATACGTCGCGCAGGGCATGACCAACGCCGAGATCGCCTCGGCCCTGTTCGTCAGTCAGGCGACGGTGAAGACCCACCTGGCGAGCCTCTTCTCGAAGCTGCACGTCACCAACCGCGTGCAGCTCGCGTTGCTCGCCCTCGAATGGGATGCGACTGAACACGCCTGAGGCGCCGAAGCCCGGCGTGTACTCTGGGCGGCACAACCGAGATCGAGGGGAGCGCCGCAGTGACGAATGCTCCCTCCGCCGACGGCCCGCCCCGCGCACCCGCATTGAGCGCTGCCCTCACCGCCTTTGCGGAAGCGAGGCAGGCGTCGCAGCATGAAGCGAGGCGTTCGCTCGGCATCGGCGAGATGGATGCGCGAGCCCTCGCGTTCTTGGCCCAGAACCCCGGCTCCAGGCCCAGCGCCCTCCGCGCATACCTGGGTCTCACCTCCGCCGGTGTCTCGACCCTCTGCGACCGGCTCATCGAACGCGGCACCATCCATCGCGATACCGACCCCAGCGATCGGCGCGCGAGTCTCCTCACGGTCACTGTCGACCTCTCGTCGAGTCCGTGGAACCGCCTCAACGAATTCGACCGGAGCCTCGAAGCGGCACTCTCCGCCGAGGCGGACCCTGCAACGCTGCAGAGACTCGCCGAGCTGTTGACGCACGCGGTGAGCGTCACGACACAGGAGCTCGAAGGGCCCGGGTCCACTCAGGCAGGTTAGGGGCGGGCGTCGCCGTTCGCCGGTTGCGCCTCTGCGGGCGAGTGGAGCTCGGCGAGCAGCACGATCGACTTCGCCTGCAGGAAGGTGCACAGCGCTGAGATGACGGCCAGCTCCTGCGCAAGGGAATGCACGCTCGCCGCTGAGAGGTTCAGCGTATGCTCGCGGGGCTCCATCGTCACCGACCACTTCGGGCTCTCGCGGGTACCAGGTTGTAGGTAGAGCTCGGTGGGAACGTCCGTCAGCTGCACTCGCACGAGCCCCGTGTCATGGCCTTCGTCGCCGTCCTGCACGATGACCTTGACGACCCCCGGCTCGGCATAGCCGAGGCTCTCGAACTCCCGAGCCCATGACTCGAGTACTTCTTTGCTTCGATACGGCATTCTGGCCTCCGACCGGGGGTGACGGCTTACGACGTCCAGCATCCCTCATCCGGGGCACTTTCTCGAACACTCTTGCCTGCCAGCTGCTGGTTTGCCCGACCGCGCCAAGCATCGCCTAGGTTTGTCGGGTGTCAGACGCAGAAACCGCCCAGCCGGAGCAGCACCCCTCGCATCGTCCGATCTTCTCGTTCTCGCGGCGCAGCGGCCGCCTCACCGAGGGGCAGCTGAACTCGTGGAACACGCTCGGCCCGAAGTACCTCGTCGACGTCGAACGCGCCGAGCTCGACTTCTCCGTGAGCCCCTCGTTCCGGGTCGACCCGGCCGAGCTGTTCGGCAGGGACGCGCCGCTCGTCGTCGAGGTCGGATCCGGCACGGGTGAGGCCGTGGTCGCGGCGGCCGCCGAGCATCCGGAATGGAACTTCCTCGCCGTCGAGGTCTTCGTCGCCGGCCTCGCCCGCACGCTGCGCCGCATCGAGGACGCCGGCCTGTCGAACGTGCGCCTCGTCGAGGCGAACGCCGTCGAGGTGCTCGAGCACATGCTCCCCGCCGGCAGCATCGAGGAACTGTGGATCTTCTTCCCCGACCCCTGGCACAAGGCGAAGCACACGAAGCGGCGGCTCGTGCGCGAGGGCTTCGGCGCTGTCGCCGCGAACGCCCTGCGCCCAGGCGGCCGCATGCGGCTCGCCACAGACTGGGAGGACTACGCGTTCCAGATGCGCGAGGTGCTGGATGCGGCTCCCGAGTTCACGAGCGAGCATCCGGGCGACTGGGCGCCTCGGTTCGACGGTCGAACGCTCACCGTCTTCGAACGGAAGGCAGCGAAGGCCGGGAGGCGCATCCACGACCTCAGTTACGTGACGTCGGAGTAGCCTCTGCGGCCGCCTCCTCCTCGCGCTTCCCGGAGCCGAGGCGAAGCGTCGCGGCGAGGCCGAGCGCGAGGAACGCGGCGGCCGTGAACGCCGACGCCCGGGTGCCATCGGAGAGCGCCGCCTTCGCGTCGTCCGCGAAATCGGCCGTCGCGGGGTTTTCGCCGAGGCCGGCGATGGCGCCGCCTGCCGAGTCGACCACCGCCGAGACCACCTGGTCTCGCTGTTCGGCGGGCACTTGGGCGTCGTCGAGCGAGGCACCGAGGGATGCGCCGGTGATCGTGAAGAGGATCGTTCCGAGGATGGCGACGCCAAGCGCCGACCCCACCTGCCTGGACGTCGACTGCGTCCCGGACCCCTGACCCGAGAGCTCGACCGGAACATCCTGCAGCACGACTCCCGTGAGCTGCGCGGTGGCCAGGCCGACCCCGAAGCCGTAGACGAACAAAGCGGGGATGAGCCACCCCCACTGCGCATCCGGAGCGATGATGAACCCCGCCCACGCGATGCCGACGATCTCCGCGAGGATGCCGACGCGCACGATCGTGACCGCGTTGACCTTCCCGCTGCTCGCACCCGCGAATCCGCTCGCGACGAACGAACCCGCGGCGAGCGCCAGCAGCACGAACCCGGTCTGCAGGGCGTCGAAGCCGAGCACGAACTGCAACCACAGCGGCAGCGACAGGATGATGCCGAACTCGCCGAGCGCAACCACCATCGCCGCGATGTTGCCGTTGCGGAACGACGAGATGCGGAACAGCGAGAACTCGAGCAGCGACGACTCGCCCCGTCGAGACCGCCGAACGCCGCGGACGATGAACGTGACGAGGGCCAGCGCCGCGACGCCGAACGCGACGGGCACGGGCGAGATGGGGAGGGGCCACTCGAACGAGCCGATCGCGAACGTCTCGTTGACGGCCCACCACCCATAGGTGCGGCCTTCGATGAGGCCGAAGACGAGGGCCCCGAAGGTGACCACGGAGAGCACCGCACCGACGAGGTCGAGTCGCTGCTGCGCGGGCTCTCTCGACTCGTTGACGAAGAGGAGCACGCCGATGACGATGATGATGCCGAGCGGCACGTTGATGCCGAACGCCCAGCGCCACGAGAACTCCGTCGTGAGCCAGCCGCCGAGCAGCGGACCGACCGCGGCCATGCCGCCGATCGTCGAGCCCCAGACGGCGAACGCGATGCCTCGCTCTCGACCCCGGAAGGTCGCGTTGATGAGCGAGAGGGTCGTCGGGAGGATCATCGCCCCGCCGACACCCTGGACGAGGCGGGCGAGGATGAGCAGCCCACCCGTCGGAGCGAGTGCGGCTGCCACTGAGGCGACGGCGAAGATCACGACGCCGATGAGCATCAGCCGGCGGCGGCCGACGCGGTCGGCGAGACTCCCGAAGAGGAGCAGGAGCGACGCGAAGACGAGCGTGTACGCCTCCTGCACCCACTGCACCTCGGTCGACGTGATGCCGAGCTCGGTGACGATCGACGGGACAGCGACGTTCACGATCGTCGAGTCGACGATGATGAGCGCCACCGCGACGCTGATGAAGACCAGTCCAACCCACCGTCGACGTGCTGACTCAGCCATGATGCTCCAACTTCTCGTGCAAGGGGGATGGTGACGACGAGGTGAGGGTACGCCTCCTTGCTTGCGATTTCGCTCAATCGTTTAATTACTTTTGGTGAGACGAGCCTCAGCTCTGGTCTCGCCGTTCCATTCCCGCCCTGACGGTTCGTGACGTCCCGGAGCACACCATTTGTTGCGTGTCATGAACCGTCACACCCGTGACACTCCCCCACGTCAGGCGTAGCCTCACTCAGTTCGCGGAATATCCCGCGAAATGAGAAATCGCATCGGGAGATCTTCCATGTCGGCCAACACCCCCACAACAGCCGGAGCATCCGAAGCTGAGGTGACGCCGCGCCCCAAGAGCCGCGCGCGCAAGCTCCTCACGTCGTTCGGATTCCAGATCCTTGCGGCCCTCGTCCTGGGCGTCGTGCTCGGACTGGTCGCCCGCAACCTGGGCGACGACGCGGAAGGCAACCCCAACGGGCTCGCCGCGACGCTCGCCACCATCGGCAGCTCGTACGTCACCATCCTGACCGCCGCCGTCGTTCCGCTCATCCTCACCGCCGTCATCTCGAGCATCGCGCAGCTGCGCCTCGTGACGAACGCGGCCAGGCTCGCGGGCCAGACGCTCCTGTGGTTCGGCATCACCGCGCTCATCGCGGTGACGATCGGCATCGTGCTCGGCGTGACCATCCAGCCGGGAAGCCGCGTCGACCAGTCGCAGCTCGAGACCGGCGAACCCTCCTCGGTGGGCACCTGGTGGAACTTCCTCACGGGACTCGTCCCGCAGAACTTCCTCGGCATGGGCGTGCGCTCGCGCGTGGACGCAGACACCGGCGACGTGAACTCGACGATCGCGTTCAACGTGCTGCAGGTCATCGTCATCGCCGTCGTCATCGGCATCGCGGCACTCCGTCTCGGCAAGCGCGCCGAGCCGTTCCTCGAGTTCACGGCGTCCGCCCTCGCAGTCATCCAGAAGGTGCTGTGGTGGATCATCCGCATCGCCCCACTGGGCACGCTGGGCCTCATCGCGAGCGCCGTCGTCAACTACGGCTGGGAGAAGCTCACGAGCCTCGCCTGGTTCGCGATCGCCATCTACATCGGCCTGGCGCTCGTGCTGTTCGTCGTCTACCCGATCCTCGTGAAGGCGCACGGCCTGTCCGTCGGCCGCTTCTTCTCCGGCGTGTGGCCGGCAGTGCAGCTCGCGTTCGTGAGCCGCTCCTCCATCGGCACGCTCCCCCTCACGCAGCGCGTGACCGAACGCAACCTCGGCGTGCCCCGCGAGTACGCGTCCTTCGCCGTGCCGTTCGGTGCGACTACGAAGATGGATGGATGCGCCGCGATCTACCCGGCCATCTCGGCGATCTTCGTCGCCCAGTTCTTCGGCATCGAACTGTCGATCATGCAGTACATCCTCATCGTCATCGTGTCCGTGGTCGGCTCCGCCGCGACGGCCGGCACGACGGGTGCCACGGTCATGCTCACGCTCACCCTGTCGACACTCGGCCTCCCGCTCGAGGGTGTCGGCCTGCTGCTCGCCATCGACCCGATCCTCGACATGGGCCGCACCGCGACCAACGTCGCAGGGCAGGCACTCGTGCCGATGATCGTCGCGAAGCGCGAGGGCATCCTCAACGAGAAGCTCTACAACGCGCCCCGCGGCGACGTCGCCTTCTCGGACGAGACCGACGAGGAAGTGGAGGAGACCATCAAGCGCTCCACCACCTCGACGTCCGACCGCGAGCAGGACGAGTTCGAAGGCGCGACGCTGCAGGACGCGGAACGCCGCAGCTAGCCCCGCAGGACTGACACACCCGGAAGCGGCCGGGAGCTGACCTATGGTCGCTCCCGGCCGCTTTTGACGACCACAGCTCAGCCCTCAACGGCTGCACTGGACCGGGAGACTTCCCGGAGCTCACGTCCGGTTCAGGAGATGAGGACTTGAACGGCAGCAGCCATATGCTCGTGAATCTTTCGCGCCGTCTCCTCAGGGTCACCCGCCTCGATCGCAGCGACGAGCTCGAGATGGCGGTCTGCGTTCATGTTGCGAACAGCCCGATCCGTCCCAGAATGCATGATCGACAACTGGATCGAGCCCTCCAAAGCTGTCCATGCACGCAGCAGCGTGTCATTTCCCGTGAGCCGACAGAGCTCGCGGTGGAAGTCGAGGTCGGCGGCCATCCGCTGCTCGATGCTGGTACCGTCGGAGGCCGCTATCCTCTGGGCGAGGACGCGCAAGGGTTCGATGAAGCCACCCCTGTCCGAACGAGCGGAGAGCGTTCTTCCCGCGAGCGCCTCGAGCGCGGCCCTGACTTCGAACAGGTGCTCAAGCTCCGGCGGGCTCATGTGCCTCACCAGGAGCCGACCACGTGGGCCGTCCGTGAGAAGCCCTTCGATCTGCAGCGTTCGCATTGCCTCACGGAGTGTGCCTCTGCTGATGCCCAGTCGTTCGGCCATCTCGACCTCTGAGACATGAGTTCCAGGGGCCAGCTCACCGGTCGTGATCGCACGGCGGAGTGCATCGATTGCCTGCATCCGCAGAGTTGTCCGCTGAAGACCCAGAATCGTTGGGGTGGTGGCCATCGGTACTCCTTCCCGTGGCCTTCAGTCTAGGCGGGCACCCAGCCGGGAGGAGGAGTGCCCACCGCAGCGCCTCAGCTAGGAATCTGAATCGAGTTGGTCTCACGTTCCGCGTACTCGCGCTGGGCCCGCGTCCAGGTCTCTCGAGTCGAGAGCGCCGCAAGGAGACCGATGAGCGAGTACAGGGAGAAGAGCCCCGCAGGCCCGACCCACCCGTACGCGCCGTAGAGCAGCGTCGTGATGAAGGGGGTGAAGCCGGAGACCATCGCAGAGATCTGGTAGGCGAGCGAGGCGCCCGAGGTTCGCGTGTTCGCGTTGAACAACTCCGGGAACCACGCACCCTGGAGCCCTGCCAGCGAGTTCTGGAAGACGGCGTAGGAGAGCACGATGACAGTGACCACCATCGGGTACACGGCGGTGTTGACGCCCATGAACATGAGGAAGCCCCAGAGGATGCCGAGCGCGCAGATGAGGATGTAGAGCGGGCGGCGTCCGATTCGGTCGCTCAGCTTGGCCCAGCCCCAGGTTGCGAAGATCCCGACCCCCGAGGCGATGCACAGCGCCGTGAGGGTCTGCCAGCTCTCGGTGATCTCGTTGGTGTTGAGGTAGGAGATCAGGTACGTGATGGAGATCGCGTAGCCGGCGGTCTCGGCGATTCGGAGTCCGATGCCGCGCAGGATGTTTCCCCAGTCGTCCTTGATGACGGTGAGGATAGGGGACTTCAGGACGATGCCCTGCGTCTTCACATCCTCGAAGACCGGCGACTCGGGAACCTTCGAGCGGATGATGAGCCCTACGGCCACGAGCACGATGCTGGCCAGGAAGGGCACCCGCCACGCCCAATCGCCCGGCAGGTGCACGCTCACGAGAAAGACGAGGTTCGCCAGGAGGAGGCCGACGGGGAACCCGGACTGCACGATGCCGGTGAAGGAACCCTTGGATTTCCACGGAGCATGCTCGTAGGTCATGAGGATCGCGCCTCCCCACTCAGCACCGAACGCGAGCCCTTGGACGATGCGGACCGTGACGAGCAGGATCGGCGCGATGATTCCGACAGCGGCGTAGGTGGGCAGCAGACCGATGACGAAGGTCGCCAGCCCCATGATGATCAGGGATGCGACCAGCACTGGCTTTCGCCCCACCTTGTCGCCGAGATGACCGCCGATGATGCCGCCGATCGGCCGTGCCGCGAACCCGACGCCAAGCGTCGCGAATGAGAACAGCGTTCCTGTCAGCGGGTCGGTGCCTGGGAAGAAGACGGTGCCGAAGTACAAGGCCGCAGCGGTGCCGAAGCCGATGAAGTCGTAGGTCTCGATCACGGCACCTACTCCGGATCCCACTGCGACTCGCTTTGCTTCCGGAGTTCCGAGTACCGGCCCTCTCATGGTGATGGCGTCGTTGCTCATCTCTACCTCTCTCACATCATTGTGGCCCAGGTCGGGCTTGCGACCTCAGTATCGACGCGTCGAGATTCAATGTCAACAGTTCGACAGTTGTACTGTCGGTAATCTCGTGGCACGATGTTCACACCGCAACGAGGCGGAGACAGATGGGAACACCTTGAGCACCACACGGACAGCAGTCATCACCGGGGCGGGCGCCGAGAAGGGCATCGGGCGCGCCGTCGCCGAGGCCTATGCGGCCGCAGGATGGAGCCTCGCGCTCCTCGATCTCGACGGGGATGCGGCGGCTGCGGTCGCCGCGACGCTCTCCGAGGCCTATGGCGTCAGCAGCTTCGCCGGGGTCGTCGACGTCGCCGATGAGGCTTCGGTCTCAGCCGCGCAGTCGGCGATCGCCGAGCAGGTCGAGAATGGTCAGCTGCCGCCCGTCGGCGCCCTCGCCAACATCGCCGGGATCACCTCGCCGGTGCCGTTCCTCGAGACTTCGCTGGCTCTCTGGAACAAGGTCCTGGCCGTCAACGCGACCGGAACCTATCTCGTCACCCGGGCATTCCTCCCAGACATGCTCGATCGTGGATTCGGGCGCATCGTGAACATGTCCTCGGTCTCCGCCCAGCGTGGCGGTGGCGTCTTCGGGAAGGTGCCCTACTCAGCTGCGAAGGCCGCCATCCTGGGCTTCACGAAGGCGCTCGCGCGCGAGCTCGGGTCGAGCGGGGTCACGATCAATGCCGTCGCCCCCGGCGCAGTCGACACGAACATCCGCGTCGGCAGCACCGACGAGCAGGAAGCGGCGATAGTCCGCGACATCCCACTCGGCCGCACCGCATCTCCCAAGGAGATCGCCGACGTCATCGTCTTCCTCTCGAGCGCCGAAGCCGGCTACCTGCAGGGAACCACCATCGACATCAACGGCGGATCGCACCTCCACTAGAGCAAGCGACCCGAAGACGAACGAACAAAGGAGTGCGATCGTGACCGGAACATCCACACAAGCGCCAACCCGGGCAAGGCGGGCCGAGCTCGTGCGCGAAAGCGCGCAGCGCATCCGCCTCAACGCCCTGCTGATGGGGGAGGTGCAAGGGCAGGGATACGTGGGGCAAGCGCTCGGCGCCGCCGACATCCTCGCCGCCGTCTACATGGATCAGCTACGGCATCGTCCAGCGGAGCCGGAATGGGAGGGACGCGACCGCTTCCTCCTGTCAACAGGGCACTACGCCATCGGGCTCTACGCGGCACTCGCCGAGGCCGGCATCATTCCGCTCGAGGAGCTCGAGACCTACGGCTCCGACGACTCACGCCTGCCCATGTCGGGCATGGCGAGCTACACGCCGGGCATGGAGATCTCCGGCGGCTCCCTCGGTCACGGCCTCACGGTCGCCGTCGGGATGGCGCTTGGGCTGCGGCACACGGGCAGCGACGCCCGCGTCTTCAACTTCCTCTCCGACGGAGAGCTGAACGAGGGATCGACGTGGGAGGCGGCGATGGGTGCCGCATCGCACCAGCTCGGCAACCTCACGGCGATCGTCGACATGAACGCGCTCCAAGCCGACGGCCCAACCGCATCCGTGCTCAGCATCGAGCCCGTCGAGGAGAAGTGGTTGTCTTTCGGGTGGAACGCGCAGCGGGTGGACGGCAACGACGCCGAGGCGCTCCTCAGGGCCTTCGACGCGAACTCCGACCGCGACCCGGTGGGGGCTCCGCAGGTCCTGATCTGCGACACGACCGTCGGCCGCGGCGTGCCGATGCTGGAGCAGCGCGAGAAGAACCACTTCATGCGCATTGAGGAACACGAGTGGGCGATCTGTCGCGAAGAGCTCATCACAGGTTTCAAGGGAGGCTCGCGATGAGCACTGCAGGTACGAAGAAGCTCAAGACGTCCGCGATGATCGCATCGTTCGCCGACCCAGGGCAGCGCACGGCGCCGGCCCCCTTCGGGCACGCGCTCGCTCGTCTCGCGGAGCAGGACTCCCGCATCGTAGGGCTCAGTGCCGATCTCGCGAAGTATACGGACATGCACATCTTCCGGGATGCGCACCCTGACCGCTTCTTCCAGATGGGCATGGCCGAGCAGCTGCTCTTCGGAGCCGCAGCCGGAATGGCCGAGGTCGGCCTGGTTCCGTTCGCGTCGACGTACTCAGTGTTCGCGGCACGACGCGCGTACGACTTCATCTGCCTCGACATCGCCGAGCCCAAGCTGAACGTCAACATCGTCGGCGGGCTCCCCGGCCTCACGACCGGCTACGGCCCGAGCCACCAGGCCACCGAGGACATCGCCATCTTCCGCGGCGTGCCCGATCTCACCATCGTCGACCCGTGCGACTCCGTGGACCTCGAACAGTCTGTTCCGCAGCTCGCCGCGACCGATGGCCCCACGTATCTGCGTCTCCTCCGAGGCAAGGTGCCCACCGTTCTTGATGAGTACGGATACACCTTCGAGCTCGGCAAGGCGAAGGTCATCCGCCCGGGCAACGACGTGGTCTTCGTCTCCAGCGGCCTCATGACGATGCGGGCGCTGCAGGCTGCGGATCGTCTCGCGGACCACGGGTTGGACGTCTCGGTCGTGCACGCACCGACCATCAAGCCCTTCGACGAGGAAACGGTCGTGGCGGAGCTTGATACTCCGCGCCTGGCGTTCACGTTGGAGAACCACACCGTCGTAGGTGGCCTCTTCGAGACCGTCTCATCGGCACTTGTTCGGCGCGGGATCGGGGCGCAGGTGCACCCGATCGCACTTCCCGACCGGTTCCTCGACGCGGGTGCGCTGCCAACACTTCATGAGCGGTATGGCCTCGCGACCGAATCGATCGTGCAACGCGTGCTTGCGCAGAGGGCCTAGCGCCCGACACCCTGGCGAGTGCCTGCTCGGGGCGGCGAAGCGGGTTCCTGAGCAGGCGCCCGCTTCCCACGGTGACATCGGGATGTACGGGGCCGGGCGTGCGACGCTTGCCGCATGCGCGCATCCACCTGGACTCCCCTCTCGGTCTTCTACCTCGTCCTCGCTGTCATCGGCGGGGCGCTCACCTGGACGTTCAACGTCATCGCCGGGATGGAGGGGAGCGCGTTCGTCGGCGACTACTTCGGCAGCGGGCCCGCTGTCACGTCGATCGTCATCGATGTGCTCGTCGCGGCGACCGTCGGCGCGGTCTTCATCATCGTCGAGGGTCGCCGTCAGGGCATGCGGCGGCTGTGGGTGTACATCCTCTGCTTCGGCGTCGCGTTCGCGTTCGCTCTGCCGTTGTTCCTCGCGATGCGCGAGCGGCACCTGACAGCAGCAAGTCGCAAGACGACCACTGAGTAGCCCGTCGACTCGACCGTGCGGGGTTTCTCGCACGCGTGATGGGTTTTTACCCATCACCAGTCACCGAAACCCAGCACGCGCTTGCGCCAAACCCATCACGGTCGCGAAAACCCCGCACGAAGGGCGGCACAGCCTCAGCCGTACATCTGTTGCGGATCGCGACGGTCCCCTTACTGTTCACCCGCCGCGCCCGCGCTGGCATCAGGCCACCGCGCACTGCTCCGCAAGCCAGTCGTGAGCCAGCGCCGGAGCATCGCTCGTGATCGCAGACACATCGGGCTGGATGGGCTCTGGCATGACTGCGCCGGCGCGATCCGTGAAGCGCGCGGTCGTGAGCAGGATCTCCGATCCGTCGGCGAGCATGAAGCCCTCGACGCCGGTCGCGAGGCCGTTGCTCTTCTCGCCGAAGGTCGTCACGTTGCTCTGCCCGGCGAACGCGGCGAGCACCATCTCGGCGGCCGACGCGGTGTAGAAGTCCTGCAGGACGGCGATCGGCTTG
Organism: Pseudoclavibacter sp. JAI123; assembly: GCF_013409665.1. NCBI lineage: Bacteria > Bacillati > Actinomycetota > Actinomycetes > Micrococcales > Microbacteriaceae > Pseudoclavibacter > Pseudoclavibacter sp. JAI123. The sequence goes on along the minus strand of NZ_JACCCM010000001.1, from coordinate 301,739 downwards.
CCGGCGAAGACGCTCGTGTCAATATCAGCATCGGAGGCGTAGCGCAGCTCGTAACCATCGTCTGACGTTGCGCTCGCTGTCGTCACGGTGTTCCATCCCTGATTGCCGTCCCGGTCCACGAATCCCGCGACGACCTCTGTATCGAAGAGCGGCGACACGGCCCCGAGCATCGGGAACGCGCTGCCACCCCAATTGCCGCGGAGGTCGACGACGAAGCCGCACGTGTCGGCGTCCGCGAGCGCGGCCAGCCCCTCGACACCGGCCGTCGCATACTCCTCGGCGAGCCGACCGTCGTGCCCGATCGCCGACACCGTTATCGTGACGGTCGCGCCCTGTGTCGCTTCGACCACGGGCAGGGCGCTCGGGGCTTCCGCGTAGCTCGCTTCGCGTTCATCGGCAGGGAGGAACCGCGCATGCCTGCCCCCGGCATCGCGGGCGGCAGCTGCGATGAGATCGTGCGCCTCGTCGAGCGTCCCCGCGTTCGCGCCAGCCGCGATAAGCGCATCCCGCTCAGCCGACCAGTCGCCGGCCGAGTAGAGCCCGTGCAGCTCCAGGATCTGCGCCGCCTCTTCGACAAGCACGGCTGGGCTGACGGTCGGCGTCGGAGTTGGCTCGGGAGTTGGTTCGGGGCTCGGCGACCGCGTGCACCCGGTGAGGCCTACGACGAGAGCGGCCACAGCGGCCAGCGGGACTTTCAAGCGCCAGCTCAGTCCACCCTGCGGGTCACGGGCCACGCTGCTCATATCGCCACTCTACGATTTCGCGAATCCCCGAGGGGCTACGACGAGCTGAGGCCATACAGCTCGTCGTACGAGCGAGCCTCAGCGCCTTCGGCCCGGGACTCACCGGTCGATGGAGGCCATGTTCGCGTCGTCGTGCCGAGCGCCGGCCGCGGGCTCGAGCGCGTCGAGGCGGGCGATCTGCGACTCGGTGAGCACAACCGCGTCGGCGGCGGTGTTCTCCTCGACGCGGCTCACGCGGCGCGTGCCCGGGATGGGGGCGATGTCGTCGCCACGCGTGAGGATCCAGGCGAGCGCCGTCTGCGCGGGAGTCGCGCCGATCTCCTCGCCGATGGCGCGGACCTCGTCGACGATGCGCAGGTTGCGCTGGAAGTTCTCGCCCGTGAATCGCGGGTTGGTCTTGCGCCAGTCGTCGGCGGCAAAATCGGCAACCGAACGGATCTGGCCGGTCAGGAGCCCGTGCCCAAGCGGGGAGTAGGGCACGAAGCCGATGCCGAGCTCGCGCAGGAGCGGCAGAATCTCGGACTCGACGTCGCGTGTCCACAGCGAGTATTCGGTCTGCAGGGCAGAGACCGGATGCACGGCGTGGGCCCGGCGGATCGTCTCCGCAGATGCCTCCGACAGCCCGAAGTGCAGCACCTTGCCCTCGGCGAAAAGCTCGGCGATGGCGCCAGCGGTGTCCTCGATGGGGGTGTTCCGGTCGACGCGGTGCTGGTAGTAAAGGTCGATGTGGTCGGTGCCAAGCCTGCGCAGTGAGCCTTCGACGGCAGCGCGAATGTTCTCCGGGCTGCTGTTCGCGTTCCGTTCCTGCTCGACGTGCGAGTAGAGGCCGAACTTCGTCGCGATCTTGACCTGGTCGCGGCGCCCCTTGAGCGCCTCGCCGACGATCTCCTCACTGAGGAACGGACCGTAGATCTCGGCCGTGTCGATGTGCGTCACGCCGAGATCGAGGGCTCGGTGGATCGTCGCGATCGACTCCGAGTGGTCGAGCGCGCCCTCGCTTGTGTAGGTGCCGGCCATGGTCATGGCGCCGAGTCCGATGCGGGAGACCTCGAGGCCTCCGAGAGTGATGTGCTTCATGAGGACGAGTCAATCCGCATCCGCTCGAGACAGCGCGGCCCTGGTGTGAGGTGCACTGACAGGGCCCCTCTAGCGTCGGTGGTGCGGCGTATCGTCGCTCGCATGGACATCCAGGACGACATCGGCGAGTTTCTGACCTCCCGCCGGGCGAGGCTCACGCCGCAGCAGGCGGGGTTGCCCGACTTCGGCGGTCGCCGACGCGTTCCTGGGCTTCGTCGTGAGGAAGTGGCGCTGCTCGCCGGCATGAGCGCCGAGTACTACAAGCGCCTCGAGCGGGGCAACGCCGCGGGCGTCTCGGAGGCGGTGATCGACGGGGTCAGCCGCGCGCTTCAGCTCGACGATGCCGAGCACGAGCACCTCCTCGCACTCATCAAGACCGCGAGCGCTGGCGCCCACCCCCAGCGGCGCACCCGAGCCAGGAAGCAGCAGCTCAGCCCCGCCATGCGGCAGACCATCGACGCCATGTCGACGGTGCCCGTGTTCATCCAGAACGCTCGCCTCGACGCGATCGCGACCAACACGCTCGGCCGGGCCCTGTTCGCGCCGATGTTCGAGGATGCGCGCCCGCCCGTCAACGCGGCCCGCTTCGTGTTCCTCGACAAGCGCTCGCAGACTTTCTACCAGGACTGGGAGAGCAACACGAGACAGATCGTCGCGATCCTCCGCGCAGAGGCGGGACGCTCGCCCTACGACCGGGCGCTCAGCGACCTCGTCGGTGAGCTGTCTACCCGCAGCGACGTGTTCCGGAAGCTCTGGGGCTCGCACGACGTGCGCGAGCACCGCGACGGACTCAAGAGCGTGCATCACCCCGTCGTCGGAGACCTCGACCTCAGCTACCAGAGCATGGACGTCACCTCAGACCGGGGGCTGCTCATGCTCGTGTTCTCGGCGGAACCGGGCAGCGCATCCCACGAGCGCCTGCAGCTGCTGTCGAACTGGGCGGCGACGCATCCGGACACCGAAAATGCGGATCGCTCGGAACACGCGGCTGAGCGCTGACTTGCTCGCCGACGAGTGCGCATGTGCCAGGATTCGGGCATGAAGCACCTGACGAAGCTGTCGGCCGTCGCCGCAATGATTCTCCTGTCGGCATCGCTCGCGGCGTGCGCGTCGAACCCAGCCGCGTCGAAGCCGTCGACCCCGGATGCCGTGTCCGCTCTCCCCGCCGAGCCGACCTTCGCCGATCTTGAGGCGACCGCCGCCAATGAGAAGGCGCTCCCCGTGGAGCTGCCTGACTACGCCCTCGAAGGGGCCGACCTCGAGTCTGTCCGTTGGGTCGGCGAGCACGAGGGAACCGACGTGTGGTTGGCCGCACCCGTCGAGGGCAGCGACTACGACGCCTGCATCCTCACCTTCCCCGACGCGCAGAACTGGACAAGCGGATGCGGCGGCGGCGTCTCAGGACCCGACCAGCGTTGGTACGCCATCGTCGCAGACGGGCAGGAGCCTCCGGAAGGGAGCATCCCGCTCTCCGAGAACGTGTACGTGAGGGCTGAGTGACACCGCGCCACGGCTCTCGCGAAAATGTCGGCGGCCGTCGCTACCGTCAGCCCATGGACATCATCCTCATCCCAGGCTTCTGGCTCACGGGCGACTCGTGGGCACCGGTCACTCGCGCGCTCGAAGCGGCCGGACACACCGCTCATCCGCTCACCCTCCCCGGCAAGGGGGCAGGCGAGAGTCCTGCGGGCATAGGCCTGCGCACGCACATCGACGCCGTCACGGCGCTCATCGACTCGCTCGACGGCGAGGTTGTTGTCATCGGCCACAGCGGCGGCGGCGCGATCGCGTACGGGGCTGTGGATGCGCGCCCCGACCGCGTCGCGAAGGTCGTGTACGTCGACTCGGGTCCGCTCGCCGACGGAGGCGTCATCAACGACGCGCTGCCCGTCAAGGGAGATTCGATTCCGCTGCCAGACCCCAGCGTGTTCGAAGCCGCAGAACTCGACGGCCTCGATGGAGACCGCTGGCAGCTCCTCGCCGACATCGCGGTGCCCGAGCCACTGGGCGTCGCCACGGAGCAGCAGCGACTCAGTGACGAACGCCGCTACGACGTGCCGGCAGTTGTCATCACGAGCACCATGCCCGAACCACTGCTCAGGCAGTTCATGGAAGGCGGCCACCCCTACGTCGCAGAGCTCGCCCGTGCCAGGGACGTGCAGATCGTCGAACTCCCGACGGGCCACTGGCCGCAACTCACGAAGCCCGACGAACTCGCGGCCGCCGTGGTCGACGCGGTGACCCGCTGAGGGAAGTTCCGGCGGCGCGAGCACGCAAGGCGCCACCCGAACCTGCGAGAATCCGCGCATGCGCAAATGGCTGCTCTTGGCCGCGGCGATCTCATGCGAGGTCACCGCGTCGCTCTCCCTGAAGGGGGCCCTGGATGCTCCCGCCCTGTACGTGGTCGTGGTCGCCGGGTACCTGGCGTCGTTCGTGTTCCTCGCACTCGTGCTGCGAGCCGGGCTGCCACTCGGTGTCGCCTACGGCATCTGGGGTGCCCTCGGCGTCGCGCTGACCGCGCTCCTCTCGGCACTGCTCTTCGCCGAACCGCTGACGGCGCTCATGGGCGCAGGCATGGTGCTCATCATCGGCGGCGTGCTGCTCGTCGAGCTCGGCTCGCAACGAGCTCACGACCGCGCCGCGCGTGCGCACGAACGGGCTCAAGCTCCTGGCGCCGGGGAGGTGTCGGCCTGATGCTCGGGTGGCTCTTCCTCGCGGGCGCCATCCTGTCCGAGGTCGGCGGAACCCTGTCATTGCGGAAGACCGTCGACAGCAGCCGGCTCTGGTATGTCCCGGTCGTTGTGGGCTACGTGACCGCGTTCACGCTGCTCTCGCTGACTCTCGCACAGGGGGTGCCGCTCGGCGTCGCCTACGGCATCTGGGCTGCGATCGGCGTCGCCCTCACCGCCGTGCTCAGCCACTACCTGTTCAAGGAGCCGTTCACGTGGATGATGGCAGCCGGCATCGCCCTCATCGGCGCCGGCGTGCTGCTCGTGGAGGTGGGCGGCCAGCACTGATCGCCGACCGCCCATCGCATCAACTCCGCGCGGAACTGGTCACCTCGGCCGCTTCCACGGTGAGCGGAGGGCCGTCGTGCGTGCGACGCTCGACGATCGGGAACGCGGACCCGTTGAGCACCACCACCGGGGTGGCGAGCGAGCGAACCCGGCCACGAACGGCGTCCAGATCCACGACGACGATCACGTCTCCCACCTCGACGACGTCACCCTCAGCTCGCCTGAGGTCGAACCCTTCACCGCGCAGGTCGACGGTGCCGAGTCCGATGTGGACGAGGACCTCCAGCCCTTCCAGGGTTGTGACTCCGAACGCGTGCCCGGTTGGGAACAGCGCGGTGATGGTCCCGGCCACGGGACTGCGGAATTCGCCTGAGGTTGGTTCGACTGCGAAGCCGTCCCCCATGGTGCCGGCGGAGAACGCCTCGTCCTCCACCTCTGAGAGGCGAATCACCCTCCCCTCGACCGGGGCGAGGATGTCGATGCGCTGGCCGATGCTCGGGCGCTTCCCCGCCGCGGCGGCAGCTGCGACTGGAGCGGCTTCGTTCTCGAGCACCGCGTTCTGATCGTCGGCCTGCGCTGCGTTGTGCTCAGCAAGCAGCGCGGGAGTGAAGCCCCAGAAGTACGTGATCAGGAACCCGGAGATGTACCCGGCGAGCAGCCCGACGACGTACGCGAGAATCGCATAGCCCTGGCCGTTGTTGCTCTGCAGCAGGGGCAACAGCGCCCATCCGGAGGGCCCGATGGCGGTCGCTCCGAAGGCGCCCGCGAACTGATTGAAGGCTCCCGCAACTGCACCGCCGACCGCGCCGCCGAGGCAGGCGGTGAGGAAGGGACGTCCGAGTGGCAGGGTCACCGCGTAGATCAGCGGCTCTCCGACACCCAGGATGCCGACGGGGAGTGCGCCCTTGATCGTCGTCCGGAGGGACTTGTTCCGGTTGAGCTTGAAGTAGATGGCCAGCGCGGCGCCGACCTGTCCGGCACCCGCCATGGCGAGGATCGTGAGCAGCGGCGTGAAGCCCACCTGCTCGATGAGGGTCGCGTGGATGGGGATGAGCGCCTGGTGGAGGCCGAGCATGACGAGCGGCAGGAACAGCCCGCCGAGCACGAACCCTGCGAGGAGTCCGGAGTTGCTGAGCAGCCAGATCGCGCCCGTGCCGATCGCACTCGCGATGTTGCCCGCGACGAACATGAACACGAAGATCGTGGCCAGACCGGAGATGAGGAGCGCAAGCGTCGGCGTGACGAGGATGTCGATGGCATCAGGGATCTTCCCGCGCAGGCTGCGCTCGATCCAGGCGCAGAGACCGGCCGCGAAGATGGCCCCGATCACGCCTCCCTGACCCGGCGCGAGCACGATGTCGCCCAGAACGGGGAGGCTGTACTGCACGTCACTGATGCCGGCGAAGACGATGATCGCGGCGACGGCGCCACCCAGTGCGGGTGTGCCGCCAAACTCCTTCGCGGCGTTGATGCCGGCGAAGATCGGCAGGAACGCGAAGAACGCCGAGCCGATGACGGTCAGAGCCGGAACCACCGCCTCGACGAACTCCGGAGCCGTCCCGACCGTCACCCAGTTCACCAGGAGGCCGCGAACAGCCGCGACGATGCCGGCTCCGATGAGGGCCGGGATGAGGGGCACGAAGATGTTGGCGATCTTGCGGATGAAGTTCTTGAACGGGGTGTTGTTGCGCTGCTTCTGGCCGGCCTTGATCGCCGCCCCGCGGGCCGCGAGCGCGTCAGCGTCGGCACCGGCCGCCCCGAGGTGCTGGCGGAAGGCGTCAGTCACCTTGGTGACCTTGCCGGGGCCGAGCACGACCTGGTACGTGTCGTCGTCGACGACGCCGAGCACACCCGGGAGGGACTTGATCGCGGTCTCGTCGATCAGGTCGCGGTCGACGGGACTGACACGCATCCGCGTCATGCAGTTCTCGACACCGGCGACGTTGCCGGCGCCACCGAGCAACCGCAGCAGCTCGCTGGCGAGTTCGTCGTTTGCGCTCATGGGCATCCTCTTCTCGCGACATTGCTCGAATTTTGAAGAACAGTACCAGGATGTGACACGAAAAGGTAAAAAAGTTCCCCAAGGTGGCACACGTCAGCACCGAAGGCCCCCGGGCGTGACGGGACCAGGCGCGATAGGACCGTTCGTGAACTCAGGCCCGAACAACCGGCGCCCTCAGCCCCGCAGGACCGCCTGGTGCGTCTTCTCGATGGCGGCGACAGATCCCTCGTAGTCGACCTGCGCGACACCGGTGAAGACGCAGTCCACGACCATGAGCTGCGCGATCCGGCTGCCAAGAGCAGCAGAACGCAACGGCGTCTCCCGCGCCGCGGTGCGGAGCACGATGTCAGCCAGCGCGGCAAGCGGCGACCGCTCGTGGTTCGTGATCGCGATCGTCGTCGCCCCGGTCGCCTTCGCGATGCGGAGGAACTCGACGACCCCGGCGGTTGAGCCGGAGTGCGAGATGGCGATGGCGACAGCCCGCTCGTCGAGGACTGCGGCGGCGGTCCACGCAGCATGCGCTTCCGGCCATTCGAGGGCGATGCGCCCGATCCGCGACAGTTTGCGCTGCAGGTCGACGCCGACGACGGAACTCGCACCGATCCCGTGGATGTCGACACGAGCAGCGCCGGCAATGGCCTCGACGGCGGCCGCCAGGGCATCGATGTCCAGAACCTCCGCGGTGTCGGCGATCGAGAGCGTCTCGTTCATCGCGATCTTGGCCACCACGTCGGACAGCGAGTCTCCCGGGGAGATATCTGCTGCCGGGGCGACCCCCGCACTCGAGGCGAGGCGCTCCCGGAGGTTCTGCTCGGTGAGGTCGTGGCGCAGATCGCGGAACCGCGCGTATCCGGCACGTCGCGTGAACCGCACGACCGTGGTCGTCGAGGTATCGGCGAGCTCCGCGATCTCCGCCATCGATCTCGTCGCGAACCCTTCAGGGTCGGCGAGCAGCGCCTCCGCGATGCGTCGCTCCGACTGCCGGAGCGACGGCAGCAGCGCCCGCACCTCGACAAGTACCGTGCGAGAGTTCGCACCAGCGCCCTTTGTGCCCACGATCCACCTGCTTTCCACAGACAGCGTATCGAGCGGCGACCGCGAGGACTCTCGAAGATTATTTACTTACCCAGCGTCAATCGTGTACTTTTGCGACAAGACTTGCGCCGTGGCGAGTCAGAAACCGGAGACGAGCATGCCAAACGACGAGATCTCGACGCTAGCAACCCTCTCCACGGAGGCGCGAAACCCACGAACGCTGGACCTCGACACCCTCGGCACCGAGCAGATCCTGCGCCTCATGAATGACGAGGATGCGACGGTTGCCGGGGCTGTGCGCTCGGCGCTCCCGACCATCACCCGGGCTGCGGACCGCATCGCGGAAGCCAGGCGCGCGGGTGGCCGACTGATCTACCTCGGCGCTGGGACGAGCGGCCGCCTCGGGCTCCTGGATGCCGTCGAATGCCCGCCGACCTTCGGTACCGCGCCGGAAGACGTCCTCGGGGTGATGGCTGGTGGCGAGCGAGCGTTCGTCCGCGCCGTCGAGGGCGCCGAGGATGATCCGGAGCTCGCGGCCCGCGAGCTGGACGCTGTTGGCCTGCAGGCGAGCGACGTCGTCGTCGGGCTGGCGGCGAGCGGACGCACGCCGTACGTCATCGGTGGCCTCAGGGCCGCTCGACAGCGCGGCGCCGCGACCATCTCGATCGCCTGCAACGCGAACGCGCCGATCAGCGCGGAAGCCGACATCGCCATCGAGGTCGTGACCGGCCCGGAGGTTCTGACCGGATCCACACGCCTCAAGGCTGGCACTGCCCAGAAGCTCGTCTGCAACATGCTCACGACGGCGAGCATGGTTCGCGGCGGCAAGGCCTACAGCAACCTCATGGTCGACGTGCGCCCCTCGAACGCGAAGCTCGTCGACCGTGCGCAGCGCATCGTCGCCGAGGCCACCGGGGCCGCACGCCCTGACGCCGACGCGGCGCTCGCCTCGGCGGGCGATCACGCGAAGACCGCCGTGGTCATGCTGCTCGCGGACTGCGACGCAGAACAGGCCGCCGCCCTCTTGCGTGAGGCCGACGGCAACGTGCGCCGCGCCGTCGATCTCGCCGCGGTCTGATCCGGTGCCGCCTCAGTCGGCTGTGAGCCCGACGAGCTCGGCGCTGCGCTTCCACAGGCCCTCGATGAGGTCCTCGTCGAATATCTGCGGGTTCACGTTCGTCGCGTGGTGGCGTTCGTCGTAGTACTCGCCCGCCTGCCAGGTGACGCCCGGCTTGCCGGCGATGAACCACTCCAGCGTCTCGCCACCCTTCGCGGCACTGATGGTGAAGAGCTTCGCGAGCGGCGTGCGGTAGAGAAGCCGCATGAGGCTCGTCGAATCGGAGGAGAAGTTCGTGCCGACGACCCCGGGGTGGAACGCGACGCTCGCGACGGGCCGCCCCGCGAGTCCACGGTGCAGCCCTTTCGTGAAGAGGATGTTGGCGAGCTTTGCGTCGCCGTAGGCCTTGTTGGCGCTGAAGCGGGCGTCGTTGTTCAGGTCGTCGAGATCGATACGACCCATGAGGCGTGCCGCGATGCTCGCCGTGTTGATGACCGCCCCGACCTGGACCTCCTCCAGCAGGAGGTTCGTGAGCAGGAACGGTGCGAGGTGGTTGACCTGCAGCGTCAGCTCGTTGCCGTCGACGGTTCGTGTCGTGTCGCCGAAGATCCCGCCCGCGTTGTTCGCGAGCACGTCGATCGGGCCGACCTCGGCGACGAGCGACGCCGCGAGTTCGCGCACCTCGCTCAGGCGTGAGAAGTCGGCGACAAACGACTCGGCGCCGATCTCGCTCGCAACCGCAGCCGTCTTGGCGGCGTTGCGTCCGACGACGACAACCCGCCACCCCTTGGCCGCAAGCGACCGCGCGGCCGCGGCCCCGATACCGTCCGAGCCGCCCGTGATGACGACCGTCTTCGCCTCAGCCACGAGCGTTCGCCGCCAGGACGTCCTCGAGGCGAGCGATGATCGCCTCGAGGCCGAAGTCGAACGCGAGCTCGAGGCGGCGCGACGGCTCGAGCGACCGCGTCACACCGTGGAGCACCGGATGCATGTCGGCGTCGGCCGACCACGGGATGGGTGGCGAGGCCGCATCCACCACTCTCCCGAACGTGAGCCCCTCGAGCACGGCGATCGCGACGAGCGCCTGCTCGTCGGTGAATCCCACCGAGCGGAACGTGATCGCGATCGCTTCGTAGACCTCGAGCGTCTGCTCGTCGCTGACGGGCTCCTGCACCATGATCGGCAGGGCGAGCGGATGCTTCGCGAGGGCTCGCGTGTAGTCCTTCGACCACCGGCGCACCTGGTCCTGCCAGCTCATGGCCGCCAAGGCCGCGAGGTCCTCGTCGGTGGCGTCCTCGAGCCCGATCGCCAGCGACAGCTCCGTGCTGATGAGCGCCCGGATGCCGTTCACGATGCCGGCTCGCCCGTGCACGTGGTGGTACATCGACGACGCGCTCACCCCGAGCTCCTTCGCAAGCACCGGAATGGAGAAGTCACCCTTGCGGTCGATCTGCTCCAGCGCGGCCAGACAGATTTTCTCGGGAGACAGGATCGGAATTCTCGGACGTGCCATGATCAGACTCCCTCGTTCTCAGCGCACGACATCTGCGCGAGCGTTCATCTCAGAAGACTATGACGCTTCGCGCTCGCTCGCCTCTCCGCATGGCGTCGAACGCCTCGTTGACCTCGCTCAGCTGGATGCGTTCGCTGATGAGCTTGTCGACGGGAAGGCGCCCTGCGAGGAAGAGCGCGGCGAGCTTCGGGAAGTCGCGTCCCGGCACGGTCGAGCCGTAGTTGGTGCCGATGAGGCGCTTGCCGGTCTCTGCGAGGGCGAGCGCGTCGAACGACACCGGGGCATCCGCGGGCGGGAGTCCGACGATGACGGCGGTGCCGCCCGGCGCGATGAGGCCAGGCAGCGACTCGATGGTCTGCACGCGGCCGATGGCCTCGAACGCGTACTCGGCACCACCGCCGGTGATCTCCGCCACCTGGGCCGCGAGGTCGGGGCCGGGAACGATCGTGTGGGTGGCGCCGAGCTCGCGCGCGGCGGAGAGCTTGTCCTCGTTGAGGTCGACCGCGATGATCGGGTTCGCGCCGACGAGCTGCAGCCCCATGATGATGCTGAGTCCGACGCCACCGGCGCCGACGACCACCGCCGACTCCCCCGCGTCGACCTCGGCGTCGTTGACGACGGTGCCGACGCCCGTCGCGATCGAGCAGCCGATGAGGCTGGCCACGTCGTACGGCACCTCTTTCGGCACCTTGATGGCGGCCGACTCGGGGACCACCGCGTACTCGCTCATGGTGCCCGCGGTGAGGTACGGGTACACCGGCTCTCCGTCGAGGGCGAGCGGGGTCGTGCCATCCGGCAGCACGCATTCCTCGCTGCGGCTGCCCGTGCACACGTAGGCACGTCCGCTGAGGCAGGCCGTGCAGCGACGGCACGGGTAGAACCAGCTGAGGATGACGTGGTCTCCGGGTTCGACGTCGATGACGCCCTCACCGATGGCGACGACCTCGCCGGCACCTTCGTGGCCCATGACGGTGGGCGACGGCAGCTGCCAGTCGCCGTCGAGCACGTGCCGGTCGGAGCCGCACACGCCGGAGGCGCCGAGCTTCACGAGCACGGTCCCTGGTCCTGGTTCAGCGACCTCGATCTCGCGAATCTGGAGTTCGCTGCTTCCCTCGAAGTGAACTGCCGCTTGTGCGCGCATGGTCAGACCCCTTTCCGGGTGGTCGTGTGGTGTGTGGTCGTGGTCGCCGTGTCCGTGAAGGCCCCGACGCCGCGGCGTCGGTAGAGGAGCTGGGCGAGCAGCAGGTAGACGCCGCCCGAGAGCACGGTGGCGGGCGCGGATGCGGTGAGTAGCAGGAAGAGCGGGTGCGTCTCGAGGGTCACCGGGTTGTAGATCCACAGGTAGAAGGCGGCACCGCCGACGACGGAGGCGATGCCGGCCCAGTTCACGCCTCCCGTGAAGTGGTAGACGCTCTCGCCGCGGAGCTTGTAGAGGTCTGGCAGGCGCACCCACTGGCGTCGGAGCACGAAGTAGTCGGCGAGGATCGCGCCGCACATGGCGGCGAGGAAGGCGCCGGAGATCGTGACGAAGACCATGAACTGCTGGTACATGAAGTCGGGGAAGAACGTGAGGATCGCGGGCAGTACGAAGAAGGCCCCGCACAGGAGCGGCCAGGGCACGCGCCCGAGGAGGTTGCCGCTCGCCTGCCGGATGGCGAGCACCGTCGAGTAGACGATCGACGACATGCTCGTGATGTTGGCGAAGGAGATGAACAGCAGCATGAACGCGCCGAGGATCGGGCCGCCGAGGGGCAGCATCCAGACCGTTGGGTCGGAGTCGCCGAGCGTGAGGGCCGCCGCCATGCCGACGATCTGCGCGACGAGCGTGCCGACGATGAGGCCGGTGAACGCGGGCCAGAGGGCGGCCTTCGGGGAGCGGGTCATGCGCGCCATAGACCCCATGACGGGGTACCAGGAGAAGCCGACCGCGACGTTGAACTCGACGGCGAGCATGAAGTTGAGCTGCGACTCCTCGAACGGCGCGAGCGGTTCGGCGGCGAACAGCGCCTCCCACGAGGTGTTCGCGACGAGGAAGAAGAGCATGAAGACGGTGACGAGCACGAGGCCGGGTGCGACGAAGCGGTTGAGCTTGCCGATCGTGACGGGGCCGCGCGAGAGGATGAGCCAGGCGATGAGGATCGCGACGAGGCCCACCGCGGTGACGAGGAAGCTGCCTGAGCCGAAGTCGGTGCCTGCCGCCCCGTTGGCGACCTGCGTGACGGCGCGGCCGACCATGATCGCGAGCAGCGACGACCAGCCCATCTCGGTGACGAGGATGACGGTGAAGACCAGCACCCCGACTCCGATGAGCCCGAAGACGGGTCGGAGGATCGTGTACTGCTCGACCCCGAAGCGGGCGCTCGCTGCCGTCGCGGCCGGCACCATGATGCCGAGGCCGATGGCGTTGCCGATGACCATCGCGGCGATGCCGTCCTGGAATCCGACGAGCAGCGCCGTCGAGCCGCCGACGAGGAACGCCCACGTCGCGATCGCGAGGCTCAGATTGACCCAGCTGTAGTCCCAGCCCGACCAGATGCGTTCCTTCTTGAGGAGCGGCAGCGAGCCGAAGGTCGCGGCCTGGTCGAGTTCGGCGGATGCTCCCTCGAGCTTCCCCTCGACGCCTTCGCGCTTGGCGGCCCCGCTCACAGGATCACCACGAGCGCACCGACGGCCACGAGGGCGACGCAGGTCAGGGCGAAGAGTCCGATGTCGCGACCGCTCAGCGGGTCGTGTGCGACGTCACCTGCTTCAGCGCTCGCGATAGTGTCGAGTCGTCTCTTGAGATCGGCCGTGATCTCCGGGTCGCGCATGTCCATTGGGGGTCCTGCTCTCGTCGTCGAAACCAGATCAACCGAATTACTTTCGGTTTCGGCTATCTTGAGCGGTGTCCCCCACCGTGTCAAGAGCTATTCTCGGGGACATGACGTCGACACCCGCCAGGGTGAGACTCGACGGGCACCGAGACGATGTGAGGCTGGCGATGGCGCTGATTTCCGTACTGCAGGCACAGGGCGCCGTCGGCGCGATCGACGACAACCTCAAGGTGCTGCGCTCCTTCGCGGAGCGGGCCGCCGGAGACGGCACCGACATCCTCGTCACCCCGGAGCTCTTCGCGACCGGGTACGCGCCCGCGAAGGTCGCCGCCGAAGACGGCTCGGCCATCCGCGAGCGCATCGCGCAGATCGCCGCCGACCTGCGGATCGCGATCGTCGCATCCACCGTCGAGCACACGGTCGAGCGCTCTGCCGGGTTCGCCGCGAGCGCGACCACCGATCGCCGCTTCATCTCGGCGTCGCTGTTCGGCAGCGACGGGAACGAGCTCACCCGCTACCGCAAGTCGAACCTCTTCGGCGGCGAGGAGCAGGAGGTCTTCGACCTCGGAGATGCGCCCGCCGAGGTCGTCGAACTCGCCGGCCTGAGGGTCGCACTCGCCATCTGCTACGACATCGAGTTCCCCGAGATCGCGCGCCGCGCGGCCGTCGCGGGCGCCGAGGCGCTGCTCATCCCGACAGCCGTCCCCTCGACGGGCGACGTCGAGGGCGGGCAGCCGGACCACTCCTACAACGCCGAGGTCATCTCGACCCACATGGTGCCGGTCCGCGCCCTCGAGAACGGGCTCTACATCGCCTACGCGAACCACTCGGGCCCCGGATTCACGGGACTCAGCACCATCGCGAGCCCCTACGGCAACACGCTCGCCATGGCCGGCCGCGACGGGACGGAGCTGCTGAGCGCCCAGTTCCTGTCATCTGAGGTTGCGAAGGCTCGCGAGGTCAACACGTACCTGAAGGACCTGCGCCCGTAAGGCTGGCGCCAGGCGACGCCCGCCTCCGCGTGATCGCTGCCAGCCAGATGACCCCTCTGGAGCGCCCAGAACGGCACTATGGCTGGCGGCGATGAGCAGTCGCTGCCCTCCGCTCAGAAGCCGCGCGGGGGTTCCATCGCCCCGGACGAGGGCTCGTCAGGCTGTGCTCCCTCGCGGGCCGTCTTTCGGGCGCCCATCTCTCGGCCGAGCTGTCGCCCACCGATGGCGACGAACACGAGCCCGACGGCCAGCGACGCGATGCGGACCCAGACCGGAACGTCCGTGGCGAAGGCCGGGGCCGCGAAGATGAAGGTCGCCGCGACGAAGTACCAGACGGCGACCTGCTGGGGAGCGGCTTCCTGTTCGGGCTTCATGCCATCGACCCTACGGGCGGTAACTGGATGCGGCGTCGACGCTGCGAACGCCGGACACCAGCACCGGCCCTGGTCGCCATGGCTCAATGCTCGACAGCGCGCTCGACACCCGCCACTCGGCACCGAGTCAGGCGCGGCGCGTTAGCATCTGGCATGCTTCAGCGAACCCTCGGTCGTACTGGCCGCCCTGTGTCCATCGTCGGTCTCGGCACCTGGCAGCTCGGCGCCGACTGGGGTGACGTCGACGAGCGAGCCGCCCTGGAGGTGCTCGGCACCGCCGTCGAGCGCGGGGTCACGTTCTTCGACACCGCCGACGTCTACGGTGACGGCCGCAGCGAATCGCTGATCGGCACGTTCCGGCGCGAGAACCCCGACGTGGACGTGTTCGTCGCCACGAAGATGGGGCGGCGAGGCCCGCAGGATCCTGCCGAGTTCACGCTCGACAACTTCAGGGCCTGGACGGACCGCTCGCGCACGAACCTGGGCGTCGACACGCTCGACCTGGTGCAGCTGCACTGCCCGCCGACGCCCGTGTTCTCCAACGACGCCGCGTACGACGCGCTCGACATCCTCGTCGACGAGGGCTCCATCGCCGCGTACGGCGTCAGCGTCGAGACGGCCGACGAGGCGCTCGCTGCGATCGCCCGGCCGGGAACGGCCTCGGTGCAGATCATCCTCAACGCGTTCCGCCTGAAGCCGCTCGATCGCGTGCTGCCCGCGGCGCGGGAAGCCGGCGTCGGCATCATCGCGCGCGTGCCGCTGGCCTCCGGCCTCCTGAGCGGCAAGTACACGAAGGACACGACCTTCGCGGCCGACGACCACCGCACCTACAACCGCGACGGCAGCGCGTTCGATGTCGGGGAGACCTTCTCGGGCGTCGACTTCGCCACCGGCGTGGAAGCCGCCCGCGCGTTCGCGGCAGCCCTCCCCGAGGGTGTCACGCCGGCTGCGGCCGCCATCGCCTGGGTCGCGGCTCAGGACGGCGTGACGAGCGTCATCCCCGGCGCGCGCAACCCTGCACAGGTGGAGTCGAACACCTCCGCCGCGTCGCTGGAGCTTCCGGCCGGCCTCGACGCCAAGGTGTACGAGATCTACGATCGCTACTTCCGCGCGACGGTCCACAACCGCTGGTGAGCTTGCGTCCGCGGAGCGCATGCTCCGCGGACGTCTCGACGTCACATCGGCGAGTTACGCGGATGCCTCCGCGAGCGCCGTGCACTTCGGGCAGAGGCCGAAGATGTCGACGACGTGCCTCGCCTGCGTGTAGCCGTGCTCCGCGGCGACGCTCGCGGCCCACTGCTCGACGGGGTCGGCCGTGATCTCGACGGCCGCACCGCAGTTGCGGCAGATGAGGTGGTGGTGGTGCTCGCCCATCTCGCAGGCGCGGTAGACGACCTCACCCTCGGCGTTCTGCAGCGAGTCGGCCTCTTCGCTCTCGCTGAGCGCACCGAGCGTGCGGTACACGGTGGCGAGTCCGATGCGCTCCCCCGCGGCCGACAGCCGCTGGTGCAGCACCTGCGCACTCACGAACTCCGGCGATTCGGCCAGGGCTCGGCGCACGGCCTCCCGCTGTCGGGTGTTCCGCTTGACGGGGGCCGCGGGAGCCTCGGCGGTGGTGCCGCTCTCCTCGTTCGTCTCGTCGCTCATGTCAGCCGACGATACCCGGGGCGGATGCGCGATGCGAGACGCCCTGCGCGAACCGCTGCGTGATCCCCTTCGCACACAGCGCGACCACGAAGATCGCGACGGCCGCCAGCGCCATCGAACCGCCGGCCGCGAACGACAGCGACCGCGAGACCTGCAGCCCGACCACCGCGGCCGTGACGCCGAACACGCAGGAGAGGGCGAGCATCCACCCGATGCGCTTGGTGAGCAGCCGAGCCGCGGCGGCCGGGGCGGCGATCATGGCGATCGCCAGGATCGAGCCGATCGCCGGCATCGCGACGACCACGGTGAGCGTGATGAGGGCAAGCGCGACGAGATCCCACGTGCCCTCGCGGAAGCCGGCGGCGCGGAAGCCGCGCGCGTCGAAGCTCGAGAACAGCAGCTGCTTGCCGAACAGCGCGTAGACGAGCGCGACCACGACGAGGGCCCCGCCGAGCAGCCACACGTTGGTGGGGTTCATGGCGAGGATCGACCCTGTCAGGTACGAGTCGACACGCACCGACTGGCCCCGGTTGAGGGACGCGAACAGCATGCCGAGCGCGTAGCCGAAGCTCAGGATGATGCCGGCGGCGACCTGCTTGCCCTGCCTCGGCACGCGCGACAGCGCCGCCATGAGCGCCACGAGCAGCAGACTGAAGATGGATGCGCCCACCACGATATTGATGCCGGCGACGGCCGCGAAGACGCCGCCCGGGAACGTCGCGTGGGTGAGGGCGACCGTGTAGAAGGCACGCTGCCGCAGCAGCACGAGCACGCCGACGAGGCCGCTGAGGAGACCGACGAGCGTGCCCGTGAGGAGCGCGAGGGAGAAGTAGTCCACGGCTACGAGACCACCTCGGCGCGCGTGGGCTCGGCGGCGCGGGGCGTGCCGGCGCGGGGCGTGCCGGCGCGGGTTGCGGCTGCGCGCCGCCGTCCCCGATCGGAGGAGCCGAGCGCGGCCAGCCTCGTCACGGCGACGACCACGAGATACAGCGCGACGAGCACCAGCACGAGCACAGCGCTCGGGGAAGCCTGGATGCCCGCATCCAGTGACAGCCAGAGTCCCGCCCAGAGACCCACGAGTCCACAGCCGACCGAGACGAGCAGCGAGACGGCGACGATCGCCCACACGCGCCGGACGACGAGGCGCGCGACGGCCACGGGCACGATCAGCAGCGCGAGGACAAGGAGATTGCCGACCGCGCGCGCGGCGGCGACGACCACCAGTGCGATGGCGACGTTCAGCGCCAGCTCGTAGGCGAGCACCCGCAGCCCGGAGGCCTGCGCCTGCTTGCGGTCGAAGGAGACGAGCAGCTGCTCCTTCCAGGTCGCGAGCACCAGGACGATCGCGGCGCCGCCCAGCACGCAGATCGCGACGATGTCGCCGCTCGACACGGTGAGGAGCTGCCCGAACAGCAGGTGCTCGAGGCCCGAGGCGTAGTCGACGCTGCGCGAGACGATGACGATGCCGAGCGAGAAGGCGCCGGCGAGCACCACCGCGATGGTCGCATCCGAGCCGATGCCCTTGGACGTGGCGATCGTCAGCGCGACCGTCGCGAGGAGGGCCGCGATGCCGGCGCCGACATAGACGCCGTCGGTGCCAGCGGCGATGAAGCCGATCACCACGCCGGGGAACACCGAATGCACGAGCCCATCACTGAGGAACTCGAGGCCGCGCAGGGCGAGGGCCGTGCCGACGATGGCGCTCGCGACGGCGAGCACGATGATGGCGATGGCCGCGCTCTGCACGAACGGCAGCTGCAGCAGGACGGAGAGGTCGGTCACACCCGGGCCCGCTCGTGCTCGTCCGCGTCGTCGCCACCCGGCGCGCACAGCGTGCCATGGGCGCCGCCGTGCGCTTCCGTGTCGGCGGACGTGCCGGAGAAGGCGGCCGCGAGCGCCGCATCCGTCAGCGCCTCGGAGATCGGACCGCCAGCGATCTGCCGCCCGTTCAGCAGCAGCACGTGCGAGCACACCTCGTGGGCGAGCTCGAGGTCGTGCGTCGAGACGACGATGCCGACGCCCGTCTCGCGGAGGCGAAGCAGGGTCGCGATGAGCGCGTCCCGGTTCGTGCGGTCGAGGCCGTTGAAGGGCTCGTCGAGCAGGATGAGCTTGGGCTCGGTCGCGAGGGCGCGTGCGAGGAGGGCTCGCTGGCGCTGCCCGCCGGAGAGCTCGCCGAACGTGGTCTTCGCGAGCTCCGTCAGCCCAACCGTCTCGATCGCGCGCCGAACCACCTCGCGGTCAGCGGCGCCCGGCCAGCGGAACAGACCGAGGCGACGGTAGCGGCCCATCATGACCACCTGGCTGAGCGAGACGGGGAAGTCGGGGTCGATGTGCGTCGACTGCGGCAGGTAGCCCACCTCGGAAGCGCGAGCCCCGGGAGTCGTGCCGAGCACCTCGGCGGTGCCGGACGTCGGCAGCAACCCCAGGAGCGACTGCAGCAGCGTCGACTTGCCGGCGCCGTTCGGGCCGAGCAGCGCGACCGCGTCGCCCTCCCCCACCTCGAACGACACACCGGTCAACGCAGGCGCCTCCCTGCCGTAGGCAATGGAGGCGTCGCGGTACGAGACGAGGGGGCTGGGAGACGTCACTGCTGAGCGAGCACCTCAGGCACGTCGGTCGCTGTCGCGCCCCAGGATTCGATGATCATCTGAGTATTGTGCACCGTCGCGCCGACATACGTGCCAGTGGGGGTGCCCGGCTCGCCGAGCGCATCCGTCGCCAGCGCCTTGTCACCCGAGAAGACCTTCGCGCCGGTCTGCGCCGCGATGGTCTCCGCGTTCTGCGGCGAGAGCTGCGTCTCCGTGAAGATCGCCTTCACGTTGTGCTCCTTGATCTCGGCGATGAGGGCGTCGATCTCGGCCGCGCTCGGCTCTGCGCTGTCGTCGAAGCTCGGCATGATCGAGCCGACGAACGTGATGCCGTACTGCTCGAGGTAGTAGTGGAGCGCGTCGTGGTTCGTGACGACGACCCGATCGGCCTCTGGCACCGCGTCGACGTTCGCGGCGATCCACGTGTCGAGCTCGGTCAGCTCGGCGTCGTACGCGTCGGCGTTCGCCTGCACCGCGGCGGCGTCGATGCCGGGCAGCTCCTCGAGGTGCGTCGCGATCTCGGTCGCCATGAGCTTCGCGTTGGCGGGCGAGGTCCAGGTGTGCGGGTTGCCTTCACCCTCGGCGTGCTCGTGACCGTCGGCCTCGGCGGTGGTCTCCTCGGCGTGCGAATGCTCCTCGCCCTCCGCGTGGCTGTGCTCTTCGCCCTCAGCGTGGTCGTGGCCTTCTTCGGCGTGCGCTTCCTCGCCGTGGTCGTGCTCGTGGCTGCCCGAGAGGGTGACGCCGGCGGATGCGTCCACGACCTCACCCGCGTATCCGCTCGACGAGACGGCCGCGTCGAGCCACTCCTCGAGGCCGGCGCCGCTCGAGACGACGAGGTCGGCCGAGCCGAGCGCGACGAGGTCGGCGGGAGTTGGCTCGAAGCTGTGCGCGCTCATGCCTGGCTGCAGCAGCTGCGTGACCTCGACGTTCAGGCCGTCGGTGAGCTCACGCGTGAAGTCGGCGACCTGCGTGGTCGTCGCGACGACCGTGAATGCCTCGCCCTCCGCCGTGGGGGCAGCGGATGCATCGGTGCCGGCGGCCGGACCGGAGCACGCGGCCAGGGCGAGCGTCGAAAGTCCGGCGAGGGCGATGAGGGAAGAAGTGCGGAGGTTCACCAGTGGAGTGTAAAACGTACTGAGAATCAATGTCAATTACACTCGGGCCGCTTCGGCCAGAGTTGTGGGTGGATGCGCCTCCAGCGGGCACCAGAGACGTCGCGCCACAACTCTGTGCGACCCGGGGGACGCGTCAGCGGCCGGCGGCCCGCAAGAGCAGGGCCTTCACCTGCTCAGTCGAGCAGCAGCGCGGGCTCTTCGACGATCGTCGCCACGTCGGCGAGGAAGCGGCTCGCGACGTCGCCGTCGACCAGGCGGTGGTCGAACGAGGCGCCGAGGGTCGTCACCATGCGGGGGCGCACCTCGTCTTCGAACACCCACGGCTTGAGCTTGATCGTGCCGAGTGCGAGGATTCCGACCTCGCCAGGGTTGATGACGGGCGTGCCCGTGTCCATGCCGAAGACGCCGATGTTGGTGATCGTGAACGTGCCGTCGCGCATCTCGGTGGGCGGCGTCTTGCCGTCGCGGGCGCGGTAGGTGAGCTGCTCGATGGCCTGCGCCAGCTGGTGCAGGGTCATGGCGTGCGCGTCCTTGATGTTCGGCACGATGAGCCCACGCGGTGTCGCGGCGGCGAGGCCGAGGTTCACGTAGTGCTTGATGGTGTACTCCTCGTCGGTCCACGCCGCGTTGACGGTCGGGTTGCGACGGATCGCCCACATCACGGCGCGCGCCACGATGAGCAGTGGCGAGACCTTCACGCCGGCGAAGTCGGGCGACGCCTTGAGGCGCTTCACGAACTCCATCGTGCGGGTCGCATCCACGTCGGTGAAGAGCGTGACGTGGGGGGCCGTGAACATCGACGACACCATGGCGTTGGCCGTCGCCTTGCGCACGCCCTTGACGGGGTGCTTCTCCTCGCGCACCTCGCCCCAGATGGGGGTCTCGAGGTTCTTGAAGACGCTCGCCTGCTGCGCGTGGCGGATGACGTCGTCGCGCGTGGTCTCACCGGCGAGGCCGGTCGGCTCGACCTGCGACAGGTCGACGCCGAGGTCCTTCGCGAGCTTGCGGATGGGAGGCTTCGCGATGATCGGCGATGCGGATGCGGCGGGCACCGACCCGGGCCGGGCCTGCGGCTGCGCTCCCCCGGCGACCGGTGCGGGAGCCTGCGCGGGCGGGCGGTGCGACGGCTGGGCAGGAGCCGGGATCTGCGCGGGGCGCGTCGGCTGGGCCGGCGCCGCGGACTTCTTGCGGCGACGGGTGGTGGGCGCGTCACCGAGGCCGTAGCCGACGAGCACCGAGTTGGCGCCAGACTCGGCACCCTCGGTGGAGACGGTCGAAGCCGCATCCGCCTGAGCCGCGTCGAACTCCTGGTCGGCCACAGGAGCCTCTGGTGCCGCGGCGGGCTCCTCGGCGCCGCTGCTGGCAACTGCAGTCTCGATGGAGAGGATGTGCTTGCCCACGTCGACGGTCTGGCCTTCGCTCGCGAAGAGCTCGACGACGCGACCTTCGAAGGGGCTGGGCAGCTCGACGATCGACTTGGCGGTCTCGATCTCGCACAGCGTCTGGTTCAGTTCGACGGTGTCGCCGGCCTTGACGTGCCAGGAGACGATCTCGGCCTCGGTGAGTCCCTCGCCGACGTCGGGGAGTTCGAAGTTCTCGGTGCTCATATGCGTGCTGTCTCTATCTGTGCGTGAGGGTGCGTGCGGGCGTCGGGTGCCGAGGTCAGTACTCGAGCGAGCGGTCGACGGCCTCGAGGATGCGGTCCGCGTCAGGCAGGTAGCTCGCCTCGAGCTTGGCTGGCGGGAAGGGCACGTTGAAGCCCGACACGCGAAGCACCGGAGCTTCGAGCGAGAAGAACACCCGTTCCTGCACGGTCGCGGCGATCTCCGAGCCGATGCTCGCGTTCGAGGGCGCCTCCTGCGCGACGACGAGGTGACCCGTCTTGCGAACGGATTCGACGATGGGCGCGTAGTCGATGGGGCTCAGCGAGCGCAGGTCGATGACCTCGATGCTGATGCCCTCGTTCTCAGCCACAGCGGCGGCCTGCAGCGCGACGGCGGTCATGGCGCCGTGCGCGACGACCGTGGCGTCGGTGCCGATGCGGGCGACGCGGCTCGCGTGCATCCCGGCTGCGGGCCCGCCGAGGCTGACCTCGCCCTTCTGCCAGTACTTGCTCTTCGGTTCGAAGAACATGACGGGGTCGTTGCTCTTGATCGCCTGCTGGATCATCCAGTACGCGTCGTTGGGCGTCGACGGGGAGATGAGGCGCAGGCCGGCGGTGTGCGCGAAGTACGCCTCAGGGCTCTCCTGGTGGTGCTCGACGGCGCCGATGTGCCCGCCGTACGGCACGCGGATGACAACCGGCATCTGCAGGCGGCCCTCGTTGCGATTCGTGAGCTTCGCGAGCTGCGTCGTGATCTGGTCGAAGCCGGGGAAGATGAACCCGTCGAACTGGATCTCGCACACGGGCCGGTAGCCGCGCATGGCGAGGCCGATGGCCGTGCCGATGATGCCAGACTCCGCGAGCGGGGTGTCGAGCACGCGGTTCGCCCCGAAGTCGCGCTTCAAGTGCTCGGTGACGCGGAAGACGCCGCCGAGCGTGCCGATGTCCTCGCCCAGCTGGACGACCTTGTCGTCGTCCTCCATGGCGCGGCGCAGGCCGGCGTTGATGGCCTTCGCGAGGGGCATGGTGACCGTCTCTGGCGCATCCGCCTCAGGCCCGCTCTGCGTGGTGCTCGTGGCGACGTCGGTCATCGGCTTGCCTCCTGGTTCGCGGCCTCGTCGAAGGACGCCTCGTATCGGCGCAGCCACTGCTTCTCTTCCTCGAGCTGCGGGTGCGCGTCGCTGTACACGTTGTCGAACATGGAGTCGTTGTCTGGCTCTTCGATCTCGAAGACGCCGCGGCGCACGTCGGCCGCGTAGTCCTTCGCGGCCTCGTCGACACCGGCGAAGAAGTCCTCGCCGACGCCCTGGCCGCGCAGGTAGGCGGCGAGGCGGGCGATGGGGTCGCGGCGGCGCCACGACTCCTCCTCGTCCTTCGTGCGGTACTTCGTGGGGTCGTCGGTCGTGGTGTGCGCGCCCATCCGGTAGGTCTCGGCCTCGATGAAGCCGGGGCCGCCACCCGCGCGGGCCCGCTCGAGGTGCGAGCGTGTCACGGCGAAGCTCGCCATGACGTCGTTGCCGTCGATGTGCGTCGAGGGCATGCCGAAGCCGCCCGCGCGCTTGTAGAGCGGGTTGTTCGCCTGCACGGAGACCGGCACGGAGATGGCCCACTGGTTGTTCTGCAGGAAGAAGACGAGCGGCACCTGGTAGCTCGTCGCGAAGACGTAGGCCTCGTTGGTGTCGCCCTGGCTGGTCGCGCCGTCACCGAAGTAGACGACGGTCGCCTCGTCCTTGTCGAGGTCGCCGGTGCCTGTGGCACCGTCGAACTTCTGGCCGAGCGCGTAGCCGGTGGCGTGCAGGGTCTGCGAGCCGATAACGAGCGTGTAGGGACGCACGCCGTGACCTTCCGGCGACCATCCGCTGTGCGTCACGCCGCGCAGCAGGCGGAGCACGTCAACGAGGTCGACGCCGCGCACGAACGCGACGCCGTGCTCGCGGTAGGAGGGGAACACCGCGTCCTGCGGGCGCATGGCGTAGGCGGAGCCGATCTGCGCGGCCTCCTGACCTTCCGCCGGGACGTAGAGCGACAGCTGGCCCTGGCGCTGCAGCATGGTCGACTCGCGGTCGAATGCTCGCACGTAGCTCATGTCGCGGTACGCGCGCAGGTAGTCCTCGGTGCCGAGCAGCTCAAGCTGCTCCAGGAAGGGCTCGGCGGCCTTCGTCGGCTTCACCTCTCCCTCTGGAGTGAGGATCTGCACGGTCTCGTCGCCTGGAGTCACGTCGTGTGGCGCCTTCCTGCTGTTCCGATCCCGAATGCGGTTGCCCGAGATTTCGCCAGTCTAGTTCTCCGCCCCACCGCGATTCAGGAGAAATCCTCCAACAGTTCGGGCGGACCCTGCACGAGATGGACGAGGGCATACCGTCAGCCGACCCAGGCCGTTCTCTCCGGCATCAGGGAGAATACGGGTATGCGAGCCCTCTTGAGCATCATCATCAACGCCGTCGCCCTCTGGGTCGTGACCCTCATCCTGCAGTCGCACGTGCAGGTGATCCCGTTCGAGGACTCGACGTGGGGCGTCATCGGAACGCTCGCGCTCTTCGGCCTCATCTGGGGTGTCGTGAATGCCGTGGTCGGCGGTTTCGTGCGCGTCGTGGCGTTCCCCCTGTACATCCTCACGCTCGGCCTCATCTCCTTCATCGTGAACGGCTTCCTCTTCTGGCTGGTCGGTGTCATCAGCGAGAGCATCGGCTTCGGCATCGAGGTCTCCGGCTTCTGGTGGGCGGTGCTCGCGGCGCTCATCATGTCGGTCATCACGTCGATCCTCGGCGCCTGGGTGCGGGGTGCGGACTCGAAGTTGAAGAGCGACAAGCGCCGCCGCGAAGACTGACCCCGTCGCTCAGAGCTTGATGTCGTCGGGCTCGAGGTTGCTGGTGATCGGCGCGAACTTCTCCTCGAGGAAGCGGTTCGCCTCGTCGAGCGCGGCGTCCCGGTCTGGGAGCGGGTTGAGCCTGCTCACTGTCGAGAGCGTCGTCTCTTCGAGTTCGAACCCCTCGTAGGCGTCGAGAAGTTCGGCCCGCGCCCTCTCGAGGGCCTGGTCGCCGCTGGCGTCTGCCAACCCGGCGGTGTCGAGGTACCTCGTCTGCGAGTGCGCCGCCAGCGGGTCGTCGCCCATCGGCGCCAGGGCGTCGGCGTCCGCGACCACCACCGTCGAATCCGAGCCGTCCGGCGCGATTCCCTGCAGGCCGACGATCGGGTCCTCCCGGTGCTGGATCTCGATGATCGGAGCTTCCCGCCCGCTTCTCCCCTCCTGCTTCTGCAGCTCTGCTCGGAGCCTTTCCGCATCGATAGGGCCTCCGATGGAGACGAGGCCCTTCGTGTCGAACTTGCCGGTGCCGGCGATGGCCGCCGCGACGAGCGCGCCCTGCGAGTAGCCGGCGAACACGACCGCGTCACCCGGGTCGATGCCAGCGACGTCCATGGCGGCGAGCACGGCTGAGACCGACTGCGCGTCGATACCCGCATAGGCGGCGAGGTTGCCGGCGAGGTCGAACGGGTTCCCCGTCGTCCCGTAGGCCTGGTTCGAGGTCCCCGTGATCGCAACCTCGTAGAGCTGCGCGCCGTCCGCGTCCACGTAGCTTGTGATGCGCACCTGGGGCCCGCCGTCGACGGATGGCGGGATGGCGGCGACGAGCTCGTGAAGGCCGGCGGGCGGTGAGGTCCGCCCGTCAAGCGGGACCGCGGTGCTCGTCACACGGAAACGATCGCTCGGGACGAGACCGACGGCACCCGCACCCGCGAGCGCCCACGACACGAGAGTGCTGCCGTCAGCTCCGTGCACGGGCGGAAGACCGAGAAGGCCAAGAGCGAAGTCGTCGGCGTTCTCGACGGTCACGCGAATGAGGTCCTGGATGCGCGGGTCGCTCAACGTGGGCGCGTCGCCGGACAGGGCTACGACGGCAGCGATGCCGGCCGCTGGCCCGAGGAGCGCGACC
Organism: Pseudoclavibacter sp. JAI123; assembly: GCF_013409665.1. Taxonomy (NCBI): domain Bacteria; kingdom Bacillati; phylum Actinomycetota; class Actinomycetes; order Micrococcales; family Microbacteriaceae; genus Pseudoclavibacter; species Pseudoclavibacter sp. JAI123. The sequence goes on along the minus strand of NZ_JACCCM010000001.1, from coordinate 276,231 downwards.
GTGAGCGGCACCGAGCGGCCGAGCGCGTTGGCGATGCTGGAACCGACTGCGTCGACCACGGCCCGGGAGAGGACCTCGGCACGTTCGTAGAGCTCAGCGGCGAGGAGGATGCGGTCGCTCAGCGAGGAGAGCTGCAGTTCGAGCGGCGCTCCTCCATAGAACGCCACCTCGGCTTGTGCGGACGAGGCCGCGAACGACAAGCCGGATGAGCTCAACCAGGCGTTCGGGGGCATCCACTCCTGCGCGGCGAGGATGGAGCGCAGCGCCGTGAAGTCCACCGCGAAGAGACCGGCGCGGGCGGCGACGGCTCGGACGTCTCTCGCGCCGATGACAACAAGCTCGCCACTCACCGCGCGCTCAGCCCCGCGGATTCGAGGGCGAGGGCGTCGTGCACCGATCGGTAGTCCTTTTCTGCGAGCACGGCCGCGGTGGCGGCGAGCGAGATCGCATCGGCGAGCAGTCCCGCCTCGAGCGCGAGGCACCGCTGCGCAGGCGAACTCCACGTGTCCGAGTTGGCGAGCAGCCTGAGCCCAGTACAGATGTCGCGAGCCCCGGAGTCGAACGCCTGCAGTGCTCGAGCATTGTCGAGAGCCACCTGCTGCAGTTCTCGGAGGATCTGCGCTCGGACGGCGTCGACGGCCGGCAGGGTGGGGCCGATCACCGGCAGCGCGATGTGAACGGTTGGCATGGTCTCTGGCATTGGCTGCCGTCCTCTCGTTCTTCGAAGGCTTCGATCCTCGAACGCGAACGCGCACCAGAACGGATGCACCGGCTGCGGTGTGCACAGCGTCACGTCCACAGGCGAATGGTCTGCAGAGTGGGGCCGGGTTCAGCGTCGTCGGAGAAGAGCGGATGAACGGGCACGCGGATGTGCGCGGAATGCGTGACAATGGGCGTCATGGCGAAAAACAGCAGGGACGCGGTCTTTCGCATCATCTTCGTCTGCACGGGCAACATCTGCCGCTCCCCGATGGCCGAGGTCATCTTCCGCGACATGGTCGAGAAGCTCGGGCTGGGCAGCGCCGTCAGCATCGCCTCTGCCGGCACCGGGGAGTGGCACGTCGGCGAGAAGGCGGACCCCCGCACGCAGTCGGCGCTCGAGCGGGCCGGATTCACGGCCGAGAACCACCGCGCGAAGCAGTTCGAGGTCGACTGGTTCGACACGTTCGACCTCATCGTCACCTTCGACCGCGGCCAGCGGCGCATCCTCAAGGCGTGGGCCTCCGACGACGAGCAGCGCTCGCTCGTGCAGCCGCTGCTCACGTTCCACCCGGCGCCTCCAGGCGGGATCACGGAAGTCCCGGACCCGTACTATGGCAACGACCAGCTCTTCGACCACGTGCGCGACATGATCACGAGCGCATGCGAGGAGCTTCTTCGCCAGATCGAGCCCGTCGTCCGGTCGGCGCTCACGTCGCGCGCCGGATCGTCCTCATCCCAAGGAGCACAATGAGCCCCCTCCCTCCCCAGATGCTGAGTCCCCTCGACTCGCGGTACCGCAAGAGCGTCGAAGGTCTCGGCGAGCACCTCTCCGAGGCCGCCCTCAACCGGGCCCGTGTGCACGTCGAAGTCGAGTGGCTGCTGTTCCTCACCGACCGCGAGATGTTCGGGTCGCACAAGATCGATGAGGACAAGGCCGCCGCGTTGCGCGCCGTCGTCGCCGACTTCGGGCAGAAGGACATTGACGAGCTCGCCGAGGTCGAAGCTCGCACGCGCCACGATGTGAAGGCCGTCGAGTACTACGTGCGCGCCCGCCTCGAGGAGCTCGGGCTGAGCGAGCTCGCCGAGCTCACCCACTTCGCCTGCACGAGCGAGGACATCAACAACCTCTCGTACGCCGTCACCATCCGCGACGCCGTCACCGACGTCTGGCTGCCTTCCGCTTCTGGGCTCGCGGACCGCATCGCCGAGCTCGCCGTCGAGCTCCGGGATGTTCCCCTACTCTCGCTCACGCACGGCCAGCCCGCGACGCCGACCACGCTGGGCAAGGAGCTCGCCGTGTTCGCGCACCGCCTGCGCCGCCAGCTGAAGCGCGTCGAGGGAACCGAGTACCTCGGCAAATTCGCCGGCGCGACCGGCAACTTCGCGGCGCACCAGGCGGCGAGCGCCGACACGAACTGGGAGCAGCTCGCCGACGAGTTCGTCACGGGTCTCGGCCTCAGCTGGAACCCGCTGACGACGCAGATCGAGTCGCACGACTGGCAGGCCGAGCTGTACGCCGACGTGTCGCGCTTCAACCGCATCCTGCACAACTTCTGCACCGACGTGTGGACCTACATCTCGCGCGGCGTCTTCCGCCAGATCCCGCAGGCGGGGTCGACGGGTTCGTCGACGATGCCGCACAAGATCAACCCGATCCGCTTCGAGAACGCGGAGGCGAACCTCGAGATCTCGAGCGCCCTCCTCGACTCGCTCGGCTCGACCCTCGTCACGTCTCGCCTGCAGCGCGACCTCACCGACTCGAGCGCGCAGCGCAACATCGGTGTCGCGTTCGGCCACTCGCTGCTCGCCCTCGACAACGTGACGCGCGGCCTGCGCGAGATCGCGGTCGACGAGGAGCTGCTCGCGAACGAGCTCGACGGCAACTGGGAGGTGCTCGGCGAGGCGATCCAGACCGTCATCCGTGCCGAGATCGTCGCGGGTCGTTCATCCATCGCCGACCCCTACGCCGTGCTGAAGGACCTCACGCGTGGCCGCCGCATCGGCAAGGCCGAGCTCGTCGAGTTCGTGACGGGCCTCGACATCGGGCAGGACGCGAAGGACTCGCTCCTCGCGCTCACGCCCGGCAGTTACACGGGCGCCTCGTCGCGCCTCGTCGACCACCTGAGCTAGATCGGGCCTGAGCTAGACGCTCAGCCCGGTCCGGCAACTACTTGCTGGAGGGGGCCTCGCCCGACGTCGTCTCGTCGAGCGGGGCCTCTTCTGCGTCTGCAGCCGGGGCGGATGCGGGGGCGCCCGTTGTCGGCGTCGGATTCTGCTCCGCAACAGGCTCGGCGGTTGCTGTGGGCTCGGCGGTTGCTGCGGGCTCGGGAGCCTCGGAGTCTGCGACGACCGGCTCGCTGCGCTCGGCTTCGTCGGCCGCCCGCTTCGCCGCACGGCTCTCCTCACCCTCGTCGCTGCGCGAGACACCCTGCTCGGCGTTCTCGAAGCGGTCGAGGTAGATCTCGGCGTCGGGGTTCGGCGAGTAGGAGAGCACGAGCATCGCGATCACGAGGATCGCTGCGATGAAGGCGACCCCGGCGAAGACGAGGGCGAGCACGAAGTCCTGCGTGGTGAGCAGCAGGATGAGGAGCACGAATCCGGCCATGACGGCGGAGATGCCGAGCAGTTCGAATGGCTTCAAGACCGCGCGGCGCTTGGGTTGTGTCACTGGGGAATCAGGCTTTCTTGGTGAGTTCTGGCTCGGCGGCCGGCGCATCCGCGAGGATGCCGCGAAGGGTGATGCCTTCGATGACCAGCAGCACGCCGAGCACGGCGAGGTACGCGCCGACGTAGCCGACGGTCTGCACGGATGCGGTGAGGCTGCCCTCGACCTGCTCGAGTCCGCCGTAGTCGACGCGCAGGTCTGGTGGGATGATCGCGACGAGGAGTCCGAGCAGCACCGTGATGGCGCCGGTGATGAGGACCTCTCGGGAGAAGAACTTGGTGGCGCGGCCGACTCGGGCGCTGATGAGCTCGAGCGCGCCCGTGACGAGCGCCCAGGTCGCGACGGTCGCGATGAACGCGGCCGGGGTTGCGTGCTCGATCTCGGCCGTGCCCATGAAGAGGGCGAAGCCACCGGCGAGGGCTGAGACGACGGCGCGCACGAAGGTGAGGGCGCGGGCCGGGTGGTCCTTGAAGCCGACGGCCTCGAAGCCGATGAGCACGCCGGATGCGAGCGCGAACGCCCCGAAGGTGATGAACCCGAACGAGGCCGAGTGGTCCTGCGAGAAGGTGATGACGGCGGCGATGATCAGCGCGGGCACGGCGCGGGCGATCATCGACATCCACAGGCGTTCCGGTACCGCGGTGGGCCCCACTTGCATCGTCATCGTTCGCTCCTCACGATCTGCGGCCAGTCTACCCAGTGGGTCGTGTGTGGCTCCCCGGCGGGTCAGGCCGTCACCGTGTTGCAACCTGGGCTCGGTTCAGTGCCACACGGACGACGGGACGTGATCAGCTCAGGAACGGCGTTGCCGTTGGTGTGAGTCGGCGGAGGATCGGCAGGACCACGTCCATTCCCCGTCTCCGGTGCTGCAGGAGTTCGTCCCTCGCACCCTCGCGGTCTCCAGCGGAGATTCGCTCGAGTATCCGGCGATGATCCTCGTTGGATGATGTCGGGAACGGGCGCAGCTTGACGGTGTGCAGGCGTACACGGTGCGCGTGGTCCATGAGGGGGCGGGCTAGCCTGAGCAGTTGACTGTTCCCGCATTCCGCGAGCAGTATCCCGTGCAGCCTGTCGTCTGCGTCGGCCCACCCCACGAGATCGTTGTTCTCGAGGGCGATCTCGCACGCCGCGGTCGCCGCCTCGAGTTGCCTCATCGCTGGGGCGTTGGTCGCATCGAAGCGCAGACAAGCCGCGCCTTCGAGGGCGGAAAGCGCTTCGTAGATGTCCTGGATACTGTCCGGATCGATCGTGGCTATCGTCACTCCGGATCGGGGGGCGATGGTGACCCAGCCATCCGCGCGGAGTCGATCAAGCGCTTGACGGACCGGAGTACGACTCATCCCGAGTTTTCCTGCGAGTTCGTTCTCGCTCACCACGCTGCCAGGCAGGAGCGCGCCGCGCACTATCGCCTGCTTCAGTTCCAGCAGCGCCCGGTCGGCGGATGAACCAGCGGCACGCGACACTCCAGCTGATTCGTCGACGCTCACGGTCCGATCATCGCACGATCCCTCGGGTCCGATCCTTGTCATCATGGATCGGACCCGACCAGCAGCGCCGCGGGCCTCGCTTCGAGTTCAGTGCAGCCGACGTCGAGAACTGCGTGCTCAGCTTGCGGTCGCATGCGAGTGCTCAGTCGCGAGCACCTCGTACCTGACGGCGTTGTCCCGGATGTCGGCCTGCTCAGCGTCTGTCAGCTGCCGTCGCACCTTGCCAGGGACGCCAGCGACCAGCGAGCCAGGTGGTATGCGCATACCTTCCGGGACAAGCGCGCCAGCGGCTACCAGCGATCCGCGCCCGATGACAGCGCCGTTCAGCACCGTCGAGTTCATCCCTATCAGGCATTCGTCCTCGATGATGCACCCGTGCAGGACCGCACCGTGGCCGATGGAAACACGACTTCCGACGTGCGCTGGATGACCGGGGTCGCTGTGCACGATGGCGCCGTCCTGCACGTTCGTGGCCTCCCCGATACGGATCTCATCCAGGTCGGCTCGAAGCACCGCGTTGTAGAAGACGCTCGCGCGTTCTCGAATGCGAACGTCGCCCGCAAGAACAGCCGACGAGGCTATCCACGCACCATCAGCGACTGCAGGCGCCCGACCACCGAGCGTGAGACGCTGCGACGTCATGGCGTGATAGCCCCTTCGTCCGCGAGACGGCCACGTGCTTCCTCGTCGTAGCCGAGCTCGGCCAGGATCGTCTCCGTGTGCTCCCCGAGCAAGGGCGGTGGCAGGCGCAGCCAGGCGCCGTCCCCAGTGTTCGCGGGGCGTCCGAGCACCCTCAGGTCTCCGAGAACACTGTGTCGAACGGTCTCGGAGAGCTGCAGCTCCTTGGCTACCGGATGCTCGAACGCCCCCTGAACGTCGAGCACCTCGCCGCAGGGGACCCCCGCATTCCCGATGTACTCGATCCAGTGAGCGGCAGAGTGTGCAGCGAGACGCTCTTCCATGCGTTCCCGCAGGGCCACGCGATTGGCCATGCGCCGCTCGTTGTCGGCATATCGAGGATCGTCGGCGAGTTCGTCGAGCCCCAGCGCCGCGCAGAGCTTGCGCCACATGGTCTCGTTCCCCGAGGCGATCGTGAGGTAGCCGTCTGCTGCTTTGAAGGTGCCCTGAGGGAACAGGAGCGGATGGTCGTTGCCGTCGCGCTGCGGCACGATTCCGAGCGACAGGTACTTCTGCGCCTGGTAGGTGAGCATGAAGCTCGATGCCTCCATGAGCGACGTCGTGACCAGACCGCCGACCCCGGTGCGTTCGCGCTCCATCAGCTTCGCCACGATGCCGAACGAGGCAACAAGACCCGTGACGCTGTCGGAGATGGGGACACCGGTGCGCAGAGGCCCGGATTCAGCAGTCCCGGTGACGCTCATGAGTCCGCTCATGCCCTGCGCGTTCTGGTCGAAGCCAGCCATCTTGGACCCGATGGGGCCGTCACCGAATCCCGTGATCGAGCAGTAGACGAGACCAGGATTCGTCTGGGCAAGCTGCGCCGGGCCGATGCCCATTGCCGCGGTGGTTCCTGGCTTGAAGTTCTCGATGAGGACGTCCGCGTCGGCAGCGAGGCGCGCGATGACCTCCAGCGATGCAGGATTGCGCAGGTTGAGGGCGATCGAGCGCTTGTTTCGGTTCGCCGACATGAAGTACACGCTGTGGTCGTCCTGGTACGGGCCGGACTGCCGGGACGGATCACCGACGGGTGCCGATTCCACCTTGACGACGTCCGCTCCCTGGTCAGCCAGCATCATGCTCGCAGTGGGTCCCGCGATGTAGCGGGAAAGGTCGAGCACCCTGATTCCGTCGAGTGTTCCCATCAGATCGCACCCTTCTCCGTGTCGAAATCCGGTGTTCGCTTCTCGAGGAACGCCCGGTAGCCCTCGGCCAGCCCGCGCCCCCCGTACGCCGATGCGAAGTGGTCATGCATGCGCTCGGCGAAGGCAGCCGCCGGGATGAAACCAGCCGCGGCGTCTGCGACGAGTACCGATGAGCGCACCGTGACCGGACGTGATCGGGTGATCGTGGTGATGAGGTCGCGAACGCCAGCCCAATGCTCTGCGGTCGGGAGCACTTCATCGACGAGGCGCAGTTCGCGGCTCTCCTGCGCGTCGAACAATCGAGCGGAAAGCAGCACGCGCTTGAGGCCCGCGGCCCCGATCTGGCGCACCAGATACTTCGCCTCGGTCGGCCCCAGGATCACGCCGAGCCTTCCGATGGGTATGCCCACCTGTGCATCGTCCGCCGCGATCCTCAGATCGCAGGCGTGCGCAAGCTCGCATCCCCCACCCACCGCGAAGCCTCGGATAGCTGCGATCGTGGGGACCTCGAGTGCGGCTATGGCATCGAGTGCCGCTGAGATGGCGGTGTTGTACACGGAGGCCGATTGCACGTCGTGACGCAGCTCCGCGAACTCGGAGATGTCGGCGCCGGCAGCAAACGCCGTTGTGCCCTCTCCGCGCACGAGCACGACACTGATGTCGCTTCGTTGGCGCAACTCCCGGAAGACAAAGCTGAGCTGCACCCACATGTTCAACGTGAGCGCGTTCCTGCGGTCGGCATTGCGCAGGACGACGATCGCAACATCATCGAGCTCGAGGCACTCGACCCGTGGAGCTCCTGCCTCTGCATGGTCGAGTTCGGCGAAGGCCTCATCGAGGCGGGTTGGCAACATCGTCATTGACGTCTCCTTCTGCTAGTTCGTCTGCTCAAACAGGTGCGCTCGAGGCTGTGATGCGCTTGTCTGCAGAGTACCCTACAGTGGATCCCAACTGGGATACCAACTAAAGTCCTAGCAACACGCGTGACAAGGTACTTCAACGACGAAGGAGCCCACATGGATAACTGGCCCGTGCTCGTGCATAGCGGCATCGCGATCCTCGGAACGATCGTGCTCATAACGAAGCTGAAGGTGCATCCCGTCTACGCGCTGCTGCTCGCGATCCTCTATCTCGGGCTGACCGGCGGGCTCGGGCCAGAGGGGACACTCACGACGCTCACGGACGGGTTCGGTGACATTCTCGCCAAGATCGGCCTTCTCATCGCGTTCGGCATAACGATGGGTACCGCGCTAGCCGAGCTCGGCGCTATCGATCGGATCGTTCGAGCACTCATACGCTGGTTCGGCACGCGACGGTCACCGTTCGCCCTGGGAATCACCGCTGGCACAGTGCTGCAGCCGATCTTCGCCGACGTCATGCTCGTCGTCACCGCACCTATTGCGCGCGGTCTCGCGCGCCGATCGGGTGATCGGGGAGTGCCGATCGTCGCATCCGCTCTCGTGACGGGGATCCTCGTCGGCCTCGTCATGATGATCCCAAGTGTCGGCTCCCTTGCACTCGCTGGAGTCATCAACGTTCCCCTGTGGAAATACCTCATCTTCGGCACGCTCATCGGCGCCCTGACCATCGGCATCACGATCTTCGTGATGCGTCTTCTCCTGACGCGCACCCGACTCTGGAACCCAGCGCTGGACGAAGATCACGAAGCGATGGACGCCCTCGACGCCCAGTCCGAGGCCGCAGAATCGCCCCTGCAGACAGTTGCCGTCGGAACTCGGCGCGCGCCCCTCTGGTTGGCGCTCTCGCCGCTCGTCTTGACGCTGCTGCTCATCGCCGCCGGGTCGATCGGTGATCTGCTCGAGATCGAGAACGAGCTCCTGCTCTTCCTCGCCAACCCGACCTTCGCGCTCTTCCTAGGCTCCGGGCTCTCCCTCGTGCTCGTGGCCGCGTATTCCGGCGGGTCTGGCGTGAAGAACTCTCTGAACCGGTCGTTCACCAACCTGGGCGAGGTGCTCATCCTGACTGGCCTCGGTGGCTCGCTCGCGGGGATGGTGCAGGCGATCGGGCTCGGTGACATCCTCGCTGCGTTCTTCTCGAGCAGTTTCGGACCTCCCCTGCTGGTCGCATGGCTCATCGCCGTCGTGCTTCACATCGCGATCGGTTCCGTCAGCGTCGCCGCCATCACGTCAGCCGGCATCCTGGGGCCCGTCGCCGCCGCTTCAGGAGTGGATCCGCTCCTGATCGCGCTTGCAGCCGGCGCTGGATCCCTGTTCCTCATGACCGTGCACAGCAACTTCTTCTGGATGACGAAGAACCTGCTCGGACAGAGCACGCGCGGAGCTCTCAAGGTGGTCGGGTTCAGCACCTCGATCGCTTCCGTTGTCGGACTGGGGCTCGTCCTGCTCCTCAGCCTCTTCCTTTGATAGAGCGCCTGGCCCACGATCTGACAACCCGACGAAGACCCCTAGTACGGCACGATCAACAGGAGAATGATGATGAAGCGACAGCTTCCCAGACCCAGCGAATTGCTCGAACTCGTCCAACCGAGGCGCCCCGACCTCGATCTCCGACGCCGGCGTCTATCGCGGGCTCTGACAGTCGAAGATCTGCGCACTATCGCCAAGCGGCGCACCCCACGGGCGGTGTTCGACTACACGGATGGCGCGGCTGAAGGGGAGATTTCACTGAGACGAGCCAGGCAGGCCTTCAACGATGTCGAGCTGCACCCTGACATCCTGAGGCCCGCCGAGCACGTCGATACGTCGATAGACATCCTCGGTGGCCTGTCTTCCCTGCCCTTCGGCATAGCGCCTACCGGTTTCACGCGCCTCATGCAGACCCAGGGTGAAGTCGCGGGGGCAGGAGCGGCTGGCGCGGCCGGCATCCCCTTCACCCTCTCCACGCTGGGGACGACCTCGATCGAGGACGTCCGGAAAGCCAATCCGACGGGCAGAAACTGGTTCCAGCTCTACGTCATGCGAGAGCGAGAGATCTCCTACGGCCTGGTGGAGCGCGCCGCCGCCGCGCAATTCGATGTGCTCCAGTTCACCGTCGATACTCCGATCGCGGGCGCCCGTCTGCGGGATAAGCGCAACGGCTTCTCCATACCGCCGCAACTCACCATGGCGACGATCGCGAATGCCATCCCTCGTCCCTGGTGGTGGTACGACTTCCTGACCACCCCGAAGCTCGAGTTCGCGTCCCTCTCCACGACGAATGGCACCGTCGGTGAGTTGCTGAACTCCGCGATGGACCCGACCATCAGCTTCGACGACTTGGACGTGATCAGATCGATGTGGCCAGGCAAGCTGGTAGTCAAAGGCGTGCAGAGCCTGGCAGATGCGACACGACTCGTAGAGGCTGGCGTGGACGGCATCATCCTCTCCAACCATGGTGGACGCCAACTCGATCGAGCTCCGGTACCCTTCCACCTTCTCCCTCAGGTGTCACGGGAGGTGGGCTCGGACACGACCGTCATGGTCGATACCGGCATCATGAGCGGCGCTGACATCGTCGCCTCGATTGCGCTTGGCGCCGACTTCACGCTTGTCGGCCGTGCCTACCTCTACGGGTTGATGGCTGGAGGGCGGGCTGGAGTGGACCGGATGATCGCCATCTTGAGATCAGAGATCGAACGGACGATGGCCCTCCTGGGCGTCTCCTCGCTCGCCGAGCTCGAACCGCGTCATGTGACACAGCTCCATCGCCTGCAACCGCTCACGACGAGCCACCCCCTCTGAACAGCGTGAGACTCCTGCTGGTTTGCATGCAGGTCAACCCAGCTGCGGCCTCGCTCAGCGGACGTCGACGAGCCCGGCGCGGATGCCCCAGAGCACGACCTGCAGGCGGTCCCTCGACGCGGTCTTCTGGAGGAGCCCCGCGAGGTGGTACTTCACCGTGGTGGGTTCGACGAACAGCTCGCCGGCGATCTCCGCGTTGGAGAGACCGCGCGCGAGCAGCCCGAGCACGTCGAGCTCCCGCTCGGTCAGCACGATCCCCGTCGGCGGGGCGGCGTGGGCAGCAGGTCGCCGCCGGTCGGCGAACTCGTGGAGGATGCGTCGGGTGAGCCGCTGGTCGAGCGTCCCCTGCCCTGCGGCCACCGAGCGGACAGCGGCGAGCAGCGTCGCCTCATCCGCACCCTTCAGCAGGAACCCGGCAGCCCCGGCTTCGAGCGCCGCGAACACGTCGGCGTCGACGTCGAAGGTCGTGAGGATGAGCACCGCGGCGCCGAGCGATGGGTCTGCAGCGATCATCCGCGTCGCTTCGATGCCGTCGGTGCCCGGCATGCGGATGTCCATGCAGACCACGTCTGGGTTGAGCTCGCGAGCGAGCCGGGCCGCTTCTGCACCGTCGGCGGCTTCGGCGACGACCTCGAAGTCGACCTCCGAGCCGAGGATGACGGACAGCCCGGCGCGCACGACCGCCTGGTCGTCGGCGATGAGGATCCGGATCATGATGCCTCCCCGTCTCGGTCCACGCCTCGGCCTGCGCCGCCGATCGTGAGCTCGTTGCGCCAGCCGCCGTCGCTCGTTTGTCCAGTCTTCAGAGTCGCCCCCACGAGCTCGGCCCGTTCGGCCATGCCGGAGAGCCCGTACCCCGGCTGCACGGGCGCGGCCGGAGCGAAAGCATCCGGTGCGGGCGCGTTCGGCGCGTTCGCGACGACGATCTTCACCTCGTCGTCGTCGTCGAACCGCACACTGACGTCGCTGCGCGCGCCCCGTGCGTGCCGAGCCGCGTTCGCCAAGGACTCCTGCACCATGCGGTACGCGGTTGCTTCCGTCAGCGGGCCGAGCGTCCGAGGCGTACCGGTGACGCGGAAGTCGACGACCTGTCCCCGCTCCCGCGCGGCGTCGACGAGCATCGAGATGCCGGCCAGATCCGGGGTGGGGCTCGGGCGATCTGGGCCGCCGCTGGGGTCGTCGTCGTCGCTTCGCAGCAACCCGACGGTGCGCCGGAGGTCGACGAGCGTCGTCCGCGCGTCGTCCTGGATGCCCCGCATCATGGCCCGCGCACGCTCGGGATCGGAGCGCGTCAGGGTGGCCGCCGCCTGCGCGCTCACGATGATGCCAGACAGGTGGTGGCCGGCGATGTCGTGCAGTTCGCGTGCGAGCGCGGTGCGCTCCGCCCTGAGCTCGCCGCGCGCCCGCTCGACCTGTCGTTGCTCGGCCATGCGCGCCTGCTCGCGGAGCGCATCCGTCAGCCGCTCCCGCCCGAGCACGTAGTCGGCGATGCCCGCGGGAAGGATGTAGAGGAGCAGGATGCGCAGGAGGAGTGTTGCGGTCAGGATGAGCGGCGCCTCGCGCGACCCGAGGAGCATCGCGACACCGCCGACTATGGTGGTCGCCGCGGCGCCGAGGCCGAGCGCGATGAGCGCCGTCCGCCGGGGCAGCCGCCGGACGACCCGATAGGAGGCGATGCCGACGGCGAGCACGCCGATGCCGAGCTCCCCGGCCGTCGTGCCGAGGATGGCGAGATCGATGCCGACGACGGCACCGAACACCGGCAGTGGGCGGAACCGGCGCGGCCAGAGCAGCAGCGCCTGGACGGCGATGAGCGCGGCCAGGGGAACCGGCGATTCGATTCCTGGGACCGATGCGAAGAGCGCGCTATCCCAGGTGCCGATCGCGAGGAATCCGAGGGCACCGAGCAGGACGAGGAGGCTGGGCGTGGCGTGCCAGAGGGCGCCGATCACGGCCGAGTTCCGCGGCGATGAGCGCATGACCCGATTCAACCACGCCGGGTGGTGGCCCCGGACAAGGCCCCCACCCGGCGCGATCACGTTGGGCCCTACTGCACGCACAGCGTCTCGTCGAGGGCGTCGGTGACCATCCGGTACTGGGCGAGGAGCCGCTCGTTGTCGTCGGGCGACACGATCGCCCAGGGCAACGCGGTGACGGCGATCGTCACGGCGGTGCCGTCCGGGCCGATGGCGTTGCGGGTCTGGGTGCCCGGGATGTCTCCCCCGTGCCCCCACGCGACTCCGCCGCAGGACATCGGGTAGCTCTGCAGGCCCAGCCCGTAGGCGGCACCGGGGGTCAGTTCGCTGCCGGCGGGGACGGTCGTCTGCATCTCCGCGAGCGCTTCCGCGCTCAGAAGCTGGCCGTCGAGGAGGGCGCGCATGAACGTGTTGAGCTCGGACGGCGTCGAGACGAGGGCGCCGGCGGCCCAGCCGAACGCGGGGTCGAGGTCGGAGATGTCCCGAAGCTCGCCGGCCGTCTCGGCGTGGTAGCCGCGGGGGTGCTCGCCGCGCAGCTGCCGCTCCCCGGGGGCGGGCAGGTAGGTGTGCTCGAGGCCGAGCGGTGCAGCGATGCGGTCTTCGATCTGGGTGGCGAGGGCGCGGTTCGTGACGGCCTCGATCATGAGCCCGAGCACGAGGTAGTTCGTGTTGCTGTACGCCCACCGCTCCCCGGGGGCGAACGCCGCGGGCCGTTCGAGCGCGACGTCGAGCATGTCCCTGGGCGAGATGTACGTCTGCTGCGCGCCGAACGCGTCCGCGGCGACCTTGTCCGCGTACTCGGGCAGGCCGGCGGTGTGCTGGAGCAGCTGGCGCACGGAGATCTTGGTGCCGTCGACCCCGTCCCCGGTGATGAGGCCGGGCAGGTACGTGTCGATCGGCGCATCGAGGGCGAGCTGTCCCTCATCGACGAGCTGGAGGACGATCGTCGAGACGAACATCTTCGTGTTGCTGCCGATGCGCACCTCCCCGTCCACGGGCGGCGCCTCCCCCGTGGCGAGGTCTCCCTGTCCGAGCGCGAGGTTCGAGGTCTTGCCCTCGGCGTCGGTGACGGATGCGAGCACGGCGGGGTAGCCCGCGTCGACGAGCGCCTGCATGGCCGCCTCGTGCGGGTCCGGGCTGGCGTCAGTGTCGGCGTCTGCGGTTCGTTGCGTTTCCATGCATCCAGCGTGGCGAAACGCGGCGCTCAGCACCCCATCCCTGCGAACAGTCGCGCCTGCCTGCGTGGCCAGTCCGCTCGCGGGTCGCGGCTCCAACGTCAGCGATGCAGGCCCGGACCGCCGTCGACGTCGTGACCGTAGAAGTACTTGACTCCGGCCCGCCAGGGAAGGGCGAGGAGCCGCTCGGCGTACTCGGCGAACGCGGCGACGTCATCTGGCCCGACCGTGCTGCCGATGGTGGGATGCGCGAGGCCCGACCAGGTCGCCAGAAGTTCCGCGTTCGGGCGGATGAGCACCGGGCCCCCGGCCGCGGCTCGGTCGACACCTCCTAGGAGCTCGTCGATGACGATCCGCGGGGTGAACGCGGCCCCGCGGAAGACGTAGGTTGCGGAGACGTCGGCCAACGCTCTTGTCATTTCACCCGCCCACGCGTCGACGGTCGAGTCCTCGTCGTAGAGATCGATCTCGACGCCGGACAGGTCGAACCCACTGTCCGTGGCGAGCTCGAAAGTGATGTCGTGGATCTCGTCGAAGACGTGCGCAAGCTCGACGTACCGGACTGTGGCTGCGCGGGCCAGGAGCATCCGGCCAGAACCGGCGAGTCTGAGGTACACGGATCCGTCGTCGTTGTCGGGCAAGACGAACAGGCGAGCGTCCATTGCTTCGCGTTCGGTGGCGGTGGCCAGGAGCAGATCGAGGAGCCGGAGCCGGTGCTCACGGTCAAGCGAAGAGATGTCTCCGCTGTAGGTGTCGAGCAGTTCAGCGCGGCCCGTGAAATCGCCGAGTTGCGCGAGGCCGAGACCTGCTGCCAGCTTGGCCGCTGGTGACGTCGCCGCCGCCCAGGCATGATGCAACGCTTTGAGCTGAGTGGCGTCTGGAGCGGGTCCGAACATGCGAACAGGCTAGTGGGCAGGCTTCTGAGCGCTGCGGTGAGCGCACTACTCTGACGACGGGTTCAGTTTCACCCGGTATCCGCTAGCTTCGAGGCCGACCGAACCGCCGCGGCCAGGATCGTCCGCCGCGCGCTTCCCTGCGGGAGACGCGGCGCGCACTGCCAGATTGTCAACCAGGCATCGGTCGTGGCCTCCTGCGCTCGATCCTCTCGATTCAGGAGTCTCAGGGCGAGCGCGAACATCATCGGGCTCAGGGCATCGTAGAGACGAGACAGCGCTGCACGGTCTCCGCAGCCCACGAGAGTGAGGTCGGCGTTCAACGCGTCATCGCCTGAGTCGGATCCTCCATCGGCACGTGGCCGATCTGCCACGACAGTGCTCATCGTGCGCCACCTCGAGGAGGCCCACAGCTCCATGTGCACCGATCTGAGATCGACATCGTGACTCTCTCCCCGTGAACGCTCCGAAGCCGGCGGCTCTTCCTCGAGCACTACAACTATTTAGTTAGGTAACCTACCTAAGTCGAGAGGGTGATGGCCCTGAGTTTCCTGAGACTGCTCGCGGTCAGCGGTCAGCGGTCAGCGGTCAGCGGTCAGCGGTCGCCGTTGAACCCGAGGACCTCCAGCGCCTGCCGCGCCACCAGTCCCGGCTCGCTGGCGGTGACGACGTGCCCCGACTCCTCGGCCCGCACGTGCACCGCCCCGGGATGCGCGGCGACGGTCTCGAGGTGCGCCTCGATGAGCGGGCCCCGCGTCCGATCGCCGGGGGTCGCCTTCATGCCCGAGATCACCCGGATCGGCAGGTCGCCAAGCCTCGGTGGGCGCGATCGCAAACCCGCGAGCTCGCTCCCCACGAGACGCTGCTCGGCGGCCGCCGCCCGCGCCGCACCCGGGTTCGTGGATGCATCCAGGGTTTGCGCCGCCGCGATCGGGTCCATCCCCTCGACGAGGCTCCGCAGCTGCACGCGCAGCAGACCAAGCCTGGCGGCCGGCTCCAGCACCGCCGCCGAGAATCCGAAGAGGCGCCGAGTCGACGGCCGGAAGTACAGCGCCGCGTGCTCATCGCTCTGGTCGACGAGCACAAGCCCATCCATCGGCGCACCCGCCGCCATGCGACGAGCTGCCAGGCGCCGAACGATCGGCCCGCCCCAGCTGTGGCCGACGAGCACCAGCCGCGCCGGCTCCTGCGCGTCCACGACCACGTCGAGGTCGTCGGCGAGGCGCTCGAGCGTGCGCGGTTCAGGATCCGGCGTGCTCTCCCCGTACCCCGCTCGCTCGTAGGCGACGACCCGCACGCGCTCCGCGAGCATCCGGTGCACGAGCCCCCAGTACAGGCCGCTCGCTCCCAGGCCAGCCTCGAGCACGACCACGGCGCCCGAGTCGCGCGGCCCGCTCGCGAACGTGCGCAGGCGACGCCCGTCTGGGGTGGACACAAAGGCGGCGGAGTCCATCATTCCGGCATGCTCTCACGCGGCGACAGACACCCGCCAGGCACCAGACGCGGCCTCCGGTGCGAGGATGGCCCCAATGGATATCGAATTCTCGGCCATCGACGGCGGCACCGTCGAACTGCACGACGCGCGCCGCAAGATCCGCCGCCGCGTGGAGCTCGAGCCGTTCGAGATCGGCGTCTACGCGGTCACCCAGTCGCAGCTCGGCGAGCTCCTCGGCGAGGCGACCGACGACGGGATGAGCCACCCCGACCGGCCCGCGACCGACGTCAGCTGGCTGCGCGCCATCCGCTTCTGCAACGCCGCCTCCGAATGGGAGGGCCTCGACCACGCCTACTCGTACGACGGCGAGCAGGTCACCTGGCACGTCGACTCCGACGGCATCCGCCTCCCCACCGAATCCGAGTGGGAGTTCGCGTGCCGGGCCGGGTCGACCGCAGCACAGTACGGGCCGCTCGCCGACGTCGCCTGGACCAGCCTCGACGGCGTCACCAGCCCGCAGCCGGTCGGCGGCAAGCACCCCAACCTCAACGGCCTCTTCGACACCCTCGGCAACACGTGGGAATGGTGCTGGGACCTCCTCGACCCGGCCCGCTACGACGACTACCGCGTATTCCGCGGTGGCGGCTACGCCGACGACACGTGGAGCGTGCGCGCTTCCGTCCGCCGTGGTGGTGCACCTCGCATGCACCACGAGGACGTCGGGTTCCGTGTCGCGCGCGGTGGATTCGACGCCGAGGATGCGGCCCAGGGGTGGTCTGCGCGCGCCGACCGCGAGCGCGCGACAACCGAGGGGCCCACCCCGTTCGGGTGGACCCCGCTGCGCTGACGCATCCGCTGGCCTGACACGCGACTGACTGGCTGCGAGCCCCGGATCAGACGGCGAAGGCGATGACCCCGGTGATGAAGAGGGTCAGCAGCGTCGTCCACAGCACGATGGCGACCGCCTGCCAGACGAGCACGCGCCCCTTCGAGATGCCGCTGCCCGCGAGCGCGGCGGCCGTGAAGTGCGTCGGGAGCAGCAGCGGGCCGAGCAGGCTCACGCCGGCGACGCCGTAGCGGTTGAACGCGCGCTGGAACTTCTCGCGTCGGGCCGTCTTCGGCGTCGCGTCCTCGGGCGACTTCGCGAAGCGGGCCCGGATGGCAGCGCCGAGGTAGACGACAAGCGCCACGGCGATGAAGTTGCCGAGGGCACCCGCGATGGCGGCGATGACCGGGTTGATGCCGCCGATGATGCCGATCGTCGCGGCACCCTCACCCTCGATGAAGGGGACGGCACCGGCAAGCGCGACGACGAGCGGCTGCAGCCAGTCGGGCAGCTGCGCCATCAGGTCCTGGAAACCGAGGATGAGCTCTGCGATGGGGTTCATGGTGTGGCCTTTCGGAGCTGAGGTGGGCTGCCGCGTCGGGTGCCGCGGTGATGTCTCCATTCCACCCGGGATGCGCGGCGTGCGGCAGTGCCGCCGCGTCACCACTCCTCGTGAGGATGCGCGTGCGGGTTCATGACAAATGTCACGGGCCGCTCGCCCACGCCTGGCCTACCGTGGAGGGATGAGCACTCCACGCATCGGCGAGACGGCGCTGGCCCGCGGCGTCACCGCCACCTGGTGGTACACGGCGGTGGGGGTCGCCTTCTTCGTCGCGATCACGGCCCTGTTCTGGATCCTCTGGGCCTGGGCGGCGCCGGCTCTCGACGCGCCCTGGCGGTTCCCCCTCTCGATCGCCGGCAGTGTGGCCTGGATCGCAGCCAGCATCCTGCTGCTCCTCGACTACCGGCCGAGCGTGCTCGCGGCGCGCGACGGCGAACGGCACCCACCCTCGACCCTCACCATGGCGGGGTTCGTGCTCGCAGCGCTCGGCGCGATCCTCCTCGGGCTCGGCACATCGTCGCTGCTGGCCGCCGCCGCGGTCGTCGCGTTTGTCCTCTCCGTCCGCCCCTGGACACCCGGGGTGCGGTGGCGGGTCGTCGTCGGCGCGACACTGCTCGTGCTCGTGCTCGTGTTCGTGGAGGCGTCGGCCTTCGCGACGCAGGGCATCCCGGTGAGCGCGTTCTCGGCGCCCGCCTTCTTCGTCCTGATGGTGCCCTCGATGACCGCGTTCTCCCTCTGGTGGTGGGAGATCGTGCTCGAACTCGACTGGGCCCGCACCGCCGAGAGCCAGCTCGCCGCGACCCGCGAGCGCCTGCGCCTCGCCAACGACGTGCACGACCTGCAAGGGCACCACCTGCAGGTCATCGCGCTGCAGCTCGAGCTCGCGGAGCGCCTCCTCACGAAGGACCCGGCCGCTGCGGCCGAGCAGATCCGCGCCGCCCAGGGAGCCGTCAACGAGGCGCGCGCCGGCACGCGCGCCCTCGCCACGAGCTTCCGCGGCGTACCCCTGCCTGATGAGCTCGAGAACGCGGCCGACCTGCTCCGCGCTGCCGGCCACGATGTGCGGATGCACGTGGGAGCCGGCGCCGCATCCGCCCCCGCCGACGTGCTCGGCCCGATCGTGCGCGAGAGCGTCACCAACGTGCTCAAGCACGGCGACGGTGCCCGCGCCCGCATCGACCTCAGCCGCGACGGCGACACGTGGGTCTACCGCATGGTGAACGACGCGGCGGGCCACGACGGCGGCGCCGGAGGCGTGGGCGGAGCTGAGGGCGGGGCCGACGTCGCGTGGGGCAGTGGCCTGACCGGCATGGGCGAGCGACTCGAGGTCAGCGGCGGCAAGGTCGAGGCGTGGAACGACGGCACGAGCTTCACCGTGCAGGTGCGCCTGCCCGTCGTACACGCCCCGGTCGCCGGCACCTCCGGCCTCCCCGCGACGACTGGAGAACACGCATGATCCGGGTGCTGCTCGCCGACGACGAGGACATGATCCGCACGGCCCTCGCCTCACTGCTCCGCCTCGAAGTCGACCTCGAGGTGATCGCCGAGTGCAGCACCGGCACCTCCGCCGTCGAAGAGGCGCTGCGCCTCAAGCCCGACATCTGCCTCCTCGACCTCGAGATGCCGGGCCTCGACGGCGTCGAAGTCGCCGAGCGCCTGCAAGGCCTGCCCGAGGTGCGATGCATCGTCGTCACCCGGCACGCCCGGCCCGGGGTGCTGCGCCGCGCGCTCGCCGCGGGAGTCCAGGGGTTCATCCCGAAGTCCCGCCGCGCCGAAGAGGTCGCCGACATCATCCGCCGAGTCGCCGCCGGTCGACGCTACGTCGACCCCGAGATCGCCGCGGACGCACTGGCCGACGAACGCAGCCCCCTCACCGACCGCGAGCTCGACGTGCTGCGCGCCGGACAGCGCGGCGAGACGATCGCCGAGATCGCCCGCAGCCTGCACCTCTCCCCCGGCACCGTGCGCAACTACGTGTCGTCGGTGCTGGGAAAGCTCGCCGTCTCGACGAGGCAGCAGGCGACCGTCGTCGCCCGCGAGCGCGGCTGGATCTAGCGCGGCGGCGCATCCGCCCACGCCGTCGCCTGGCGAACGTCTCGGGCTGACGCTCGGCTCGGGATGGGATTCGTCTCGGGATGGCAACGTCACCTCGTTGGGAGAAACTTCCCTGAACGAAGCGAGGTTCCCATCCCGAGACAGCCGCGCAGCCGCCCCGCCGCGCGATCCCGGGCGGTGACCGCCACCCGGACCACATTTCGAGATGGCTTCCACGCACGCAGATGGCTTGCAACCCATCCCGAAGCGTGGAACCCATCCCGAAACCCCCGCGCGTCAGCGCGTCAGCGCGTCAGCGGGCGGCCACGCCGATGGCCGGCTGCACGCGGCTCGCGGCTCGCATGGGCGCGACCGCGGCCAGCACGGAAGTGGCGATCACGCCCACCCCGAGCACCGCGAGCGTGCCGAACGGTGGCATGCCGCCTGCCATTCCGAGGATGTGCAGGGCGAGCACCCCGTATCCGCAGCCCACGGTGACGCCGATCGCCGAGCCGACCGTGGCGGCGAGCGCGGCCTCGGCTGCGACGGAGCGGCGAGTCCCCGACCGGCTGACGCCCAGGGCGCGCAGCAGCGCGATCTCCTGGCGCCGCTCGGCGACCGAGAGCGCCAGCGTCACGGTCACCCCGATCATCGCGACGAGCAGCGTCACGCCGATCGTGGCCACCCCGATGAGCTGCCCGATGAGGATGGTCTGCCCGATCCCGGCCTGGACGTCGGCGGCCCAGTAGACGGGGACGCCCGGGTCCACGCGGTCGAGCACGGCTGAGCGCAGCGCCTCGGGCGTCACCCCGGGTGCCGGGTCGATGAGGATGTCGGCCTCGCCGAGGCGTGCCTCCACGGACGGGTCCGCCGACAGGCGTTCGACGACCGCGTCGGGGTCGTCGACGAGGTCGACGGGGATGATGGCCGCGGTCGGGAAGTTGCGGGCGACGCTCTCCTCGGCGTCGGCGGACGCCCCTGCGACGCCGACGGTGAGCGCCGCCGTGAGGCCGACGCCCAGCGTCAGCACGGTGGTCATGGCGGCGGTGCGACGCGATGCGCGACTCGCGTTGGACATCGTCAGTCGCAGCGCGACCGACCCGGATGCGAGCGGTCGCAGCAGGAGCGCCGACCAGCGGATGAGGAAGGGCCCGACGGCGACGAGCGCCGCGAAGACGAGCGTGCCGCTCAGCGCGGCGAGCGCGAGGCCGAGGAACTCGTCGGTGGATGCGACGGCCACCCCCGCGAACGCGGCGAGGGCCGCGACGACGAGCGCTGCGACAGCGACGAGCAGGCGGGGCGCACCTCGCAGCGGGCGGGCATCCGAGGAGCGAGCCTCGCCGAGCGCGGCGACCGGTGAGGTCCTGCCCGCCGCCCGCGCAGCTGGCAGTGCGGCGACGATGGAGCAGCACACGGCGAGGACGAGGCACGCGATGAGTCCCGCCGGCGCGGCATCGAAGGGCGCATCGAGCAGCCCGGCGCCTCTGGCCGCCGTGACGAGCACCGCCGCGGTCGCGAGCCCGACCGCGACGCCCGCGGCACCGCCGACGAGGCCGATGAACGCCGCCTCGACGAGCACCGAGCGGCGCACCTGAGCGCGGGATGCTCCGACGCAGCGCAGCAGCGCGAGCTCGGCGGCCCGGCGGGCGAGCAGGATGCGGAAGGTCGAGCTGACGATCACGACGGCCGACAGCACGGCGAGGCCGACGAACACGCTGAGGGCACCGAAGACGCCTACGAGTGTGTCGGTCACCGAGCGGGCCTCCTCCGCGCGGCGCTCCTCGCCGCCCACGACGGTGCTCTCCCCCGCGACCGCGTTCAGCACGTCGAGGTCGGGGTCGCCCGTGACGAAGATCTGCACCGGGGCCATCGACCCGCCGAGCGCCACCGCATCCTCTTCCCGGATGAGGGCGACGTCCTGCCCGAACTCGTGCACCTGCCCGATCCCCGCGACCGTGAGCTCACGTCCGCCCGCGACGAAGACGTCGCCGACGGTCGCGCCGGAGCGCTCGGCCGTGCTCGTGCCGATGACCACCTCGCCGGCCTCCGGTGCGGAGCCGGCCGACAGCTCGCCGATGCCGCTCAGGGGGCCGGAGCCGGGGTCGCTCGTCAGCTTCCAGACGGCGGTGGTGCCGCCGAGCTGCACCTCGACGTCGCCGAGGTACTCGACGGCGACCTCGTCCACTCCGGGGAGCGTGCGCACCCGCTCGGCGATCTCCGTGGCCGCCTCCGACGTCAGATCGCTCGGCGGGATGACCACGGCACCCGCCGCCGTGGGCGTGCTCATGCCGAACGCGACGAGCGCGGTCCGCGCGTTGAGGGCGATGAGCAGCGACGCCGCCGCGAAGGCCGTCGCCGCGACGATCGCCATGCCGATAAGCACCGCCTGGCCGGGCCGCCGGAGCACGCTTCTCGCGGCCGCGCGGATGACGATCATGCGGGCACCCCGGCACCGGCCGCGAGCGCCGCGACGTGCTCGAGCACCCGACCGCGGGTGGGCGAGCTCAGGCTGCCGGCCGCCCTGCCGTCCCTGAGCAGCACGACCTCGTCGGTGACGGCCGCGGCCACCGGGTCGTGGGTGACCATCACGACGGTCTGCCCGTATTCGTCGACGCACGCGCGCAGAAGTGCGAGCAGCGAGCTCCCCGACTCGCTGTCGAGGGCGCCCGTCGGCTCGTCGGCGACGATCAGGTCGGGGCGCCCGAGCAGGGCCCTCGCGACGGCGACCCGCTGGCGCTGGCCGCCGGAGAGCTGCGCCGGCAGGTGCCGGAGCCGGTCGGAGATGCCGAGGCGTTCGACGAGCTCAGCCCGCCAGCCGCGCTCGGGGCGACGCCTCGCGAGCGACGCGCCCAGGTCGATGTTCTCGCCCGCGGTGAGATGCGGGAGCAGGTTGCCGTCCTGGAACACGAACCCGACCCGGTCGCGCCGCGCAGCCGTCAGGGCCGCGTCGTCGAGCCGCCCGAGGTCGGTATCGCCGAGCAGGATGCGGCCTGACGTCGGCTGGTCGAGCCCCGCGAGGCAGTGCAGCAGGGTCGACTTGCCAGAACCGGATGCGCCCATGATGGCCGTGAACCGCCTCGCGGGCAGATCGAGGCTCAGCCCGTCGAGGGCGCGGACGCGGTTGCCGGTGTCGCCGTACTCGCGCACGACGTCGATGGCCCGGGCGGCCAGCGGAACCGGCGGAGCGGAGGGCGGGGAACGGAGGTCGCCGAGGTCTGAAGTCATGCATCCACCCTCTGAGGTGGGCACGGCTGCCCGCGTCGACCGAGGGGACGGTCATGGCCGGCGCGCTCGTTCCTTCGAACGATTCGCCCGCGAAACGGAGTGTTGCTTGAGGCGCGTCCGCGAGGATGGAGGCGTGACGACAAGCAGCGACGGCGGACGGGGGCGGCTCGGGTCGCTTGCGGCCCGCCTCAAGGCCGCGCCGAAGATCGCCGAGTTCGCGGTGCTCGCGCTGCTGCTCGTGGTGGACTTCGAGCTCGCCGCCCGGCTTGCGGTCGTCCCGGAGACCGGTCCCGCCGACGGTCTCATCGCCGGGGCCCTGGCGACCGCGTTCGTCGCCGTCGTGGTGGCTGCACTGGCCCTCGCCCGCGGCCGGCTGCCCGTCGTCGTGAGCGTGGCCTCCGGCTTCGCGGTCTCGCTCCTCGGGTCCGGGGTCGCCGCATCCGCCGGCTTCCCCTGGCTCTCGCTGACCGAGTCGGCAGCCCTCGTCGTGCTCACGGTGTTCGGCGTGCGCGCGGCTTCCCTCCGGGGCGCGATCGCCGTCGGCGCCGGCGCTCTGGTCGGCGCGCTCGCCGTTACCCTGCTGCGCATCGGCGTCGACGGAACCGCGATCCTCCTCGCCGTCCTCGTCTGGGGGTGCGCCGTCATCGGCGGCGCCGCCGGGCGGTTCGTGCGCCTGCGCCGCGAATCCGCGCTCGAGGCCGCCCGGCAAGCGGAGCGGCTGGAGCTGGCGCGGGAGCTCCACGACGTGGTCGCGCACCAGGTCACCGGAATCGTCGTGCAGGCGCAGGCGGCGCTCGCGGTCGCCCGCGCCGACCCCGAACACACCACCGAGGCCCTGACCGCCATCGAGGCGGCTGGCACCGAGGCGCTCGCCGGCATGCGTCGCATGGTCGGCGCGATCCGCGACGAGCACGGCGATGGGGAGTCTGCTCCCCTGACCGTGCCATACGGCCTCGACGACATCCCGACGCTCGTCGACCGGTTCGACCCAGGCCACGAGCGCACGACCCTGCACCTCGAGGACGCGGACGCTCCCCTGCCGCCCGGCGTCGGCGAGTCCGCGTACCGCGTGGTCAGGGAGGCGCTCACGAACGCGCGCAAGCACGCGCCCGACGGGACGACCGCCGTGTCGGTGCGCGTGGTCGACGCCGAGCTGCTGCTCGAGATCGAGAACGACGGGGTGCGCGCGGGCAGCCGCGAGGAAGGCGCCGCCGGGTTCGGACTCACGGGCCTGTCCGAGCGGGTCACGGCGCTCGGCGGGGCCATGCGCGCGGGCGCCGACACCCCCGACACGTGGACGGTCTCGGTCACCCTGCCCCTGGAGCCGCAGCGATGATCACCGTCGTCCTCGCCGACGACCAGGAGATGGTGCGCGCGGGCTTCCGCATGATCCTCGAGGCGGAGGGCGACATCCGCGTGGTCGGCATCGCCGGTTCGGGTGACGAGGCGGTCGCCGCAGCCACGCGGCTGCTGCCGGACGTCGTGCTCATGGACATCCGCATGCCCGGGATGAACGGGCTCGACGCCACACGGATCATCACCGCCCGGCAGGACGCGCCGCGAGTGGTCATCGTCACGACCTTCGACACCGACGAGTACCTGCGCTCGGCGCTGCAGGCCGGCGCATCCGGGTTCATGCTCAAGGATGCGGGGCCCCGGCTGCTCGTCGAAGCGGTTCGCGCCGCGGCAGACGGCGACGCGCTCGTCTCGCCCTCGATCACGGTGCGGCTGCTCGACGAACTCGCCGGGAGTGCCACCAGACGGCTTGCATCCGATGTTGAGCACGAGCTGTCCGACCGCGAAGTGGAGATCGCGGCCGCCATCGCGCGCGGCGGCACCAACGAGGAGATCGCGGCCGACCTCTTCGTCTCCGTCTCGACCGTGAAGACCCACGCGCGCAACATCAGCGTGAAGCTCGGTGCCCGCAACCGCGTCGAGATCGCGGCGTGGGCGTGGCGGACGGGCCTCGTCAGGTGACCGAGCGATGACGGAGTCTGTCGGCTCTCCGGATGGAAAACTCACGTCGTTGCGGGAAGTTTCCGCGAACGTAGCGAACTTGCCATCCCGAGAACGCGGTCGGCGGCAAACATGGCGAGTCAGGGGAACCGGCCAACGGTGCGAGTCATGACCCCGCGAGTCAGCCGCCGGTGAGGCGGGCGAGCACGTGGCGCAGCAGCGGCCACTCCGCGGTGCCGCGGAGGTAGGCGGCGGATGCGCGCAGCATGGGCGGGTCCTGCATCCGCACGATCTGCACGTTGTCGCGCGGCGCTCGCGTGAGGGGGAGCATCCCGACCCCGAACTCGGCCGCGATGAGGTCTTCGACCAGCGCGAGGTCGTCGGACTGATGGGTGACGTTCGGCTCGTAGTCGGCGAGCGACGCGAGCACGCCGATGGCGATCTCGTCGGCGTCGTTCCTGGAGTTGCCGATCCACTCGCGCTCGCGCAACGCGAGCATGAGGTCGCGGTTCGGCAGAGGCTCGAGGCCGCCGCCGGGGAGGGCCGCCGCGACGCTGTCCGGAACGCCGACACCCCACTCCCCCTGCCACAGTCGCACGCTCTCGTACCCGGGCGGGATGCGCAGGGGCGCGAGCGTGTAGTCGTAGACGAGTGCGAGGTCGATGCGGCCGGCGTCGACCAGCGCAAGCGCCTCGTCGGGTTCCTGCTCCTCGAGCACGAGCCGCACGCCGGGGTGTGATGCGGCGAGCTCGCGCATGATCGGGAACAGCGCCCGCGCGGCGGTCGCGAAGCCGGCGACGCGCAATGTGCCCTGCGGTTCCGCGTCCGGATCGAAGTCGCGTCTTGCCTCGTCGAGGCTCGCGAGGATCCCGGATGCGCGTGCGGCGAGCCGCGAGCCGGCGGCGGTCAGCCGCACCCCGCGCCCTACCCGCTCGAGGAGGTGCGCGCCGAGCTCCTGCTGCAGGAGCGCGAGCTGCTGCGAGACGACGGAGGTCGTCGTGAGGTGCTGGTCCGCGACGGCCCGCATCGAGCCGAGGCGGTCGAGGTCGACGAGGTACTCGAGCCGTCGCGTCTCCATGTGGTCTCCCGATGATGATCCGGACCGCGGGCCAGGCGCCCACGGAACCATTGTGCGCGAATCGCGAACGATGCGTTCGCATTTCTCGCGTGGACACGGATGCACGGGCGCGCGATCCTGAAGCCATGACCGCGTCCACGCTTCCGCCAGCTCCACGGGGCAGCGCCCGCTCTGGCACCCTCATGACGATCAGCGCCATGCTGTTCGTGCAGCTCGGCCTGGCGCTCAGCACGGGCCTGTTCGAGCAGCTGGGCCCGCTCGGCACCGGCTGGATCCGCCTCGTGTTCGCGGCGGCGCTCGTGCTGGTGATCGTGCGCCCGCGACGCGCGTGGTTCACGCGCAGCAGCTTCGTCGCCTGCATCGTGCTGGGCGCGGCTACCTCGGGCATGACACTGCTCTTCACGCTCGCGATCGACCGCATCCCGCTCGGCACGGCCGCTGCTCTCGAGTTCCTGGGCCCCCTCGCGGTCGCCGTGCTGCGCAGTCGGGGCCGGGCGCTCCTGTGGCCGCTCATCGCCGCCGTCGGTGTCGTGCTGCTGACGGAGCCGTGGACCGGGAACATCGACCCGATCGGCGTGCTGTACGCGCTCGCCGCGGCGGCCTGCTGGGCCGTCTACATCCTGTGCACGCAGCGTGTGGGCGACGAGCTGAGTGGGGTGCGCGGCCTGGCCGTCTCGATTCCTGTGGCGGCCGTCATCGCGAGCATCATCGCGGCGCCGAGCACCATTCCGCTGCTCACGTGGGAGGCGGCCCTCGCCGGCCTCGGCTTGGCCGTGCTCCTGCCAACTGTGCCGTTCATGCTCGAGATCCAGGCGCTGCGCCGCATTACGGCGGCTGCCTACGGAACTCTCACGAGCCTCGAGCCCGCGGTCGCGCTCGTCATTGGCTTGCTGCTGCTGCATCAGGTGCCCGGGTTGCTGCCGGTCGTGGGACTCGTGCTGGTCATCGTGGCTGGCATCGGCGTCGAGCGCTCGGCCGGACGCGCACCCACGGCCGCTGCGCCTCCAGATGCAGCTCCAGCTGCCGCCGCGACACCGAGTACTGATGCGGCGGCGGCACCCTCAGGCTCCGGTGAGGCGCCCCTTGAGCGCGGCGAGCTCCGCACCGGTGAGCCCGCCTGACTGCAGGTATGCGGCTGAGCCGCCCTGCGCATCCACCCACTCGAGCGCGTGCTCGATAGCGGATGGGGGCGTCGCAGCGACCAGGTCCTTGATCTGGTCGGTGAGCGGCAGCCCGTACTGCGCGACCATGCCGTACATGCGCTCGGCCCACTCCCCTGAGAGGTTCGCCCCGGAGGACGCGTAGTCAGCGATGATCGCCGACCGCTCGACCCCGACCGCGTCGAGCACCAGGGCCGAGCCGATGCCCGTGCGGTCCTTGCCGGCCGTGCAGTGGACGACCACGGCGTTCGGCGGGCTGACGGTCGCGGATGCGACGAGTCGCGCGAGCTCGGCGAACGTGGTCGCGCTGTGCTCGAGCATCTCCACGTAGAGGGCGCCCAAGGTCGGGATCTGCGCGAGCACCGCATCCATCGCCTTCGCCTGCTCGGCGGGGTCGCCGCCGCGCGCAGCCGACTGCAGGCCCTGCTGCACCAGTCCGGTCACGGCCCCTTCAAGCAGCGGCAGCTCGACGACGTGGAACTGCCGGCTCACGGGCAGGCGATCGGGCGCCATCTGCCGCTCGGCGGGTGTGCGGAAGTCGACGATCGTGCCGATGTCGCTCGCCGCGAGCTCCTCGAGCCCCTTCGGCGTGAGCGAGCTCAGCGCGTCGGACCTGTAGAAGACGCCAGGCGCGGTCACACCGCCGGATGTGACCGGCAGGCCGCCGGTGTCGCGGAAGTTGAAGGTGCCCTCGAGTGATGTCGCCGTCGTCATGCGATCACCTTAGACGCGGGCACCGACATTCGAGCGAGGCGGGGTGGATCTGCGCCGCACGACGATCGACAGCCCCCCCGCCACGATGCACAGCGCGGCACCTCCCCACCACGCGGAGGTGTACGTGCCGAGGGTGTCGCGGATGAGCCCGCCCCGAGCGCAGCCGCGGCGGCCGGCGGCCAGCCACGCACCTTCATCGCGCCGGGAAGCTGCATCTCACGTGTGGATGCAGCGGGCGCGAGCTGAGAGGAGTCAGCGGCGGCGGCGCATACCGAACAGGGCCGCGATGACGGAAACGAGAAGTCCTGCCGCCCCGGTGACGAGGCCGACGATGATGAGGAAGCCCGCGCCGATGTTGGCGTCGAGGGCGGTCGGGTCGGTGATGAGGTGCGCTCCCGCGAGCGCGAGGAATCCGACGGCGAGCAGGACGGTGCCGAGGGTCTGCATTCGGGATCTCGCTTTCGTCGCGGCGTTCGGGGGTCACTCCACCCAACAGCACCGGGATGCGCCGAAACCGAGAGTCGCTGCGGAAGCGGCGCTACCCGGAGGTCTCGATCGTCACCTCGACATCGACCACCTGCGCCGCCGACAGGGCGCTCCTCATCCGTCTGGCTGTGCCGAATCCCGAGCCCCGTGCGGCCGCTTCGGCACTCGCACCCTCCGCCAGCAGCCGCTGAGCGAGGCGCACCCGGGCCCGCCGCAGGTACGCGGATGCGGTGTCGCCGGTCGCCGCGAACGCGCGGTACAGGTGCGCTCTCGACGCGCCGAGCGCGGTCGCCATGGAGTTCACCGTCGTCGATTCGTCGGACGCGAACCGGGAGACGTATTTCACCGCCTCGCTGTAGACGTGGGCCAGGTCGTTGCCGCTCTTCGCGAGCGTGCGCAGCTCGGTCTGCGTCGCCAACGCCCAGATGAGCGCCTCGACACCGAGCCCGACCCGGGTGAATGCGGCGTCTTCGGCGCGCAGCCCGCCGCCGAGGATGGACGCGGACGCGTCGATGAGGACCTGCAGGTACGCGTCCGATTCCGACGTCGTGCCCACGTAGTTCTCGGTGAACGACTGGGGCCGCGGGAAGAAGACCAGTAGGCTGCTGACGGGCACCTCGGACCTCTTGCTGATGAGGTCCTCGGGGTTGACGAACAGCACGCTGCCTGGCGTGAGCGTCTCGGTTGTGCCCGCGATATCGACGACGACCTCGCCTTCCAGGCACGCGAGGAGGAGGCGCGCAGCACCCCCGGCGAAGGCGCGAGGGACCACGTACCGGAAGCTGGCAGCTGAGTGACGGTAGCGACTCAGCGCGAAGGTGTCGCTCTTCAGCACATCGCCCGCGACGGTGAACTCCTCCGCGGAGGACTGCACGTGCCAGCCCCAGCTGCGGACGGTCTCCACGGCAGGCTGACCGGCCTCGTCGACGGTGAGCGACACCACCTTGGGGAGCTCTCCCGAAGCCCTGGATTCGACCTCGACCACTCCGAGATCGAAGTCGCTGCCACCCTGACTGACGTGCTCCTGCACCTTCCGACTCCGTCCATTCCGTATCGCTGCACGAACGCGATCCGTTCACGCGTCCGGCGACCAGCACCTGGGCAGGTGCGGCGCTCACAGATGAGACGACGCTCGGGGGCAGTTCGTCACATTTCCCATTGTGGTCGATGACAAGAGCTCTCGCCGGAGGTGACCGGAATCATTTCCGTCGTGAGCGTGAGACAAAGTGGTACTTCCTCGCTCACAGCAAGCCAATTTCAAGATAATCCCTGCTCAGAAGCACTTTATGTGCAGTGCTGACTCGCGCAGCACCGCGCAGTTCTCGGTTGCGGATGCAGTAGCCGTGCATATGCTCACCGGGCAGATCAGAATTCACTTCCCAGGGCGCCCCCTTCTCCTTGGATGCCAGCGGCACGACCGGTGAGCATCCAAGCGAAATCGTCGTCTGAAAACTTTTCTGTGACAAATCATGGACTTCACACGTCTCACCACCAAGCACCGCCGATGCGCCCGCATCGGCACACAACAAGGAGAAAGCAATGTCGAACACCACCCCGACCATCAGCACCACGTCCTCCGACCGCAAGGACCTGCAGCCGGCGCACGGCACCCACGGCAAGACGACGATCAACGACAGTGTCGTGGCTCGCGTCGCCGGCATCGCCGCTCGCGACGCACGCGGTGTGCACGCACTCGGTGGCGGAGCAGCTCGTGCCATCGGCGCCATCCGCGACGCCCTCAACGCAACCGACCAGGGCCAGGGCGTGAGCGTCGAGGTCGGCGAGAAGCAGGTCGCCATCGACATCACCATCGTCGCCGAGTACCCCGTCTCACTGCAGGATGTCGCTGACGGCGTCCGCGCCGACGTGATCGACGCCGTCGAGACGATCGTCGGCCTCGAGGTCACCGAGGTCAACGTCACCGTCAACGACGTGCACCTCCCCTCCGAGGACGACAACGACGATGACCAGGAAGAGGCACGAGTCCAGTGAGCAACTCGTCCCTCACACGAACCGGGATCCTCATCGGCGCGGTCCTCGCGCTGAGCTGGACCATCCTGGGCTTCTGGGCGTTCTTCTTCGTCGCGATCGCGATGATCGTCGGTGGCATCATCGGGCGCATCCTCGAAGGCAAGCTCGACGCGAGCGCCCTCGTCGACGTCATTCGTGGACGGAACACGTCCTCATGAGCGCGGCCGCGACGGCTCCGGGCGGCGCGGCGCAGCGAGGCACGACACGACTCACCGCGAAGGCTCTGACTCGTCTTGCGTCAGCTGTCACCGGTGACGCGCTCGGGGTCGACGCTGGCAGCGTCAGCGTCGACCTCGAAGACCATAAGGGCAGCCTCGCGCTGCGCATCAGCACCCCGATCCGCGTTCCGTCCCTCGAACGCATCCGCTCGCAGGATGCGACCCTCGAGCGGAGCGGCGGGCCGATCCTCCAACGTGTCGAAACGGCAAAGGGAGAGATCAAGGATCGCTTCCAGTCACTGACCGACTCGCGCGTGGAACGCGTCATGCTGCGGGTCACCAGCCTCAACATCCGAGCGGAGGAGCGAGTCAGATGAGCACCCATGGTTCCCTGTACTCGCGCCTCTCCCGGCGAGAGACGCACTCGCCCCGCTCGGCGCTCGCGATCATCCTCGCGGTGATGCTCATCCTGGTCGCGGCCTGGATCGGCACCGAGATCGTGCTGTCGCTGCTCGCCCTCCCCGCGCTGCTCGTCGCACCGGCAGACATGTTCACCTCCGCGCTGGGCGTGCTCGAGCAGCCCACCCAGTACGTCGGGATCGCCGGCGTGGTCGTCGCGATCATCGGGCTCATCCTGCTCATCGCAGGCCTCGCCCCCGGGCGCCGGGCACGGCACACGCTCACCTCGACCCGCACCGCGACGGTCGCGGACAACGCGGTCATCGCCTCCGCCCTCGCCCGGCACGCCGCGCACGCCGGCAACGTGAGCCCCGACAACGTCACCGTGTCGGTGTCCCACCGACGCGCCGACGTGCACCTCGTGCCCGCATCCGGGCTCCCGGTCGACGCGGCCGCCATCACGGCCGCCGTCAACCAGCAGCTCGAACAGTACGAACTCACCCCCCGCGTCACCGCCAAGGTGCGCGTCGCAGAGAACGGGAAGGTCGGCGCATGAACAGCACCAACCGAGGCCTCAACCGACTCCTCATCACCGCCACAGGCCTCCTCCTCCTCGCCATCGGCGCCGCCGCAGCAGTAGGCGCGTGGCTCCCCGG
Source organism: Pseudoclavibacter sp. JAI123 (assembly GCF_013409665.1). Classification (NCBI taxonomy): domain Bacteria; kingdom Bacillati; phylum Actinomycetota; class Actinomycetes; order Micrococcales; family Microbacteriaceae; genus Pseudoclavibacter; species Pseudoclavibacter sp. JAI123. The sequence goes on along the minus strand of NZ_JACCCM010000001.1, from coordinate 245,089 downwards.
AGCGAAAGACACCTGGACCCCCATCTCCGAAGGCGTCAACACCAACGTCACCGGATGGCTCCAGCAGACCCCGTTCCCCGGTGCCGACTTCAGCTGGCTCCTCATCGCCCTCGTCGCGGTCCTCGTCATCAGCATCATCCTGCTCCTCGCATTCGCACTCCGCCAAGGACAGGGACGAACCGGCACGATCGTGCACGAGCGCACCTCCGACGTCGGACCGACCGTCATCGACGTGACCGTCGCCCGGGCTGCACTCGACGACGCGCTGGCCGGCCGTGACGAGTTCGTCTCGACGAGCGTCTCCGCCTACGACGTGAAGCGCGCCCCTGTGCTGAAGGTCTCCGCGACCTGCCGCCGCGGGGTCTCGCCAAGGGACGCCGTCGACCTCGTGGAACGCGACCTCCGTGCCCTCGACGCGCTGCTCGGCAAGGAGCTCCCGGTGCTGCTGCAGCTGACGGGCGGCTTCCGAGCTCGGGTGCAGAAGTCGACGCGCCTCCAGTAACGCCAAGTCAGTCACCCCACCTGACCAACCCCACCCAAGAAGAAGGACCCCATGTTCCTCCGCATCGTCACGTTCGTCCTCGGCCTCGTCGTCAAGCGCCGCAGCGCCAAGAAAAAGCAGCAGCAGCAGCAAGATCCCGGCGCGCAGCGGTAGCCGCACCTCACCGGCGGCCACGGGCGCAGCGCCGGTGGCCAAGCTAGGCCCAGGGATCGACGAGTGACAGCCCCACGTCGTCGAAGTCTCCGACATTCCTCGTCGCGAGCGCGTACCCCCGGGCCAAGCAGATCGACGCGATCATGGTGTCCTCGACTGAGATCGACCTGCCCCGCGCTTCGCGTTCAGATCGAATCGCCGCGCAGGCGCGCGCGGCCTCCACATCGAAGGAGCAGACTCGGTCGCCTGCTTCAGCAACGAGTCGGTCCACAGCCAGCAGCAGGGCCGTGCGCCTGCTCCCCTCCGGCAGCCGCACGGCCCCGTATCGCAGTTCGGCGATGGTGATCGTCGTCAGGACGAGCTGCCCGGCGTTGAGCGCGAGCCACTCCAGAACTCGCCGATCGGGTTCACGGCGCAGGGGTTCGGAGAGGACGTTCGTATCGACGACGATCACGAGAGATCTACCTCGCGTGGCTTCGACCGCGGCGGCAGATGGAAATCTCCCTCGAGATCGACGACGACGTTCACCCAGTTCGTCACGAAGTCCGGCGCAGGCACCAGGGACTCTTCCAGAATCGCGCGCACCTCGGCCTCCATGGACCTGTTGTGCTCGGCGGCGCGTGCTTTGAGGGCACGCCTCGTCTCTTCGGGCAGGTTGCGAATGGTGAGTGTGGCCATGAGAGCTCCTTGAGTGCTAGCAATGCTAGCACTTATGGGGCTCGACAGATTCAGTCAGCTGATCCTGCGCTTGTAGATCACGTTCGCGACTACGTAGGCCGCGACGAGGATCCCGAGGCACCACCCCAGCGCGACCCAGATATCCCCGCTCACCTGCTGCCCCTCGAGGAGCTGGCGGATGCTGTTGACGATCGACGTCACGGGCTGGTTCTCCGCGAACCAACGCACGGGGCCCGGCATCGTCTCGGTCGGCACGAACGCCGAGCTGACGAACGGCAGGAAGATGAGCGGATAGGAGAAGGCGCTCGCACCCTCGACGGTCTTCGCGGAGAGGCCAGCGAGCACCGCGATCCAGGTCAAGGCGAGGGTGAAGAGCACGAGGATGCCTGCGACGGCGAGCCACTCGAGCAGTCCGGCCCCCGACCGGAAGCCCATGATGAGCGCGACCCCCACGACGACCGCGACGGAGACGAGGTTCGCGACGAGCGACGTGAGGACGTGCGCCCACAGCGCGGACGACCGCGCGATCGGCATCGACTGGAACCGCTCGAAGATGCCGCCCTTCAGGTCGAGGAACAGGCGGTACGCCGTGTAGGCGACCCCCGAGGCGACCGTGATGAGCAGGATCCCCGGCAGCAGGTAGTCGACGTAGGCGCCGGCGCCGATGTCGATCGCCCCGCCGAACACGTAGACGAACATGAGCATGAACGCGATCGGCATGACGGCCGTCGTCACGATCGTGTCCGGGCTGCGGAGCACGTGGCGCAGCGAGCGGCCCGTCAGGACGGCGGTGTCGCCGACGAAGTGCGTGGTCATGACGCCAGCTTCCTTTCATTGCCCGGCTGCCCGACGACGGCCAGGAAGATCTCCTCGAGCGTCGGCTGCTTCTCCACGTACTCGACCTTCGCGGGCGGCAGCAGCCGCTTGAGCTCGGCGAGCGTTCCATCCGCGATGATGCGCCCCTCGTGGAGGATCGCGATGCGGTCGGCGAGCTGCTCCGCCTCGTCGAGGTGCTGCGTGGTCAGCAGCACGGTGATGCCCGCAGCGGCAAGCTCGCGCACGGCAGCCCACACCTCGAGGCGAGCCTGCGGGTCGAGGCCCGTCGTCGGTTCATCGAGGAACACGACGGATGGGTCGCCGATGAGACTCATCGCGATGTCGAGGCGGCGCCGCATGCCGCCGGAATACGTCGCGGCACGACGCCCGCCCGCGTCGGTCAGCGAGAAGCGCTCGAGCAAGGCGTCGGCGACCTTGTTCGGCCGCGCGACGTGCCGCAACCGCGCGACGAGCGCGAGGTTCTCGCGGCCCGTGAGCACCTCATCCACCGCCGCGAACTGGCCCGTGAGGCTGATCGCACCCCGCACTTCGGCGCCCTGCGCGGAGACGTCGAAGCCATTGACGGATGCTGCACCACCATCGGCGCGGAGGAGCGTCGAGAGGATGCGCACCAGTGTGGTCTTGCCGGCCCCGTTCGAGCCGAGGAGCGCGAAGATGCTACCGCGCTCGACGGCGAAGTCGACGCCGGTCAGTACGGCGAGGTCGCCGTACGACTTCGTGATGCCATCGACGACGATGGCCGGAGGAGCGCTCATGGCTACTGCCCTCGCTCCGCTTCCTCGACGGCCTTCACCAGTCGCGCGCGCTCCTTGTCGATCCACTGCTTGCCGGAGTACGACTGGCCGAAGGTCTCGGCGAAGTCGACCGGGTCGGAGCCCACGATGTCGTGGACGGGAGTGCCGTCGGCGGCCGCGCGCTCCCACAGGTCGGCGAGGTCCGCATTCATGCGCACCATCGACTCCCCATCGGTGACGCCGCCGTAGTACATGAGGTAGCGCTGGATGGCCTGCGCCACCTTCGCATAGGGAGCCGGCAGCGCATCCAATCGCGCCTGTGCCTCCTTGTACAGCTTCTTCTCCTCGAGTGAGCCCGTGAGCGCTTCGATCCACTTGGCGGCCATGTCAGTTGCCTCTTCCTTCATCTGTGCTGGTTGCAGTTGGTTCTGCGGTGGTGGTGCGGAGCTGCTCGAGGCGCTCCGCGAGGAACCCCCAGGTGCGCCAGAACTCCGCGAGGTACTCGGTGCCTTCTGCGTTGATCGTGTAGACCTTCCGCGGCGGACCCTTCTCCGAGGGGACCTTCTCGACGTCGACCAGCCCCTTCTGCTCGATGCGCACAAGGAGCGCGTACACCGTGCCCTCGGCGATGTCCGCGAAGCCCTGTTCGCGAAGCCAGGTCGTGATCTCGTACCCGTAGGCGGAACGCGTGGCGAGAATCGCGAGCACGATGCCCTCGAGCGTGCCCTTGAGCATTTCGGTTGCTTGCTTGCCCACGATCACCCTCTCTACTCAGTAATGATGACTACCAGTACAAAGTAACACTGAGTACCAGTACCTAGCAACACTTGGTTCCCCCAGTTCAATCCGCGTTCAGGAACCCCGGAATGCACAGCTTCACCGACATTCACCGATGTATCGTCGGGTGTCGTCAGGTATCGGCACCCCTTCGAAAGGAATGCTCATGGTCGCTCAGCACACCCCAGGCGGACTTGGCTTCGGCCTCCGCGAAGCCGTCGACGAGATCCGCGAGAGCTTCGCATCCCGTCCCACCACGTCCCGCGCCGGCCGCGGGGACGTCCGCACCGCACTGCTCGTCGCGCTGCTCGAAGGCCCCCAGCACGGCTACCAGCTCATCCAGGCCATCGAGGAGCGCACCAGCGGCGCGTGGAAGCCGAGCCCCGGCTCCGTCTATCCGACGCTGCAGCTCCTCTCCGACGAGGGCCTCGTCGTGCCGGAGGTCACGGGCGAGCGCAAGGTCTACGCGCTCACCGAAGAAGGCCGCGCCGTCGCCGTCGACGCTTCGACTGGCGACCTGCCGTGGGAGTCCCCCGCCGCACGCCGCGCCGAGCGCGCCGCGACCCTCCCGAAGGCCGGCGCCCGACTCGCGCAAGCCGTCGTTCAGGTGCAGAGCAGCGCAACCCCGGACCAGGCCGAGCGCGCCGCGGCCCTCCTCGACGAGACACGGCGCAAGCTGTACTCGATCCTCGCCGAGGACTGAACGTGACAGATGGCCCCGGCCTGACCGAAGAGCGAGCGGCGGCGGCGAGCAGGCTGACCGCCGCCGCCGCACAGGCGCAAGCAGTCACTCGAGGCCGGGCCGCCCGGGACGGCGACACGAAGCTCTCGGCCGAGGGCCGCGCGAGGTACCGCAGGATCGTCCGCTTCGCGCAGCGCGCGATGCTGCAGATCTGGTGGTTCGAGATCTTCCTGCCGCGCATCCGCCTCGGCAAGCTCTCGGAGCGAGGACGTACCGCGCGTATGCAACGGCTCGCCCGCCGCTTCCATGCACTCGCGGTCGACCTCGGCGGGCTCATGATCAAGGTGGGGCAGTTCATGTCGTCGCGCCTCGACGTGCTGCCTCCCGAGATCACAGCCGAACTCGAGGGCCTGCAGGATGAGGTTCCGGCCGTCGCCTTCCCCGCCATCCGGGCGCAGGCCGAAGCTGAACTGGGCATGTCGCTCAGCCAGGCGTACGCGAGCTTCGACGAAGCCCCCATCGCGGCAGCCTCGTTCGGGCAGGCCCACCGCGCGACGCTCACGCCCGCCCTCGCGGAGGAGACGGGCTACACCAGCGTCGTCGTGAAGGTGCAGCGGCCGGGCATCGAGGACCTCGTCGAGACCGACCTGCGCGCGCTGCGGCGCGTCGGCCAGCTCCTCAAGCGAGTCGAGCTGGTGTCGAAGCGCGCCGACGCACCCGCCCTCGTGGAGGAATTCGCGGCGACCAGCCTTGAGGAGATCGACTACATCCACGAGGGCTCCAGCGCTGAGCGCTTCGCCGCCGACTTCGAGACCGACCCCCGCGTGGGCGCCGCGCAGGTCGTGTGGGAGCGCACGGCGTCCCGCATCCTCACCCTGTCGGATGTCACCGCGATCAAGATCACTGATGTGGATGCCCTCCGCGCCGCGGGCATCGACCCCGTCGAGGTCGCCAACGAGCTCGCGAGGGCCACGTTCCAGCAGCTCTTCGTCGCCGGCTTCTTCCACGCCGACCCGCACCCGGGCAACATCTTCGTGACGCCGCTGGCGACGCCGCGCATCCCAGCTCCATCGGACGTGGAGGGCGAGGCCACCGATGAGCGTCCCGCACCCGTCACATGGGAGCTGACCTACATCGACTTCGGCATGATGGGCGTCATCTCCGACACCCTGCGAGCCAGCCTGCGGGAGCTCATCTTCGCGATCGTGTCCCGCGACGGGCCTGGCCTCGTCAGGTCCATGCGCAGCGTCGGCGTGCTGCTGCCGGCCGGCGACACGATGGAACTCGAACGGGCCATGACGGAACTGTTCGGTCGCTTCGGCGGTATGGGCGTCGCCGAGCTGCAGCGCGTCGACCCCGCAGAGCTCGGCGACTTCGCCGACCGCTTCAGGGACACCATCCGCGAGATGCCGTTCCAGCTGCCCGAGAACTTCCTGCTCATCATCCGCGCGATCTCCCTGGTGTCGGGCGTGACCTCCGCGCTCGACAAGGACTTCAACATGTGGGAGGCGGTCGACCCGTTCGCCCGCACCCTCACGCGCGACGAGGGCGGAAACACCATTCAGGCCGTGGCGAAGCAGGCCGTTTCGGCGCTCGCGACCGCCGTGACGCTGCCAGGGCGACTGGATGCGCTGACCACTCGGCTCGAAGCCGGCCAGCTGAAGGTGCAGACGCCGAGCGTCGACCGACACATGCGCTCCCTCGAGCGGATGCTGCGCGGCGTGGTGTCAGCAGTCGTGTTCGCCGCGCTGCTCATCGCGGGCGTCCTGCTGCTGCCTCAGCTCGCTCCGCTCGGAATCGTGCTCATGAGCGTCTCCGTCGTTCCGCTGCTTCACGCCGCGGCCGTCGCCCTCGGCCGACGGCGCCACTGACCGCTCGCCGAACGCATCAGTCAGACGGCGAGCTTGCCGCTCTTCGAGAGCTCGGGGTCGGTGCACGATGAGAGATCGAAGCAGCACGGGCGCCGCTTTCCGGCCTCGAGCTTCGACAGGCCGACCTCGATGCGACGCTCTCGGGTCTTCACGACGCGCGTGGAGTTGATCCACCGCACCCACTCCCACCTCGCCATCGGCGTGATGTCACGCCAGGTCTCCGCAGAATCGGGGGCGTCCGCGAGCGCCTCGGCGAAGTCCGCCGGGATCTCGGGCTCAGGCCACTCGCCGCCCGGCCGCAGCTCGACGCTGACGGTGTCGCCGTCGGCGGCACCGGCTCCGAGTGCGGCGGCGACGTCGAGCCAGTGCCCGCGCAGGCCATCAGGCTCGATGACCGTCTCGAAAGCTCGCGGAGCAGCACCGGAGTCCGCGGTGGAGCCTGAGGCGGGCTCGGCGCGGATCACGCCCGCGACGGCGACCTGCCCACGCGACGGCAGCATCCGGCTCGCGTCCTCCGGAAGCCGGACGATGAGCCGTTCGCCCTCGTCGCCCACAACGGGGACGGCGATGACCCGGGCCGTGAACCGGACGGCGCTCGTGTCCGGAACCGCGGTGTCCTCGGCGAGCGCGCCCTGCTTGTCAGCCATGGCAGAAAGCGTACGCCCCACCGACGCGTGAACGCAGATTCCCACAGTCGTCCACGAGACGCTCATCGCTCAGTACCCTGATTGCATGACTGACCAGCCCATCATCCTCATCGCCGCCGATGAGCGACTCGCGAGGATCGAAGCCGAATTCAGGGCAAGGTACGACCGTGACTACAGGATCATCACGGCAGAAGACGCTGAGGGCGCCCTGCAGCTCCTGAGAGAACTCGTCGATTCCGGTGCCGCTGTCGCCATGGTCGTCGCCGACGTCTCCGTCGGCGAGACCCCGGGCCCGACGTTCCTGCGCCGCACGCAATCGATCTCCCCGACAGCGCGCAGACTCGTCCTCGCGACACCCGGAGCTGGATATGCCGCGAACCTCGACGCTCTGCGGGAAGCAACCGTCCGTCGAGACATCGACACCTTCACCGGCATCCCGATGGGACCGCGCGACGAGGAGTTCCACACGGTCGTCACGGAACTGCTCTCCGAGTGGGGCTGGTCGGTCGCTCGGCCGGCGGTCAGCATGATCGATGTCGTCGCCGAACCGCATGACCGCGAGGCGGGCGCCATTCGGGACCTCCTCGAGCGACTCGGCTTCCCGAACCGCATCCTCACCCCGGACAGCATCGAGGGCGCCGCACTCATCGCCGCGGCGACTGCTGAGTCCTCGGCGCCAGTCGTGCTCCCGATGGCCCGGGCATACGACGGCAGGCTCTTTCCCGCAGCAACAGCGAGGGGTCTCAACGAGCTGCTCTCGACCCGCTTCGACTTGGTGCCCGAAGGCGAGGTCTCGGATGTCCTGGTCATCGGAGCTGGCCCCGCAGGCCTCGCCGCCGCCGTCTACGCGGCCTCCGAAGGGCTCACCACGGCGGTACTCGAGCGGGATGCGATCGGCGGGCAGGCAGGTTCGAGCTCGATGATCCGCAACTACCTCGGCTTCCCACGGGGCATCTCGGGCATGCGCCTGGCGCAGCGCTCCCGCATTCAGGCCGGACGCTTCGGCGCGAAGTTCTACACGGGACGGTCCGTCACCGGACTGGAGCCCTGCACGCTCGACGGCGTCCCCAGCTACCGGGTGCATCTCGGCGACACCGAGCTGCGTGCACGGACCGTCCTCATCGCGACCGGGGTCGCGTATCGGCGCCTCGGCATCGAAGCGGTCGATGTGCACACGGGCGCCGGCGTCTACTACGGGGCGGCCACCTCGATGGCCAGGGAGATGCAGGGCAAAGACGTCATTGTCGTCGGCGGTGGCAACTCCGCCGGTCAGGCGGCCGTGCATCTCGCGAAGTTCGCGAAGCACGTCACCATCCTCATCCGGCGCGCATCGCTGAACGAGTCGATGTCCGAGTACCTGATCCGCGAGCTCGACTCGACCCCGAACGTCTCCGTCGCCAGCAACAGCGAGATCGCGGATGGCGGGGGTGAAGCCGCCCTCGAGTGGGTGACCGTGCGCGACCGGACCTCGGGCGAGGAGCATCGCTTCGACGTCGGCGGGGTCTTCTGCATGCTCGGCGCCCAGCCGGACTGCACGTGGCTGCCCGAGGGAATCGCGCTCGACAAGGCGGGCTTCGTCCTCACGGGACGAGATGTCCCCAAGGATGCGTGGACCGATGGCATGCCGCCCGCTGACCTCGAGACCACCCTGCCTGGCGTCTTCGTCGCCGGCGACGTGCGCTCCGGGTCGATGAAGCGCGTCGCCTCGGCCAGTGGGGAGGGCGCATCCTCACTGCCCCTCATCCACGCCCACCTCGCCGCCCTCCGCGCCCGCGAGTTCGGCGGGGAGTAGGCTCGCCGGCCCTCCCACGCGGCCGGCGGCGCATCCACACGAGAGATGGATGCGGCGCGCGGGGTCAGGAGTACGCGCGCTCAGGACCGGCGACGGATGGCGGCTTCCTTGCGTTGCGCCTCGATCGTCGCGATGAGGGTTCGTGCGTCGTGGGCGCCGCTGTGCCGCGTCTCGCCGAGGAAGAACGTCGGGGTTCCGCGGGCTCCGCTGTCGATGGCGCTCTGCATGTCGGCGCGGATGCGCTGCGGCAGCGCCTCGTCGAGCATGTCCGCGTCGAAGCGGTGGAGGTCGAGCCCGATCTCTTCCGCGTAGCCGCGCAGGTACTGCGCGTCGAGTCGCTCCTGGTTCGCGAAGAGCAGGTTGTGCATCTCCCAGAACTTGCCCTGGTTGGCGGCCGCCTCGGAGGCGATCGCGGCCTGGAAGGCGTGCGGATGGTAGTCCTCGAGCGGCAGGTGGCGCACGACGTAGCGCGCCCCGCCGTCGCTGAAGTGCTCGCCCAGGTCCTGCCACATGCCGGTCGCCCGAGCGCAGAACGGGCATTCGAAGTCCAGGTACTCGACGATCGTGACCTGCGCGTCCGGGTCGCCCAGCATGTGGTCGCGCTCCGGGTCGACCGGGCGGGAGAGTGTCGTCGGCAGGTCAGCCGTGGTCTCGTTCATCTTGACGCGCGCGAACGTGAACGTGAGCCAGCCGATGACCCAGGACAGCACCATGGCGATGAAGACGCCGACGATCGCCTGCCCGGCGACCTCACCCTCCAGGGCCAGAGAGATGATGAGCAGCGACATGGTGAAGCCGATGCCGCTGAGCGCGGCACCACCGAAGACGCTGCCCATGCCGACGCCCTGCGGGAGTGAGCCGAGACCGGCTCGGACCGCGATCCAGCTGCCGAGCGCGATGCCGCCGAACTTGCCGAGCACAAGACCTGCGACGACACCCCAGGTGACGGGTGACGTGAGCGCGTTGCCGAGCATCCCGCCCCGCAGGTCGACACCCGCATTGGCGAGCGCGAAGACCGGAACGATGAACAGCGCCACAGGGCTCAGCAGCACCTCGTGGAGGCGTTCGTTGACGGAGATCGACTTGGCGAGACCGAGCCGCACGTTGCGTGCGGCGTCGGCGCGGGGCGACTGCCAGAAGTCTCGGAAGAGGCGCTTGGCACGGACCACGTCTTCGCGGTCTGGGTCTGAGGCGGGGATGAGCAGGCCGGCGGCCATTCCCGCGAGCGATGGATGAACGCCGGACAGCAGCGTCGCCGCCCACAGCACGACGATGATGACGATGTACGGCGTGCTGCGCCACTCGTTCGCTCGAGCGAGGAGGAAGAGGAGGACGAGGCAGACGACGGCGATCGCAAGCGGCATCCACTGCACCGACTCGGTGTAGACGATGCCGATGATGGAGACTGCGAGGAAGTCGTCGACGACGGTGAGCGTCAGCAGGAAGACGCGCAGCTGGCTCGACATCTTGGGGCCGACCAGTGCGAGCGCGCCGAGGAGGAAGGCGGTGTCGGTGCCGATGACGGCGCCCCATGCCTCCGGCGCCTCACGGCCGGCGATGGCCAGGTAGATCAGGGCCGGCAGGACGACGCCTGCCACTCCGGCGACGATCGGAACGAGGGCCTGCCGCCGGTCGCGCAGGGAGCCGACGGCGAACTCCTGCCGCACCTCGAGTCCGATGAGGAAGAAGAAGATGACCATGAAGCCGTCGTTCACCCAGTGGTGGAGGCTCATGTCGATGCGGAAGTCGCCGATTCCGACGGCCGCATGCGTCTCCCAGAGATGCACGTATGACTCCGACCAGGGCGAGTTCGCCCAGAGGAGCGCGAAGACCGCGACTCCCACCAGCAGAAGCGCGCTTCCAGACTCTGTGCGAAGTCGGTCCGCGACCAGACGCACCCAGTCCTGTTTCTGCTTCCCCAATGGATCCCCCTCCACGTCGGCGCGGGTCTGCGTTCAGACCCCTCGCACCGGATGGAAAGCATACGTCCCAGCGGAGACACGCGGGGGCCTCAGGCGGGCCCTGCCAATCCCTCCCTGGCGTCGAGGTCGACCGCGTCAGCTGTGGCGAGCGGGTGCGTCGAGCCAGGCATGCACGTCTGGCCAGTGCGGCGCGTCTGGCGCGATCGCGGCGCGGTGCTCCAGGCTCGCGGGCTCGATGAGCTCGATGTCGGCGCCCGCCTGCCTGGCGGCGGCGACGTAGGCCCGGGTGTGCTCGACCGGCACACGCGCGTCGTCGGCGCCGTGCACAAGCAGCGCTCGCGCCTGCAGGGGCAGATGCTCGATCGGTGACGCAGACGCGTAGACCTCCGGGGCTTGGGCAGGCGCCATGCGGAAGAAGTCCGAGACGGCTCCGTCGCCGTTGCCTTCTTCGTAGCCGCGCGCGAGGTCAGTGACCGGCGCGAGCGCTACAACCGCGTCGCCTGGTTCTCCGCCGAGCAGCGCGAGCTGCCCGCCAACCGAGTGCCCGACGATCACGAGCCGCGCATCCCGCGTCAACCGGAATGCCTCGCTGCGCGCCACAGAGAGGCCACGCAAGAGGTCCGCACGCGTCGCCGACCACCCATCGTCGCCTCGCCGGTACTCGAGATTCGCCACGGCCCAGCCGCGTCGGGTGAACTCCGGCACCAGCGGCAGCATGAGTTCGGCGGTGAACTGCGATCGCCAGTACCCACCGTGGATGAGCACCGTGAGCCCGCGAGCGGACCCGGAAGGTGTCCAGAACGTCAGATGCTGGTCTCCGTCCGGGCCGTATGTCTCGCGCCTCGCTCTGGGATCGCCCGACATGCCCCGGACCCTCGCATCCGTCACGTGCGCCGTCTCACGCGCCTTCCACGGCACCCTCTGGCAGGAAGTCGACGCCGTTCAGGGCTGAGAGACGCACGACTTCGGCCGGGTCGGTCACGTTGTGAAGCAAGCTGAAGAGGTTCGCGAGCTTGCCGCCTGGGCTCACCCAGAACAGCGACTTCGCTGCCTCGTCCTGCTTGTTGTAGTAGGCGTGCGGGATGCCCTTCGGCATCTGCACGAGGTCGCCCGGGCCGGCCGTGGTCCATTGGCCGTCGAGGTAGAGGGTGTAGACCCCCTCGAACACGTAGATGAACTCGTCCTGGGTGGGGTGCACGTGCGGCGGCACCCCGGTTCCGGCTGGGTCGAGCGAGAGCCATGAGTAGGTCGAGGCGCTCTCGGCCTTCGTGATGTAGGTGTGGCCGAGCACATTCCACACACGGCCGGCCACGGCCTCGTCAGCTCGGACGATACCTGCGGGCAGGTCGCCCAGGACGATCTCTTCAGAACTCACCATTGGGTTCCTCCAGTTGGGGTCGGTGCGCTCAGTCTGGCAGATGCCGCGCAGCCTCTGCGACCGCGTTCGGGCTACTTGCTGGCCCGTTGGCGGATCGCGAGGACGCCGGTCGTCCAGGCCGTGGCGATCGCGGCGCAACCGCTGCTGCCGGCGATGATCATGGGTGCAGAGCTGGCCATGACCCCGGCAACCAGCATGACGAGGACCGCGAGCAGCAGCACGCCCATGGCGATGGTGAGGATGCGGATCGCCCGGCGCTGCTTCGTGGTGGCCGGCTGCGTCGCGTCTGCGTTCATGATGTACCCCTTGTCTGTGTCACCGCGAGTAGGTGCTGCATTCAAGGTACGAAGCACAGGGGTTCCGGCGCTTCGGTCGTGGGGCTGAACTCGATAGCCGGAGGGATGAACCCGCGGCGCGTCCCCTTACTGACCCGTCGCGTACCCCGGCGCCATGTCCATGAAGCGCGAGAAGTGCCCCTGGAAGGTGACGGTGATGGTGTCGGTCGGACCGTTGCGGTGCTTCGCGAGGATGAAGTCGGCCTCGCCGCCTCGCGGGCTCTCCCGGTCGTAGGCGCCCTCGCGGTGCAGCAGGATGATCATGTCGGCGTCCTGCTCGAGCGATCCGGACTCGCGGAGGTCGCTCGCAGCTGGCCGCTTGTCGGCACGCTGCTCGGGACCACGGTTCAGCTGGGACAGCGCGATGACGGGAACGTCGAGCTCCTTCGCGAGCAGCTTGAGCGCACGCGAGAACTCGGAGACCTCCTGCTGGCGGCTCTCGACGCGCTTGCCGCTCGTCATGAGCTGCAGGTAGTCGATGACGACGAGGTTGAGGCCGACCTTCTGCTTGAGCCTGCGGCACTTGGCGCGAATTTCGACGAGCGTCATGTTGGGGCTGTCGTCGATGTAGAGCGGTGCGTCGGAGATGTCGCCCTGCGTGCGCGCGATCTGCGTGAGGTCTTCCTGCGTGAGGCCTCCCGCGCGCATGTGCTGCAGGCGCACGCTCGCCTCAGCGGAGATGAGGCGCATGGCGATCTCGCTCTTGCCCATCTCCAGGCTGAAGAAGATCGACGGCTTGCCGTGGGTGATGGATGCTGAGCGCGCGAAGTCGAGGGCGACTGTCGACTTTCCGAGGCCGGGGCGGGCCGCGACGATGATGAGCTGACCGCCGTGGAAGCCGTTCGTGATGCGATCGAGGTCGCTGAACCCGGTCGGCACACCCGTCATGCCGCCGGACTTGTTCTGCGCGGCGTCGATGTCGTTCTGCGCCTCGAGGATGGCCTCGGCGAGGACGACGTAGTCCTCCTTTTCCACGGCGCCCGTGACACCGTAGATCTCCGCCTGCGCCTGGTTGACGAGGTCGACGACCTCACCTTCCGCGAGGTAGCCCATCTGCACGATGCGCGTGCCGGCCTCGACGAGGCGACGGAGCACGGCTCGCTCGGAGACGATCGCCGCGTAGTAGCCGGCGTTGGCTGCGGTGGGGACGATGCCGGCCAGGGTGTGGAGGTACTCGGCACCCCCGGCACGCGAGAGCTCGCCCGACTTCGTCAGGTGGTCGGTGACCGTGATGACGTCGGTCGGCTCACCAGCCGCGTAGAGCGCGTGCACGGCGTCGAAGATGATCTCGTGCTTGGGCACGTAGAAGTCGATGCCGCGGACGGCTTCGACGACGTCGGCGACGGCGTCTTTCGAGAGCAGCATGCCGCCGAGGGCCGACTGCTCTGCAAGCAGATCGTGGGGAGGAGTGCGAACACCGTCGTGCGTTTCGCGCTCACCCTGTGGAGGGGAACCGAGGTGCGCGATCGACACGGATGCTCCTGACTGCGCTCGTAGGTCTGAGAGAGATTTCCCCACAGTAGTCCTCACCTCCCCCAACGAGCGAACCCAAAACTGGACGCCTGTGGATAACTCTGTGTGTAACTGTGGAGACGCGCCGTGCGGCTTGTGGAAACTGTGTGGAGAACGCCGCTACCGTTTGGAAGGTAATGTCCAAGAAACAGCTACTGACCAGCGGTTTATACGGATGCTCCAGTTGTGCACAAGTGACGTGAAGCAGCCCTTGAAGGTTGAGCCCCGAGCGCGTCGCTGTGCATAACACCCGGCGGAGCACCCACGCAAACCGACGATATCCGGGCGTTTTCCACAGACTGTCGGCCCGACGGTGTCGTCAGAGGGGGCTCTCTGTGCGCTGCTGCAGCCTGCGTTCCCGGCGCGCGACGATCCGGTCGACGAGCACCTGCCCGTATGGCACGGCGATGAGCACGGCCCGACCAGAGACATTGTTCGAACGCCACCACCAGACGAGCACGGAGAGCGCGAACAGCACCGTGATGGACGCGACGACGATGCGCGTGTACGGCCCCTCGAAGAACGAGTCGGTCGGTTCGGCGAGCGTCACGGTCGTGAAGAAGATCGTCGCGAGCACGGCGAGGTGCTCCTGACCTCTGCGCCACGGACCAGCAACTGCGGCGAAGGGCAGTATCCACAAGACGTACCAGGGGTGAATGGCCGTCGAGGCGGCGACGATGACCGCGGTGCACAGAACGAGGCGGAGAACGGGATCGATGGGCCGCTTCGTGATGACCAGCCAGGAGGCGACGAGGCCGGCGATTGAGAAGGCGATGACCTTCAGGACCACTTCGAAGACGAAAGGATCCAGGCCGACGAGTTCGGCGAGGCCGCGCACGGTGCCCACCATGAGGGTCAGCGGCGAGTACCAGTGCTGGATCGCGCCTGGCACCGTGAGCGCGGTCACCCAGCCGAAGCCGAGGCCGAGCACGAGCCCGAGCGCACCGACGAGCCCGATCGCGATGGCACCGTGAAGCGCCCAGCTCTTCACCCGGTCCCAGAGGGGGAGAGTGCTCGGTCTGCCGACGAGCGCCACGATGGGCAGGGCGATGAGCGCGATGGGCTTGATAGCGACGGCGAGTGCGATCAAGATGACCGCGAGGACGCGCCGCCCCTTGAGAGCGGACAGCAGACCGAACCCCATACCGGCGAGCATGAGGCCGTCGTTGTGCCCGGAGGCGATGAACAAGAGCAGCGTGAGCGGGTTCGCGGCGATCATCCACGCAACGAACGCGCGGCTGCGTCCCCGAAGGGCCGCGATCTTGAGGAACGCGACCACCATGAGCACGGCGCCAGCGGTCGCGGCCAGACGATTCAGGAACAGCGCGTACTCGGGCGTCTGAGCTCCGAGCCAGGAGAACACGGCGGCGACGGCGATGAAGAGCGGACCGTATGGCGACTCGGTGCTCGACCAGAAGGGGTCGACCCCCAGCGAGTACCATCCGGCGATCTCGTTGACGCCGTGCTGGTACGGGTCGATGCCGGCTGCCATGAGTCGCCCCACGGCGACATACGAGAACATGTCGCGGCTGAACACGGGGACGCAGATCAGCAGAGGCAGTGCCCAGATGATGGAAGTCCTGATCACGCGTCGCAGGGACGCGTCGGTGTCGGAGACGCTCGATCGGAAGCGCAGCCAGGCGATGAGCAGCAGGAAGCCGCCGACGATCAGGAGCATCGTGCACAGCCGTGTCAGGTCGGGTGAGCTGCGGAGGAACGCGATGGGGAACCACTCACGCAGGCCGAGCCCGTCGCCGATCCAGCCAGCACCGAACGAGCCGACGAGGATGCACAGCGACCCGATGAGGCCGAGGATCGTCGGGCTCACCGTCAACGGGAACCGGCGCGGCTCGCGCTCGGTCGCCCATCGGTGGACTTGCTGCGGCATGGTCGTGAATCAATCAGGAGAGGTTCTGGCGGGATGCTGGACTCCGCTGACCTTATAGCGTTCGTCCCTGCGTCTGCCCCACGGTGGCGTCGACGCGCCAGACGGTGTAACCGGGCGCGGTTGCAACGAGAACGGCCCCGGACATCGAGATGTCCGGGGCCGTTCTTCTGCTGCCGTGGTTATCGCTGGGCGATGACCTGGAGCTTGACCGTCGCAACGAGGTCGTCACGGAGGCGAACAGTCGCCTCGTGGTTGCCCGTGTACTTGATCGGGTTGGGGAACTCGACCTTGCGCTTGTCGATCTTGCCGAGGCCGGCTGCTTCCACAGCGGTCGCGACGTCGGCGCCGCGAACGGAACCGAAGAGGCGGCCTTCGGCACCCGACTTCACGTGGAGCTTGACGAGGGCGGACTCGAGCTTGTCCTTGAGCGCCTTCGCCTCTTCGAGGGTTGCGAGTTCGCGTGCGGCGCGAGCGGAACGGATCTGCTCGACCTGCTTCTCGCTGCCACGGGACCAGCTGACTGCGTAGCCCTTGGGGACGAGGTAGTTGCGGGCGTAGCCGCTCTTGACCTCGATGACGTCACCGGCTGCACCGAGGCCGGAGACCTCGTGCGTAAGAATTACCTTTGCCATGTCGACTACTCCTTAGCGGCCAGAGCCGGCGTAGGGCAGGAGCGCCATTTCACGTGCGTTCTTGACTGCACGTGCGATGAGGCGCTGCTCCTGGACGGAGACGCCGGTGATGCGACGTGCGCGAATCTTTCCGCGCTCCGAGATGAACTTGCGGAGGGTGTTGACATCCTTGTAGTCGATGACTCCGACCCGGATCTGCTTCGCGGGAGCAGCGGGCTTGCCGCCCTTCCCGCGTACACCCTTGCGGCGGTCGCCGCTTGACTTTCCAGCCATTGGGATCTTCTTTCGTTGAGTGTGCTTGCGAGCGCCCTTTAGAAGGGGGGCTCGTCAAAATCGTTCGATGCGCCGGGCGTCGCCCAGCCGGATGCGCCGTTGTCGCGAGGCTGGCCCGCGGGCTGTCCCCACGGCTCGTCCGCAGGGGCGGACTGACGTCCACCGCCACCGGCGTTGCCGCCGCCGCTGTTGCCGCCGAAGGAGCGCTGCTGGCCTCCACCGAAGCCGCCCTGGCCGCCGCCACCCTGCTGTCCGCCGGCGCCGCCGGAGGACGTGCGGGTGAGCTGAGCTGTGGCGTAGCGCAGGCTTGGTCCGATCTCTTCGATCTCGAGCTCGATGGAAGTGCGCTTCTCGCCTTCCTTCGTCTCGTAGGAGCGCTGCTTCAGGCGACCCTGCGCGATGACTCGCGAGCCCTTGGAGAGGCTCGAGGCGACATGCTCAGCGAATTCACGCCAGACGCTCGCCCGAAGGAAGAGTGCCTCGCCGTCCTTCCACTCGTTCGCCTGACGGTCGAACACGCGGGGGGTGGATGCGATGGTGAAGTTCGCGACTGCGAGCCCGTTCTGCGTGTAACGCAGTTCGGGGTCAGCCGTGAGGTTGCCCACCACGGTGATGATCGTGTCGCCGGCCATGACTACGCCTCGGTGGTCGCCGCGGGCTTCGCTGCGATAGCAGCGGCCTTGGCAGCCTTGCGAGCCTCGTCGCGCTTCGCCTCGGAGGCGACGCGTGCGATGGCCTCTTCTGCGCGGAGCACCTTGGTGCGCATGACAGCTTCGGACAGGTTCAGCTGGCGGTCGAGCTCGTTCGCCGTTGCCGAGGTCGACGTGAAGTCAACGACGGCGTAGATGCCTTCGCTCTTCTTGTTGATCTCGTAGGCGAGGCGACGACGGCCCCAGATGTCGGTCTTCTCGATGGTTCCACCGTCGTTGCGAATGACGTTGAGGAACTTATCGAGGCTCGGAGCTACGGTGCGCTCGTCGATCTCTGGATCGAGGATCACCATCAACTCATACTGATGCACGATAAACCCACCTCCTTCGGTCTAGAACGGCTGCAGACGATCTGCAGCAGGAGGGTTATTGCGCGTGTCTGGGCAGTTGATCGCACAGACAACCTCGCCAGCATAGTCGTTTCTTCCTCCTAAATGCCAGCCAATTGGAAGAACTCCCCTTCTCGCGAACGAATATGCTCGTTCCAGCACAACCGGCGGCCCCCGTGGTCCGCTGAAACGCACCACTACCTAGGGGAATCATGAGCGATCCAACAGGCGGCGCGGGCGAACGCGACCCGAACGCCCCAGTGCCACAGAACCCAGCGCCGCAGAACGGCGACTCGGCCGCACCGCAGGCGCCGCAGGCGTCCTTCGGCGACCAGCCCGCCAACGGCGAGCAGGGCGGCTACGGCGTCGGCAGCAGTTACGGCTCCAGCGGCGACAACTACCAGGCCCCGAGCAACTACTCAGCTCCTGGTGGTTCGTATGAGGCCCCCGGTTCGGCCTCCGACTACCAGGGCGGGCAGTCCTCGTACTCGGGCTCCACCGGATCGAGTGTGCCGAGCGCCTCGTCGAACTCCGGCTACTCGACCCCGAGCTACGGATCGTCGGGTGACTCCTCGTACTCGTCGCCGAGCGCAGGCTCGTACACGGGCGACACCTCGTACACGGCGCCATCCGCTTCTGGCAGCGACTACTCGGCTCCCGGGTACGGCAGCACCCCCGACTACACCTCCGGCAACAGCTACGGCAACGAGCCGAGCTCCTACGGATCCGCTCCGGCACCTGACGCGTATGGCGCCCCCGCGCAGAACGCGTACGGCTCGGCACCCCAGGACCAGAACGCCTACGGCGCATCCGCACCGAACGCGTACGGGTCCACTCCCCAGGACCAGAACGCAGCGGGCGCCTACGGTGCCGCTCCCGCGTACGGTGCGGCCGGCGGCGCTGGTGGCGGACAGCAGCAGTACGGCAACTACGCCCCGCAGGGTCAGGGCGGCGGCATGAACACCCTCGGCCTGATCGCGCTCATCGCGGGTGTCCTCAGCATCGCGATCGCGTTCATCCCGTTCTTCGGATACTTCGGGATCGCGCTGGCCCTCGCGGCCATCGGCCTGGGCATCGCGGGGCTGGTCGTCAAGCGCTTCAACGCGAAGAAGCTGCTCGCCATCATCGGTCTCGTGCTCGGTGGGCTCGGCCTCATCGTCGGCCCGATCATCACGACCTGGACGAGCGTGGCAACTGTCACGAACACGGTCGGCGACAGCGTGGACGACTACGAGACGCTCATGGACGACGAGTACTCGACCCTCGAGAACGGCGTTCCTTCTGAGGGCGAGATCACCGTGGAGATGACGGTGACGAGCACGTCGACCTCCCCCATCGATGTCAGCTACAGCTACGACAACGATCTGTCGGGCGCCGACCGAGTCCAGGTCGACACCGAGGCGCTCGCCACCGCGGTGCCGTGGTCCGAGACCGTCACCATGAAGTACAAGGCCGACTACGGGTACGACAGCTCGTCCGCCTACCTCTCGGCGTCGACCGTCGACTACACGGACGACCAGCTGACCTGCACGATCACGGTCAACGGCAACGTGGTCCAGGAGGCCACGAGCTCAAGCTACGTCTCCTGCTCCGGGTACAGCCTCGCGGAGTACCTGACCGCCGAGTAGGTTCCGGTCACCCGCACGCGAACGGCCCCCTCTTCGGAGGGGGCCGTTCTGCGTTCACTCGGCTGACCGGACGCGCCGTCTTCCCCAGCGGCCGGGATGCACTTACGGGCGGTTCGCTTCCCACCAGTCGAGGAGGCGCTGCTTCGCATCGTCGTGCTCGAGCGGGCCCTCATCGAGTCGAACCTCGAGCATGTGCTTGTAGGCCTTCCCCACGAGCGGGCCGGGCGCGATCTCGAGGATCGCCATGATCTGCTCGCCATCCAGGCTGGGCCGCACCGAGTCGAGCTCTTCCTTCTCCTGCAGCTCCAGGATGCGCCGCTCGAGGTCGTCGATCGCGAAGAGCAGGCGGTCCGACTTCCGCTGGTTGCGAGTCGTGATGTCGGCGCGGATGAGGATGAGGAGGCGCTGCAGCTCCGGGCCGGCATCCCGTGCGAAGCGACGCACGGCCGAGTCCGTCCATCCGGCGCCCTCGTAGTTGAAGACCCGCATGTGGAGTTCCACGAGGCGCGAGACCGACTTCATCGTGTCGTTGTCGAAGCGCAGCGAGGTGAGGCGCTTGCGCGCGAGCTTCGCGCCGACGACGTCGTGGTTGTAGAAGGTGACCTTGCGGTTCTCCCCGAAACGGCGCGTCTTGGGCTTCCCGATGTCGTGCAGCAGTGCCGCGAGGCGGAGGACGATGTCGGCGTCGGCACCGGGGTTGCGCTCGCGCTCGAGTGCGATGGCCTGCTCGAGCACCGTGATCGAGTGCTCGTAGACATCCTTGTGGCGGTGCGCGTCGTCTCGCTCGAGCTGCAGGGCGGGGAGCTCTGGCAGCACGAGTTCGGCAAGTCCCGTCTCGACGAAGAGCTCGAGACCCGCGCGAGGCGTGTCGGTCTTGAGCAGCTTCACGAGTTCGTCTCTGACCCGCTCGGCGGAGATGTCGAGGATGCGTCGCCGCAGTTCGACGATCGCGTCGAATGAGGCGATGTCGAGCTGGAAGCCCAGCTGCGAGGTGAACCGCACGGCTCTGAGCATGCGCAGCGGGTCGTCGCCGAAGGAGACTGCTGCCTCGATGGGCGTGCGCAACGTCGCCTCCATGAGGTCCTTCGTGCCGTCGGAGGGGTCCACGAGCGTGAGGGCGGGCAGCTGCAGCGCGAGCGCGTTGACGGTGAAGTCGCGGCGGTGCAGGTCGCCCTCGATCGTGTCCCCGAACGCGACCACCGGCTTGCGGGACGTGCCGTCGTAGCTGTCGGCCCGGTAGGTCGTGATCTCGACCGTCTCGCCGGAGAACCGGGCGCCGATCGTGCCGAACTCGCGGCCGATGTCCCAGTGCGCATCCGCGATGGGCGCGACGATGCGCAGGATGTCGTCGGGGCGCGCGTCGGTCGTGAAGTCGAGGTCGGTGACCTCCCTCCCGAGGAAGGCGTCGCGGACGGGCCCACCCACGAGGGCCAGCTCGAATCCGGCCGCCTCGAAGGCGGCGGCGAGCTCGGCGACGGGCGACGCGGTCGCGAGTCCGCGAAGGCGTTCCATGGCGGACTGCACGTTTTGCATCCGCTCATTCTACGAGCCGAGGCGGATGCTCGCCGTGCGCTTGAGGGCGCGTTCAGCTCGCCACTTCCCCGTCCGTCCTTACTATGGAGGTCATGGACCACGCACCGCGCGCAGCTGTGCCACGGTTCCTGCGTGCCTGTGCACGCCGGGTTGTCCCTGCGACGCTCCTGGCGTCGCTGCTGGCGCTCGGGGTCGCCGGGGGCGCGTCAGCAGCACCCACGAGCCAGCCCGCAGCGGCCACGACGAGCGTCGCCACCGTCGGGAATGCGGTGGTCGGGACGGCCGCGGTCGAGCCGCGGGCGATCGCCGATGCCCCGGACGACCAGGTATCGATCTATGCCGCGCCCGCTGACGGCGGGCTCGTGCAGCCGGGCGGACCGCTGGTCGTCGAGCTGGTCGTCGTCAACAAGACCGACGCGGAGCTCGC
Source organism: Pseudoclavibacter sp. JAI123 (assembly GCF_013409665.1). NCBI lineage: Bacteria > Bacillati > Actinomycetota > Actinomycetes > Micrococcales > Microbacteriaceae > Pseudoclavibacter > Pseudoclavibacter sp. JAI123. The sequence goes on along the minus strand of NZ_JACCCM010000001.1, from coordinate 223,849 downwards.
ACCGGCCCAGCTCGAGCTGTCCGTCGGCTCCTCCACGATCGACACGAGGTTCGCCCTGGATGCGTGGAGCGAGTCGAGCAGTGAGGCTGAGCTCGACCGTCTTGCCCTCGTCGCAAGCCTCGGCTCCGGTCCGATCGCCGCAGGTGAGACCACCACCGTGAGCGTCTCGGTTCCCGCTGATGGCCTCCCCTTCGAGGCAGCTGACGACTTCGGTCCGCGACCCATGGCGGCGACGCTCGTGAGCGGCGACTCGAAGCTCGCGCAGGCTCGTTCGACGATCGTGCTCAACGGGACTGCGGCCGTGGAACCGACCCTCGTCTCAACCGTTGTCCCCATCACCTCCGGGCTGCTCGCCGACGCCGACGAACCGCTGCTCGGCGTCGACACCCTCCTCGAGCAGACGGCGCCAGGGGGGCGCCTCGACGAGATCCTGAGCGCCGTCGAGGCCAGCCCGAACGCGACCGTTGCCATCGATCCGCGTCTCCTCGCATCCATCCGCGTCCTCGGCTCGGCCGCGCCAGAGTCGGCGATCAGCTGGCTGGACCGCCTGACCGCGCTGAAGAATCAGACGTTCGAGCTGCCGTTCGCTGACGCGAGCCTCACGCTCCAGTCGCAGTGGGGTGCACAGCAGCCGCTCGAGGTCACGAACTTCGACTTCGCCATCGACCCCGCGAACTTCGCCGACCCGGCAGACACCGCGACGCCGACGCCGACCCCCACGGCGACGGAGACGACCGACACGGGCACCACCACCCCCTCGGAGGACGGCGACGCCGACACGTCGAACGGCGTCGATGCATCCGCCACCCCGGAGGCCACGGACGCGGAGTCGCCCACCGCATCCCCCACTGAGGAACCCGAGCCCCTCGCGCCTCCGCTCCCCACCGCCGAGAGCCTCGTGAGCTTCCCCTACTCCATGAGCGGAGTCGTCTGGCCGCAGGCGGGCACGGTCCAGTCGACCGACCTCGACAAGTTCCGCGGCTGGGGTGGCGAGTCGATCATCCTGGACGACACCAACGCGGGGATGAGCGCCGACGCGGACTTCACGGAGAGCGCCCAGGCCACCGTCGCGGGGTGGAACGCGGTCGTCGCCGAGAAGATCCTCGACGACGCGTTCGACGACGCAGTGCACGCGACGACCGACGAGGAGTGGAACGAGGCGGCGACCCGCATCGCGACGCTGCTCGCCGTCGTCACGCGCGAGCTGCCCTACGAGCCGCGAACGCTGGTCGGCACCGTCACGCGCGACGAGTTCGACGGCGAGCGCCTCGCGCAGACGCTGCAGTTCGTGGATGGACTCAGCTGGGCCGCCACGACACCCCTCACGTTCCCCGGAGAAGACGACACCGATCGCCGCGAGGCCTCCCTCATCGACGGAAGCGTGGGCGAGACCGCGTTCAACCGCATGACCGGCGTCATGCAGACCATCGAGCGCGCCCAGGTCATCTCGACGATCTTCGACGATCCCCTCGACTACAGCGACCCGGTCCGGACGGCGGGTGTCGGTGCCCTGTCCACAGGGTGGGCGAATGACCCGCCTGGGGCGCAGACGGCAGTGAGTGGCCTTCGTGACCACGTGACCTACACGGAGTCGAACGTGCAGCTCGGCGACACGACCGAGGCGCTCATCGTGGGCCGCGACACCGAGCTGCCGCTCTTCGTCTCCAATGCGGTCAAGGACCGGAAGGTCACCGTGCTCGTCGAGCTCAGGCCCACCACCGGGGCTGTCGAGACCGGTGACGCCGTGGCCCTGTCCATCGAGCCGAACTCCATGTCCCGCGTCGGCATCCCGATCACAGCCATCGCAAACGGCACCACCTACGTCACCGTCAACGTCATGACGCCCGAGGGCGAGCCACTCGCCTCGACGAAGCAGATCCGACTGGATGTGCGGGCCGAGTGGGAGAGCATCGCCATCCTCATCGCGAGCATCGGCCTCGCCGTCCTCTTCATCGCCGGCCTCGTGCGCACCATCCGACGGCGGCGCGCGGCGGTTGCCGGGGACTCCTCGGACGACGACACCGGGGCAGGACCGGACGCTGGCGTCGAAACGGATACCGTCGACGCGACCGAGAGCACCAAGGAGTAAGCATGGCTCAGGGCATCGCTCGGGCGAGCGCGCTCCTGGCATCCGGCACCATGGTGTCGCGCGTGCTGGGCTTCGTGAAGGCCATCGTCATCGCGCAGACCATCGGCGTCATCGGCGTCTCCGCCGACGCGTTCGCCGGTGCGAACCAGCTGCCGAGCAACATCTACTCGATCATCTCGGTCGGCCTTCTCAACGCCGTCATCGTGCCGCAGGTCGTGAAGGCGGCCAGGCACGAGGATGGCGGCCAGCTGTACGTCAATCGACTCGTCACGCTGGCCATGGTGCTGCTCGGCGGGCTGACCATCCTCGCGACCGTGGGCGCCCCCATCATCGGCGCGCTCTACGGCGCGAGCCTCAGCTCGGAGCAGCTCGGCCTCCTCGTGGCCTTCGCCTACTGGTGCATGCCGCAGATCTTCTTCTACGGCATGTACGCGGTGCTCGGCGAGATCCTCAACGCCCGCGGCCTCTTCGGGCCGTTCGCGTGGGCACCCGTCATCAACAACGTGGTCGGCATCGCGGGCCTGCTGCTCTTCAGCTCCGTCTTCGGCGCCGACCCGACGGGTACCGGGCGCAACATCGATTCGTGGGATCCGACGATGATCGCCATGCTCGGCGGCACCGCGACGCTCGGCGTCGCCATGCAGACCATCGTGCTGCTGTTCTTCTGGCGTCGCGCAGGGCTCCGCTTCGGCCTCGACTTCCAGTTCCGCGGCACGGGGCTCGGCCAGGTCGGCAAGCTCGCCGGGTGGACCCTCGGGATGCTGCTGGTCATGCAGCTCGCGGGGCTCGTCGAGACGATCGTCGCGTACCTCGCATCCGGTGAGAACGCGTCGATCGCAGCCATGCAGAACGCGTTCCTCATCTTCGCGCTCCCGCACGCCGTCGTCGCCGTCTCGATCGCCACGGCCTTCTTCACCCGCATGAGCGCTGCGATCAGCGACGGACGACCGAAGGACTTCATCCGCGACCTCTCTGAAGGTTCGCGCCTCATCGGCATGTTTCTGCTGTTCTCCGGGTTCGGCCTCGCCCTCGTCGCCGTGCCCTTCGCGCGGATCTTCGCGACGACGGATGCCGGCATCAACTCGATCGCGGCGATCCTCATCGCCTTCCTGGTCGGCCTCATCCCGTTCAGCGGGCTGTTCATCGTGCAGCGTGCGTTCTACGCGCTCGAAGACACCAAGACGGTGTTCTTCGTGTTCCTGTTCACGGTTCCGCTGCACATCTTCGGCATGGCGCTCGCCGCCATCGGCCCTGTCGAGTTCATCGTCGTCGGGCTCGCCCTCATGCAGTCGATCATGTCGACGCTGCGACTCGCGATCCTCCTCGTCATCCTCAGGAAGCGGATGGGGCAGCTCGACTTCGCGAACATCACCCGCTCCTACGTGCGCTTCACGGTCGCGGCCATCGCCGCCTCCATCCCGGCGCTGATCGTCATGGTCCTGCTCGGCACGTTCCAGGAGGACGGCTTCCCCCGCTCCGGAATCTTCCAGGCCCTGATCTCCTGCGCCATCGGCGCCGGCACCATGGCCCTCTTCTACTTCCCGCTGCTCTGGGTCCTCAAGTCGCCGGAGTTCCGCGGCTTCGCCGGACCACTGCTGGCCCGCTTCGGCGTCAAGACCGGTGGCCCCTCGAGTGCCGCACGCCGCGACGACGAGGACGGCGAGCTCGACGCGGACATCCTCGCAACGTTCCCCGACACGGTGGCCGTCTCAGGCAACGACGCTGCACCGACGCCGTGGAACCTCGCGTCTGAAGACGTGGAACCGGACATCGCCGAGGAGCGCCGTCAGGCCGAGGAGCAGGAAGAGCGCGAAGAGCGCGTCAACGCCGCCTCGTGGGCGTTCGGCGGCGCGACCGAGGACCTCTCGACCGCGGGCATCATCCTGCCCATGCACTCGCGCACGACCGAGATCCCGAAGGTCGGTCGCACGGAGCCGCCGCGCACGCGTCGCGAACGCCGCGAGGAGGAGCGCCGCGCGGTGATCGAGCTGGCAGCCCGCCGTGAAGAGGAAGCCCGGCTCGCCCGCGAAGCGCGGAACAGCGCCGATGACGACGATGGGCGCGGTTCACCACCTCGTCCGAAGGAATAGTCGCTAGTCTCAACGCGTTTGCCTGTATGTCGAGCCGCGATTCCCGCGGTTCGAGGAAGCGTGGAGGACTCATGCGGAACGTCATCATCATCGGCTCCGGCCCCGCGGGCTACACCGCCGCCATCTACGCGGCGCGCGCAGGCCTGAAGCCGGTTGTCATCACCTCGAGCGTCGAGGTCGGCGGCGAGCTCATGAACACGACCGACGTCGAGAACTTCCCCGGCTTCCCCGAGGGCATCATGGGGCCCGAGCTCATGGAGCGCATGCAGGCGCAGGCCGAGCGCTTCGGCACCGAGCTCGTCTACGACGACGTCACGTCCGTCGAACTCGACGGCGACGTCAAGCGTGTCTCCACGTCGTACAGCGGGGACTTCGAAGCCCGCACCATCATCATCTCCACTGGATCCGCGTACCGGAAGCTCGGCCTCGATGCCGAAGCTCGCCTCTCCGGCCGCGGCGTCTCCTGGTGCGCGACCTGCGATGGCGCGTTCTTCAAGGACCAGCACATCGCCGTCGTCGGCGGCGGCGACTCGGCCATGGAGGAGGCGACGTTCCTGACGCGCTTCGCGAGCAAGGTCACGATCATCCACCGCTCCGAGAACCTGCGCGCGTCGGTCATCATGCGCGAGCGCGCGGAGCACAACCCGAAGATCGACTGGATGCTCAACTCGCGCATCGAAGACATCGCCGGTGAGGCCAGCGTCGAGGGTGCGAGCGTGCTCAACACCGCGACCAACGAGCGCACCGAGCTGCCGGTGACCGGCGTGTTCGTCGCCATCGGCAACGACCCGCGCATCGACCTGTTCAGGAACATCCTCGACATCACCGACGAGGGCACCATCTGGGTCGACGGCCGCTCCTCGCGCACCAGCATCCCCGGCGTCTTCGCGGCCGGCGACGTCATCGACCCGCACTACCGCCAGGCCATCACTGCCGCGGGGTCCGGCACGGTCGCAGCGTTGGACGCCGAGGCGTACCTCGCGGCGCAGCCTGAGCCCTTCGCGGAAGAGTCCGAGGAGCAGGCTGCAGCAGCGGTCACCGAGAACGAGACCGTCATCGTCTGACCCGCCTGGTGCCGCATCCGCTCAATCCGAGCAGGCACTCCGCGCCGAACACCATCCACCACGAAGCACGACAACTCCCACGGAGGTACCAATGTCAGAACCGATCGTCGCCACCACGGCGAACTTCGACCAGATCGTGGCAGACGCCCCAGGTCCCGTCATCGTCGACTTCTGGGCGCCCTGGTGCGGCCCGTGCCGTCAGGTCGCGCCGGTGCTCGACCAGATGAGCGAAGCCCACGAGAACCTCTCCATCGTCAAGGTGAACGTCGATGACGAGCCCGACCTGGCCATGAAGTTCCGTATCACGAGCATCCCCGCCCTCAAGCTGTTCTCGAACGGCGAGGTCGTCAAGGAGGTCGTCGGCGCGTACCCGCGCGCGGCCCTCGAGAAGCAGTTCGCCGACTACCTGGGCTGAGCCTCAGAGCTAGGTCACGCAGACATGGCGCGAGCGCCCATCACCCCCGCGACGAAGGCGCTCGACGCAGTCGGGGTCGAGCACGTGGTTCACAGCTACGTGCACGACCCCGGCGTCTCTGCGTTCGGGGCGGAGGCCGCCGAGAAGCTCGGCGTCGACGAGTCACGCGTCTTCAAGACACTCGTCGTGCAGCTGGATGACAAGCAGCTCGCGGTTGCCGTGGTTCCCGTCAGCGGCTCCCTCGACGTGCGCGCTCTGGCGCAGGCGGCCGGATGCAAGCGCGCGGCCCTCGCCGACACGGCGCTCGCCGAGAAGCGCACCGGGTACGTGCGGGGCGGTATCAGCCCGTTCGGGCAACGGATGCGCCTGGCCACCTACCTCGACGACTCCGCCTTGGCGTACCCGACGATCTTCGTGTCCGGCGGTCGACGCGGCCTCGACATCGAGGTCGCCCCCAGCGCCCTCCTGCACGTGTTGGACGGGCAGCGCGCGCCGATCGCTCGCGACTGACCCCGGACACGGGAGGGCCGTGCAGTCCACTTCCTGCATGCGGTTCGCGAAGGAACTCTCCACTCGGGCGTATCCTGGGATTTCGACTCTCGCGAAGGAACCCCGTGACGCATCCAGGAGACGTCGGCCCGCAGACAGGCCGCAACCTTGACCCGTGGTACACCAGCTACGCCGACCGCACCGCCGGTCTGGCCGCCAGCGAGGTCCGAGCCCTCTTCGCCGTCGCCTCCCGCCCCGAGGTCGTCTCCCTCGCAGGCGGCATGCCGTTCGTGCAGGCGCTCCCCGAGGAGCTCATCCACTCCGCCTTCACCACGATGATGCGGGAGCACGGCTCCGAGGCGCTGCAGTACGGCGGCGGACAGGGCATCCCCGAGGTGCGAGAGCAGATCCTGCAGGTCATGAGCCTCGAGGGCATCAACGACGCTTCAGCGGATGACGTCGTCACGACGACCGGCTCGCAGCACGCACTCGACCTCGTGTCGAAGCTCTTCCTCAACCCGGGCGACGTCGTCCTCACGGAGGCGCCCAGCTACGTCGGCGCGCTCGGAACGTTCAAGTCGTATCAGGCTGACGTGGCGCAGGTCACGATCGACGAAGACGGGCTCATCCCCGAGGCCCTCGAGGAGAACATCGCGCGTCTTCGAGCCGACGGCAGAACCATCAAGTTCCTCTACACCGTCGCGAACTACAACAACCCGGCCGGCGTGACCATGAGCCTCGAGCGGCGTATCCGCGTGCTCGAGATCTGCAAGCGCGAGCACATCCTGATCCTCGAGGACAACCCGTACGGGCTCCTGTACTTCGACAAGCCCGGCCTTCCCGCGCTGCGCTCGATGGACGCCGAGAACGTCATCTACCTCGGCTCGTTCTCGAAGATCCTCTCGCCCGGCCTGCGCGTCGGCTGGGCCCTCGCGCCACACGCCATCCGCGAGAAGCTGATCCTGGCGGTCGAGGCTTCGATCCTCTCCCCGTCGACCTTCAACCAGTGGGTCGTCACGGAGTACCTGCGACAGAGCGACTGGCAACAGCAGATCGAGGGCTACCGCGCTGTCTACCGCGAACGCCGCGACGTGATGGACCGGGCTCTGCACGAGCACCTGCCCCAGCTCAGCTGGACGAAGCCGGACGGTGGCTTCTTCGTCTGGGTGCGCCTTCCCGAGCAGCTCGACTCGAAGCAGATGCTGCCCCGCGCCGTCAAAGAGCTCGTCGCCTACACGCCCGGAACCGCGTTCTACGCCGACGGCCGCGGCCGCCACGAGATGCGCCTCTCGTTCTGCTACCCCACGCCCGAACGCATCAAGGTAGGCGTGCGGCGTCTCGCCAACGTGATCAACGGCGAGCTCGACCTCGTCGAGACGTTCGGCACGTCGGCGCGACGCGGGCCGGACGAGGACCGCGTCAACATGCCCCCGCCGAACATCTCCTGACCGCGGCACCTGACTCTCCTACGAAGGGAACCCCATTGAGCATCGAGGGCCTGCACGTCGTCATCCTCTCCGGCGGCATCTCGCACGAGCGAGACGTGTCGCTGCGCTCCGGCAGGCGAGTCGCGGATGCGCTCAGTCGAGCGGGTGCGGACGTCACCATCCGCGAGCCCGACGCGTCGCTGCTGGGTTTTCTCGAGGAGACGAAGCCTGATGTCGTGTGGCCGCTGCTGCACGGCTCGAGCGGTGAGAACGGAGCCCTGTACTCGCTGCTGCGCGCTGGGCGCTTCCCGTACGTCGGGTCACGTCCGACGTCCGCGCGTCTCGCCTGGAACAAGGCGACAGCGAAGGCGATCGCGAAGCGCGCTGGCCTGGCCACGCCGCCTTCGATCGTGCTCGAGAACAGCACGTTCCGGGAACTCGGTGCCGAGGCCGTGATGCGCCTCATCGCCCGCGGTATCGAGCTGCCGGCCGTCGTGAAGCCCGTCGAGGGCGGCTCCGCACAGGGGGTCACCTCGGTGGCCTCGTTCGAGGAGCTCCCGCAGGCGCTCGTCACCGCGTTCACCTACGACGACACCGTCATCATCGAGAAGCGCATCGAGGGCCGTGAGGTGATGGTCGGCGTGCTCGATCTGGATGGCGAGCCGCTCGCACTCCCCGCGGTCGAGGTCGTCGCCAACAACGGCGTGTACGACTACGAGGCGCGCTACAACGCCGGCGAGACGACCTACTACGCGCCGGCCAGGCTCTCCGACGACGAGGCCGCGCGCGTCAGTGACGCCGCGCTCCTCGCGATCGCGAGCATCGGGCTGTCGGACATCGCCCGTGCAGACTTCATCGTCGACGAAGCCGGTGTTGTGTGGTTCCTCGAGGCCGACCCCATTCCTGGCCTCACTGAGACCTCGATCGTGCCGCTCGGCATCGAAGCGGACGACTCGGAGTTGAGCACCATCTACGCCCAGCTGGCTGCCGCAGCTGCCGGGCGCGGGCCGCTCGAGTAGCTCCGTACCAAGCCTCGGATGACGAAGCGGGTGGATGGGCCTTCCGGCCCATCCACCCGCTTCGTCGCGCGGTGCGAAGTTCTCAGCGTTTCATGCGGCTCGGCTACTTTCCGGGGGCCGACTCGCCGAGTTCTTCGAGGATGCGGTTGAGATCGGCGATCGAGGCGAAGTCGACGACGATCTGACCCTTGGTGCGGCGGAGCGTGACCTTGACGCGGGTGTTGAGCCGATCGCCGAGCTGCTCGCCGATCTCGTCGAGGTACCCCGTGAGACCGCTGCGTGGCTCCTTGTGGATGGGTGCCTGCGTGTCGGCCTTGGCGCTGCTGGACTTCGCTGCGGCTGCCTCGGCGGATCGAACGCTGAGGTCTTCGTTGACGATCTTGTCGGCGAGCTGCTGCATCGCCGCGGGTTCCCCGGCGCTGAGGATCGCGCGTGCGTGACCGGCAGAGAGGACTCCGGCCGCGACACGACGCTGCACTTCCAGCGGGAGGCGCAGGAGGCGCAGCGTGTTGCTGATCTGTGGACGCGAACGGCCGATGCGTTCGGCGAGCACCTCTTGGGTGATCCCGAAGTCGTTGAGGAGCTGCTGGTACGCGGATGCTTCTTCGAGCGGGTTGAGCTGACTGCGGTGCAGGTTCTCGAGAAGCGCGTCACGCAGCATGACGTCGTCTTCAGTGTTCCGGATGACGGCGGGGATGCTCTCCAGGCCTGCCGCCTTCGTCGCGCGCAGGCGACGCTCGCCCATGATGAGCTCGAAGTCGGCCTCATCGCGCAGCGGATGGTCGGCAGGGATGGGACGCACGACGATCGGCTGAAGCACACCGAATTCCCGAACCGACGTGATGAGCTCCTGGAGGGCATCTTCGTCGAACTCCGTGCGGGGCTGGTGCGCGTTCGGAACGATGCGGTTCGGATCCAGAGCGCGCAGGGTGGCGCCCGGGATCTCAACCAGGCCGTCGGAGTCCTCGTCTCCGGTTGGGTCTTCCGAGCCCTGGCTCTCGCCACTCGCAGCTGTGGCCGCTGTGGGCGCGGTGTCGGTTGTTCCGGCCTCAAGCCCGGCTGAATCGATGCTCGTCGATTCAGTGGTCTCCGCTCGTGTGGTTGTCTCGTTCGTTTCTGCAGCTACGGCCGCCTCGTTGGCATCGGGCTTCGCGGCGGTGCGTGCTTTCGACGCAGCTGCTGCTGTCGTCTTTCTTGCCGGCGCCTTCTCTGCCGTTGCCTTCTCTGCCGTTGCCTTCTTCGCGGCACCGCTCTTCGCCGCCGCGGCGTCCACTGCGGGCACCTTTGCTCGGGGAGCGCGCGCAGGCGCGGCCCGCTTGGGTGCGTTGGCCGTGGACTTCTCCGACGCGGGTGCCGCCTTTGAGGTGTCGTCCGAGGCGCCGTCTGCCTTCGGTGAAGACTCTGCTGGATTGGTGCGTGACGATGCAGTTGTCGGGTACGCCGGTGTCTCGCTGTCGAAGAACACGTCTGAAGGGCGCGAGGCGCCTCTATCGGAGGTCGGGATGAGAGCGCCGATGCCTCGTCCCAGTCCGGTGCGTTTCTTGGTTGCCATGGTGGTTATGCTCCTCGCTGGGCGATTTCGACGGCCGCTTCGAGATACGCGATCGCGCCGGTCGAGGTTGGTTCGTGGGAAATGATGGTCTTGCCGAAGCTCGGGGCCTCGGAGATTCGCACAGTGCGCGGGATCGCGACCTTGAGCGTTTCTTGTGGGAAGTGCTCGCGAACGTCGGCGGCGACCTCCTGGGAGAGGTTGGTTCGCCCGTCGTACATCGTCAGCAGGATCGTCGTGAGCCGCAGCTGCGGGTTGAGGTCCTGCGAGAGGAGGTTGAGGTTCGAGATCAGCTGCCCGAGCCCCTCGAGGGCGTAGTACTCGCACTGGATGGGGATGAGTACCTCCCGAGCGGCGACGAATGCGTTGATCGTCAGCAACCCAAGGGAGGGAGGGCAGTCGATGAAGATGTAGTGGAACTCTTCCTCGGTACCGGTGGTCTCGTCGAGGAGGGCGGCGATGGCCTGTCGGAGGCGGTAGTCGCGCTTGTCGAGGTTGACGAGCTCGATCTCTGCGCCCGCGAGATCGAGTGTGGCCGGGACGCACCACAGCGTGTCGATGTCAGGGCACTGCTGCATCAGCTCTCGCAGTGGCTCACCGTCGAGGAGCGCTTCGTACGTGCCAGCGGTCTCTCCACGATGTTCGATGCCAAGGGCCGTAGAAGCGTTGCCCTGGGGGTCCAGGTCGATCACCAAGACCCGGGCACCGAGGGTAGCGAGAGCTGCGGCCAGATTGACGGCGGTCGTCGTCTTGCCCACGCCGCCTTTCTGGTTGGAGATCGTGAAGATCCGCGTGTGGTTGGGGAGGGGAACTTCCTTCTTGACCAGGCTTTTCCTCCGCTGGTTCAGCTCAGACAATGCTGTCGCGAGCGGCGAATCGTCGAGCCCCGACGCTGATGGCGTCACAGCGTCGCCGGCAGATGAAGCTTTCAAGAATGCTCTCCCTCAAGTAGACGTCTCAATTGTGCCTCACATCCGCAATGGAAACGCGGCGACGCTCAGAGTTGTGGAATCGCCGAGGCTGGTGGCGCGGCGCAAGTTTCACGTGCAACACGGCCCATACTTCAACTTCAGCCACAGGGTTGACGTGTTGGGCTGTCCGTCCTGGGCAGCAGGGTGGCGTTCCCGCGCAGAGACATAGAGATTGGGGCCGGACCCGCCGAACCGAGCTGACTACTCACTGGAGGTCGTTGATCTGCAGGGTTCCCGTGGGCCTTCGATGCACTTGATCCCTGCCGCGTGCACATGCATCGCCGGTCTTGCAGGATTCCACGCAAGGCGCACGACTCTCATTGGACCAAGGACTGCAGCCGACGGCAGCAAGAATTGAAGCGCTGGTTCGGTGATCTCATGCTCGTTTCACGTGAAACGTGAGCTATCCCGTGCGAGTGGCTGAAGCACACTTGTCCGCTTACTGCGACGCGAAGTCCTATGGGGAGATTGTTTTGCGGGTACGAGCGCGTCTGCATCAATTGATCGATCCAACGAGGTCTCACGACTGTCACGAAAGACAACCTCCGAGCTGAACTGAACAGGTCGGGTACTCTCTCTTTCCGCGAGAGGGACGCCTCACTCGACGCAGGCCAATGAGGGCTCGGACTGTGGAGCCGGGGCGGGGTTGCGGCTCTCCGGACCGCCATCCCCAGCCTGGGCAGGTGGGGCGGCGCCTCGGATCACGGTGTACCTCGGCCCCCTGGCGCACGCTCCGGAGTTTCACGTGAAACACGCGTGCAACTGCGTGCTGACTGGGGGTCTAATCCCTACGACTCAATCCGCCGGCGTTGCGTGATCGGGGGCAGAGCCCTGCGCTCTCCATACGCAAACCCTCTGCCCTATCCGCGCTTCGCGTCTATTCAAGTCGGAGGCAGAAACCTCGGTACGCCACGGCTCCACCGTTGTCCCGCCTGTGCTGAATGATCCGTGCAGTCCAGCGTTCCACGTGAGACCTCTGGTTGTAGGTCCCCGCGGTTCGCGGTTCGCCGACTCTCTACGAATGGCCACACGTGCAATACAGGCCGGCTCAAACATGATCCCGGCCAAATCGATGACACGGCGAGAGACGCCAACAGCCGACCCGACGACAGGCTGTGACTGTGCCCCGGCACCTTGACGGACCCGGTGAGCTGACCGAGGCCCCGGGCCCCGGCCTGCCCGACCCAGGGCATGCCCTGATCAACCAAAACGCTTCCTGAGCTAGATTCACGTTTGGTCCTCTCACATGTGGCGCCCGTCAGACGACGAGTCGTGCGGCCGGTTGTTGCACCACGGCCGCGCCAACTCAAGCTCTGTGCTTGTTGAGGAGAATCGACGACCCTACTGGCCGCAGCACTCTGAGCACAGAATACGTCCCGGGTCTCTCTGCTGTTCCGCTGCCGGACGTTGGCGTGAGCCACCTAGTGAGCCACCTAGAGCTCATTCAGGACTGGCGTGGAATGGGTCGCAGGTTCTAAGCTGGCCCGGCCCCAACCTCGTACCCAGATGAGAACGACGAAGCCTAGGTGTGAGTGTGACTACTCAAAGAGCACTGTCTCGCTTCGCCAACAAACGGACCAGCGCGACTCAGTTCCACGTGAAACATGTCGAGCTTCCCCCTATGGAGTCCTGCGTTGAGTGATGCTCGTGGTCAGTCGCCGACGAGGCCCGGTCCATGTCTCCGAATAGTGCGCGTAGATATCTCGCGTGCCCGGCCGCTGGCTCCCGTATCTGCGTACCGCAAAGCCGAACCCCCGCGCTGTGGCACGAACAAAGCTGTCGACCGCAATCACGCGCAGCCTTCCGGGCTCACCCCATCAGTGCTCTTGTAGGACTGCGGTGCTTTTGCGGGTCCCTTTCGTGTTCCAGTCTCACTCTCTCACTGACGCATACGTAACGTCGTCGTCTTCTCAGTGAGCGAGCCGCATGCGCACGATATCCGTCCGCAAGATCTGACCGGCGGCGGGTATGGTCATTCGGCGATTGGAGCCTCGAGGGCAACAGTCGATCAAGTCGGCATTCCCCCTTCCCACCCCCTCCTAGATGTAGGCCCGCAGCGTAGCCCGTGGACACGATCTCGGCCTCGTCGGGCCCTTGAATGAGCCGGGAACCAGGAGACACGGCGCGAGCTTGCGGTGCTGCCCGGTTGCCGCGAGCCGAGCCATGCCGCCAGTTCCGAGGCCTGAACCAAGCGCGGGGCGGCGCGCGACGCCAGCCTGCTGACGCGCCAAGGTCGCCACAGGGAGCCACGTGGGGGCTGTCTGTCTGTTGCTGCGTGATACCTGACGGGTGAGGCGTCGCGGCGAGTGGAGGGTGCCGTGAGGCAGGAAGAACGAGGCGATGTGGGGGCGGACCGGCCTTTCAGAGCCACAGGGTGAGGGGTGAGCCCTCTTCCCACGAACTGCCCACCGCTGCGGCGCTGCCTCGGCTCGGGAGGAAGTCCCGTACCAATCACCCATCTCGCCACTGTCACCACTGTCACCAGTGTCACCAGTGTCCCGGGATATGCAGGCCCCGCAGGCCAGCAGGGTAGGCAGACCAAGCACAGGAGGCCCGACAAGGTGGCTAGACACCGACAGGCCTGTCGGTGTTCGATCTTGGCCCGCGTCGACACTGGATCCGTTTCACGTGGAACCCGGTGCTTGTTCCCACACTTCGGGACTGCACGCCAGGGCAGTGCCCCGTTCATAAGTAGAGCCTCGGGTGCAGCATGCTGAACCCGAGTCTTGTTCTACGAAATACGTGATCCGACCGACCGACACGAGGCTGGTCTGGGCTGCCGTTTCGCGTGAAACGAGCACATGGGACGCGGGCCCCGGACATGGCCATGCGTGTGGGCCTCGCTGCTTCAGACTAAACGCGACCAGAATGTCCATCCTCGCCGTGGCTAAAACTGGTCGTTCCACGTGAAACAGAATCGCACATCGTTTCCGCGATGAGCGTGCGAGATCTTTGTTCCTGGAGAGGCGAGACCACCTCGTCTCCTCCGCACGCAACCTCGTCGTTCCACGTGAAACGAATAGTGTTTTACTGTTTGGCAGGTTCCCAATCTACTCGTTCCACGTGAAACGGAACCATGCATTGTCTCTGTAGTGAGCGTAGGAGCTCGTCGTTCCACGTGAAACCGGAACTGGCCTACTGATTGGCAGGGGCCGGAGCTAGTCGCCCTACCTGAAACGGAAGCGCGGCACAGGCCTCGGACGTGACATGCCTTTCGCTCGAAGCGAGTCGTTCCACGTGAAACTAGGCATGCCTGTTCTCTCGGTATTCACTCGAGCTGGTCGTTCCGCGTGAACAGAACTGAAGCGATCCTCGGCGTTGACCTCGTCATCCCGCACGAAGCGAGTCGTTCCACGTGAAACGAAAGTTGCTGGCTGGCGAGGAATTGGGCCGCGGAGACTGGCTCGGTGTCTGTCTTCGATCAGCCCGACTGCGCCGCGCTACAGCGCCGTAGCTAAGATGCTCGTCATCGCTCACGAGCCTTCGCGAGCAGATTCGGTTGGATGAGGGAACCGTGCTCATCTGTTTACGGGCCGCGACGCGCAGGACGTATATCGCCCGTGGAGATCGCTCCCCTGGGAATGGGGTGGTGATGGAGACCTGTCCAACGAGCGGTCGGCTCGGGCCCAACGCCACACAATTCGGACCGCACGGCGCGCAGCTCGCACCAAATGCCTCACAGCGCACAGCAGCGCTACAACGCCACAGTCTTGCCGCTCACCGGCGACCAGTTACGTCTCGCAGCTGCAGGCCTGGCGCCTCGAGATACTCGGCATAGGGGCACGGGCACGGGCTGTGGAGATGAGGTCAGGGATGGCGGTGGGGCAGTGACCGCAGTGTTGCTCGTCGCACACACTACGCCGGCCAGGACGGTTAGAACACGGAGGGAGCCGGAGTGGGCGCCTGGAGGATCTTGCAGCGCTCAGTCCGTTGTTTGACCCTGGGACTGCACGTTGTGCCTTCCGTCAAGCCGTCGCAGCATTGCAGATCGCCCAGATCACTCTGCTCGAGACACGCGATTTGACAATCCACTGCCTGGCCAGCACCAAGGACGGACGCCTGCGCTCATCCCAGCGGCACCGAGCACCGAGGCTCACGTGGTTCCACCACTCGAACACAGGAAGCAGGCCAGACCGAGATTCAGTAGCCTCATAAGGCGACCATGCCTTCGTAGTCATGCCGTGTCTCGATCTGTCTAATCCGGCCGGTGCGTAGTCCAGCCCTGGCCAGGGCAGGCCCAGCGCCAGATCCGTCTAGCCTTTGAGACCCAAGGGGGGCCGCTGGGATGAGACCTAACCCCTAGCGCTCGATGACCTGTAGGTTCCAGGCGAGAGTTGCACTCACCCAGTCACTGCCCCCTCGATCGAAAGTTCGTCGACTCCGTACTCCGTTCCCATCCTCCGGCCGTTAGGTCAGTTCGGGAATCCACGAACAGCTCGCGTAATTTGAGTCCCCACTCGCGGGCTCCGTTTCGTCAGCGGACTACATCGACGGCGGGATTCAACCGGTAGAGACGGTTTCGACGTCCTTGTAAACGGTCTCACCGCCTGAACTGAGTAGTCGGACGGGCGGGCTGCACGAGCACTAGCCCCTAACGACGGTGTTGTCTTCCGGGACCAGACAGGTTTCCCAATGTGAACCAGGTCACTGAACTGGATCGGCCTGGGAGCCCGTTGCGAGATCCAGAGGTGGGCACCTCGTTTCACGTGAAACAGTTTGGCTCGGCAGCGCACGCCGTTGGTGGTTTGCGTTGTAAATCGCACAGCGGCCCAGATGCGCCGCGCGGGAGTCCGTCCGATCAACCCCTGGAGAGCCTGTAGTGCGGGGCGGGAAGCTAGCAACGACCAAGCCGCCGGACCATCGGTGGGACGAGTGCGGCTGCCTCATCCACGACCGATCCGTACGGTCGATCTCGCACTTCGCACGGGAGAGTAGTAGACCCTGGTGGGGTGCGCCCAATCCACTCTCTCAATTCTGAGTGCGAACACTCCCCAAGGGGAACATGTTCCACGTGGAACAGCACACATGGCACCGCACATGTACGAAATTCAGCCCCGTACTCCGCTAGTCGCCGGGATTGCCTGTCCACATGCCCCGTTCCACGTGAAACCCTCCGAGTCCAGGCAGTCTTCAACGCGTTCGACTCATATATACGCGAGCTGTTGCATATCCCGGCCACGACAAGAGGCTTGCATACGCCATTTCCTACCCGGCTGGTGCATGACCCGGCTCGAGCATGACCGGGCCTTGTTAGCTACACGACCTTGCGACCAATAAATAGGCACGGTTCCACGTGAAACAACCTCGTGCGGAGAACCGGGCTTAGCGCGAACGAGACGGCCAAGAGACCCTCGGGCCTCGGGGTTTTGCACGCAGCTTGACACCCGCGGTCATGATGGCCCGGGTCGCCGGCTCGCTAGGGTGTCTGCTTGTGCACCGATCACGTGCCGCCTCTGTCGGCTATCCATCCCGTCGCCAACGAGCACGTCCCTGACCCTCACGAGAGGCGTCGTGGGTCAATACCTCTCGAAGGTTGAGACCTCCCGAAAGTCGCGTGCAGACGGCCATCCTGCGCCTGGGCAGACGGACGTTCACGTGCAAGCCCGCGAGAGGTTGGCTGGAGTCAAAACCAAGAGCGGGCCCGTTTCAGATCCCTATTGAAGTCACGCCTTGTGAGTTGGGAGATGAGATGGGCCCCTCCCTCTGCGCGACAGGGCAACGCCCAGAGTCCGACGCTGTTGCGCAGCGAGAACCTAGTGCGAGTATCGGCAAGCCCCACCACTTGCGTTCTCCACCCGACCTCGGGTTTTCTGGACCAAAACGTCGAGACCATCGATCGACACAGCCGAAGGCCACAGACACGGGAGAGGGAAGTTCTCTTCTGCCCCTTTTCTGAGGCAAGGTGCAGAGAAGTCGAGGCGCAAGGATCACTCTGGCGGTACGCACTTCGGAAACGAATCTAACCAGCCTGTTTCACGTGAAACGAGTGCAGAAGCCACCGAGTTCGTCTCAAACCGGCGTCAGGAAACGAAGAAAGCATGTCTTGCTGCCGAAACCCCGGTCGTTGTCTGCGTTCGAGCACGACTCTTTCCAGAACACCCCGCCGATCATCCACATATCAGTCGATCTGGGTGCATTCAAACTTCCGAGCTGCATCGAAGGAATGGTGCGAACCAGCGAGGCAGCATCCTTGAATCGAGAATAATCGATACAGGCTCTGATTTCAGACGAACGCGTAGTGATAGTCCTAGTCGACCGTTGCGCGGATGACCCGTGTGGCCTCAGTGTCGAGGTTCTCGCCGAGCTCTTCAACGCGAACATCTGTCAGACCGAACTTTCGGATGGCTTTGCTGGCCTTCTCGATCTCAGCTTCAGCCGATCGCCCCTTGAGGAACACGAGCTCCCCGCCGGATCGAACAAGTGGCACCGTGATCGGGATGAGTTTGCTCAGCGCTGATACGGCCCGCGCGGTCAGCTGATCGAAGGTGAACTCATCGTGCACTTCCTCAGCTCGCGCTCGACGCACCTGGACGTTCGTGAGAGCGAGGGCATCCACCTCACGCTGCAACCACTCCGTGCGCCGCTCCATGGGTTCGATCAACACGAAATTGACGTCAGGACGCGCGATGGCCAGCACGAGACCAGGGAGGCCGGCACCTGAACCGATGTCGCCGACGAGCCCGGGACGCAGCAAGGGAGCCATGAGAACCGAGTTGACGATGTGGCGAGTCCAGAGGCGGGGGTACTCGAGCGGACCGACGAGGCCGAGCTGCTCCCCGTATTTCGCGAGGTCAGACGTGAACGCGCGAGCGAGTTCGATCCGGTCCTCAAACAGCACCTTCGCGATAGCCGGCTCGACCTCGAGTTCATTCGGGTGGTCAGTCATGGCGCGTGCCCCTCTCGCAACGTGGATGTCTCAAAGCACCGTAGATCGCGGCGCGCTCAGCTCGTGCCAGTTTGACACGATCCGATTCTTCACAGACCAACCAAAACGCAACCCGCGGCTTGCCTGTGGATAACTCTGTGCATAACATCGCATCCACAGCGCTCGAACCGAAAATCCGTAGGAAAGACAAGGTGACCTGGCCTTTTACCCGGAGAGGCAATTCCAGTCCAATTCCCCAGATAATGGCCTGTGGAAACTACTGTGGATAACTCCGCGCGTCAGACCGAAGGTGCCGGGCGGATGACCGTGTGACGCTCGCGCGCTTCGCCTTCAGACTCAGACACATAGCCGCGCTCGGAGACGATGTCGTGAACGATCTTTCGTTCGTACGAGGACATCGGGGGCAGGGCCGCGGACGAGGCGCCCTCCTCGATGCGGGTGATCGCGCGGTCGACGAGCCCGGCCAGCTCGCCCCGTCGCGCATCGCGGGAACCGCCGATGTCGAGGATGAGTCTCGAGAATTCACCCGTCTCCGCCTGCACGGCGAGGCGAGTCAGGTGCTGCAGCGCATCCACCGTCTCCCCATCAGCCAGCTTCGACAGGTTCGACTCCCCGTCGGAGTTCACCGAGATGTAGGTGCGCGACTCACGAACCTCGATGTCGAGGTCACCATCTACATCACTGATGTCGAGCAGCTCTTCGAGGTAGTCGGCGGCGATGTCACCGTCGTCACGGGCATCCGACGTCTCTGCGTCAGCGGGGATGGCCTCGGAGGTTGCTTCAGTCATTCGGGTTCCTTAACACAGAGGGGGCGAGGCGAGGGGAAACTACTTCTTCGCGGGTGGGCTGCTCTTGCCGGAGGCTCCACCCGCGCCGGGCTTCCCGCCCGTTGCCTTCTTCTTGGCACGGTTCTTTGACACGGGCTGAGCGCGCTGTGCCGGCTGCTGCACGGGGGTTTCCACGATGACGTTGCCCTTGGAGTCCTTGCGCTCGGGCTCAACCCACTTGCCGCGAGCCTTCAGGCGCTCCTCACGAGCCTTCGCGGCCTCGGATCCGGGAGTAGGCATGTTGCGGATGATGATGTACTGCTGGCCCATGGTCCAGAAGTTCGAGATGAGCCAGTAGGTCATGACACCCAGCGGGAACATGACTCCGGACACGAGGAACGTGAGGGGCAGGATGTAGAGCAGCATCTGCTGCTGGCGGTACATCGGCGACTCCTTGGTCGCCTGCGACACGTTCTTCGAAGTGATCTGCTTCTGCGTGATGAACTGCGAGACCGTCATGACGACGACCATGACACCGGCGAGGATCTGGACGCCGACGTTGCCGTCGTTGTTGAGGAACGTCGCGCTCAGTGGAGCGCCCCAGATGTCCGCCTGCGAGAAGGACGTCGCGAGCTCCTGGTTCAGCGCACCGACACCCACCGTGTTGTGCTGCGCGCCGTTGAGCACCGAGAAGAGACCGAAGAAGATCGGCATCTGCACGAGCAGTGGCCAGCATCCCGCCATCGGGTTCGAGCCGGTTCGCTGGTAGACAGCCATGGTCTCGCGACGCATGGCCTCCATGGAGAACTGGTCACGCTTGCCCTTGTACTTGTCCTGGATCTTCTTGATCTCAGGAGCGACATCCATCATCGCGCGCTGGGACTTCACCTGCTTCACCATGAGCGGGATCATGGCGGAGCGGACGACGAGCACCAGGCCCAGGATGGCGAGGATCCACGTCCAACCATCAGTGCCGTTGAGACCGAGCGTCGTCCACAGCGTGTGGAAACCGACCAAGATGAGCTCGATGACCCATTTGATCGGCCACAAGATGGTTCCGAGGATATCCATGAGTGCGGTGACGTCTTTCTCTTAAGTCCCGCTAGTGCCCTGGACGACAAATCCGCGAGCAGTAGTGGTGGTGGTTCGGTGTTGCGGCTCGGGCACGTCGTCAATGCCTCCAGCAGCCCAGGGGTGGCAGCGAACGAGTCGTCGCCCGGTGAGGAAGCCGCCCCGGAGGACGCCATGAACCTGCACAGCCCTTAAAGAGTACGCGGAGCAGCTGGGGTGATACCGGCAGACGTCACCGTAGAGCGGTGAGATCACCAAGCGGTACGCGTTCAACAGTGCGATGACCACGTTCCTGGGAACGAGCGCGGCTCGTCGAAGGGCGCGCACGGTCACCTCCCGGACTTGGACGCACGAGCATCCGCGTCGCTGGGTGCAGCGATACGACGCACGCCTCGCAACGACCCGAATCTCGCGCGCTCGCGCAGATCATCGAACCCGAGTTCTGCCGCTTCCGGATGAACCCGATACACGATGTCGAAGCCAGAACCGACCTCAGGGAGCAGCTCTCTGGAGACCGCCTTGAGGCGCCGACGAATGCGATTGCGCACGACAGCCACACCTACCCGCTTCGAGACAATGAAGCCGAAGCGGGTAGGTGTGTCATCGTGTTCGCGCTCGCGCACGCTGACCGTGATTCCTCGAGCACCCACGCGAACGCCGCGTCGAACGATGGCTTGATAGTCATCGCCCTTCGTGACGCGGTTCGCGTAGGGAAGCAAGAAGCTACGCGGAAAGCTCGGTGCGACCCTTGCGGCGACGAGCCGAGAGGATGGCGCGACCCGCACGGGTGCGCATACGCAGGCGGAAGCCGTGGGTCTTCGCGCGACGGCGGTTGTTTGGCTGGAAAGTACGCTTCGACATGAGAACTCCGGAAGATACGACCCGATCGGCGGACGCCGTACGGATTTTTCACAAGTGCCCTACCGAAGGGCACAACTGCCTTAACCTACGTGACCCGCGCCCGGCAGTCAACTGACGCCAGAGGGCCAGCATTATGCTCACACCGGTGCCCGGCAAGTGCGCGACATGCCGAATCCTCGCAAAGCGATTGGCGCGCGTGGCGATCCAGCGTAGGCTGGCCCCCTACCTCCGCGAGTTATGCACAGGCTCCCGCCTGTTTGTCCACAGAAGTTGTGGATATCTCGCCGGGTAGATCACAATGACTTGCGCACCAGTGCCACACGGCCGGTGCGTTGACCATGCTGCGAGCGCGCAGCCAAGAAGACGCGGTCCGCAGAGATGCGGTCTCGTGAAGTACAGAGGGACGGGGGGAGTGCTTCGGTGACCGACCCGGTTTCAGAGACGTGGCACACGCTGCTCTCCACACTTCGCGAAGATGATCGCGTCCCTGCTTCCCTGCTCGGGTTCCTCGGACTGGTCGAAGCCAAGGGCGTCATGAGCGGCGCGCTGCTGCTCGAGGTCCCCAACGACATGACCCGCACGATGATCGAGACTCGTGCGCGCGTGCCCATGCTGGCTGCGATCGCGGAACTCGGCGAGCCGGAGATCAAGACCTTCGCGGTTCTCGTCAACCCGGATGCGGCTCCGCGAGCTTCGGTCAGTGACCCACTCGCCTCGCACGATTACATCGAGGTCGCCCCGCCGCGGGCCGCGCCCACCCCGACCAGCTCGGTGAACGTCGTCGAAGCAGAATCCGTCGGTCATCATTCGTCCTCAGATCAAGGCGCGCGTACGCAGCCGGACCCTGAGTCGCGGCTCAACCCGCGGTACACGTTCGACAACTACATCATCGGTGGGTCGAACCGATTCGCGCACGCGGCTGCCGTCGCCGTCGCTGAAGCGCCGGCACGTTCGTACAATCCGTTGTTCGTGTACGGCGGCTCTGGGCTCGGCAAGACGCACATGCTCCACGCCATCGGCAACTACGCCGAATCGATCTACCCGGGCATCCAGGTCAGGTACGTCTCGAGCGAAGAGTTCACCAACGACTTCATCAACTCGATCGCGAACAACCGGACGCAGTCGTTCCAGGCGCGCTACCGCGACAACGACATCCTGCTGATCGACGACATCCAGTTCCTCCAGGGCAAGGATTCGACGCAGGAAGCGTTCTTCCACACGTTCAACACCCTGCACGAGCACAACAAGCAGGTCGTCATCACGAGCGACCTCCCACCGAAGCAGCTGACAGGGTTCGAAGACCGGATGCGCTCCCGATTCGAGTGGGGCCTCATCACCGATGTGCAGTCGCCCGACCTCGAGACGCGCATCGCGATTCTCCGGAAGAAGTCGCAGGTCGACAACCTGCTGATCCCGGACGATGCGCTCGAGTTCATCGCGGCACGGGTCTCCTCGAGCATCCGTGAGTTGGAGGGCACGCTCATCAGAGTCACCGCCTACGCCAACCTCAATGGCGAGAAGGTCGACCTGGCGCTGGTCTCCACAGTGCTGAAGGACCTGGTGTCCGATCAGGACACGGGCATCGTCTCTCCCGTGGACATCATCAATCGGACGGCTGCGTACTTCCAGCTGACGGTGGACGACCTCTACGGATCCTCCCGATCGCAGGCGATCGCCACGAGCCGGCAGATCGCCATGTACATCTGCAGGGAGATGACGAACCTGTCTCTCCCCAAGATCGGGCAGCTGTTCGGGGGGCGCGACCACACGACGGTGATGTACGCGCACCGCAAGATCACGAAGCTCATGACCGAGCGCCGCGACGTCTACAACCAGGTCACGGAGCTCACCGCGCGCATCCGCCAGAACGGAAACGGACGCTCCTGAGCACCCTCCAGCTCCGCATCACGGGCCCTCGGGCACGGATGCGGAGTTTTTCTTGCCCTCAGGGCCTGTGGATAACTTGTGGACTGTGGAATCGACACGCGAGTACGGACTGTGGAAAACGCGCTCGGCGCTGTGGAGTCCGAGAAGTTGTGCACCCCAGTGCTCGTCAGCGTGCACAGGGCGTCCACCGCTCGGCCACAACTTACATTTTTGTAGTTCCCAGGCAGCCGCTGGGGAGTACGGAGTTATCCACAGTGTGCACAGCTGTTAATACGATGATGACAAGAAATCTATTGATATTGGGCGAGTCGATGACATTGGTGAACGGTGGTCGGCCGGCCCTCGCGGGACTGGTATTTTCGCGTGCGCGACGACGGGCTCGTGCCGTGGCAGGCAGCACAGGATGCTCTGACGCTCGGGCACAACACACCGAATCTGGGCGGCTACCATTGGGGCATTCCAACGAGAGGAACGCCTAGTGAAGTTTGTGGTCAACCGTGACGTCTTCAGCGATGCGGTGTCGTTTGTCGTCAAGCTTCTGCCTCAGCGCCCGACCCTCCCCATCCTCAGCGGTGTCGTCGTCGAGGTCGGCGAAGCAGGGGTCACGCTCTCGTCATTCGACTACGAGGTCTCTAGCCGCACCAGCATCGACGCTGATGTGCAGGAACCCGGAGCCGTCCTCGTGCAGGGACGCCTCCTCGCTGACATCGCGAATCGACTTCCTCAGGCTCCCGTCGAGCTGAGCCGCGACGACTCCGGAGTTGTCATCCGCTGCGGCAGCGCGTCGTTCCACCTGCCGACGATGCCGATCGAGGAGTTCCCGAGCCTGCCCGTCGTCGAAGGCGCGAGCGGTTCCATCGCCGGCGACGTGTTCTCGGAGGCCATCTCCCAGGTCGCGGTCGCAGCCTCTCGCGAAGACGTCGCCCCCGTGATCACGGGTGTGAACCTCTCGCTGCAGGCCGATTCGATGAGCCTCGTCGCCACCGACCGCTACCGCGTCGCAGTGCGGACCATCGAGTGGCAGAGCTCCCTCACCGAGACCGAGACAGCTCTCGTGCCGGCCAAGACGCTCGCCGAGGTCGGCAAGTCGCTCGGCAACTCCGGTGAGATCACGATCACACTCGTCAAGGACGACATCCGTGAGCTCATCGCCTTCTCCGCTGGCAACAAGACCGTCACCTCGCTCCTCATCAAGGGCAACTTCCCCGCAGTGGAGCGGCTCTTCCCCGCTGAGACGCCGCACTACGCAGTGCTGACGGTCAGCGACATCGTCGACGCGGTTCGTCGCGTGCAGCTCGTGCTCGAGCGCGAGGCAGCCCTGCGCTTCACGTTCACGACCGAGGGCCTCCACCTCGAAGCGCTCGGCAGCGAGCAGGCGCAGGCCAGCGAGAACCTCGACGCAGTCCTGCACGGCAACGACATGGTCGTCTCGCTCAAGCCGCAGTTCCTGCTGGATGGAGTCGGCGCCATCCACTCGCCGTTCGTGCGCATCGCGTTCACGAACTCCGAGAACCCCAACAAGCCGGGCCCCGTGCTGCTCACGAGCCAGACCTCGCGCGACGAGGGCGAGTCGACGAACTACCGCTACCTGCTGCAGCCGAATCTGCTCATGCGGTAACCAGTGCACGTCACCCGTCTGCAGCTGCACGACTTCAGGAACTACGAGTCCGCCGACCTGTCGCTGGGGCCCGGCGCCCACCTGTTCGTCGGCTCCAACGGCCAGGGCAAGACCAACCTCGTCGAGGCGATCGGCTACCTGGCCACGCTCGGCTCGCACCGAGTCTCCAGTGACCAGGCGCTTGTGCGCTTCGGCCAGGAGTTCGCCGTGGTCAAGATGGAACTGGCTCACGAGACTCGCTCGCTGCACCTGGATGTGCAGATCGCGAGTTCCGGTGCGAACAAGGCGAGGGTCGGCGGCCAGAATGTCAGGTCCCGCGACCTGGCTCGGTACTTCGCAAGCGTGCTGTTCGCTCCGGAGGATCTCACGCTCGTGCGCGGTGAGCCTGGCGCTCGGCGACGGTTCCTCGATTCCCTGCTCGTGACCCATTCGCCGAAGCTCGGCGGCGTGATCGCCGACTACGAGCGGGTCTTGCGACAGCGGAACTCGTTGCTCCGATCGATGCGGGGCCCGCGATCGTCGGAAGCGATGATCGCGACACTGGATGTGTGGGACGAGCGGATGCTGGAGCTCGGCTCCCAGATCATCGCCGAGCGGCTGCTGCTCTGCGATCGGCTGCTTCCACACCTCGCCGGTTCGTACCAGCGTCTGGTCGGCGCGGACCATCGGCCGACGCTGTCGATGCGCGTCTCCGCCTTCGGCCACGCTGCGTCTGTCATGGGTGACGCCGATGGCGAGGGCGCGGAAGTCGAAGGCGGCGAGGTCACGACCGCGGAGATTCGTGACCGCTTCACCGCGCAGCTCGCCGAGATGCGTCCCCGCGAGCTCGAACGAGGCGTGAGCCTCGTCGGCCCCCACCGCGATGACGCCGTGTTCTGGCTCAACGGTCTGCCGGCGCGAGTCACGGCGAGTCACGGTGAATCCTGGTCGTTTGCGCTTGCCCTCAAGCTCGCGGCCGCCGAGTTGGTGCGCAGCGAGTCACGCGCGGGCGATCCGGTGCTCATCCTCGACGACGTGTTCGCGGAGCTGGACGCCTCGCGCCGGTCCCGCCTCGCGGAGGCGATCGGGGACTTCGAGCAGGTCCTCATCACGGCGGCGGTCCTCGAGGACGTTCCTGAGGGGCTGCGCTCGCAGATCATCCGGATCAGTGCCGGCACGATCCAGACGGGGGCCGCCGATGAGTGAGGGTGCAGAGGTCTACGCGCGGTTCAAGGAGGTCTTCGGCGGGAAGACGACGTCGCTTCGCCGACGCCTTGCGGCGAAGGCCAAGGATGCGGAGGGCACCGAGCTGTCCGAGCCGTTCGGCTTCGGACGTGATCCTGTTGCGGCTGGATCGGCCCTTGCGGCGCTGACCAGGCAATTCGGTTGGAACGGACCACTCAAGCAGGCGGAGCTGATGGACGCGTGGCCCGAGATCGTGGGCAAGGAGACGGCGGCGCATTCCACTCCGCTGCACATCGAGGACGGCGTGCTGCTGGTGCAGTGCGATTCGACTGCGTGGGCGACGCAGCTCCGAGGGATGCAGACGATGCTGCTCACGAACCTCGCAGAGAGGTACGCGGAAGCGAAGGTCGAGCGCATCCGCTTTCTGAACCCGGGTGCCCCCTCGTGGAAACGCGGTCCCAGATCGGTTCCAGGGCGTGGTCCACGCGATACCTACGGTTGACAAGGCAAATACGGTACGTCCCCTTGTTTTCGTCGCTTCACGCTCCATTTTCGGGCCTCGAGTCGTGTTCCTTGGTAGACTGAACAGTCGCTAGATCCGCGTCACGCGAGTTTGCTCGCAACGCGGATCTTGCATGTCGCCACACAGCAAGGAGACGCCCGAGTTATGGCATCAGAAACTTCCGACCCCGAGAACACGACTGAGACGCCAGACGACGCTCTGCAGTCGGACGGTCCAGGAACGTCGGAAGGCCAGGAAGGGGCTCCCACCGAGGTGGTCGAAGCCCGCTCGCAGAACGATCGGGTTGAGAACGACTACGGCGCAGGCCAGATCCAGGTGCTCGAGGGGCTCGAAGCCGTTCGCAAGCGCCCCGGCATGTACATCGGATCCACCGGTCCCGAGGGGCTCCACCACCTCGTGTACGAAATTGTGGATAACTCTGTGGATGAATCGCTCGCGGGGTACTGCGACGACATCCAGGTGACGCTGCAGGACGATGGAGCCGTGCGCGTTCGGGACAACGGTCGAGGCATCCCGGTCGAGCTGCACCCCGTCGAGGGCATCTCCACCCTCGAGGTTGTCCTCACCAAGCTGCACGCCGGCGGAAAGTTCGGCGGCGGTGGATACGCGGTCTCGGGTGGTCTCCACGGCGTTGGCTCCTCCGTCGTGAACGCCCTGTCGTACCGCCTCATCGCGCAGGTCAAGCGCGATGGCTTCGAGTGGGAGATGGACTTCGAGAACGGCGTGCCGACCGGGAACATCCGGAAGGGCGAGCCGACCGAAGACACGGGAACGACCATCACGTTCTACGCGAACTCCGAGATCTTCGAGACCGTCGAGTACGACTTCGAGGTGCTCCGCGCCCGCTTCCAGCAGATGGCGTTCCTCAACAAGGGCCTGCGCATCTCGCTCGCAGACGACCGCGACCAGTCGACCCTCTCGGGCGATGGACTCGCCGCGCAGATCACTGAGCTGCAGGACGAGACCGCCGCTGACATCGACGACGCCGAGCGCACGGAGACCGGCGAGCCGAAGGCCGTCACCGAATCCATCGAGATCCCGCAGAAGCGCGCGCAGACGTACCTGTTCGAGCGCGGACTCGTCGACTACGTGCAGCACCTCGTCAGCCGTCGCAAGAAGCAGCCGGTGCACGAGGAGATCATCGAGGTCAACGCCGAGGACACCGAGCGCAAGATCTCGCTCGAGCTGGCGATGCAGTGGATCGACTCCTACTCGGAGTCCATCCACTCGTTCGCGAACACGATCAACACGAAGGAAGGCGGCACGCACCTCGAGGGGTTCCGCGCCGCCCTCACGACGGTCGTCAACCGGTACGCGCGCGAGAAGAACCTCATCAAGGAGAAGGACGAGAACTTCTCGGGTGAGGACGTCCGCGAAGGGCTCGCCGCCGTCATCTCCATCAAGCTCGGCGAACCTCAGTTCGAAGGTCAGACGAAGACGAAGCTCGGCAACACCGAGGCGAAGTCGTATGTGCAGCGCATCGTCGGCCAGGCGCTCCAGGACTGGTTCGACCGCAACCCCTCGCAGGCCAGGGACATCATCCGGAAGGCCGGCCAGGCATCCGCTGCCCGCCTCGCCGCCCGTCGTGCACGCGAGCAGACCCGACGCAAGGGCCTCCTCGAGACCGGCGGCATGCCGGGCAAGCTCAAGGACTGCCAGTCGAAGGACCCGACACGCTCCGAGGTCTTCATCGTCGAGGGTGACTCGGCCGGTGGCTCGGCAGTTCAGGGGCGCGACCCTGAGACGCAGGCGATCCTCCCGCTGCGCGGGAAGATCCTGAACGTCGAGAAGGCACGCCTCGACCGCGCCCTGCAGAACAACGAAGTGCAGTCGATGATCACAGCGTTCGGCGCCGGGCTCGGCGACGACTTCGACCCTGACAAGGTCAGGTACCACAAGATCATCCTCATGGCAGACGCCGATGTCGACGGCCAGCACATCACGACGCTGCTGCTCACGCTGCTCTTCCGCTACATGCGTCCGCTCGTGGAGCTCGGCTACGTGTTCCTCGCGCAGCCCCCGCTCTACCGCATCAAGTGGTCCAACGCGGCGCACGACTTCGCTTACTCCGACCGTGAGCGCGACGCGATGCTCGCAGACGGCAAGGCGGCCGGTCGCCGCATTCCCAAGGACAACGCCATCCAGCGCTACAAGGGACTCGGCGAGATGAGCTACCAGGAGCTCTGGGAGACGACGATGGACCCCGCCGTGCGCACGCTCCTGCAGGTCAAGGTGAGCGACGCGGAGGCAGCTGACGCCGTGTTCAGCACGCTCATGGGCGAGGACGTCGAATCGCGCCGGACCTTCATTCAGCAGAACGCGCACGACGTGCGCTTCCTCGACATCTAAGGCACACAGGCACATCTATGGCTGAAGAACGCGTCACAACCACCAACGCCGACGGCGAAGACCGCATCGGGCAGGTCGACCTGCAGCTCGAGATGCAGCGCTCGTACCTCGACTACGCGATGAGCGTCATCGTCGGTCGAGCGCTCCCCGAGGTTCGGGACGGGCTCAAGCCCGTGCACCGCCGTGTCATCTACGCGATGTACGACGGCGGCTACCGCCCAGACAAGGCGTTCTCGAAGTGCGCCCGCGTCGTCGGAGACGTCATGGGGCAGTTCCACCCGCACGGCGACTCGGCGATCTACGACGCGCTCGTCCGCCTCGTGCAGCCATGGTCGCTGCGCTACCCGCTTGCCCTCGGCCAGGGGAACTTCGGCTCCGCCGGCAACGACGGTGCCGCCGCGCCCCGATACACCGAGACCAAGATGGCGCCGCTCGCGCTCGAGATGGTCAGGGACATCGACGAGGACACCGTCGACTTCCAGGACAACTACGACGGCCGCACGCGCGAGCCCGCCGTGCTGCCCGCCCGCTTCCCGAACCTCCTGGTCAACGGCTCCGTCGGCATCGCCGTCGGTATGGCCACGAACATCCCGCCGCACAACCTCCGCGAGGTCGCGGCTGGTGCGCTGTGGCATCTCGAGCACCCGGATGCGACCCGCGAGGAGCTGATGGACGCGCTCATGGAGCGCATCCACGGCCCTGACTTCCCGACCGGTGCCCAGATCCTCGGCACCAAGGGCATCCAGGAGGCGTACCGCACCGGTCGCGGCTCCATCACGATGCGCGCCGTCGTCGCGATCGAGGAGATCCACGGGCGCACGTGCCTGGTCATCACGGAGCTGCCGTACCAGGTCAACCCCGACAATCTCGCGCTGAAGGTCGCAGAACTCGTCAAGGACCAGCGCCTCACCGGCATCGCCGACATCCGCGACGAGTCCTCCGGTCGAACCGGTCAGCGCCTCGTCATCGTGCTCAAGCGCGACGCCGTCGCCAAGGTCGTGCTCAACAACCTCTACAAGCACACGCAGCTGCAGGAGAACTTCGGCGCGAACATGCTCGCGATCGTCGACGGCGTGCCCCGCACGCTCGCGATCGACGGCTTCATCACGGCGTGGGTGCAGCACCAGGTCGAGGTCATCGTGCGCCGCACGAAGTTCCGCCTTAAGAAGGCGGAAGACGAGGTTCACATCCTCCGTGGCTACCTCAAGGCGCTCGACATGCTCGACGAGGTCATCGCGCTCATCCGCCGGTCGCCGACCGTCGAAGAGGCCCGCACGGGACTCATGGAGCTGCTCGACGTCGACGAGCTGCAGGCCAGCGCCATCCTGAACCTCCAGCTGCGCCGCCTCGCCGCGCTCGAGCGCCAGAAGATCATGGAAGACGCAGCGCGCCTCGAAGCGATGATCGCCGAGTACAAGGAGATCCTCGCCGACCCGGTGCGTCAGCGCACCATCATCGCGGATGAGCTGCAGGAAGTCGTCGACAAGTTCGGCGACGATCGACGCACCGAGATCCTGCGAGGCTCCGGCGGCGACATGACCGACGAGGACCTCATCCCGGAAGAGGAGATGGTCGTCACCGTCACGCGCGGTGGCTACATCAAGCGCACGCGCAGCGACAACTACCGTTCACAGCACAGGGGCGGCAAGGGCATCAAGGGCGCTCAGCTCCGCGCGGACGATGTGGTCGAGCAGTTCTTCGTGACGACGACGCACCACTGGCTGCTCTTCTTCACGAACCTGGGCCGGGTGTACCGGGCCAAGGCATACGAGCTCATCGAGGCCGGCCGGGATGCGAAGGGGCAGCACATCGCGAACCTGCTGCCGCTGCAGCCCGACGAGAAGGTCGCGCAGATCCTCGACATCAGCGACTACCGCCAGGCGCAGTACCTCGTGCTCGCCACCCGCGAGGGACTCGTCAAGAAGACGGCGCTCACCGAGTACGACACGAACCGCCAGGCCGGCATCATCGCCGTCAACCTGCGCGAGGGCGACGAACTCGTCTCGGCGATGCTCGCCGACGAGTCCGACCACGTGTTCTGCGTCTCCCACCTCGGAATGTCGCTTCGCTTCGAGGCGAACGACGAAGCGCTCCGGCCCATGGGCCGCTCCACGTCCGGCGTGAAGGGCATGTCGTTCCGCGACGGCGACTACCTGCTCACCGCAGCGGTCACCTCGAGTGATGACGCCTACGTGTTCATCGTCACGGAGGGCGGATACGCGAAGCGCACGTCCGTGTCGCAGTACCGCATCCAGAAGCGCGGTGGCCTCGGCATCAAGGTCGCGAAGCTGAACGAGGAACGCGGCGGGCTCGCCGGTGCGCTGCTCGTCCACGACGCCGAAGAGGTGCTGGTCATCCTCGCCTCCGGCAAGGTCGTGCGCTCCAACGTCGCCGAGGTCTCCGTGACCGGACGCGACTCCATGGGCGTGACATTCGCGAGGCTCGACAACAGCGACTACGTGATCGCGATCGCGCAGAACGCCGACCGTGAGCTCGAGAAGGAAGACGAGGCGGGCGAGGACGGCGAATCCGCCGGCGCCCCCGCCTCGGACGACACCGAGGCGACGACCGAGGCGACCCCTGATGCCTCCAGCGATGGGGACAGCACGACTGCCGAGAGTGACGAGAGTGAGACTGTGGCAGACTCGGTCACGTCGTTCGAGCAGGACGAGACCGAAGACTGAGGTACTGATCTATGACGAGCGTTGCTGACAAGCTGGCCCAGAAGTCCAGCAAGAAGACTGCGAGCAAGCAGGTGCGCCTCCGTTTGGTGCACATCGACTTCTGGTCTGTCGTGAAGTTCTCCTTCCTGCTGTCGATCTGCTTCGGCATCATCACCATCGTTGCCACGTTCCTCATGTGGACGGTCATCGAGAACACGGGTGTGCTGGGGAGCGTCAACAACCTCCTCAACGACGTCTCCGGTTCGGCAGGTGTCGGAGTCGATGACTTCGTCACACTGCCGCAGCTCATGCTCTTCTCGCTTGTCGTGGCGCTCCTCAACCTCGTCGCGGGCACTGCCCTCGGCGCGGTCGCGGCGTTCCTGTACAACCTCGCGGTGAAGGTCACGGGAGGCCTCGTGTTCGGTTTCACGAACAGCTAGCGGCTCGATTTCCCCTGCGGTGCACTTTTCGTGTATGTTGGGGCAGTCGCTTCGGGGGCTATAGCTCAGGCGGTTAGAGCGCTTCGCTGATAACGAAGAGGTCCCAGGTTCAAGTCCTGGTAGCCCCACGGTTCGACACTGAAGGCTGGTGTCGTTTCCACCCCGAACGGGGCCTTAGCTCAGTTGGTAGAGCGCCTGCTTTGCAAGCAGGATGTCAGGAGTTCGAATCTCCTAGGCTCCACGGTGACACAGAACCCCGGTCAGAGAAATCTGACCGGGGTTCTTCTGCGTGAGTCGGCCCATCCGGGGGCGGACTTGCGGCCGCTTCAGGCGAGTCTGGACGACCACAACCCCGCCCTCGGCGTCCGGCCTACGCGTATGGGGCCTCGTGCAGTGCGAGCGGTTCGTCCGGGAGATCGCCGAGCGGCGTCGTCATGCGCCCAGGAGGCGTTGCCAGTCTGCCGGCACGCGTTCCCTCGGGCCCGGAACCGTCTGCGACCGTGGGTGGCTGAGCGGCGCGTGCAGCGTCGGCCCGTCGAACATCGTGTCCGTCGCGTAGTCCCAGAACCACACCTCGTCGGGCTCGTAGCTGCAGATGACCTGGTGACCGGTTGCGTGAGCGTGCTTCGTCGCGTGCGTGTTCAGGGAGTCGTCGCAGCAGCCGATGTGTCCGCAGAACGTGCAGCGACGCAGGTGCAGCCACCAGCTACCCGACTCCTCGCATTCCACACACCCCGGACCGGACGGTGGGACGTCCGGTTTGATGTGCTGATCGACACCCGTCATCGTCGCGCTCCCTCGTTGGACTGCTGCACGTAGGGTCTGCCGGGGATGTGCCCGAACCGCCCATCTGGGACTCACACTAGGCCGTTGGTCTCGAAACCCCCTCCGATGTCCACGCGGTCAGTCGACGAAGGCATCGGGAAACAGCTCGGCCGCATCCACACCGGGTGAGTAAGCACCCAGATCGCTCACGCCCGCATCCGCGAGCACGTCTTCGCACAGCAGCGTCTCGCCCTGGTATCGGCCACGCGGCGACGTGAGGACGACGTGCGCGGCATCCGCGTACAGCTCGGGAGTCCGGCTGCGCCGCATGAGCTCCTCGCCGCCGATGATGTTGGCGACCGCAGCGGTCTGGATGGTCGTGCGCGGCCAGAGGGTGTTCGCCTCGACACCCTTCTCCGCGAACTCAGCACCGATGCCCAGCGTTGCGAGCGTCATGCCGTACTTCGCGGTCATATACGCGGGATAGGTGCCGAGCCATTTCGCCGAGAGGTTGAGGGGAGGTGAGAGGGACAGGATGCGGGCATCCGGCGACTCGAGCAGGTGCGGCAGCGCGGCCCGCGACAGCATGAACGTTCCCCGCTGGTTGATCTGATGCATCAGGTCGTAGCGCTTCTCGTCGATGTCGAGCGTCGACCGCAGGTCGATGGCGCTCGCGTTGTTGACGACGATGTCGATGCCGCCGAACTCGACGACCGCCGTATCGACCGCCCGCCGCAGGTCGGAGTCGTCGCGGACGTCGCCCACGACCGGCAGCGCACGGCCACCGGCCTCTCGTACCTCCTCGGCGGCCGTGTAGACCGTGCCGGGCAGCTTCGGGTGGGGCTCACCGGTCTTCGCCAGGAGCACGACGTTCGCTCCATCGCGTGCCGCGCGCTTCGCGATCGCGAGTCCGATGCCGCGGCTCCCGCCGGACATGATGATGGTCTTCCCAGCGAGGGAACCTGTCTGCGCTGATTGGGTCAAATCCGCACCTCCGTGTGCATCGTGGACACGCTCACGCTACCCACGCGCATCCCGAACCTCATGTGCGTTGTGGCACCGAGACAACGAGAACGCCGAAATGGTCGCTCCGACCCGGTCGGAGCGACCATTTCGACGAACTCGAGCAGGCCGTGGCGCCCTCGGACGAGGGAGTGCCTAGTGCTCGACGGCCTCCTCGGCCCCGTACCCCGTGAGCGAGCGCACATCCATCTCGGCGGCGACGCGCGGGTCCTCCTTCTTCTGCGGCAGGACGGATCCAAGCCAGCCGAGCAGGAAGCCGACAGGGATCGAGACGATGCCGGGGTTGTTGAGCGGGAACCAGGCGAAGTCGATCTCCGCGCCGAGCATCGCCGTCTCGGCACCGGAGACGACCTTCGAGAAGAGAATCAGGACGATGGCCGTCGCGAGACCCCCGTACATGCTCCATAGCGCGCCACGAGTGGTGAACTTGCGCCAGTACAGCGAGTAGAGGATGGTCGGCAGGTTCGCGCTGGCGGCAACCGCGAAGGCGAGCGCCACCAGGAACGCGATGTTCTGGCCCTGCACGCCGATGCCACCGACGATGGCGACGACGCCGAGCACGACGACCGTGTACTTGCCGACCTTCACCTCCTGCTCGGGGCTTGCCGTGCCTCGCTTCACGACGCTGTTGTAGATGTCGTGGGCGAAGGATGCGGCAGCCGTGATGGCGAGGCCGGCGACCACGGCGAGGATGGTCGCGAACGCCACGGCGGAGATGAAGCCCATCAGGATGGGTCCGCCGAGCTCGAGGGCCAGCAGCGGGGCCGCCGAGTTCACGCCTCCCGGCGCATCCTGGATGGCGGGAGCTCCCACCAGCGCAGCCGCCCCGTAGCCGAGGACCAGCGTGAACACGTAGAAGCCGCCGATGAGCCAGATGGCCCAGACCACGGACTTTCGGGCCTCCTTGGCGGTGGGCACCGTGTAGAAGCGCATGAGCACGTGCGGCAGGCCGGCCGTGCCGAGGACAAGAGCGAGCCCGAGCGATACGAAGTCGATGGGGTTCTTGCCGTATTGGAGACCGGGAGCGAGGATCGCCGCCGGGTCTTCAGCACCGTCGAGCGCCGCCTTGTCGACGGCCGCCTGCAGGAGCGCGGACAGGTCGAAGCCGTTGATGACCAGCACCCAGATCGTCATCGCGCCAGCGCCGCCGATGAGCAGGAACGCCTTGATGATCTGCACCCAGGTCGTGCCCTTCATCCCGCCGATGAGGACGTAGATGATCATGAGCACACCGACGACGGCGACGACGATCGCGACGCCGATGTCGTCCGTGATGCCGAGCAGGAGCGCGACGAGACCACCGGCGCCGGCCATCTGGGCGAGAAGGTAGAAGAAGCAGACCGCGAGGGTCGTGAGGGCCGCCGCGACGCGCACAGGCCGCTGCTTGAGGCGGAACGAGAGCACGTCGGCCATCGTGAACTTGCCCGTGTTGCGCATGAGCTCGGCGACCAGCAACAGTGCCACCAGCCAGGCGACGAGGAACCCGATCGAATAGAGGAACCCGTCATAGCCATTGACGGCGATAGCACCGACGATGCCCAGGAAGGATGCAGCGGAGAGATAGTCGCCGGAGATGGCGAATCCATTCTGCGTCCCCGAGAAAGAGCGACCGCCCGCATAGTAATCGGCGGCGGTCTTGCTGTTTCGGCTCGCCCTGATGACGATGAAGAGCGTCACGGCGACGAACGCCGCGAAGATCGCGATATTCAGGACGGGGTCGTTGTCTGCCACCGCGCTCGCCCGCGGGGCGATGAGCTGGACGCTCATGCCTGGTCCTCCTTGGTCAGCTGGACGCGCAGGTCATTCGCGAGCGGATCGAGTCTCCGGTTGGCGTAGGAGACGTACCACATGGTGATCGCGAAGGTCGTGACGAACTGGCCGATGCCCAGCAGCAGACCCACGTTGATGTTCCCGAAGACGGGCGTGGCCATGAAGTCGTGCGCGTATGCGGCGACGATGATGTAGGCGCCGTACCAGACGAGGAAGAAGATGGAGAGTGGGAAGACGAAGGAACGCTGGCGTTTCTTCAGTTCCTTGAAATCGGCCGATTCCTCGAATTCGACATAGTCGATTCCGCTGGTCGGCGGTGGTGACGTTTCATTCTGCATGGGGCCTCCTTGCCTCAGTGCATTGCTGCGTTCGTCAGGGATGGACGTATATTCCGGAGCGGCTGACGGCGGCATTTCTTCGCATCATTGCGAACACGAAAGCCTCATCGCCTGCGTGATAGCATCCACGCTACGCATACGACGAAGTATCGAACTACCCCCGGAAGTTGGTAGTGACGCACATGATGTTTCCAGAGGCAGCAACCGAAGCTGACGTCTTCGCTCAGGCTGTAGCGCGCCTGCGGGACTCCACGGGGTGCCCTCTCTCGTTCGGCGGTCCGACGTACCGCGACACGACGGACGTCCACACGATCTGCGGCAACCAGGGTCGCGGCCTCGTGGGGCTCAGGGTGCAGCTGGGGCGCGGTCTCGGGGGGCGGGCAATGCTCGAGCGTCGCGCCAAGGTCACCACGAACTACCGCGGCAGCAGTCGCATCACGCACGACTACGACGTGCAGGTGCTGTCCGAGCACGTCCAGAGCCTGATGGCTGTGCCGGTCATCGTCGACAAGCACGTGCGGGGTGTCCTCTATGGCGGGTTCCGGGCGGCCCCTGACTCGCAGTCGATGTCGCTCGGCCAGGCGGTCGCGCTCGGCAAGAACGTTGAAGACGAGCTGCGGCTGCGGGATGAGCTCAGCCGTCGGATGCGGGTGGGGTCCGCGAGCGTCTCGGAGCTGGGAGGCGGTGGCCTCACCGCGACGCAGCTCGAGGAGCTGAGGGGAACGTTCTCCGAGCTGCGCGAGGTGGCATCCCTCCTCGGGGATGCTGAGGTGCGGGCCAGGCTACGGGGCATCGAGGAACGCCTCGTGAGGTTCGCCGGCGACCACGGAGATCCGCGCAGCAGAGAGGCTGCCGCCACCGCAGATCTCCCGGAGGCTCCGGTCAGGCTCTCGCCGCGGGAGCTGGATGTGCTCGGTCAGATCGCGCTCGGGCTGACGAACAAGGACATCGCCAGGAAGCTGATTCTGACCGAGAGCACGGTCAAGAGCTACCTCGGGACCGCAATGACGAAGCTGGATGCGGGCTCTCGCTACCAGGCTCTTGCGAAGGCCAGGCACTTGGGTCTTCTGCCCTGAGTTGCTTGGCGATTCCAGCGCAACATTGTTGCGTAGGTGACGCCGTCAGTGGACTGTTACGCAACGTGTCAGGATGTACCGGCGCGGCGACGCGCTGTTCTCTTATTCTTGCGAGGCCCTCTAGACCCTTAGAGGATTGCCGGCGTTCGCGCGCCGCATTGAAAGGACCCTCCTCCATGTCACGTTTCACCAAGATCGCCGCAGCAGTCGGCGCGATCGCCCTCGTTGGAGGTCTCTCCGCGTGCTCCACCGGCGCCTCCGATGAGAACACCATCAGGCTCGGTGTCGTCGGCGCATCCGACCCGTACTGGGACGTCCTCGTCGAGGAAGCGGCAGCTGAGGACCTCACGGTCGAGCTCGTCGACTTCTCGGACTACAACCAGCCCAACCCCGCCACGAGCGAGGGTGAGCTCGACGTCAACGCGTTCCAGCACATCATCTACCTCGCGCAGCACAACGCCGCGAGTGGCGACGACCTCGTGCCGATCGGCTCGACGGCCATCTACCCCCTCGGCTTCTACTCGTCGCAGTACGACTCGGTCGACGCGATTCCGGACGGCGCAGAGGTCGCAGTCCCGAACGACGCTTCCAACCGCGCCCGCGGCCTCCTCGTGCTCCAGGAAGCTGGCCTCATCGAGCTCAAGGACGGCGGCTCGCCGTTCTCCACCCTCGACGATGTGCTCCCCGAGTCGCGTGTCACGGTGACCGAGCTCGAGGCTTCCGTCACGGCAACCTCGCTGCCTGACCTCGCCGGCGCGATCATCAACAACGACTTCGTCGAGAACGCTGGCCTCACCACGGAAGACGCACTCACGCGGGATGACCCGCAGAACGAGTCCGCGTTCCCGTACATCAACATCTTCGTGACGACGGCCGAGAACGCTGACAACGAGAACTACCTCAAGCTCGTCGAGATCTACCAGAACTCCGAGGGCGTCGCGGCAGCGGTCAAGGAGACGTTCGGCGAGACCGCCGTGCTCACCAAGACGCCCGTCGACGAGCTGCAGACGACGCTCGACGAGCTCGTCGCAGAGATCGAAGCCCAGGGCTAGGACTCACCCCTAGCGCGCTCGCCGCCCGAGACCCGATGATGATCATCAGGCCTCGGGCGGCGATCTCGCTTGCACCAACGAATGGCGTCCCGGCGCCGCTCACCAGCACCACCACACGGGTCCACCGTGAAGAAGGCGAGAGCGAACACATGGCCCTCATCACACTCACCGACGTCGTCAAGGAGTATCCGGCACCCAAGCGCGGAGCCCCGGTCATCAGAGCCGTCGACGGAGTCTCGCTCAACATCGAGGCCGGCGACATCTACGGGGTCATCGGATACTCGGGTGCAGGGAAGTCAACGATGGTGCGTCTCATCAACGCGCTCGAGCCGACCACGTCCGGCAGCATCCACGTGGATGGGGTCGACATCACGAAGCTGCCCGAGACGAAGCTGCGCTCTGTGCGCGCGGGAATCGGGATGATCTTCCAGCAGTTCAACCTCTTCAACTCACGCAACGTCGCCGGAAACGTGGCGTATCCGCTGCGCGTCGCCAAGACGCCGAAGGCAGAGCGCGAGAAGCGCGTCGCCGAGCTGCTCGAGTTCGTCGGACTCTCCGAGAAAGCGCGCGCCTTCCCCGACCAGCTCTCCGGCGGGCAGAAGCAGCGCGTGGGCATCGCGCGCGCCCTCGCGACGAACCCCAGCATCCTCCTCGCCGACGAGTCGACGAGCGCGCTCGACCCGCAGACGACGGCGGACGTGCTGCAGCTGCTGAAGAAGGCAAACGAGGAGCTCGGGGTCACGATCATCGTCATCACGCACGAGATGGACGTCGTGAAGGAGATCGCGAGCCACGTCGCCGTCATGGAGCACGGCAAAATCGTCGAGCAGGGCGAGGTGTTCGACATCTTCGCGAACCCGGAGGCCCCGGCAACGCAGCGCTTCGTCTCGACGGTCGTGCAGGGCATCCCGGATGCCGAGCTGCGCGCAGACTTGGGTGCCCGCCACCCTGGCACGCTCGTGACGCTGAGCTTCCGCGACGGGCGGACCAACCAGGGTCAGGCGCTGCGTATCCTGCACGAAGCAGGCATCACTGTCGAGCTCGTGTACGGCGGAATGAACGAGATCCGCGGGAAGTCGTTCGGCGACCTGACCTTCGCG
Source organism: Pseudoclavibacter sp. JAI123 (assembly GCF_013409665.1). NCBI lineage: Bacteria > Bacillati > Actinomycetota > Actinomycetes > Micrococcales > Microbacteriaceae > Pseudoclavibacter > Pseudoclavibacter sp. JAI123. The sequence goes on along the minus strand of NZ_JACCCM010000001.1, from coordinate 185,383 downwards.
CTGCAGGGTGACGCGGATGCACGACGCCGGGCCCTCGATGAAATCGGCGGCCTCGCGGTCGTCACGGAATTCGACGACATCACTGCGGGAGGTGCGGCATGAACGAGGTCATCGAACTCCTGCCGAAGCTGTTCGAGGCGACCGGCGAGACTCTCTTCCTCGTCTCGCTTAGCCTGCTCTTCGGTGGGCTTGGCGGGCTCCTGGTTGGGCTCGTGCTCTATCTGACGCGCCGCGGCAACCTCTACGAGCAACGTTTCGCGAACGCGGTCATGAACGTAATCGTGAACTTCTTCCGACCAATCCCATTCATCATCTTCATCGCGGCCGTCCAGCCACTCTCAAGACTCATCGTGGGTTCTGGTATCGGTACAAATGCGGCGATCGTTGCGCTCTCGCTTGCGGCCACTTTCGGCATATCTCGCCTTGTCGAGCAGAACCTGCTGACTGTGTCACCAGGTGTCATCGAGGCGGCGCGCGCGTCGGGTGCGGGACGTTTCCAGATCGTGTGGACCGTAATCGTGCCTGAGGCACTTGGGCCGCTCATCCTCGGATACACGTTCGCCGTGGTCTCGCTCGTCGACATGTCGGCGGTGGCCGGATTCATCGGCGGTGGCGGACTTGGTGACTTCGCGATCCAGTATGGCTATCGTCAGTTCCAGCCCGAGGTCACGTGGGCAGCTGTCATCGTGATCGTGATCCTCGTGCAGGGGCTCCAGTTCCTCGGCAACTGGGCCGCGCGCAAGACGCTGCGTCGCTGATCCCGCTCGCTACGCACCATCCGGCGCGCGTCGGGGCCTCCCTGTGCGGGAGCGCGGCGCGCGTCGGCGTACGATAGCGTGCGCCCGTGGTTCGGGTCGGCCAGGCACCGGGCCGCTGACCTCGAGACCCCGGCAGAGATCTTTGGGGGTTCCGTGCATCGACGACTCGCTTCCTACGGTGTCATCGTGCGCGACGGGCAGATCCTCCTCGCGCACTGGCATGACCGTGGTCGCTCAGGCTGGACCCTGCCCGGCGGCGGAACGGACCCAGGCGAGGACCCCATCGACGGCGTCGTCCGCGAGATCTGGGAAGAGACCGGCTACCACGCCTCCATCGACCACCTCCTCGGCATCGACTCGCACATCATCGCGGGCCGTGACCGGCTCGAGCCGGGCAAGACGCCGATGCAGTCGGTCCGGATCGTCTACGAGGCGAGCATCGTGAGCGGCGAGCTGCGCAACGAACGCGGCGGCTCAACGGATGAGGCTCGCTGGTTCGATCTCTCAGAGGTGGTCGCGCTTCGCACCGTGTCGCTCGTGGATGTGGGGCTCAGGCTCCACGCGGAACGCCCCGCCAACGGGCACCTGCGTTCTCTCCGCGCCGCTCACTGAGCTCCTCCGGCGTCTCTCCGCGTCTCCTCGGTGCTACGGCCCCCGCGGAGGCCGCGTGACACGGCGACAGCGTTGACGCCGACGATCATGGCCATGCCGACCCACTCGTGCGTGACGGGCACCTGTCCGAGCACGACAACTCCGGCGAGCGCCGCGAACATCGGGTTGATGCTCATGAACACCCCGAAGAACCTCGTGGTCACCCAGCGGAGCGCGATGATGTCGATCGAGTAGGGGATGACGGAGCACAGCAGGCCGGAGAGCGCCGCGAGCAGCAGGGGCCAGCCCAGGAACTTCCCGTCGGCGATCAGCTGCACGGTGATGGGCAGCGTCAGCAGGCTCGAGACCAGCGTGGCCGTGGCAGGCGCCTGGAGGCCGGTCAGGCGGCCTCCGAGCATCCGGTTGAGCAGGATGTAGCTGGCCCAGCAGCAGGCAGCGAGCAGGCCGAACGCGTAGCCGAGGAGATCGCTGGATCCGTCGGGCAGCAGCAGCACGTACACGCCGACGGCGGCACCCACGGCGAGCAGCAGATCAGCCCGCGTGCGCGACGAGGACAGCGCGACGGCAAGTGGGCCGAGGAACTCGAGGGTGACGGCCAGTCCCAGCCCGATGCGATCGACGGCCGCGTAGAGGGATAGATTCATGGTCGCCAGGACGAGTCCGAGCAGCAATGCCGGCCACCACTGCGCCCAGGTGAAGCTCCGCAGCCGTGGCCGGGCAACCGGGAGCAGGATGGCGGCCGACACGAGCTGGCGGACGGCGACGACTCCCGCGGTGCCAAGGGAATCGAAGGCAAGTGCTCCGATTGCGGCACCGAGCTGATTGGAGAGCCCGCTGCCGGTGAGCATCGCAGACCCGGCGAGGACGCCGCGCGGCGCGGCAGCGTTCGGCATCGTCGTGTCCGCGGTCCCAGTCATGCGCCAATCGTGTCCCTGGTGGGTCGCGCGCAGAAATGCATGACACGCGGGAGTTATACGCTGGGCGCATGAGTCTTGAGCTCCGCCACCTCCGCGCCCTCGCCGCGGTCGTCGACGCGGGCACCTTCACCGATGCGGCCATCGAGCTGCATTGCTCGCAGGCGGCCGTGTCGCGAGCCATCCTCGCGCTCGAGACCCAGCTCGGTGCGCAGCTCCTCTCCCGCTCCACACGCCACGTGGCACTCACACCCCTCGGTGAGCGGATCCTCGCCCGCGCACGCCGCGTCCTGCTCGAAGTGACCCTCATCGGCGACGAAGCGAATGCGGCGACCCGGGAACTCCGGGTCGGCTACGCCTGGTCGACGCTCGGCGCGCACACGAGCACCGTGCAACGACGCTGGCGAGCCGAGCATCCTGAATCACATCTTGTCTTCCGTCAGAGCAACACCGCGACGGCCGGACTCCTGGATGGTGAAGCCGAGCTCGCCGTCCTCCGCACGGCACCCCGCGATCCCCGCATCGAGACCGTTCTCGTCGGCGAAGAGCGACGAGTCGCAGTCCTGTCGAAGGAAGACCCTCTCGCGCGCAGGCGAACCCTGGTCCTCGGCGACTTCGCCGGCAAGACCCTCGCGGTGGATGCACGGACCGGCACCACAGTCGGCTCACTCTGGCAGGCTGACCGATCGCCCATCTTCATCCCGACCACCTCCCTCGACGAATGGCTGACCCTGATCGCGGATGGCGATGTCTTCGGCGTGACCAGCGAGGCCACGGCCGCCCAGCACCCCCGGCCGGGGGTCGTCTACCGGCCCCTGCGCGACGCTCCGGCCATCGAAGTGCGGCTCGCCTGGTGGCGGGGCGCGAAGCCCGTGATGGCGGACGCGCTGGCACAGCTCATCACCGGCACCTACGACGAAGCCCCGCAACTCACGAGGTGAGCGCGGGGCCAGTCAGATGCAGGAGCGCGCGAACTACTTCGCGGCCGATGCGGGCGAGACCGTGGTGACGGGAGCGTCGAGCTCCTCGTCAGCGATCCACAGGTCGTCATCTGCGCGGAAGGTCTGCCAGAGGGCGTAGCCGACAGCTGCGACAGCCGCGACGCCAGCACCGATGAGCAGCCAGCCGCCGACGCCGACGCCGGAGCTGTTGTACTTCTTGTCGTACGCCTTCGACGCCTTCTTGGCGCGCGAGTTCAGCTCTTTCGAGACCTTCTTCGCGGAGCCGGCGACATCCTTGAGGTCGTGGTTCTTCGAAGCGAGGTTGCTGACCGTGCCAGCCACCGAGCCCGAGAGGCCGGCGACGACGGGGAGGACCTTGCCGTTGAAGCGGACGCTCGCGTCTTCGTACTTCTCGCGGGCCACGCTGTAGCCGCGGTCGAAGCTCGGGCGAACGTTGTTGTCGTAGCTCTTCTGCAGAGCGGGGACGAGCTCGGACTCAGCCAAGCCCTTCGCGCTCACTCCAGCGGACTGCAGGATGCCACGAGCGTGCTCGATGACAGACTGCTGCTCGCTCCACAGGTTTGTTGCGTCCTTGCGGAGACGCTTGAGTTCACGCGACTGCTTCCGTGAAAGGGCCATTGGTACCTCCGGACGTTGACAAGTAGGTAGTGCATATCTTGGCACGCTTCTGCCACACGCAACCTGAATCACCGCACGCTGTCGGCGGACAGGCAGGAGAGAAGTCGGACGGCTATGGAAAGATGACGAGCATGTCAATCGCCACTGCACTTGCAACGATCAACACGAACCACGGCCCCATCAAGGTGGAGCTGTTCGGCAACCACGCGCCGAACACGGTCAAGACCATCGTGGGTCTCGCCACGGGCGAGCTGGAATGGACCGACCCTCGTGACGGCCAGACCAAGGGCACGCCCCTCTACGACGGCGTGATCTTCCACCGCATCATCCCCAACTTCATGATCCAGGGCGGCGACCCCACGGGCACCGGAACCGGCGGCCCCGGCTTCGCGTTCGACGACGAGATCCACCCCGAGCTCAACTTCAACGAGCCCTACATCTTCGCCATGGCGAATGCCGGGAAGCAGCTCGGCCGCGGAACGAACGGATCGCAGTTCTTCATCACGACGGACCCGACGCCGTGGCTGCAGGGCAAGCACACCATCTTCGGCCGTGTCGCCGATGACGAGTCGCGCACGGTCGTGGACGCGATCGCCAAGGTCCCCACCGATGGCCGTGACAAGCCGCTCAAGGACGTCGTCATCGAGAGCGTCACCGTCGAGCAGCTCTAGGCTCCAGGTTCCTCTTCACGAATGACATCACCCGAGCTGTCGCAGCAGCGTGAGAACTTCTGCTATCGACACCCAGACCGACAGAGCTTCGTGCTCTGTCAGCGGTGCGGCCGCACCGTCTGCCCCGAGTGCCAGACGCTCGCGCCTGTCGGCGTGATCTGTCCTGAGTGCATCCGGGAGTCGAATGCGAAAGCCAAGGCCGCTCAGCGCCCTTCCGCGCGAACGCGGCTGCGACGGCTCGGGCAAGACCAGCGACCGCTCGTCACGTACGCGATCATCGGCATCTCGACCGTCCTCTGGCTCCTCCAGCAGGTGACCGGCGATCTGGTCACTGGCCTCCTCGTCTATCACGGCATCTACTCCCACGTCGGGAGTGGTGCGTTCGAACCGTGGCGCATGCTGACGTCGGCCTTCGCGCACTCGACCGTCTTCCACCTCGCGTTCAACATGCTGACGCTGTGGATCTTCGGGCGCGTCCTCGAGCAGGTGTACGGGCATCTGAGGTTCGCGGCGCTCTATATCGTCAGCGCGCTCGGGGGCTCGCTCGCGATCGCACTCGTCGCACCGAACACGACCGTCCTGGGCGCATCCGGTGCCGTCTTCGGCCTCTTCGGCGCCTACTTCGTCGTCATGCGGCAAGCGCGTATGAACACGATGTCGCTCATCGTGCTTGTGGGCATCAACGTCGTCATGGGGTTCGTCATCCCGGGCATCGCCTGGCAGGCCCACCTCGGTGGCCTTGTCACCGGCGCGCTCTGCTCGTGGCTGTTCCTGTGGGAGTCGAAGTCGGCGAAGCCGTCGCGGAAGGGGCTCTGGATAGTGGCGGCGCTCGGTGTGCTCATCGTGGTCGGCGCCACCGCGAGCGTCTCGCAGCTGCCGCTGGGTATCGCCGGGTAGTCACTCGGAACGCAAGAAGCCGCGCATCCATCGGGATGCGCGGCTTCTTGCTGTGTGGCTTCTCCGCCACAGAGAGCTGTGCACAGAAGTTATCCACAGGGTTATGCACACCTGGGGATGAATTACACAGCTGTAGTTCGAGCTCCTGTGGAGAAGGGAGCGGCTAGCGCCAGTTCGTCGTCATGATGAAGCCGATGAACGCGATGCCGAACCCGACGAGGATGTTCCACGACCCGAGCTCGGCGATGGGAAGCGCGCCGCTCGTCAGGTAGAAGACGATGATCCAGAGGAACCCGACGATCAGGAAGCCGAACATGAGCGGCTTGAACCAGACCGGGTTCGGGTTGCGCTCATCGCTGTCGGCGACACCAGCTGCGCGCTTCTGCCTGCGCTGCTTCTCGGTCGCCGCGAGAGCGGCCGCTGCGGCGGACGCTTCGGACGAACGGTGCTTCTTCGTACCGGCCGGAGTCTTCTTCTCCGGCTCGTCGGACTTGGAGCCGGTGGACTTCTCACGAGACATGCGGGCCATCCTATCTATGATTGCTCCTATGCCATCTGCTGAACGGCCTGGACGAGACGACGGGACCACCTCGATCGAGTCGCTCCTCGCCGACGACGACGGCTACCAGACTCGGGCCCAGCGGCGTGCCCTCGAAAATGAGACCCGCCAGCGTCAGAGCTCGAGCAGAGGTCAGCGTCCCTCATCCGGCTCCAGGCCGCGCCGCAAGCTCAGCGTCGTGGGTGTCTCTGGAGAAGTCCTCATGACGCTCGGAGTCGTCATGCTCCTCTTCGTCGGTTGGAAGTACTGGCTCAACGACCTCATCGTCGGCGAGGAGCAGAACCAAGCCGGGCAGGAGCTCAGCCAGGTGCTCGCCGAGGGTGGCGAGGAAGCCACGACCGTGACCACGACCGACCCCGCGATCGGCATCCCCATCTCCTCGGCACCGACCGTCACCAACGAGCGGTTCGCGATCCTCTACGTGCCCACCTGGGGCGCCGACTACGCCCGTCCCATCGCGCAGGGCATCGAGCAGCATGAGGTGCTCGACCACAACATCGGCCACTACCCGGATTCGCAGATGCCCGGCGAGGTCGGCAATTTCGCGATCGCGGGCCATCGCCTCGCCTACGGGGCGTCCATGCAGAAGATCCACGAACTGCAGCTCGGTGATGAGCTCGTCGTCGAGACGGCCGACGGCTGGTACACCTACTCCTACAGATCAGGTGAATACGTCGCACCGACCCAGGTGGACGTGCTGGGTTCGGTGCCGCGGTACCCCGAGCAGACGGGCACCGACCGGCTCATGATGATCATGAGCTGCAACCCGTTCTGGTCGACCGCCGAGCGCATCATCGGCTACGCGGTCTTCGACACCTTCACTCCGAGAGCCGACGGTCCGCCAGCATCGATAGCGGCCTCGGTCGAGAGCCAGGGAGGTCTCTGATGTACGGCGCCCTCTGGCGAGTGCTCCCCGGCCCCTGGCCCGTGAAGCTGCTCATCGCCCTGGTCCTCATCGCCGCGGCACTCTACGGCCTGATCTTCTTCGCGTTCCCTTGGGTGGATGCCTTTCTCACACCCCAGAACGACGTCACCGTCGGTCTCGGCGTGCTGTCCCAGGCTCCGGCTCAGAACTGATCGAGGGCCCCTCTCGCGAAGCGGAAGGGGCCCTCGACTCTGATCAACTGCGTGCGGGGAGGTGGATCAATCCTCCGGAGGCGTCGAGGGCGCACCGCTCGGCGTGGCGTCGGGAGTCGTCGTCGTCGGTGTCGGCGCGGGCTCCGACGTGCAGTAGGTGACCTCGACCTGCGAGTGCTGGGCGACGGGTCCCGGAGGCACCGACATGTTCACGATCGGGTTGCCCTCGACCGCGAGGCAGCCCGGGTCCTGCTTCACGACCGCGAGGAGTCCCAGTTCGCGCAAGGTCGCCGTCGCCGACTCGAGCGGCTGTCCGAGGAGGTCCGGCAGCGCCACGTTGCCCGTGGAGGTCACGAGGTTGACGCTGGAGGCCGCCGCGACGCTCGAACCGCCCGCGGGGTCACTGCGCACGATCGTGCCCGCTGCGACGGTCGGGGAGTCCTCTGACGTGATCTGGCCGACGCTCAGTCCGGCACCCTGCAGGGCAACCGTCGCCTGCTCGACGGTCATGCCGTTGATGTCTGGCATGGTCACCGCCGACGGTCCCGTCGAGACCACGACCGTGATCTCCTGACCGAGTGAGACGCTGAGTCCGGACCCTGGAGTCGTGCTGATGACCTGGTTCTCGGGAACATCTTCGCTCGTCTGCGCTTCGCGTACCGGAGTCAGACCGACCTCCTCGAGCGTCGTGCGCGCTGCGTCCCACTGCTCGCCGACGACATCCGGCACATCGACACTCGTATCGGGGAGCTGACCTGCCTGCGGCAGCTGGGAGACCCAGATGCTGACGGCGACGATGACGACGACGAGGAGCGCCGCGGCGCCCCAGATCCACATCGCCGGAGGGCGACGCTGCACCTGCGGTGCGCGGTCATCGGTCTCGGAGAGCGAGTTGAACGCCGACTCTGTTGCACTCACACCGGAAGGCGCTGGGCCGAACAGCTGCGTGCGGTCGTCGTCCTCCACCTTCGTCGCGAAGGCCGGCATGATGCCCTGGGCTGCGAGGTCGAGGTCACGGCGGAACTCAGAGGCCGACTGGTAGCGGTCCTCTCGGCTCTTCGCGAGCGACCGCTTCACGACCGCGTTCATGGCCTTCGAGACCTTCGGGTTGATCTCGTTCGCGTCGATCGGGCGCTCGGTGACGTGCTGGTACGCCACGGCGACCGCTGAGTCGCCCTGGAAGGGGACCTTGCCCGTGAGCATCTCGTAGAGCACGATGCCAGCCGAGTAGAGATCGCTTCGTCCGTCGACGTTCTCGCCCTTCGCCTGCTCTGGCGAGAAGTACGAGGCGGTGCCGAGGATGGCGGTGGTCTGTGCGATCGTGCCAGCGGTGTCGGAGATGGCACGGGCGATGCCGAAGTCCATGACCTTGACCGTGTCCTCCGGCGTGATCATGATGTTTCCCGGCTTGATGTCGCGGTGCACGACACCTGCACGGTGCGAGTACTCGAGCGCCGTGAGGATGCCCGTCATGTACTCGTGGATCTGCGTGTCCGCGAGGGGAGCGCCGGCCATGACATCGCGGAGCTGCTGCCCCTCGATGTACTCCATGACGATGTAGGGGACGACGAGCTCGTGCCCGTCGGCGCGCACGAACGTGTCCTCGCCTGCGTCGAAGACGCGCACGATCGTCGGATGCGTCATTCGCGCGGCCGCCTGCGCCTCCTGGCGGAAGCGCGAGCGGAAGTCGGGCTCACCCGAGAGCTGCGTGTTGAGGAGCTTGACGGCGACGCGTCGGCCGAGGCGCTCATCGGTCCCGAGGTAGACCTCAGCCATACCTCCACGACCAATTCGCCGGCCGATGTCGTATCGGCCCGCGAGCGTGCGTTCGCCCTGCATCACGGAAGCAAGCTCCTCTCCCCTTGGCGGTGTCCACCAAGCTCAAGCCTCGTTAGTCTGCCGATCTTATCTCGCCCGGAATGGGTGAACGGTGCCATCGGTGCTGTGAACCGCACGTTTCATGTGCATGCATGGAGTTGGGCGAATTCGTTGCCTCGCGCCACCGTGCGGGAGCGACCCTCGTCCCCTACGCTCCGGGAGGAGTGGACGAAGACGGCGTCGGGTCGGGCGTGTTCACTTCCGGGACCGTCGCGGAACCGGTGGGTGAATCGGCACTGGTGTTCCCCGAGCCGCATGTGGCGCTGTAAGAGGCCTCGACGATCGAGGATCCCTCGCTCACCGTGGCCGTGGCCGTGGTCGCGGTTCCAGGGTCGGACTGCAACTCGGCACCCGACACGTTGACGTTGTAGCTCGAGAGGCTCTGACCAGGAGGGCACTGGAACGAGGGCCAGCTGATGCTGGCCTGCGTTCCGGCCGCGTTGACGGTGACCGTGGGGGCGGTCGTCGGCGTGTTCGGCGTCGCCATGCTGTCGTAGACCGTGAGGGTCACGGTCGAACCGAGGTCGACGGTGCCGGTCGGGCTGACCGCGGTCACCGTGTTGACGTCATCCGGGTTCGTCGCCACAGGTCCGACGGCACGAGCCGGGGTCAGTCCCAGCTCGGAGATGCGAGTAGCGGCGGTGTCGTAGTCGAGGCCGATGAAGTCGCCCTGCGCGATGGAGACCGTGGTCGGGGTGCTGACCGTCGGGGTCGGCTCTTCCGGTGGGGTCTCCACGGCCGTCGTCTCTGCAGTGGTCGGCGGCGGCGTCGTCGCGGCGGGCGCGTTGCTGTTCAGCAGTGCGACGGCGAACCAGGCGAGCGCAGCGGCGAAGAGCACGATGGCGCCGATGAGCACCCAGACCCACGCCGCGGGCTTCTTCCGCTCGTCGGTGGCAGGAGAGACGAGTGCATCCGGCTGTTCCTCGCCCTCGACGGGAGTGCCGCCGATGAGCGTGTCGAAGTCGTCCTTCATGACCTCGGTGGTGCCCGCGGCGGTACCGAGCACCGTGGTGCGCGCACCCTCATCCATGACCGCCGTGCGGTCGAGCGGGGCGGTGGCGTCGCCGACCTCGTCAGCAGCGGTGAGCCCGAGGACCGCTGGCACGGCCTGCGCCGCGCGGGTCACGTTGCCGTCGCGGAGCGCACGAGCAGCCCTGGCGAACACCTCGGCGGACGCCGGCCGGTCGTCTGGCTTCTTGGCGATCGCGGCGAGGACCAGGTTGCGGACGGGCTCTGGCACCGTGACGGGCAGCGCAGGCGGCTCGTCGTTGATGTGGGCCATGGCGATCGCGACCTGCGACTCGCCGGTGAACGGACGCCGCCCGGCGAGTGCCTCATAGGCGACGATGCCGAGCGAGTAGATGTCGGTTGCGGGGTTCGCCGCGTGACCCGAAGCCTGCTCGGGCGAGAGGTACTGCACGGTGCCCATGACCTGACCGGTCGCCGTCAGGGGCACCTGGTCGGCGATGCGGGCGATGCCGAAGTCGGTGATCTTCACCCGGCGGTCGGGGGTGATGAGCAGGTTTCCGGGCTTGATGTCACGGTGCACGAGGCCGGCCTTGTGGGCGGCGTGCAGGGCGAGCGCCGTCTGCGACACGATGTCCATGACCTGGTCCGGAGGGAGCACGCGCTCGCGCTCCAGCACGGTCGACAGCGCCTCCCCGGGCACGAGCTCCATGACGAGGTAGGCGGAGCCGTTCTCCTCGCCGTAGTCGTACACGTTGGCGATGCCCTCGTGGTTCACCAGAGCGGCGTGCCTCGCCTCGGCACGGAAGCGCTCGAGGAAGCCGGGGTCGCCCATGTACTCGTCTTTGAGGATCTTGATCGCCACGGTACGACCGATCACCTGATCGGTCGCCTCCCAGACCTCGCCCATACCGCCGATGGCGATGCGCGAGCTCAGCTTGTACCGGTCTCCGAACGAAACACCTGCAGCTGGTCTCATCTGCTCAGCACCGCCTTCATCACTTGCTGCCCAATCGTCGCCGCCAGGCCGTTGCCCGTCCCAGACTGTCCCATTCCGCCACCGTCTTCGAGCACTACCGCGACCGCGATCTGCGTATCGCCTGATTCGGCGAATCCTGTGAACCACAGCGAGTACGGCTCGCCTTCGCCGTTCTCCGCGGTCCCTGTCTTCCCAGCCACGTTGATCCCGTCAATTCTTGCATTACTGGCGACGCCCGAGTTCACGCTTCCCTCCATCATCGACTGGAGTGATGCCGCAGTCTCCTCGCTGATGGCTCGCCCGAAGCTCGAGATCTCGGGCCCCTGTATCTCCTGGAACGTCGGCGTCTGGATGCTCTCTACAAGCGATGGGTTCATGACCTCGCCGCCGTTGGCGATTGCCGCAGAGATCATTGCGAACTGGAGTGGAGTCGCCCGCACGTCGAACTGGCCGAAACCGGTGAGCGCGAGCTGCGCGTCGTCTTCGAGTGCGGTGGGATACGTGCTGGCGCTTGCCGTCATCGGCACCTCGAACTCGTGGTTGAAGCCGAAGGCCTCAGCCATCTCGCGCACGCGCTCCGCCCCGAGGTCCATGGCGAGCTGCGCGAACGGCACATTGCAGGACTGCTCGAGGGCGATGCGGAGATTCGTCGTGTCGCCGCTGCCGCACTTCGCGCCGGCTGAGGGGTTGTTCACGGCGACGTTGGTGCCGGGGAGCGTGAGGGTCGCCGGGTTGGGCAGCGGCGACTCGGCGGTCGCGAGGCCGTCCTCGAGCGCGGCAGCGGCGACCACGAGCTTGAAGACGGAGCCTGGCGGGTTCATGTTGCCGCCGATGGCCCGGTTGCTGAGCGGATCGTTGGGGTCGGCCAGCAGCGCGTTGTACGCCTCGAGCACGCTTGTCTGGTCGTGGCTGGCCATCGACGCCGGGTCGTAGGTCGGTGTGGAGTACATCGCGAGGATCGCGCCCGTCGCAGGGTTGGTCGCCACGACCGCGCCCTTGAGCTCGCCGAGTGCATCCGCGGCCGTCTGCTGCGCGACTGGGTCGATCGTCGTCTCGACGGCTGCTCCTGCCGGGTCCTGGCCGGTGAAGAGGCGCTCGAGCCCCTGGAAGAACTGCGTGTCGCTGTTGCCGGAGAGCTCGGGGTTGAGGGCGCCTTCGAGTCCCGTCGACGCCCCGTCGACCGAGTAGTACCCGGTCACGGCCGCGTACAGCGGTCCGTTCTCGTAGAGACGCTGGTACTTGTACTCCGAGTCGACGGGGGTCGAGGACGCGATCGGGGTGCCGTTGACGAGGATCGGGCCACGCTGGATCTCGAAGCTCTCCTCGCGGGTGCGGCTGTTGCGCGGGTCGTCCCGCAGCGTCTCGGCCTGGAAGACCTGGATGCTGGTCGACGCCACGAACAGCGACATGAACATGATCATGACGAGGACGCCGACCAGGCGGATGTTCTTGCTCATTCGTCGATCGCCTCCGTCGGCACGTTACGCACGGTGTCGCTCAGTCTCAGCAGGATGGCGACGATGATCCAGTTGGCGAGCAGGCTCGAGCCGCCGGCAGCCATGAACGGCATCGTGAGGCCCGTCAGCGGGATGACCCGCATCACGCCGCCCGCGACGACGAACACCTGCAGGGCGATCGTGAACGCGAGTCCCGTCGCGAGCAGGCGACCGAAGTCGTCGACGCCCTGCTGGCCGATGCGGAACCCGCGAGCGACGAAGATCACGAAGAGCAGCAGCACGACGAAGATGCCGGCCATGCCGAGCTCCTCGCCGATGGCCGCGATGATGAAGTCGCTGGAGGCGAGGGGGGTCGTGCCCGGGCTGCCGGAGCCGAGTCCCTTGCCGATGAGGCCGCCGGCTCCGAGGCCGAAGAGGCCCGTCACGAGCTGGAAGCTGCCGCCGTCGGCGTCGTACATCTCCTGGTCGAACGGGTCGAGCCAGGCGTGCACTCGGAACTCGACGTAGCCGAGCGTGTTGGCCGCGATGAGTGCACCGCCGATGAACAGGCCGAGGCCGATGAGCACCCAAGACAGACGCCCGGTCGAGACGAAGACCATGACGAGGAACAGGCCGAAGTAGAGCAGCGAGGTGCCGAGGTCACGCTGGAAGACGAGCACGCCCATGCAGACGGCCCAGACGACGAGGATCGGGCCGAGGTCCCGGATGCGGGGGAAGCGCATCCACAGGAACTTCTTGCCGACGACGGAGAGCGAGTCGCGGGCCGTCACGAGGTAGCCGGCGAAGAAGATCGCCAGGGCGATCTTCGCGATCTCACCGGGCTGGAACGAGAAGCCGGCGATGCTGATCCACACGCGCGCCGCCACGTCGGTGCGCCCGAGGCCGGGGATGAGCGGCAGCAGGAGCAGCACGATGGCCACGGCCATGAACACGTACGTGTAGCGCTGCAGGACCCGGTGGTTCTTCAGGGCGATGAGCACGGCGATGGCGACGCCGACGGCGAGCATCGTCAGCACGATCTGCTGCGTCGACGGAGTCCAGAAGACGCCCTCGAGGTCAGGGTTGCTGAGATCGATCCGGTAGATCATCGCGATGCCGAGGCCGTTGAGCACCGCCGCGATGGGCAGGATGAAGGGGTCGGCGCCAGGCGCACGGAATCGCAGCACGATGTTCACGCCGAGGGTGAGCGCTCCGATGATGGCCGAGAGCGTCACGACGTTGAAGTCGAAGGTGCCGCGGACGCCCAGCTGCACGAGCAGCAGCGCGGAGAAGTTGATGATGAAGGCGAACACCAGCAGGCCGAGCTCCATGTTGCGGAGCCCCTGGCCGGTCTTGCGGGGCGCGCCAGGCACGACGGGCGCCTGCTCGCGGGCCCCGCTCCGGAACGGGCTACTCAGGGACGGCATCTCGAAGCCGTTCCACGATCTCGTTGGCCGCCTCGCGGTCACCGGCGCTGATCGTTCTGTCGACCTGCGACTGCTGGTACTCGGGCAGTGAGGAGATCTTGATGTCGGTCGTCTCGGTCAGCTCGTGCAGCGTGATCGGCCCGATGCCCTGCTGCACGCCCTGGTAGATGGCCACATAGCCGACGTTCTCGCCGACGTAGTACTGCTGCTGCGTCCAGTTGTAGGCGAAGAGGCCCGCGCCGGCGACTGCTGCGATGAAGACGATGGACGCGGCAAGCCACGAGAACTGCCGGACGCGCTTGCGCCGCTTGTCCTCGGCGATCAGCTCCTGGAGTGCCTCGTCGCTGAAGGGCACGAACTCCTCGTCCTGCGGGCGAGGCGCGGGACGCCGCAGCGGGTGCAGGATCGACGGGATGATCTGGTTGCTGCGCTTCTGCAGGTTCGCGGAGTAGCGCAGCGGGTTCGCGGCCGAGCCGACGACACGCGTCTTCATCGGCTCGAGCGGCGCCGTGCCGATCTCCAGCAGCACGACCGTCACGTTGTCCGGCGCCCCGTTGTCGAGCGCCAGCTGCACGAGGTCATCGCTGATCTCGCGGCTCGACTCGTCCATGCGAGCCAGCGTCCGCTCGATCTGCGACTCATCGACGTAGCTGGAGAGGCCGTCGGAGCAGAGCAGCCAGCGGTCGCCCTCCTGGATGTCGAACACCTCGGTGTCGACATCGGGTCGCGTCTCGACGTCACCGAGCACACGCATGAGCACCGAGCGTCTCGGATGCGTGAGCGCCTCTTCCGGCGTGATGCGGCCAGCATCCACGAGTCGCTGCACGAACGTGTGGTCGACCGTCATCTGCACGAGGGAACCGTCGCGGAAGCGGTACACCCGCGAGTCGCCGATGTGGGCGAGCACCAGGGACTCGCCGACGAGGCTCAGGGCGCTCACCGTCGTGCCCATGCCGCGAAGCTCGCTGTGCTCCTCGACCGCCCCCGCGATGAGCGAGTTCGCATCGAGCAGCATCTCCGTCATGGCGTGCTGGGCGTCGTCGGTGCCCGCGTACTGCTCGTCGTTCTCGGCGAAGTGCTTGACGGCGATCGCGCTCGCGACGTCGCCGCCCGCGTGTCCGCCCATGCCATCGGCAACGACGAACAGGTGGGTTCCGACGAACCCGGAGTCCTGGTTGTTGCTCCTGACCTTGCCGACGTGTGACACGGCGCCGGCGCGCGCGATGACCAGCATGCCTATCGCAGCTCGAACGTCGTCGTCCCGATGCGGACAGGGGTGCCGATGGGAACGTGGGTCGGCTGCGAGACTCGCTTGCCGTTCACGTACGTGCCGTTCGTGGAGTCGAGGTCCTGCACCATCCACGCGTCGTTCCAGAGCAGGAGGCGCGCGTGGTGCGTCGAGCTGTAGTCGTCCTGGATGACGAGGTCGGAGTCGCCTGAGCGGCCGATCGAGAGCGGCTCGCTGCGGAGGGTGAGCTCGGTGCCTCGCTTCGGGCCAGAGGTGATGACGAGCTTGCTCGGCCGCTCGGAGCGTGCGGATGCGCTCGGCACCGGAGTCGACGGGCGCTGGACTGCCTCGGTCGGGTCGCTGGGCGCCTGTGGTCGGACGGGAGCCGGTGCCGCCGGGGCAGGCGCGCTGTCGCTGTCTGCCGAGGCGAAGACCTGTTGGCGCGACTTCTCCATGGCCTGCTTGTACGCGGAGGAGCGCGTACCGAAGAGGTCGCTGCGGAGCGAGTAGATGACGGAGAAGACGAAGATCCAGAGCGCCGCGAGGAAGGCGAGGCGGAGGACCAGAAGGGTCAGTTCACTGGTCATGTTCTGCCTCCCTGTCGAGGGAGGTACCCGGTGTCGTCGCTCGGGTCGGCCTGGGGGATCACCCGGAACACAATACGGTGACGACCGATCTGGATCGTCGAATCGGGCTCGAGACCCGCCTGCGAGATCGATCGGCCGTTGACCTTCGTGCCGTTCGTCGAGCCGAGATCGCGGATGCCCGCGCGCTTGCCGTCCCATACGACTTCCGCATGCTTGCGGGAGGCACCCGTGTCGGCGATCGTGATGTCAGCCTCCGAGCCTCGACCGATGACGGTCGAGCCGATGCTCACGTGGATGCGCTCCCCGTCGACGTCGAGGATCGGCGCCCAGGCGACCTGCCCCTGGACGCTCCGCGAATCGACTTCGATACGCCCCTCGGAGAGCGAGTCGTTCTCGAGGAACTTGATGCTGAGCCCGCCGGAGAACTGGTAGCCCTGCTTCGCCGCATGCTGTTCGACGACGCGCATGAGCTCATCCTGGATGCCGGCGATCTGCGAGATGCGCGTGTAGTCGACCTGCGACATCTGCACGTTGAAGCGATTGGGGACGAGCACGCGGTCGCGCGTGACGACCGACGCCCTGGTGTCCATCTCGCGTTTCAGCGCAGCGCTGATCTCGACGGGCTGGAGCCCAGAGCGGAAGGTCTTCGCGAACGCACCGTTGAAGACACGCTCGAGCCCACGCTCAAATCTGTCGAGGATTCCCACTTGACTCCTGGTTCTCAAGGGCACGCCGCAGCCCGCACCGGGTGGCGCGAATCTGTTTCATGCTAACGGCACTGGGCTGGATGTCCGACTTCAGGTGCCTTCCTGTGGGTTGCCAATGGGCGTTCGGTGGCCGAGCCGTTCGGCCCGGGCCGCGATTTTCTCGGGGTCTTCGGGCGTGCATCCACGCGTCGGTTTCGCAGTCGGGGGAAGTGTCTGGTAATCTCTCGGAGGTTGGCGCGAGTGGCGGAATTGGCAGACGCGCACGGTTCAGGTCCGTGTGCCTTCGGGTGTGGGGGTTCAAGTCCCCCCTCGCGCACCAGAGTCCCAGAGCAGGTCACCTGCATCTGGAATACAGAACCCCCGGAACTTCGGTTCCGGGGGTTCTGTCGTTCTCATGGCGACGCGACGCGTCTGCGCTTATGTGCGCTCGCAGGACTTGCTACAGTTGCCGATCTGTCGAGCGTCGCCGCTCGGGTAGGTCGAGGCGGCGACGTCCTCGGTCCGAGGCTTGAAACCTCCAGCACTCGCTTTCTGAGAACCTGGAGGGTTTTCTTGTCTCTTGACGCGTCTTCCGTCACCCGCGCATCCGCGCCACGCACCATCTCCAAGTGGTGGGCGCTCGCGGTGCTCGCCCTCACCCAGCTCGTCGTCGTCCTCGACGGCACGATCGTCACGATCGCGCTGCCGCAGGCGCAGCTCGATCTCGGTCTCACCGACGTGCAGCGCCAGTGGGTCGTCACGGCCTACGCGCTCGTCTTCGGGGCGCTCCTCCTCCTCGGTGGCCGCATCGCCGACTACTGGGGGCGCAAGCGCGCCTTCCTCGTCGGCATGATCGGCTTCGGCGCCGCCTCCGTCTACGGCGGCTTCGCGCAGAACGCCTTCGACCTCATCCTGGCTCGCGGCCTGCAGGGGCTGTTCGCCGCACTCCTCGCTCCAGCCGCGCTCGCCCTGCTCACGGTCAGCTTCCCGTCAGGCAAGGACCGAACCACCGCATTTGCGGTCTTCGGCGCCATCGGCGGAAGCGGCGCAGCGGTCGGACTCGTCCTCGGTGGGGCGCTCACCGAGTTCGCCAGCTGGCGCTGGTGCCTGCTGGTCAACGTCTTCTTCGTCATCGCCGGTGTCATCGGCGCGCTCATCGTGCTCAAGGAGAGCAAGGCAGAGGGCGACAACACCTACGACCTGTGGGGCACGCTCACCGTGTCACTCGGCCTCGGCTCGCTCGTCTACGGGTTCAGCCTCGCGGAAGAGGGCTGGGGTTCGCTCGGCACCATCGGCTTCCTCGCGCTCGGGGTCGTGCTGCTCGCCGCCTTCGTCTGGATCGAGACTCGGGTCGCCCAGCCGCTGCTCCCGCTCCGGGTCGTGCTCGACCGGGTGCGCGGCGGAGCGTTCCTGATCCAGGCTGTCATCGGCAGCGTGCTCATCGGGGCGACCATGTACCTCGCACTGCACCTGCAGATCGTCATGGGCATGGAGCCGCTCGTCGCCGGTCTCGCCAACGTCGCCATGACGGTGGTCATCCTCGCGTGCGTTCCCGTCTGCGCACGCCTGCTCCCGAAGTTCGGCCCGCGTCCGTTCATGATCGTCGGCCCGATCATCGTCGCCGGCGGACTCCTGCTGCTCTCCGGCGTGACCGTCGACGGCGGCTACGTCACGCACATCCTGCCCGGACTCGTACTGCTCGGCATCGGCCTCGCCATGATCTTCGTGCCCCTGCAGAACCTCGCACTCACGGGCGTCGAGCCGCACGACGCCGGCGCAGCGGCGGCGACCGTCAACTCCACCATGCAGATCGGCGGGTCGATCGGCCTCTCGGTCTTCACCGTCTTCTACGCGAACGCGGTCGCCGCGGGTCTCGAAGCAAGCGAACCCCAGCTGCAGGCCTTCACGAACGGCTACTCGGCCGTGTTCCTCGCGGCGGCGGGCGCCATGCTCCTCGCAGCGCTCATCGCCGGCTTCATGATCAGGGGCACGAAGGACCGCCCGCTCGTGCAGCAGGAGGCGGAGGAGCAGGACACGCTCGTCTCGATGCACTGAGACAGCCGAGGCAGCTGCACGGGTCGAGGCCCAGGGCTGCTGCTCTCGCGGCTGACCAACATCAGTGCAATATCCGGCGTTCTGGCGCAGAACACGCGCCCGAGGTAGGAAATTGCACTGAAGTTGGTCAGCCATTCGGCTGAACGCAGGCCTGAGCTGCGTAGCCGGCCGCGGTCACTCGCCGGCGTCGCTCCACCGCTCGAAGCCGTGGCCGCCGACCTCCCGGCCTCCCAGCTGAACAGCGTCGTCGCCGAGGTTCACCGCGAGCCTCGCGAGTTCACCGTCGTCGCCCTCGGCGACGAAGAGCGCCGCCGTGTTCGAGAGGTCCTCCGTGCGGATCCTCGCCGTCGCGAGCCACGGGTGCTGGCGCCGGAACGCGATCGCGTCGCGGTGAGCCTGGGAGTAGGGGTTCTCGGGCCACTGGTTGGGGTCGGCCGGGAACTCCGGACGGATGGCATCGTCCCCACCCGCGCGCTCCTCCTTGACCGCTTCGAGCCCGCGCTCGTCACCCGCGTACACGCTGGGGGCGCCGGGGAAGAAGAACAGCATGGCGATGGCGGCGGCATGGTTGCGCTCGTCGTCGATGGCACTCGCGATGCGCGTCACATCGTGGTTGCCGAGGAAGGTCATCGGCAGGAAATGCGCCGTGAAGTCGTTATGGCGCTGCAGCGACCAGTCGAGCTCGAAGAGGTTCTGCTCCTGCACGGAAGAGCGCAGCGCCTTCCACAGCTCGTACTGCGTGACCGAGTCGAGCCCCGAGTCGGCGACGTACCCGTCGTAGTCGTCGTGGATGACCTCGCCCACGAACCATGCGTCGGGGAACCGCTCACGCAGCGGGTCGATGGTCGCGCGCCAGAAGAGCGGACTCACGGCGTAGGCGGCGTCGAGGCGCCACCCGTCGGCGCCTCGCTCCAGCCAGTGCGCCATGGCACGCGAGACGTACTCGATGACCTCGGGATGCTGATGGTTCAGCACGACAAGCGCGTCGTGACCCTCGAACACGTCCACGGCGAGGCCGTCGACCTCGCGCGCATCCGACCCTCTCGCGAATCTGGCAGCCGCGGCGGAATCCGGCCCGGCCTCGACCGCCTCGCGCCACCAGGGGTGGTCGCGGCCCACGTGATTGAAGACGCCGTCGAGGAGCACGCGGATGCCGCGCTCGCGGCAGGCGGCGATGAGCGCGTCGAAGTCGGCGTCGTCGCCGAGCCGAGGGTCGATGCGCAGGTGGTCGACCGTGTCGTAGCCGTGGGTCTGCGATGCGAAGACGGGACCGAGGAGCAGGCCGTTGAGCCCGAGGCCGACAAGCTCGTCGAGCCAGGCGGTGATGCGGTCGAGGCGATGCTCAACGGATCCGGGCAGATCACCGCCGGTCGTGTCCGCGCCCACGAACCCGAGTGGGTACACATGCCACCAGAGAGCGGTCTGCGGCCAGGGCTGAGGAGCTGAGGTCATCTCCCCAGGCTAGTGACGCGGGCTGAGAGAGCCGGATCCGACTCGGCGTGAAAGACTGCCATTCGTCCTTCCCCTGACAGCACCGAGGAGTCCCCACCGATGTCGATCACCCCGCGCTCAGGCTCCTCCTACTTCCTCTCCCACGGCGGATACGAGGCGTCGATCTCCAGCATCGGGGCGACACTGCGCGAGCTCACGCACCACGGCAGGCACCTCGTGCACGGCTTCGACATGGACGAAGTGCGGCCGGCGTACAAGGGGGCGACGCTCGCACCGTGGCCGAACCGCATCGTCGACGGCCGCTACCGCATCGACGGCCAGGAGCTGCAGCTCCCGCTCTCCGAGCCGAAGCGCGGGCACGCGCTCCACGGGCTCGCCCTCTGGCTCGACTTCCAGCCGGAAGACGTCGGCACCGACTTCGTGCTCCTCGCCGCCACGATCGAGCCGCAGACCGGCTACCCGTTCCGCGTCGAGGTCCGCACGAGGTACCAGCTCGGCGAGGACGGCCTCACGACCACCATCGAGCTGCGCAACGTGGGCGCCGGAACCGCCCCGGCTGGCGCATCCACCCACTCCTACCTCGTCGCAGGCGAAGGGCAGATCGACGACTGGACTCTGCAGTCGCCGGCGCAGAAGCTCATGCACGCGCACGGCGCGCGCCTGCTCCCCGGCTCCGTCGTCTCCGTCGAGGAAGTCGCCGGGGCGTTCGACTACCGCGAGGCGCGGCGCATCGGCGAGATGGAGATCGACCACGCCTTCACCGACGTCTTCGGCGACAGCACCACCGCCACGGTGACCCTCACCACCGCTGACGGCACGGGGGTCGGCATGACCTGGGGCACGGATGCGCCGTGGGTGCAGGTTTTCACGAGCGACCAGCCCGGCATCGACTGGGACCGCCAGGCCGTCGCGGTCGAGCCCATGACCTGTGCGCCAGACGCCTTCAACTCGGGCCTCGACCTCGCCTGGCTCGAACCAGGCGAGAAGCTCGAGACGTCGCAGCGGATCTTCGCGATCTAGAGAGCCCCGAGGAACGCGAGCGTCAGGACGCTAGAGCGTCACGACCCCGATCGAGGCGATGAGAGCGTGGTCCTGCTCGAGGTGGGGGAGCATCGCCGCGCCGTCGAGCGGGTGGCTCTCGCCCACCGCCACGCGAGCCTGAGGGACGCGCTCGAGCAGCGAGCTGCGGAACGCCGCCGCCACGTGCGGCGACGAGAACACGTTGCCGATCGCGCGGACCTGCACCTCGTCACGCGACCCCGGCAGGCCGACGCGCGCGAGCCCGGCAGCGACCGAGGCCGCGAGCTGCGAGCCAGCAGCCGCGAGGATCTCGGCGGCGACCGCATCCGTCTCCGCGAGGTCGCCCACCGACCTCGCGAACGAGGCGATGTGCCGCACCTTCCCCTCGTTGGTCTGCAGCGACACGTACATGCTGGGGAGATCAGGGTGGTGAGCCAGCACGACCTCGGTCAACGCCGTCTCCGGACCGCGACCGTCGAACGCGCGCATGACCGCATCCAGTGCCGCACGGCCGATCCAGTAGCCGGAGCCGGCATCACCGACGAGGTAGCCCCAGCCATCCACCTGCGCGAGCCGCTCTTCCCCGACGGCCAGCGTGACCACGCCGGTGCCAGCCGCCACGACCGCGCCCAGCTCAGAACCGAGCGCCCCAAGGAACGCCGAGATCGAGTCGTGCGCGATGAACACCCTCGCGACCCCGAACGGCTCCACCAGCAGGGCGAGCTCATCCGCGACGGTCTGCGCGTGCGTCACACCGGACACGCCGCCAGACACCGTGACGCCCGTCAGGCCGGACTCCCGCAGCGACTGCTCGACGACGCTCGCGAGCTGCGGCGCCAGCGGCAGGTCGGTGCGGATCGCGGCGAAGGAGCGCACCTCGCCCGCGTCGATCTGCGAGCGGATGCCGCTCTGACCGGCATCGATGGCAAGAACGGGCGCTGGGGAGAACGTCGTCGTCATGTACCGAATCGTATTGCAGTCAGGCGACAACGCCCTCCCACTCCGGGGAGAGGTGCCCGAGCCGGAAACACGCCAAGAGTCTTAGGGTGATGGCATGACGACACCGAGCCAGTGGAACGGGCAGCAGCGACCGGACGGCCAGCCGAACTCGCCGCAGAACTTCGCGGCGAATGCCGGGCAGGGCACCCCCGACTATGGAACGCCGCCAAGCGGCCCACCTTCCGCCTACAACGGGTTCGGCCAGGCGGCTCAGGGGCAGCAGCAGGCGTACGGGCAGCAAGCCCAACAGCCCGCCGGCTACCAGCAGCCGGCAGGCGGGGAGTACCAGCAGCCGGGCGCCTACCAGCAGCCAGGCGCCTACCAGCAGCCCGGGAACACCCCACCGCGTCGGGTGCTGACCTTCTCGACGATCCGCGAAGAGCTCTCATTCGCGACCAATCGCTTCGGCATGATCTCCCTCGCGAGTGCGCTCGGCGGGTGGCTCCTCACGACTCTGCTCTCCTTCATCATGAGCGCCGTCGCGCGGACCGGGAGCTTTGAGATCTACGCAGTCCTGAACCCGGTGCTGACCATCCTGCAGATCCTGAGCGCGGCCGCAGCCATCGTCTTCGGAGTGCTCGCGTTGCGTGCCAGCGGATGGCGCAACATGCCAGCCTCGGTGGGCTCCGTCCTGGGTGTCGTCATGATCGTCCCAGCGATCTTCTACTTCCTCTTCGGGCTGATTCCGTACTCCTACTGATCAGCATCCGGGCAAGTTCTTGTAGGGGTCCGCAGAAGGACAGCACGTTTCGTCGTACTAAGCTCACACCTTGGCTGCGGAAAACGCGGCCGTGCGTGGTCGAGCCGGCCCGTGCATCCAGTCGATGAATGAGGCGAGAGTTCTGAACGTTCCAGCGAGCCCCCACCCCAAGTCAACAGCCGGTCACGTCGTGCCGCCGGCGGATGCCAGGTCCTGGCTGCTCGTCCCGGCATCCAGGCCGGAAGCGTTCGATGCCGCAGCGGAGTCCCGCGCCGACGTCGTCATCCTCGACATCGAAGATGCCGTCGACCCGAAGCACAAGGCCGCCGCACGCGCCGATGTCATCTCCTGGCTCAAGGCCGGCAACTCCGCCTGGGTTCGCATCAACGACACCCTCTCCGACTTCTGGGCCGACGACGTCGACGAGCTCGCGGGCGTCCCCGGACTCCTCGGGGTCGTGCTCGCCAAGACCGAGCAGGCCGAGCAGGTCGTCAACACGTACCAGCGACTCGGCGCGCGCATTCCCGTCGTGCCGCTCATCGAATCGGCACTCGGACTCGAGGAAGCCACGAACATCGCCCGCGCCGACGGTTCCTTCCGCCTTGCCTTCGGCAGCGGTGACTTCCGTCGCGACACCGGCATGTGGGCGACCCGCGAGGCCATGGCCTACGCCCGCTCGCGCCTCACCGTCTCGTCCAAGGCGGCAGGCCTGCCCGGCCCCGTCGACGGACCGACCACCGATGAGAGCCTCCGCGTCCTGCGCAACGAGTCCGAGTGGACGCTCGAGCACGGCATGACCGGCAAGCTCTGCCTCCGCCTCGAGCAGACCGCCGTCGTCAACGAGGTCATCTGCCCGCAGACGAGCGACATCCTCTGGGCCCGCGAGTTCCTCGCGGACTTCGACGCTGCTGGCGGCGTCGTCCGTGACGGCAGCGACCTGCCCCGCCTCGGCCGCGCGCGCAAGATCCTGCGCCTCGCCGAGGCCTTCGGCATCACCGTCGAGGTCTAGTCGCACCCGACCGACAGCTCGACCGAAGGCCTGCGGGCCGCCTGCCCCTGGTTTGCCGGTGGGGTGGCGGCCCGTTCGCTGTTCCCAGGAGAGTGTGGATGCGCGCTCGCTAGAGTCGGCACGTCAGATTCCCGAGCGAGGAGCAATCTTGGTCACCACTCTCAGCGTCGGCGACAGCGTCCCCGACTTTGCGCTCACCGACCAGCACGGCGAGATCATCCGGCTCAGTGACCTCACCGGGTCGCCCGTCGTCGTCTACTTCTACCCGAAGGCGGGCACGACCAAGTGCACGCAGCAGGCGTGCGACTTCCGTGACAACTTCGACGCCTTGAGCGGCGCTGGCGTCACCGTGCTCGGCATCTCACTGGACCAGCCGCGAGAACTCGCGATCTTCGGCGAGGAGCAGCAGGTTCCGTACTCGCTGCTCAGCGATTCCGGGGCGACCGCGATGGAGTGGGGCGCGTGGGGCGAGCGTCCCGTCGCCGGCATCGCGGGCACCGGCGTGATCCGCTCGAGCTTCATCGTCGACGCAGCGGGCAAGCTGTCGTACGTGGCCTACGACGTCGACCCCGATGGGCACGTGCAGGCGCTTCGCTCGCAGCTCGGCGTCTGACGACGGAGGACGACACAGCGGGGCAACCAGCCGTAACGGTCGGTCACGCCGCGCCGGGGTGGCGCTCCCGTGCGTGACAATCGGAGACACATCCACTGTCTCGAGGACCACATGACCGACACCGCCATCGCCTCCACCTCTGTGCTCGACAACCCCGCCTGGCACTCGCTGACCGGTGCTCACGCGCACCTCGCGATCGGCGGGGACCTCGTGAAGCGATACCCCGCGGACGTATCGCCGTTCCTCGGTGTGCGCTCCTGGGATGAGCCGCACGTGTGGGACGCCATCGCCGAGCTCCTGGGATCGGGGGCCGAGCTCGCGATCTCGCACGCAGACCCGGAGGTTCCGGTCGGATGGGCGCAGACCTGGCGCGGAGAAGGTGTGCAGCTCGTGCAGACGCCGCGCCTGCAGACCAGGCCGGACGAGGAGGTCGTCGAACTCGGTGCCGACGACGCCGATGACATGCTGGCGCTCGTCGAGCGGAACCAGCCAGGTCCGTTCCTCCCGCGCACGTACGTGATGGGGCGCTACATCGGCATCCGCCGCGACGGGAAGCTCGTCGCCATGGCGGGTGAGCGGCTCCACCCGGCTGGATGGACTGAGATCAGCGCCGTCGCCACGGACGCCGACTACCGACGCCAGGGCCTCGCCTCCCGCCTCGTGCTCGACGTGGCCTTCCACATCCAGGAACGCGGCGACCAGGCCCTCATGCACGCCGCGGCCAGCAACACGGGCGCCATCACCGCCTACGAGAAGCTCGGCTTCGAGCTGCGCCGCGCCACCCCGTTCACGGGCGTGCGCGTTCCCTGAGCGGCCCTGGGCTGAGCCCTTCGGCCTCGCTACTCGTCGTCGGCAGGCGGGGGTGGGAACGCGCGGCCCTGGGGGAGCGCGATCGCCTCGCTCACCACATGCTCGCGCAGGTATTCGCGCAGGTACGGCGTCGTGAACTGCACACGGCCGTAACCCGCCGGTTCGATGATGCCGGCGTTGATGAGACGCTGCCGATACACGCCGACGTAGCCTGCCTTCGCGCGCATCCGCTGGCGGATCTCGCTCGAGAGCGAGGGACCGTCGTCGCTCGCCATCGCGGCGAGGTAGGTGCGGTCGCCGACGGACAGGGCCGCGAGCGTCGGCTCGTAGATGTACTGGCCCATCGCCTGCCGCGCGAGGCGGACAGCGCGACGCGTGTGCTGAAGGTCGATGCGCTCGGCGCCGCCGGCCTCCTGCCACGACTTCGAGCCGATGAACTGCACGAGGAACGGGTACCCCTGCGTGCCCCGCACGGCGTAGTCGAGCGCCTCGTCGTCGATGCTGCGACCCCCGCCGACGATGGGTTCCGAGAGCGCTCGTGCTGAGGCCTCGTAGCTGAGCTGTCCGAGCTCCTGAACGTGCGCGCGGCGGAGGAACGTGAGCATCCGGTCGCTGCGCAGCTCGTTGATGTTCGGCTTGAGGCCAGCCCCGACGAAGGCCACGTCAAGGCCTTCGCGGAAGGCATGCTGCACCACTGTCGTGATCTCGCGGAGGTCGTCGATGGCACCTCGGTGGATCTCGTCGACCGTGATGAGCACGCCGGTGCCGTTCGGCGCGAGGAGGCCCGTGAGCGCCGTCAGCTGTGATCGCAGGTTGGCGACTGGCCTGTGCCGGTCTTCGACGGTCGAGATGAACCCGCCGGAGCTCATCGGCAGGGTGACTCCCGTGATGCGCCGCTTGCTGGCTCTCGGGTCGTGCTCGGCGAGCAGCTTCGGGAGGGCCTCGGTGGTGATGCGTTCCGCGAGTCCCTTGGTGGCCGTCTCGGAGATGACGAGCCAGCCGCGCGACACTGCGATGTCCTCGAGCGCGTTGAGCATGACGGTCTTGCCGACCCCGCGCAGACCGGTGACGAGGGTCGCCCGCCCCACCTCCCCGGGAGTGCCGTCGATCGCCGCCTCGAAGGAGGCCAGCATCGCAGACCGCCCGACGAGCAGCGGTGGCGTGACCCCGAAGGACGGCGTGAACGGGTTCGGGGGCGCGGATGCTCCTCCCGCTTGCTTCGGCACCGGACCGCGACTTCCGGTCAGGCCGAGGGCTCGGACGTGCCCGACTCGACTTCGCCCGCGAACACCTCGCCGTCGATCTCGACCTCGTCGGTGTCGTCGAACCGGATCTCGAGCACGAGCGTGTGGTCGTCACCGCGGGCGATGATCTCGCCGGTGCCGCTCACACCCGCCAGCTCTCCGGTGCCCGAGTCGGGCACGATGTGGAGCAGCCCGCCGCCCGCGGCCGGACGGCCCCTCGCGACCGTGTTCGCGTGCCAGAAGGCGAGCGTGCCCGACTTGCCGGCGATCGTGCCCTCGAAGGCGTCGATCGCGACGTAGGTGCCGGACCCGTGCTTCTCGTTGAAGGCACCCGCGAAGAGCACTTCGCTGCGCCCCTCGATGTCACCCCCCGAGATGGCACGGACGATGAACGCACCCCCGAGCGGGGCTGCGGTCTCGATGCCGACGGCACGGCCGTTCGCATCCCAGGCTTCGATCGTGAAAGAGCTCTCTACGCGCATGCCATGAGGATACGACGCAGCACCGACAAAGCGGCGGGAGCCGCGGGGATCAGTCGAGAGCGAGGAAGGTGCGAAGCCGCTCGGCAGAATCGGCGACCGCCACCGAGCCCGCTTCCTCACCCAGGCGTCCGTACCCCCAGGACACGTAGACGGCGGGCACGCCGTGCTCCGCTGACCCCTGGACGTCGTAGAAGCGGTCGCCGATCATGAGCACGTTGCTGAGGTCGACGCCCGCGACGTCGAGCCGCCTGAGCGCCTCTTCGATGACGTCGGCCTTCGCCGAGCGCACCTCGTCGTCCGAGGCTCCCGTGATCGTGAGGAACTGGTCGGCGACGCCGTAGCTCTCCAGGATGACCGCCGCGGAGCTCTCCGGCTTGCTCGTCGCCGTCGACTGCGGGATACCCGCCGCGTGCACGTCGCGGATGACCTGCAGGACACCCGGGTACGGGTCGCCGATGAACGAATCCGACTCGCGGTAGATGGTGCGGTAGCGCTCTGTGGCCTCGATCGGGTCGAGCCCGTAGGCGGCGAACGTCTCGTGGATGGGCGGGCCGACGTGCTTCAGCAGCTCGGCGTCTCCGGGAATCGGGAGGCCGTAGCTGGAGAGCACGGCGCGCAGGCTGTTGAGGATGCCGGGTGCCGAGTCGCTGATGGTGCCGTCGAGGTCCCAGAGGACAGCCGTGTACGGGGCGATGCCGGTTCCGCGCTCGAGGTCGACCCGTCGCGTTCCCGGCGTCGCTGCCGGCTGGACGACCTCGGTCGACTGGGGTGCGGTGGGGACCGGACCGGTCATTTCAGTGGAGCTTGTGTGCGTCATGTCCGAGCCAGTGTAGTGAGGAGCGCCCGAGCGCAAGGCGACAGACAGCTGAACGGTCGGGGTGGCCCGTCAGAACAGGCGCATGTGGCGTGGGTCGACGCCGCGCATCTCGTCGTAGTCGAGGATGACGCAGCGGATGCCGCGGTCCTCAGCCAGCGTGCGGGCCTGCGGGGCGATCTCCTGCGCCGCGAACACACCGGAGACGGGGGCGAGCAGCGGGTCGCGATTCATGAGCTCGAGGTAGCGCGTGAGCTGCTCGACGCCGTCGATGCCACCGCGTCGCTTGATCTCCACGGCCACGGATGCGCCGGTCTCGTCACGCGCGAGGATGTCGACGGGACCGATGGCCGTCATGTACTCGCGGCGCACAAGCGCGTGCCCCTCACCGAGCAGTTCGATCTGGTCGGCGAGCAGCTTCTGCAGGTGCGCCTCGACGCCGTCCTTCTCGAGCCCCGGGTCCTTGCCGAGATCGTGCGAATGGTCGCTGAAGACCTCGCCGATCGTGACGAGCAGCTGGTCGCCGGTCTTCGTCTGCGTGACCCGCCAGAGCGCCGTGACGCCGGCGTCGGCCTGGGTCGCATCCGGTGCCTCTTCGACGATCGAACAGGGCGCGCTCATCCAGTTCAACGGCTTGTAGCTGCCCCCGTCGGAGTGCACGAGGAGGCTGCCGTCAGCTTTGCGCATGAGCACGCGAGGGGCCATGGGCAGGTGGGCGGTGAGGCGGCCGATGTAATCGACGCTGCAGTTCGCAATGACAAGACGCACCCGTCGAGGGTAATCGTTCGAGACGCGACGGACGGCCGCGCGCGCCGGTGTCCGGCAGGGACCGGAGTGACGGCATCCAGGCGCCGACGGACCAAGAAGCCGGCCGATGCCGAGCCGCGATATCCGGCTTTCCGGCGCTGATACGGTGATGATCGGCAGGCAGCCCTCAGCCTGGGCGGGGAGGTTCATCGTGGCGGATGCAGATCGTGAGACCTGCGATGCGGTCGTCGCGGACCTCCGCCGACTGCGAGCCGAGTCGGGCAGCATGCCCTTCGCGGAGATCGCCTCGCGCATCCAGGCCAACCGTCGCAGCGCTGGCTCCGATGCGTCGGGTCCAGCCCGGACCACGGTGTTCGAGGCCTTCCGACCCGGCAGATCTCGGCTCGACGCGCGACTCATCGGCGAGATCGTGGAAGTGCTGGGTGCCCCGCCAGCGACGATCCCCGAGTGGGTCGCCAGGGCTGGCAGCGCCATCCCGTCGGCACACGCCGAACTGGCGGTGCAGGGGACGAGAGCGGAGGGGCCGGATGCCGTCCCGGCCGAGGCCGAGGAGTCCCAGCCGGCAGGCGAGCAGCTGAGCGGACGGCCCCTGGCCGTGGGCACCGCGCCTGTCACGCAGACCTCCAGCGACGCGCGCACGCGCCGACAGCTCGGGCCGCGGCAGATCATCCTCATCATCTCGGCGAGCATCCTGCTGAACCTCGCCGGCCATCTCATCGTCAACTTCCTGCGCCTGCCCCTGTTCTTCGACATGATCGGGACAGCGGTCACGGCCATCGTCGTCGGCCCGTGGGCTGGCGTGGTCGTCGCGATCGTCACCAACACCGGCGGTGTGTGGCTCAGCGGACCCCACTCGATCTGGTTCTCGCTCGTGAACCTCGTCGGCGCTCTCGTCTGGGGTTACGGGGCGCGCCGCTTCGGCATGGCGTCGACGCTCCCTCGCTACTTCATCCTGACGATCCTCGTCGCACTGTCGTGCTCTGCGGTCGCGGTTCCGCTCCTGCTCAGCCTCTTCCACGGCGGAGTGGGCCATGCCGGGGAGAGCATCGTCTGGACGCTGCAGATGCTGGGGCAGCCCCAGGGCCTCGCCGTGCTGGGGTCGAACCTCGTCAACTCGCTGGCCGACAAGCTCATCACGGGATTCGTCGCACTCGTCGCCGTCTCGTCGATCGCTGCACGGTGGGTGATCCCCGGGATCGGCGACCGATTGCGCCGACCGCTCGCAGACGCGCCGGAGGGCGCGGCCTAGCTCTTCGCTCCCGACAGGGCGAGCACCCCGCCGAGCCCGATCATCATGGCCCCGCCCGTTGCGGACATGCCCGAGATGCGCTTCGGCGACTTCGCGAACCACGCGCGGGCCGTTCCGGCGGTGAGCGCCCACGTGCCGTCGAAGATGAGGGCGAGCAGCAGGAAGCAGAGGCCGAGCTCGAGGAGCTGCGTCCAGGCCGGACCGGCGCCCGGCGACACGAACTGCGGCAGCACCGCCACGAAGAACGCGATCGTCTTGGGGTTCGTGCTGCCGACGATGAAGCCCTGCCGGAGGAGCCTGACGGCGCTCGCGGGTCGGGGAGCCTCCGCGGTCAGATGCGCGTTGCGGTTCCGTATCGCCTGCACACCGAGCCACACGAGGTAGACGGCGCCGACGATCTTGATGATCGTGAACGCGAGCACCGACGACGCGACAAGCGCCCCCACGCCGAGGGCCACGGCAAGGACCGCCGGGATCATGCCGATCGCGTTGCCGACCACGCTCAGCACACCCGCACGGCGACCGAGCGCGATCGACCTCCCGATGACGAAGAGCACGCTCGGTCCCGGGATCAGGATGAGCAGCACCGACGCGACAGCGAAGGCGAGCAGGCTTTCGAACGGGACCATGACGCGAACCTAGCGCCCGTCGCAGCGGCGCGCGAGCACTTCCCGCGCTGTGGGCAGGAGAAGTTACCTGGCCGCCCCTGGCACCAGCCACTTCGTTCCGCGCTCGCGGGCGCCCAGCACAAGGGCGCGTGCGCCCATCGTGCCGACGGCGTAGGACGCCCAGAGCAGCCCGAGTCCCGCGGCTCCCTGCATCCCGAGCGGCAGCACGATCGCGACCCCTGCGACGAGCACGAGCAGCGGAGGGATGCCGGCGAGGGCGAGATAGCGCACGTCGCCAGCCCCGATGAGGATGCCGTCGAGCACGTAGACGAACCCGGCGATCGGCGTGCCGGCGGCGAGGATGAGGAGCCCGATGGGCAGGAGCGCCAAGACCGCCGGGTCGCTCGTGAACACGTACCCGAGCACCCACGCGAGGGCCGCGAAGACGACCGCGAGGATCACGCCGAACCAGAAGCCCCACTGCTTGAGGCGGCGAGAGATCGCCGTCACCTTCCTGGTCTCGCCCGCGCCCAGCGCGTGGCCGACCATGGCCTGGCCGGCGATCGCCAGCGCGTCGAGGGTGAACGCGATGAGGCTGTTGATCGAGAGCAGGATCTGCAGTGACGCGAGCTCCGCCACCCCCTGCTGGCCGGCTGCCCAGACCAGCACCACGAGCGACGCGCGCAGCGTGAGGGTGCGGAGCACCATGAACGCGTTGGCCGAGAACACGATGCGCGGGTCGCCGATGCCGGGCCGCAGAGAGACGCCGAGCTCCCGGCCCGCCCGGATCGCGATGACGATGTAGACGATGGCCATGCCCCACTGCGCGATGACCGTGCCGATCGCCGAGCCTGCGATGCCCCAGCCGAAGCCGTAGATGAAGACCGCGTTGAGCGCCGCGTTGACGGCGAAGCCCGCGATGGCGACGACGAGCGGCACCTTCGTGTTCTGCAGCCCGCGCAGAAGGCCCATCGCGGCGATCACGAGCAGCATCGCCGGGAGGCCCCACAGGCTGAGCGACAGGTAGGTGTTCGCCGCCTCGATGACGCCGGGGTCGCTCGTGAAGACGCCCACGAGGGGCGCGCTCAGCGGCAGGCCGACCACCAGGAGCACGAGGCCGCAGAAGGCTGCGAGCCACATCCCCTCGATGCCGGCGCGGATCGCCCCCGGCCGGTCGCCTGAGCCGAGCAGACGAGCCACGACGGGAGTCGTCGTATAGGCGAGGAAGACCATGATGCCGACGACCGTGTGCAGGATCGTCGCGGCGACGCCGAGGCCGGCGAGGGCGGTGTCACCCAGGTGGCCGACGAGGGCCGTATCGGTGAGGAGGAAGAGCGGCTCCGCGACGAGTGCTCCGAACGCGGGCACTGCGAGCGTCAGGATGCTGCGGTCGAGGGTGCGAGCGCCGGTGCGGTCACGCGGGGAGGGGCCGTCGGATGCGCGCACCAGGTCATTGTCGCAGAGCGTCGGCAAGCCGACCGCGCTACCTGTTCGCCCTGAGATGATCCCAGCGTCAGTGTCGGTGGTGTGTCCTAGCCTGAGAGGCATGTCACAGACGGACGACCTCGCCTCCACCGCTCCCGCATCCGAGCAGCTCCCCTCGGGCATCGACCTGGAGGCGCTCGACGCCTCGGTCCGCCCCGCCGACGACCTGTTCCGGCACACCAACGGCAAGTGGATCGCCGCCACGGAAGTGCCCGCGTACCTGCCGGCCTACGGCAGCTTCATCCAGCTGCGCGAAGACGCCGAGAAGGCGGTCCTCGACATCCTCGAGAGCGGCAAGGACGCCGAGCCGGGTTCAGAGCTCCGCAAGGCCGCCGACGCCTACGCGGCGTTCATGGATGAGGAGAAGCTCGAGGCCCTCGGCTTCGACCCGGTCCGCCCCGACATCGACCGCGCCCTCGCCGCCTCCTCGATCAACGAGTTCCTCGCCGTGCTCGGCGACCTCGAGCGCACGGGCCTCGGCTCCTTCGTGTCGGCGTACGTCTACCCCGACCTCAAGTCGCCCGCCGAGTACGCCCTCTACTTCGAGCAGTCCGGCCTCGGCCTGCCGGATGAGAGCTACTACCGCGAGGAGCAGTACGCGGAGATCCGCGAGCAGTACCGGGCGCACATCGCCCGCATGCTCGGCCTCGCCGGTCTCCCCGACGCGGAGGAGCGCGCCGCGCGGGTCTTCGCTCTCGAGACCGAGATCGCGGGGCTCCACTGGGACGTCGTGAAGTCGCGCGAAGCGGAACTCGCCTACAATCCGCGCACCTTCGACGAGCTCAGCGCCGCCTACTCCAACGTCGACTTCGCCGACTGGACGGGCCGCTGGGGTGCACCCGCCGGGGCCCTCGACCGCGTCATCGTGCGTCAGCCCGACTTCTTCGAGGGCGTTGCCGGCCTCCTCACCGAAGATCGCCTCGAGGCCTGGCGCGACTGGCTCGTCTGGGGCATCGCATCCCAGTACTCGGGCATCCTCGCCCCCTCGACCTCCGCAGCCAACTTCGAGTTCTACGGCAAGACCCTCCAGGGCACGCCGGAGCAGCGGGAGCGCTGGAAGCGCGGCACGGGCCACGCCGAAGGCAAGCTGCCGGAGGCGATCGGCAAGGCATATGTCGAGCGGCACTTCTCGCCGACCGCGAAGGCCAAGATGCTCGAACTCGTCGGGTACCTCACCGGCGCGTACCGCGCATCCATCACCGAACTCGAGTGGATGAGCCCGGAGACCCGTCAGCGCGCCCTCGACAAGCTCGAGAAGTTCGTCACGAAGATCGGCTACCCCGACCGGTGGCGCGACTACTCCGACCTCGAGATCAAGGACGACGACGTCGTCGGCAACTCGCGCCGCGCATCCGTCTACGAGGCCGCCTACGAGTTCGCGAAGCTCGGCACCCCTGTTCGCCGCGATGAGTGGATGATGCCACCGCAGACCGTCAACGCCTACTACTCGCCGGGCGAGAACGAGATCGTCTTCCCAGCCGCCATCCTGCAGCTGCCGTTCTTCGACGAGCACCGTGACCCCGCCGCGAACTTCGGCGCGATCGGTGCCGTCATCGGCCACGAGATCGGGCACGGCTTCGACGACCAGGGCTCGAAGTACGACGGAGACGGCCGCCTCGAGGACTGGTGGACCGCCGACGACCGCGTCGCGTTCGAGCAGCGCACTCGCGCCCTCATCGACCAGTACAACGAGCTCTCCCCGGAGGGCACCGACGGCCAGAAGGTCAACGGCGAGCTCACGATCGGTGAGAACATCGGCGACCTCGGCGGACTCGGCATCGCCTGGAAGGCGTACCGCGCCTACCGCGCCCACGCTGGCTTCAGCCCAGACGACGAAGACACCATCGATGGCCTCACCGCCGCGCAGCGGTTCTTCCTCAGCTGGGCGCAGGCCTGGCAGCAGAAGGCTCGGCCCGAATACGCCAAGCTGCTGCTCGCCGTCGACCCGCACTCGCCGGCCGAATTCCGCTGCAACCAGATCGTGCGCAACGTGGATGCCTTCTACGACGCGTTCGACGTCACCGAGAACGACGCCCTCTGGCTCGCCCCGGAGGCACGCGTCACCATCTGGTAGCAGGCCCAGGCGGCCCACGCCTCGACAAGGACACCCCTCGTGACGGAGCCGACTCCATCGCGAGGGGTGTCCTCGTCCCAGCGCGTGCCGCGCCGACGAGGAGTTACTCGACGCCGTTCGGCGTCCAGATGTCACCGACCTTCGACAGCATGACCAGCGCCCCGGAGCCCAGGTAGGTGGATGCGACAGCATCACCCGCGCACAGGTCCACCGAGTCCGCCGCGTACACCGCCGACGAGGTGATGCGGTCTTCTGCATCACCGAAGAGCAGCGCGAACGAGCCGTCGGCGACGGGAAGCGTGCCATCGGCCAGCTCGAAATTGCCCGCGTCGATGCCGGTGCTCTCGGCGAGCGTGTCGACCGTGTCAGCAGGGCAGGCGATGACGGCGCCAGTCGCACCGCTTGGCAGGAGCGCCCCGAAATCGAGCGTCCCACCCATCTCGTTCTCCGTCAGCGCGTCCGCAATCGCCGTGCCCGGCGCCTGCATCCCCTCATCAGGCGCGACGTCGCCATCCTGCCCGCCGCCCGCGCATCCGCTGAGCGCCAGCAGCGCAGTCAGGGCAGCGGCGGCAGTGAGCAGTTTCGAACGGTGATCGCGGAGCATTCGCAAGGGTTCCCATCGACGGAGCGTGCACCTGGCGGTCGGCTCGGAACGCTCGCCGCGGGTTCCGACGAGGCGCGGCGCCCGAGCTTGCCAGCGCCCGACGATTGTCCCTCGCGAGTTCGAGGATGAGCGTCAGCCGGTCCGCGTGGCCGTGCATTCGGCGGTCGAGCCGCTGCACCCGTCATCTCGGTCGCCGGCTGCGCTTTCGGGCTGGCAGAGTCACCTCGTTGCGGGAAACTTCCCACAAGACAGAGAGTTCTCTATCCCGAGTCGCGGCCGAGGCCGGTATGGGCATGGCACCGGAACGAAGACCGACGCGAGGACTGGGGCCTCGAGTCCGGGGCAGGCCGAAGGGCCGCGGAACGGGTCACCCGAGCCAGGGCGCGGGCAGAGGCTTCAGTGCTAGGACGTGTGGACGGGGCACTCGAGGGCCCCATCGTCTTCCGCGTCGGCGACGCGGGGAAGCGGCGTCGGGAGAGCGGGTGCTGCGGGCGTCTTCGGGGCTGCGCGCTCGACGGTGATGCCGAACAGCAGCTCGATGGCGTCGAGGTACTCGTCGCCGCGGCCGGCGCGGGCGAGCTCCTTGGCGCGCACTGACGGGCTGTGCAGGAGCGTGTTCGCGAGGCGACGCAGGGCGGCTTCGGCGACCCCGGCATCATCCTTGCTGGCGACGCGCTCGGTCTCTGCGCGTGCGATGTCGGTGATGTGCGAGCGGAGCGCGGCGATGCCCTCGGCAACGCTCGTCTCGGCCTGCTGCTCGACGAACTCGCTGGCGGCGCGCGAGACGATGCAGCGGGCTTCATCTGCTGCGCCGAGCTCCTCGAGGGGAGCGTGGATGCGGATGGTCTCGAGGTCGAGCACCGAGACGCCGTCGAGGCGCCCGACGGCCGGGTCGACGTTTCGGGGCATGCCGAGGTCGATGATGAGCGTCGACTCGGCGCAGCCGGGCGCGAGGCGGGCTCCGAGCATGAGGTCGTAGTCGATGACCACCGTGTCGGCAGTTGAGCAGGTGACGACGAGGTCGGCGTTCGACAGGTACTCGGGGAGGTTCTCGCGGTCGATGACGAAGACCCCGTCTCGCTCCGCGAACTTGTGGGCGCGGTTCGAGGGGGAGTAGACACCGACGCGCGTGACGCCGCGGTCCTGGAGTGCCTTCAAGGAGGCGGCGGCGTACGAGCCGGTGCCGACGAGCACAACCTGCGCTGTGCTCCAGTCAGCGATCTGAGACGCCGCGAGCTCGAGGGAGAGGCGAACCAGCGAGCGGCCGGCGCTCTGCAGCTTCGTGCCGGACTTGATGCCGCGTGACGTGGTGGACGCCGACTGGAAGAGGCGCTCGAGCTGGGAGGTCGACATTCCGGCGGCGCGCGACTCCTCGAGCGCTCGGCGAACCTGGCCGGAGATCTCGCCCTCGCCGACGACGACGGATTCGAGGCCGCTCGAGACTGCGAAGAGGTACTCGGGCACCTGGGTGTCGTGGATGACGGCCATGTTGGCGCGGAGCGTCTCGACCGAGACGTCGAGTGCCGATGCGATGGTCGGCATGAGCTCCGGGGCGACGGGCTGTGCCGTGTCGATGTCGAGGTAGATCTCGAAGCGGTTGCAGGTGGCCAGCACGATGGCTCCGTCGACACCGGGGGCGCCGCGGAGCGCGGACTCTAGTTCGCCGTCCTCGCGGGCCGCGAGCTTTTCGAGAACTGGGAAGCTCGCGGTGCGGTGATTGGCACTCAGACACAGCAACACGATTACTTATTGTAGAAGTTCTTGGCGCATCCGCTTCTGAGCCATACCTTCCCTTAATCTGCTTGCGGTCCGGGAATAGGTCGAGATGCGCGCGGTGGCAGGCTGTGTTCCCCACTCGAGTGCCGGGTAGAGAATGGTGTGGTGACCGAGACAGCTCCCGCACCCCTCCCACTCAGCGATTCGCACCCCCTCTCTTCCGGCCTCACGGCCGACGCGCCGCTCATCCGGGCTGCACGCGGCGAGCGCCCCGAGACGCTGCCGGTGTGGTTCATGCGGCAGGCGGGGCGTTCGCTGCCGGAGTACCGCGAGCTGCGCACGGGGATCGAGATGCTCGATTCCTGCCTCCGCCCGGAGCTCGCCGCGGAGATCACGCTGCAGCCCGTGCGCAGGCACGGTGTCGACGCGGCGGTCTTCTTCAGCGACATCGTGGTGCCGCTCAAGCTCATCGGCGAGGCCGTCGACATCGTGCCGGGCACGGGCCCGGTCTTCGAGAACCCGGTGCGGACCTCGAAGGAGGCGCACGAGTTCGCGGCCCGCGTTCGGGAGCGCATCAGTCCCGAGCTGTTCGCTCCCATCTCGGAGGCGGTGTCCCTGACGGTCGCGGAACTCGGCGCGACCCCGCTCATCGGCTTCGCGGGCGCCCCGTTCACGGTCGCCGCGTACGTGGTCGAGGGCGGCCCGTCGAAGGACCATCTCCGCACGCGCACCCTCATGCAGGCGGACCCCGAGGCGTGGGCTGACCTCTCCGGCGCGATCGCCGAGCTCTCCGCCGCCTTCCTGGAGGCGCAGGTACGGGCTGGCGCGAGCATCGTGCAGCTGTTCGACTCCTGGGCGGGATCGCTGAGCCGCGACCGGTACCAGAGGTCGATCGCCGCCTCGAGCGGGCTCGCGCTCGAGCGCGTGAGAGCCTTGCGCACCCCCGCCGGTGAGCGTGTTCGCACCATCCACTTCGGCGTCGGCACGGCCGAGCTCCTGCCGGACATGCACGCGATCGGCGCCGACGTCATGGGTGTCGACGACCGCATC
This sequence comes from Pseudoclavibacter sp. JAI123, assembly GCF_013409665.1. Lineage (NCBI taxonomy): Bacteria > Bacillati > Actinomycetota > Actinomycetes > Micrococcales > Microbacteriaceae > Pseudoclavibacter > Pseudoclavibacter sp. JAI123. Next base: position 148,376 of record NZ_JACCCM010000001.1, on the reverse strand, counting down.
ACTCTGGATGAGGCGTCGCGTCGCCTGGGCGGCAACGTGCCGCTGCAGGGCAATGTCGACCCAGCCGTGCTCGGCGCGGGTGACGCGGTGCTGCAGGCGCATGTGCGCGACGTGGTCCGACGCGGCAACTCCGCGCCAGCCCACATCCTCAACCTCGGCCACGGGGTCCCGCCTTCGGCCGACCCTGCCGTCCTGACCGGACTCGTGGAGTTCGCGCACTCGCTGCCGAATGGCGGTCGGGTCGAGTGAACCAGCGACACTCGGAGCAGCCCGAACTCCTCGTCGTCGGCGGGGGCATCGCCGGGATGCTCGCCGCGAGGCGAGCCGCGAGCCGCGGCGTCCGGGTGCTTCTGGTCGAGGCCGGAGACCAGCTCGGCGGAATGATCCGCCGTGCCCACCTCGGCGACCTGCCGATCGATATCGGCGCTGAGGCGTTCGCGACGAAGGGTGGCGCCTTCGCGGCGCTCCTCCAGGAGCTCGGGATGCTCGACGACGTCGCCGAGCCGCGCGCGCTCGGATCCTGGGTGGTGACAGACGGCACGGCCGCGCCCATGCCGGCGGGGGGACTTCTCGGGATTCCCGGCGAGGCGTCGCTGCTCGACGCCGAGGCTCGGGCGGCCGTGCACGCGGCGGTCGGAGACGCAGGCATCGCCGAGCTCGAGCGCGATCGGCGGCTCGATCCGGAGATCGGTGCCGACGCGCGCAACCTCGAGGCGCTGGTCCTCGCCCGTATGGGGCCGATCGTGCTCGGAAGGCTCGTGGCGCCGGTCACTCGCGGCGTCTACTCGCTCGACCCTTCGGACCTCGACCACCGAGTGCTCGTCCCCGGCCTCGCCGATCGCCTCCTCGAGCACGGCTCTCTCGCAGGCGCCGTCGCCGCGCTGCGCAAGAGCGCGCCCCCGGGTGCTGCCGTGCGCACCGTCACAGGCGGGATGCACCGGGTCGTGGCGCTGCTCGAGCGCGAGCTCGCCGAGCTCGGCGTCGAGGTGCGCCTCGGCACGCGCGTCGTGGCCGTGCAGGAGCACGCGGGGCTGTCTTCCGGCGACGAGTCCTGGAGCGTGGAGCTCGAAGACGGGGCGAGCGTGCTGGTGCAGCGCATTCTGTCGACGATCGCCGTCCCGACATCGCAGCCGGCGTCACCGGGCGAACGCCCCGTGCCGGCCGAGGTCGTCGCCCTGCTCGTCCGCGCCCCGCAGCTCGATGCCCGACCGCGTGGAACCGGAGTGCTCGTCGGCGACCCGAGCACGAGCATCCGCGCGAAGGCGCTCACCCACGTCACCGCGAAGTGGGCCTGGCAGGAGGCGGCGGCAGGCGCGGGGATGCACGTGCTCCGCCTCTCGTACGGCCCCGAGGTGAGCGGGGGAGCCGAGCCGCTCACCGGTGGACTCGACGACGATCAGCTTCTCGCCCTCGCCTGCGCCGACGCCGGTCGCCTGCTCGGAACCGCCATCGCCGCCGACGATGTCGTGGCCATGGCGAGGCAGGTGTGGCATCTTCCAGCTCCTGCGGCACGGCTCGGCCGCGCTGAGACGCTGCGCGGCGCACGCTCGGCGGCGGAGGCGTCGGTCGGTCTCGCGCTCGCGGGCACCTGGATCGACGGCACGGGGCTCGCGAGCGTCGTGCCCGGTGTGCTCCGTGCGGTCGACGGGCTGTTCCCCGCGGACGCACAGGCTTAGCGCGAGTTGAGATGCCGAGCGGGGCTAGGCTTGATTCGTGGCTTCACAGCGCCCGATCGACCGGTCGCGGGCGCACCGGCGAACGATAGGAGTTTTCATGAAGAAGTTCGTGTTTGTGCTTGGCCTCGGTGCCGGGTACGTCCTCGGGGCTCGCGCGGGACGCAAGCGCTATGAGCAGATCTCCTCGGTCGCGCACACGGTCTGGGACACCAAGCTCGTCCGCGCCAAGCGCGCCGAGGTCGACGAGATCTCCCGCAAGCTCGCTCCGAAGGTCGCAGACGCGGCCGTCAGCGGCGCGAAGCTCGTGACCGCGCAGGTCACGAAGGCGGTCAAGGACAACGGCAAGAAGGGCTCCTCCTCGAAGTCGAAGCCACCGGCCCCCACCGGCACGGTCGGCAACCCGAGCAGCGACGCATCCTAACCAGCACTCCCAGCAGAGAGCGACACACTCATGTCTGAGTCGTCAGAAAAGACGCCGATCCGCGGGCCCTTCCCCGGCATCGGCCGCACGAGGGCCAACCCGAAGTCGAGGGCGAGCCTCGGCACGCTCGTGACCGACGTCCCGAAGCTCCTCACGAAGCTCGTGCGCGACGAGGTCGAGCAGGGCAAGCGGGAGCTCATCTCGACGGGCACGAAGTACGGCATCGCGGTCGGCCTGTTCGCCGCCGCGGCGTTCTTCGCGCTCACCCTGTGGGCAGTGCTCGTGACCGCTGCCGTCCTCGGGCTCAACACGGTCTTCGCGCCGTGGCTCTCCGCGCTCATCGTGGCAGGCGCGTTCCTGCTGCTCGTCATCGTGCTCGGCCTCGCCGGCTACGTCGCGCTCAAGCGCGCGGGCAAGCTCGCGCCGGAGCGAACGATCGCCAGCGTCAAGCAGGATGTCAACGCAGTGAAGGGGCTCGGACAGTATGAGTGAGCAGAACGGCGAGGCGACCCTCGCGAAGAAGGAAGACAAGCGCAACGACGGCCAGCTGAAGGCCGATATCGAGAAGACCCGGCGCGAGCTGGCGGCGACGCTCGACGCGATCGAGGTGAAGGTCGACCCGCGCATCCGCGGTCGCGAGCTCCTCAACTCCACGCGGCACAGCATCCAGCGCCTGAAGGAAGACAATCCGCTGCTGCTCGCGGGTCTCGCGACCGGTGCAGCGGTTGTCGTGGCCGGCGGCATCACGGCCGCCGTCACGCTGTACCGCCGCTCGCGCTGAGCTGTCCGGCGCTCGTCACGCGCACCCCGAATCATTCCTCGACATTTCGTAGAATAGGACCATGACCCACTCGAACGAGGTCCCGGCTTACGCGGCCGAGCCCAATGCAACGTCAGCAGTCCCCGCAGAGCAGGCAGACCAGGCCGCTCCAGAAGCGCAAGCGGGCAATGAAGAGCAGGGTGGGGGCACGACGCTCACGGAGTACACGATGATCTCCGTGTTCCGTCGCGAGACCCTCAACGAGCTCGTGCTCTCAGGGCGAGACGCCATCAAGGCCGTCGACGAGCTCGATGGCATCGTGGCCGAGCTCGCAGAGAACGGCGTCAAGGTTCGCGGCTTCTACGACGTCTCCGGGTTCCGACACGACGGCGAGCTCATGGTGTGGCTGCACGGCGAGGCGCCGGAGAGCCTGCAGTGGGGTCTTCGACAGATCCGCCGCAGCGAGCTCATCGCACCGCTCACCCCGTCGTGGCAGATCGTGGGCGTGCACCGCGCGGCGGAGTTCAGCGCACGCCACATGCCCGCGTACATGCTCGGCAAGGAGCCGCGCCAGTGGGTCACCGTGTACCCGTTCGTGCGCTCCTACGAGTGGTACCTGCTTCCAGAGGATGAGCGTCGCCAGATGCTCGCCGAGCACGGGCGCGCAGGCTCGTCCTACACGTCGACGCTCACCAACACGGTCGCGGCCTTCGGCATCAGCGACTACGAGTGGCTGCTCGCCCTCGAGGACGACAACCTGCTCAACCTCGTCGACATGATGCGCGATCTGCGCCAGACGGACGCTCGGAGGCACGTGCGCGAAGAGGTGCCGTTCTACACGGGTCGCTTCGTGCAGACCTCCGAGATCGTCGAGGTGCTGCAGTGACCGACGTCGCCCCGCGGCAGACCGGCGAGCGCACTCCCGGACGCAAGCCCAACCCCGCGACGTTCACGCGCGTCGAGGTCAACGCGGCCGTCAGCGCAGCATCCGACGCCGCCAGGTTCGGGCCGGAGCACACGACCGAGCCCGTCGCGTACGACGGCATCCTGCTCGCCTCCTTCGGCGGACCTGAGGGGCAGGACGAGGTCATCCCGTTCCTGCGCAACGTCACGGCCGGTCGCGGCATCCCGGACGAGCGCCTCGAGGAGGTCGCCCACCACTACCGCCACTACGGCGGCGTGAGCCCCATCAACGAGCAGAACCGCCAGCTGAAGGCGTCCATCGAGCGCGAGCTCGAGCGCCGCGGCATCGACCTGCCCGTCTTCTGGGGCAATCGCAACTCCGAACCGTACTTCAACGACGTGCTCCTCGATGCCCGCGAGGCGGGCTGCTCGACGCTCATCGCGATCGCCACGAGCGCCTACTCGTCATTCTCGAGCTGCCGTCAGTACCGCGAGGACTTCGCGGATGCGCTCGAGGACTCGGGCCTCGGCGGTCAGCTGACCATCGACAAGGTGCGCGCCTTCTTCGACCACCCCGGATTCGTGGCGCCCTTCATCGAGGGTGTCCGCGACGCGGTGCTCAGCCTCGCGCAGGAGCACAGCGAACTCGACCTCGCCACCGAGGTCGAGGTGCTCTTCACGACGCACTCGGTGCCCATGGCAGACGCCGAGAACTCGGGCCCTCCCGGCGCCGGCTTCGGCGAGAGCGGCGCGTACGCAGCTCAGCACCTCGCTGTCGCCGAGGTCGTCGCCCTTGCGGCGCAGCGTGAGCTCATCGAGGACACCACGCTCGCCGGCCGGGTGCCGGAGCAGCTCTCCTGGCAGCTCGTCTACCAGTCGCGCTCCGGACCGCCCTCGCAGCCCTGGCTCGAACCCGACATCAACGACGTCATCGAGGAGCTCCCCTCGAAGGGCGTCAAGGCGGTTGTCGTCGTGCCGATCGGCTTCGTCTCCGACCACATGGAGGTGCTCTGGGACCTCGACAACGAGGCGAAGGACTCCGCGGCGGATGCGGGACTCGCGTTCCGCAGGACCCCCACGCCCGGCATCCACGCCAAGTACGTCGAGGGCCTCGTCGACCTCGTCCTCGAACGTCGCGACGCGATCCCCGTCGGAGAGCGACCGGCGATGACCACCATCGGCCCCTGGTTCGACGTGTGCCGCCCCGGCTGCTGCGCGAACAAGCGCCTCGGCTTCAAGCCGGCGGTGTCCGGACTCCTGCCGTGACGCTCCGGATCGGCACGAGGGGCAGCGCCCTGGCGGTCGCGCAGACCTCGACCATGGCGCGGGAGCTCGAACGCATCACGGGCGAGCCGACCGAGCTCGTGCGCGTGACGACACACGGCGACGTGACCCGCGCGGCGCTCTCGTCGCTCGGCGGCACGGGAGTGTTCGCGAGTGAACTCCGCGACGCGCTCCTCGCAGGTGAATGCGACCTCGTCGTCCACTCCCTGAAAGACCTCCCGACGGCCAAGGCCCCCGGTCTCACCGTCGCTGCCTACCCGGTGCGGGAAGACCAGCGCGACGCGCTCTGCTCGCTCGGCGGCGCATCCGGTCTGACCCTCGAGCAGCTGCCGCACGGCGCGAAGGTCGGCACCGGCTCGCCACGTCGCGTGGCGCAGCTGCTGACACTGCGGCCAGACCTCGAGATCCGCGACATCAGAGGCAACGTCGAGCGGCGACTCCGCTTCGTGACCGACGGTGAGCTCGACGCCGTGGTGCTCGCAGCCGCGGGCCTGGAGCGCCTCGGGTTCGCGGCGGCGATCACCGAGCGCTTCGACCTCGAGACCTTCCCGAACGCCCCAGGCCAGGGATGCCTCGGCATCGAAGTTCGCGACGGCGAAACTCCTGCCGGCGTCTCCCAGCTCGACGACCCGACGGCGCGCGCTGCGGTCCTCGTCGAACGCGGCATTCTCGCGACACTCGAGGCCGGTTGCGCCGCCCCCGTCGGCGCCTCCGCGCGATACGCCGACGGAAAGCTCGAGGCGTGGGCTACCGTGTATGCAGTAGACGGATCTTCGCGGGTGTCCAGCAGACGTGCCGTGGAGGTCTCCGACCCCCGCGCACTCGATGCCGCCCAGGCAGAACTGGTCACGCTCATCTCGACGGACCTCTTCGATCAGGGTGCGCTCGCGCTGATGGCCTGAACGGAGGAGCCACGATGGATGCACCGCTGAAGGGCTGGAAGATCCTCGTTCCTCGTGGAGGCGTCTGGGGTGGCGACGTGGCCGAAGCTGTTCGAGCCCGCTCCGCCTTCCCGATCACCGCCCCCCTCATCAACTTCGCGAGCCCCAACGAGAGCGATTCGAGGGTGCTGGCCGAGAAGATCCGACTGCTCGAGAGCGGTCACTACAACTGGGTGGCCGTTACGAGCGCCACCGCGGCGGACGTCATGCACTCGCTCGGCGTGAAGGTGCCGGACCACACGCTCATCGCGGCAGTGGGGGAGACGACGGCCGCCTCGCTCACGACGGCCGGCTACCGAGTCGACTTCGTCCCCACGCACGACAACTCCGCCAAGGGCCTGCTGCTCGAGTGGGCCGAGGCGGCGCGCCACCAGCCTCCCATCTCCGTGCTCTGGCTGCGTTCGGAGGTCGCACGTCCCACGCTGGCAGAAGGGCTCGCGAGGCGCGGGCACCTCGTCGACTCCGTCGTCGCGTACCGCACGGTGGGCGTGCCCGCCGCGGAGAGCATCCAGTACGACATCCGGAACAGCCGGATCCGGGCGATCCTCGTGACGAGCGGATCCGTGGCCGAGCAGGTCGACAAGCAGTTCTCGCCCATCCCCGACGAGATCTACATCGCAGCGATCGGCCCGCGCACCGCGAAGGACGCCAGGCAGCTCGGCCTCCGCGTCGACGTCGTCGCGAAGCAGCGATCGGTCGCGTCGCTCCTCGACGGCCTCGAGTGGCTCGCCAGCGGCAGCGACATGCCAGTGACCGAGGCCATCGATCTCAAGGCGGTCCGAGCGTTCGAGGCCGAGCTGCAGGCCGAGCACGACAACCAGCCCGTGCCGAAGGAAGACATCCCCGCGCTCGACGAGGGCCGCGGTCAGACTCCCGGTGACCGCTGAGCTGCCCGATCGCAGCGCGGCGCCGGAATCGGAATGAATGCAGGGTCGGATCGCGGTCGCGAATCCGACGCTGAACGTTGAGGAAGGACACGATCGCATGATCTCCCCAAGCCGCAGGCCCCGCCGTCTGCGCCAGAGCGACGCCGTGCGCCGCCAGGTGCGCGAGGTGCGAGTGCACCCGAACGACCTCATCCTGCCCCTGTTCGTGCGCGAGGGGGTCAGCGAGCCCATCGACATCTCGTCGATGCCCGGCGTGCAGCAGCATTCGCTCGACTCGCTCCGTCGCGTCGTCGATGAGGCGGCGGGGCTCGGTGTGGGCGGGGTCATGCTCTTCGGCGTGCCGGAGACACGTGACGCGGTCGGTTCGGGCGCCACCGACCCGAACGGCATCCTCAACGTCGCGGCGCATGTGCTCGCGGAGGAGTTCGGGGATGCCATCGTCGTGCAGACGGACCTCTGCCTCGACGAGTTCACCGACCACGGGCATTGCGGGGTGCTGGATGCCGCCGGCCGAGTCGACAACGACGCGACGCTCGAACGCTACGACGCGATGGCGATCGCTCAGGCAGACGCGGGCGCCGCGATGCTCGGCATGTCCGGGATGATGGACGGCCAGGTCGCCAGCGCGCGCGCGGCCCTCGACGCGGCCGGGCACACCGACGTCGCGATCGTCGCCTACTCGGCGAAGTACGCGTCCGCCTTCTACGGCCCATTCCGCGAAGCCGTCGACTCGCAGCTCCAGGGCGACCGCCGCACCTACCAGCTCGACCCGGCGAACCGTCGCGAGGGCATGCGCGAGGCGCTCATCGACATCGACGAGGGCGCGGATGTGGTCATGGTGAAGCCTGCGGGCTCGTACCTCGACGTGCTCGCCGACGTCGCCGCGGAGTCGATCGTTCCCGTCTGGGCGTATCAGGTCAGCGGCGAGTACGCCATGATCGAGGCGGCCGCCGCGAACGGCTGGATCGACCGCGACCGCGCGATCGCCGAATCCATCACCTCCATCCGCCGCGCTGGGGCCGACGCCGTGCTCACCTACTACGCGAGCGAGCTCGCCCGCACCCTGAACCTGCAGGCGGGCACTGGAGTGTCGGCGGCCCATGGCAGAGTGGACGCACGATGAACCACGCAGCCTCAGCAGCCCTGTTCGCCCGCTCCCTCGACGTCACTCCGGGCGGTGTGAACTCCCCGGTCCGCGCCTACGGCTCGGTCGGCGGCACCCCTCCCTTCGCAGCTTCGGCCACGGGCCCGTACCTGACCGACGTCGACGGCAACGAGTACGTCGACCTCGTCAGCGGATGGGGCCCCATGCTGCTCGGGCACGCGCACCCGGCGGTCGTCGCCGCCGTGCAGGACGCCGCGGCCCGCGGGCTCTCGTTCGGCGCGCCGACTCCGGCTGAGACCCAGCTCGCAGAGCTGGTCGTCGAGCGCATCGCCCCCATCGAGCAGGTGCGTCTCGTCTCGACGGGCACGGAAGCGACCATGACGGCGCTTCGCCTCGCTCGCGGGTACACGGGCCGCGACCTCATCGTGAAGTTCGCCGGCTGCTATCACGGGCACTCCGACGGTCTCCTCGCGGCGGCCGGTTCTGGGCTCGCGACGCTCGCGCTCCCCGGTTCTGCCGGGGTGCCAGAGGCCATCACGTCGCAGACCATCGTCGTGCCGTTCAACGACCTCGACGCCGTGCGTGCCGCGTTCACCGAGCATCCGGGCGAGATCGCCGCCGTCATCACGGAGGCGTCGCCCGCCAACATGGGCGTCGTGCCGCCTGAGCCCGGCTTCAACCGCGCGCTCGCAGAGCTCTGCTCGGCCGAGGGTGCACTGCTCGTCTGCGACGAGGTGCTCACGGGCTTCCGCACGGGCCCTGCCGGCTGGTGGGGCGAGGAGCAGAAGAGCGAGGCCTCAGGGGGGTGGCAGGCCGACCTCTACACGTACGGCAAGGTCATCGGCGGCGGCATGCCCGTCGCGGCGCTCGGCGGCTCACGCGAGATCATGAGCCACCTCGCCCCTCAGGGCCCCGTTTACCAGGCGGGCACCCTCTCGGGGAACCCGGTTGCGGTTGCGGCCGGCATCGCGACGCTCGCGCTTGCCGACGCCGACGTGTACGCACGGGTCGACGCGGCCGCTGAACGCATCCGCGCCGCCACCTCCGAGGCGCTCAGCGCCGCTGGCGTCGCCCATTCGGTGCAGAACGTCGGCAACCTCTTCAGCTTCACCTTCGGCGACGGCGCGGCGCTCGGCTGGACCGGCACCGGAGGAGGCCCGCGCAACGAAGACGAGGTCAAGCGCCAGGAAGCCTGGCGCTACCCGCCGTTCTTCGCCGCCATGCTCGACGCGGGGGTCAACCTGCCGCCGAGCGTGTTCGAGGCGTGGTTCGTGTCGGCTGCCCACGATGACGCGGCCATCGAGCGAGTCCTCGCGGCGCTGCCCGCCGCAGCGAAGGCCGCGGCAGACGCCGTGGCGCCAGAGTAGGGGCGCGTGGAAGAGCTCTCGGAGTGGGTGCTCGGCCTCCGCGGCTCCGGGTGGAGCTTCGCGGTGGCCGCGCTCGTGCTGCTCATCGGCGGCGTCGTCACGTTCCTGCCCAGCCAGTCGCTGGTCGTCGCGCTCTCCGCGCTGACGGCCGGGGATCAGGGCTGGACGGCGCTCATCAACCTGTTCGGCCTCTTCGTCTTCTGCGTCGCCGGCATGGTGCTGGGCGACATCGGCACGTACTGGCTCGCGCGAGGCATCGGCTTCGGCAAATGGAGTTGGATGAACGGGCGACGGCTCACCGCCGTGCGCACACGGGTCGGCGACCAGCTCAAGACCCGGCCGAAGTGGGTCATGGTGACGGTCAGGCTCCTGCCGATGGGCCGCATCGCGACCGTGCTCGCCGCATCCGACGCCCGCATGCCCATGCCGCGGTTCCTGCCGCTCTCCGTGCTGGCCAGCGCCGTGTGGGTCGGCTACGCGGTGCTCATCGGCGCGGCGTTCGGCTCGTGGAGTCAGAGCAACCCGCTCCTCATGATGGCGCTCGCCGTGGTCACCGCCATCGCTCTCGGCGTGCTCGCGCAGCTCGTCAACGGCTGGTTCGAGAAGCTCGCGGAGCGCCGGAAAGCGCACCACGTCGCCAGCTGAGCCCGTCCCTGAAGCGCGTTTCGGGATGGGTTGCTCGCTTCGGGATGGGGTGCACCCCATCCCGAAACGCGAAACCCATCCCGAAAGAGGCCACTCGGTGAGCGAGGCCCGGGGTCTGCCTGGCCGGGGGCCTGGCAGGGCGGATGCGCTGCTTAGGCCGCGTCGGCCTTGCCACGAAGCTCGGCGAGCTCACGCCCGGACTGGGTTGCCTTCGTCTCGGCGTCCGACTTGAGGTCGGCGGCGAGGTCAGCGAACTGGTCGAGTGCCGGGTTCACGCCGACGAGCGTGAAGGGGCGCTGGACGACGCGGAGGTCAAGACCCCAGACGTCCTCGAGCAGACGCGTGAGGTACGGCGTGGAGTGGTCCCAGCCGGCCTTCGGGGTGCCTTCGTCGTAGTTGCCACCGAGGACGGTCGCGAGCGTCGCCGGCTTGCCGTTGAGGGTCGTGCTGCCCGGGTTGATGCGCGGGTCTGTGTAGGCGAGGTCGAACCAGAGCTTGAAGTGCTGGGAGACGCCGTAGTTGTAGAGGGGGACGGTGAAGAGCAGGGCGTCGGCGTCGATGAGCTCGTCGGCCAGCTGCGTGGCGAGGGCGACAGCGGCGCGCTGCTCCTCGGTGCGGTCCTCTTCCGGGGTGAAGCCTGCGTAGACGGCGTTCTGCCAGGCGTCGGCGGGGATGGGGGAGTCGACGAGGTTGCGGCGGGTCACGACGGAATCGGGGTGGGCTGCAACCCATTCGGCCTCGACGAGGTCGCCGAGCGCACGGCTCGCGGAGGTGGCGGGCATGAGGCTCGCGTCGATACGCAGCAGGGACATGGTGCTCCAATCTGATTCACAGAGTCACTCTGAAAACCAGAGCGACTCTGTGGAGGTTAGCACGGGTACACTGACGGCATGGCAGAGAACGTGCAGGTGCACAGCGCGGCAGCGTGCGACGGCGCCATCTCGCTTGCCTTCACCCTGCTCGGCAAGCGCTGGAACGGCATGATCATCGACGTGCTCGGCTCGCAGCCGCTAACCTTCGTCGCCCTGCGCCGCGCTGTGACCGGCATCAGCGACGCCGTTCTCTCCGATCGTCTCAGCGAGCTCGCGGCCGCGGGCCTCGTGGAACGAACCGTCAGCAACGGGCCGCCTGTCTCGGTCAGCTACGAGCTCACGACGGCAGGCCAGCGCCTCATCCCGGTGCTCAAGCAGCTCGGCACGTGGGCGTCAGAGAACCTCGAACCGGCACGCTCGAGCTGATCCTCGCCCAGGGTCTATGGCCCCGAAGTGGGCCGAACGGGTCACAGGTCGCCGCGGACGCGCACAACCGTCCTGCCACGCACCTTGCCGTCCAGGATGGGCTGCGCGTGGTCGAGCGCCTCTTCCAGGGCGATGACCTCCGTCATCGACTCCAGCAGCTCACTGTCGAGCTCGAGGAGCCGGTTCCACGCCTCCGCCCGCACCTCGACGCTCTGCACCACCGAGTTGATTCCTCGCAACGTCACGCCCCTGAGGATGAACGGCATCACCGTCGTCGGCAGGTCGGTGCCCTGTGCGAGGCCGCATGAGGTGACGATCCCCTCGCGTCTCGTCTGGGCGAGCACGTTGGCGAGTGTCGTGGAGCCGACCGCGTCGACGGCGCCCGCCCAGCGTTCGGTCTGCAACGGCTTGCCCACCGCATCCGACAGCTCGCGCCGGTCGATGATCTCGGCCGCGCCGAGCCTCCGCAGGTAGTCACCCTCCTCGTCCCCGCGGCCCGTGGAGGCCACCACCCGGTAGCCGAGGCCCGCCAGCAACGCGATCGCGACGCTGCCCACCCCGCCGGCCGCGCCGGTCACGAGCACGTCGCCATCACCAGGCTCGACCTGCTTCTCCAGTGCGAGCACCGAGAGCATCGCTGTGTAACCGGCCGTGCCGATCGCAGCACCGTCGATCAGCGACATCGCCTCCGGCAGGTGGATGAGGGACTCGTCGTCCACGAGGCACACTTCGGCGAGGCCACCGTGCCGGGTCTCGCCGAGGCCAGCGCCGTTCAGCACCACTCGATCGCCGGGCACGAAGTTCTGGGTGCGGGACTCGCGCACGACCCCGACGACGTCGATGCCGGGGACAAGCACATCCGCCCGGCTCACGCCGGGCTTCCCCGCGAGCAGCAACGCGTCCTTGTAGTTGAGGCTCGTATAGGCGACGTCGACCAGCACCTGGTCTCGCCGCAGGTGACCGCCGCCGAAGAGCTCATCGTCGAGCTCGTCGAACGCGACATCGATGCGAGGCTTGCCCGCCGCGTCAGTGGACTTCGTCGTCAGGTATCCGCGAACCATGGCGCCATCGTAGGTGGCCAGTCTCCGAACTCCACCTCTGCGACACTGGCTGACATGATCACGGTTCGCACCTTCCCCGAACTCAGCGCGGCCGAGCTGTGGGGCATCCTGCACCTGCGCTCGAGCATCTTCGTCGTCGAGCAGGACTGCGTCTATCTCGACCCTGACACCGCCGACTTCGCAGAGGGCACCCAGCACGCGTTCGTCGGCGACGACCCCCTCTACCCCTACAGCTACGCGCGCCTGCTGCCGCTCGGCTGGCCGGACGAGCACCTCCCGACCGACGCGCGCGCGATCGGCAGAGTCGTCACCGCCGAGAACTCAAGGGGCCTCGGATACTCGGCCCAGATCATCCGTCACCTCATCGAGATCGCCGACAGCGAGGGGGTCGGGGCGGCCCTCAACGGGCAGGCGCACCTCGAAGCCTGGTACGCGCGATTCGGCTTCGAACGGTGCGGCGACACCTTCATCGAGGACGACATTCCCCATGTCCCGATGGTGAAATACACATCGAGCCCCCACTCATGATTTACTCGCTCGTAACAAGCATGAATCAGTTCGTCGCAGTGCCGCGGCTAACTTGAGATCCGGGCGCCGCTGCGCGGCGCTCGCTCTCTGCTTACGTATAAAGGAGCACCATGAGTAACCTTGCCAAGTCGTCTCCCTCCAGGAAGCTGCGCATCACCACAGGAATCGCCGCCATGAGCGTCGGCGTGTTCATGCTGGCCGCGTGCTCTTCGACGACAGATGGTGGCGAACCAGCCGCGGACGGCGACGCCGCTGCCGCAGTCTGTGGCCCGGACACGGCTGAGACCGTAACCGAGGTCTCGCCCGTCGAAGCCCCGACCGCTCAGGAGCGCTCCGAAGCGCTCAAGATCGGCTCGCTGCTTCCGCAGACCGGAACCCTCGCCTTCCTCGGCCCGCCCGAGATCGCGGGCGTCGACCTCGCCGTCGCCGAGATCAACGCATCGCCGTCCGGCGTGCTCGGCGGCAACATCAGCGTCGTCCACCGCGACTCTGGTGACACGTCGACCGACATCGCCACGCAGTCGGTCACCGACCTCCTCAGCCAGAATGTGTCCGCCATCGTCGGCGCCGCATCGTCCGGCGTCTCGATGACGGTCATCGACCAGATCACCGGCGCGGGCGTCGTGCAGATCTCCCCGGCCAACACGTCGGCCGAGTTCTCCACGTACGCAGACAACGGCTTCTACTTCCGCACCGCCCCCTCGGACATCCTCCAGGGCCGCGTCAACGGAAACACGATCGTCAACGACGGCAACGCATCCGTCGGCATCATCTACCTGAACGACGCGTACGGCTCGGGCCTGTCCGAGAGCATCACCACGGCCGTCGAGGCCGCTGGCGGCGAGGTCGTCGCCTCTGAGGCCTTCAACGAGGGCGACAGCCAGTTCTCGGCACAGATCGACGCCGTCACGGCAGCCGACCCCGACGCGATCGCGCTCGTCGCGTTCGACCAGACGGCGACCATCGTCCCGCAGCTCATCGGCACCAAGGGCTTCCCCGCCGACAAGCTGTACATGGTCGACGGCAACATGGCCGACTACTCCGCTGACTTCGAAGAGGGCACGCTGAACTGCGCCAAGGGCACCATCCCCGGCGTCGTCGCCTCCGACGACTTCCGCGCGAAGCTCCTCGGCATCGACCCCGACCTGAAGGACTACACGTACGGCGCTGAGTCGTACGACGCCGTCATCCTCGCTGCCCTCGCGGCGCAGGCCGGTGGGGCAGCTGACCCGACCACCATCAAGGACAACATGCAGAAGGTCTCCGTCGATGGTGAGAAGTGCACCACCTACGCCGACTGCGTCACGCTCCTCGAAGCTGGCACCGACATCGACTACGACGGCGTCTCCGGCCCGATCTCGTTCGACGAGAACGGCGACCCGTCAGAGGCCACGATCGGCATCTACCAGTACGGCAGCGGCAACACCTACTCCAACATCGGAGAAGAGGCTGGCCAGCTCTAAGCTGACTCGCTGAACGAGGGCCCGGGATGCACGCATCCCGGGCCCTTCCGTGTGCCCAGGAGGTGCATCCGCTCACCCGACCGTCCGGCCCGCATGGCCTCGGGGGCCCGCTGGTGCAGCGCGATTCTTGCGGTCGCTGCCGGTCAAGTGGCCCTTCTGGGGTGCTGGAATGGGCGCTTTGGCTGGCAGCGATGGGGTGTGGATGCGCGGCAGGTGCGGTTTCGGGTTCCGCTCGCCCGTCCGGCCCGCATGGCCTCGGGGGCCCGGTGGTGCAGCGCGATTCTTGCGGTCGCTGCCAGTCAAGTGACCCCTCTGGGGTGCTGGATTGGGCGCTTTGGCTGGCAGCGATCAAAAAGCAGCGCGGGGAGGGGCACTTCGACTGGCAGCGGTGGGGTTCGGTGGGGTGCGCAGGGGCTCGCGGCGCGCACGCAGAAGGGCGGGGAGGTCCCAGCGCGTCTGCTGGAGGCCTCCCCGCCCGTCTGCCGTGGATGCTGGCGGCTAGTGGGCCGCGTCGCCGTCCTTCGCCTGTTCGTCCGCGGCGAGGGTGCCGAGGTAGAGGGCGATGACCTTCGGGTCGTTGAGCAGCTCGCGGCCGGTTCCCGTGTACGCGTCCTTGCCCTGGTCGAGCACGTAGGCGCGGTCGCAGATCTGCAGGCAGCGGCGTGCGTTCTGCTCGACCATGATGACCGAGACGCCAGCGCGGTTGATCTGGCGCACGCGCAGGAACGTCTCGTCCTGGCGCACTGGTGAGAGGCCCGCGGAGGGCTCGTCGAGCAGCAGCACCGACGGGTCCATCATGAGGGCGCGGGCCATGGCCACCATCTGGCGCTCACCGCCGGAGAGCGAGCTGGCGCGCTGCTTGCGACGCTTCCCCAGCTCGGGGAAGAGGTCGGCGACGAACTCGAAGCGCTCGTTGAAGACCTTGGGTCGCAGGAAGAGCCCCATCTCGAGGTTCTCCTCGATGGTGAGCGACGGGAAGACGTTGTTGTTCTGCGGCACGAGGCCGACGCCCTTGGCGACGAGCTTGTCGGCGCGCAGGCCGGTGATGTCCTCGCCCTTCAGCATGACGCTGCCGCCGCGGATCTTGATCTGCCCGAAGATGGCCTTGAGCACCGTCGACTTGCCGGCTCCGTTGGGGCCGATGATGCCGATGAGCTCACCGGGGTAGGCGTCGATCGAGCATCCGTTGAGGATGTTCACGCCGGGCAGGTAGCCGCCGACGAGGTCGATGGTGGACAGCACTGCGTCGCCTCGCGGCGCGGTCGATGCCGGTGCAGCGGATGCGGTGGGCTGCGTCTCGCTCATTTGCCGTCACTCTCCTTCGTCTCGGCCTTGGTCTCGGCGATCTCCTCGGCGATCGAGGTCGTCCCGAGCACCTCGGCCTCGTACTCGGCGGCCGCCTCGACGCCTTGTTCCTCGGCGATGCGCTCGACTTCCAGTTCCTTGATGTCGAGGTCGCCGAGGTCCTGGTCGTGGTGCGCGCCGAGGTACGCGTCGATGACGGCCTGGTCCTTCATGACCGTCTCGGGTGGGCCCTCTGCGACGATCTGGCCCTCGGCCATGACGACGACCCAGTCGGAGATGTTGGTGACCATGTGCATGTCGTGCTCGACGAACAGCACCGTGGTGCCGTCGTTCTTGAGCTCCTTGACGTGGCCGAGCAGCGACTGCACGAGCGCCGGGTTGACGCCGGCCATTGGCTCGTCGAGCATGATGAGCTTGGGGCTGCTCATGAGCGCGCGGGCCATCTCGAGCAGCTTGCGCTGTCCGCCCGAGAGGGACGCCGCGTAGTCTTCGCGCTTCGCGTCGAGCTTGAAGCGAGCAAGGAGCTCGTCTGCCTTCGCCGTGATCTCGGTCTCGCGCTCGCGCCACAGCGGCTTGAAGAGCGCGCGCAGCATGCCCTCGCCGCCCTGCTGGTCGGCGCCGAGCAGCATGTTGTCGAGCACCGTCATGCGCCCGAGCGACTTCGTGAGCTGGAAGGTGCGGACCATGCCGGAGCGCGCGACCTTGAAGGCTGGCACGTTTGCGAGCGAGGTGCCGTCGAACGACCAGGTGCCTGTGTTCGGCTTGTCGAAGCCCGTCAGCAGGTTGAACATGGTCGTCTTGCCGGCGCCGTTCGGACCGATGAGCGCGGTGATCTTGCCGCGCGGGATCTCTAGGTGCTGCACATCCACTGCCGTGTTGCCGCCGAACTGGCGGGTGACGCCGTCGGCGATGACGATCGGGTCGACCTTCTTGCAGCCGGGTCCGACCTTGCCGTCGACGAACTCGTGGGTGGGGAGGATGCCCGCTGGGGGGCTCGTCTGCTCAGGCACTGAAGCTCAGCTCCTTCTTGTTTCCGAAGATGCCCTGGGGTCTGAAGACCACCAGCAGCATGAGCGCGATTCCGACGATGATGAAGCGGAGCTGGGCGCCCTGCGTCATGGAGAGGAAGGTGATCGCCCCGGATTCGATGAGTCCGTTGATCACGCCCTGCGTGAGGGAGAGGACCACCCAGAAGATCATGGCGCCCACGATGGGGCCGAAGATCGTCGCGGCTCCACCGAGGAGCATGATCGTCCAGATGAAGAACGTGAGGCCCGTCGTGTAGTTGGCGGGCTGCACGGCTCTCGGCAGGATGAAGATGATGCCGGCCAGCGAGCCGAGGAGACCTCCCGTGATGAGGGCCTGCATCTTGTAGGCGAAGACGTTCTTGCCGAGGCTGCGCACGGCGTCCTCGTCCTCGCGGATGCCGCGGACCACGCGACCCCACGGGCTGCGCATGAGGGCCCAGACGAGGAGCGTCGCGAGGAGGACGATGCCCCAGCCGACGATGCGAGTCCACCAGTCGTACGCGTTGTACGTGAAGGGACCGAAGCCGTAGGTGCCGTCCGGGATCGGGTTGATCGCCGCGAAGGTGCCCTTGAAGCCGTTGAGGCCGTTGGCGGCACCCGTGACCGGGGTGAGGCCCGTCGTCGTCACGATGTACCGGAGGATCTCGGCGGAGGCGATCGTCACGATGGCCAGGTAGTCAGCTCGCAGCCGCAGTGTCGGGACACCCAGGATGAACGAGAAGATCACCGAGACCACGATGACGCACAGCACGGCGGCCCAGAGCGGCCAGCCGAGGCTGATCGTCGGGATCGCGAACGCGTACGCGCCGATCAGCATGTACGCGGCCTGACCGAAGTTGAGGAGGCCGGTGTAGCCGAAGTGGATTCCGAGGCCGATCGCGGCGAGCGCGTAGGCAGCGGTGGTGGGGCTGAGGAGCTCGCCGACGGCGTTGCTCAGGATGTTTGACCAGTCCATGTTCGTCTCCTAGCCGACTCGCTCGCGGCGGCCGAGAATGCCCTGGGGCCTGACGAGCAGGACCAGGATGAGGATGAGGAGCGCCGCCGCGTACTTGAGGTCGGCGGGGATGAAGAGGGTCGAGAGCTCGACGAAGATGCCGACGACGAGCGATCCGACGAGCGCGCCGTACGCGGAGCCGAGGCCACCGAGGGTGACGGCGGCGAACATCAGCAGCAGCACCTGGAAGCCCATGTCCCACGACGACTGGCGGTACAGGGCGAGCATGACGCCGGCGAGGGCGGCGAGGCCACCTGCCGTGGTCCAGACGATGCGGATGATGCGGTCGACGTTGATACCGGATGCGCTCGCGAGCGACGGGTTGTCGGAGACGGCTCTGGTTGCCTTGCCGACCCTGGTGCGGGTCAGGAACAGGGCGACGAGCAGGAGGGTGACGATCGAGATGCCCATGCTCAGCAGCGAGCCTGTCGTGATGCGCACGGGGCCGAACTCGACGGCCCCGCTGAGACCCACGGAGCTCATCGGGAGGATCGCTCCGCCGAAGAACAGCTGGTAGATGTAGCGCAGCGCGAGGCCGAGGCCGATGCTCACGATCATGGCGGGCACGAGGCGCACGCCGCGCTTGCGCAGTGGCTTCCAGAGCGTCGCATCCTGAACCCAGCCGAAGGCCGCGCCGAGGAGGACGACGATGATCATCGCCACGAAGATGTTGAGCCCCATGGAGACGGAGAAGAGCCAGGCCATGAGGCCACCGAACGTGACCAGCTCGCCGTGCGAGAAGTTGTTCAGCCCGGTCGTGCCGAAGATCAGCGTGATGCCGATCGCGCCGAGCGCGATGAGCAGGCCGAAGTTGAGCCCCGCGACGAGGCGCTCGATGAGCTGCGAGCCGAAGTTGCTGCTCTGCCTCGTGTCCTCGCCGAGCGCGAAGAGGCGACCGACGTTGGTCGTCGACCACTCGTCCTCCGTGACCTCGGCCGTCGCCCCGTCTTCGTTGCGGAGGTCCACGCCGTCCGGCAGCGTCTCCGTGTCGAGCGTCACCGTGTAGTTGCCGGGGCCGGGGACGGGGACGCGCCAGCGTCCGTCCTCACCCGACTCCACCGTCTCGGTGTAGCCGTCGCCTTCGACGGTGAGCGAGACGCCCTCGACGGGTTCGCTCTCGAAGTTGAGGATGCCGCTGATCGAGTACGCCGACTCCTCCGGGGGCTCGGACTCCGCGTTTGCGGGTCCGGCCATCGAGAAGACGCCGAGGAACGCGAAGAGCGACATCGCGAGGGCCGCGAGCATTCGGTGCGTTTGGGTGAGCCGGGAACGCCCGGCGGTCGCTGAGCGCGATCCGGCTGGCGGAAGCGGACTGAGGAGAAGGGGCACGGAGTACCTCCAGTGCGAGTCGGGCTGGGCACGACGACTGAACGAGATTCTGGAACTGCTATTGCTGCAAGCGAGGATTCGCCACTCTGCGAATCTACGGATGATTTGTATCGGCAATGTTTCTTTGCCGCTACACACGATAGCGGTGCGGGCGTGCCGCTGTGCGCCGTGAGCCGCCCGAACGCGCAATTTTGTTCTACGTCACCACAAATGTGGCGGTCCGGCGCGTTCCAGTGTGCCGCCGCCGCCAAGATCGGGGATGTCTGAAGATCACCCACGTGCTCGGCGTGTCACCGACCGGAAGGTGGTCCGTCAGGGCCTCGAGAGGAGCGACGGATGCGGCCGACCCGGCCCTGGCCCGATCCTCCGGTCAGGAAACCGCCCTGTCTGGGACCGCCGCGAGCTGGTGCTCGGCGCAGAGCAGCTCGTTCGCGCCGCAGTCTTCGCAGGCGACGAAGCGCTCGCGGCACGAGGCGTCGCTGCAGTTCTGCGTGCGGTGCGTGGGCGCCGCGCACTCTCGGCAGCGCCCGAGCATCTCGGTGTTCGGCCCGAACTCGAGGTGCTCGCGGGCGTCGAAGACGGCGAGCGATCCCTTCCAGAGGCCTTCGTTGCCGAACTGCTCGGCGTAGCGGACGATGCCGCCGTCGAGCTGGTACACCTCGCTGAAGCCGCGCTTCACCATGAGCGCGGAGAGGACCTCGCAGCGCACGCCTCCCGTGCAGTAGGTGACGACGGGCTTCGACTTCAGCTCGTCGTACTTGCCGGACTCGAGCTCGGCGATGAAGTCACGGGTTGTGCCCGTCTCTGGCACGACGGCGCCCTCGAAGCGGCCGATCTGGGCCTCGATGGCGTTGCGTCCGTCGAAGAAGACGACGTCGTCGCGCGACTCGACCAGTGCGTGGAGCTCGTCGGGGGCAAGGTGGGTGCCGCCGCCGACCACGCCGTGCTCGTCGACCTCCAGTTCCCCGGGCGCCCCGAAGCTCACGATCTCGTCCCGCACCTTGACGCTGAGGCGCGGGAAGTCGAGGCTCTGTCCGTTCTCATCGAGGCCGGTGCCCTCCGACCACTTGTAGTCGGCGTCCTTGAACGCCGCGTACTCGCGGGTGGTGCGCACGTACCGCTTGAGCGCGTCGAGCTCCCCGCCGAGGGTGCCGTTGATGCCGTCCTTCGAGATCAGGATGCGCCCGCGCAGCCCCAGCGACGCCGCGAGGTCTCGCTGCCAGAGGCGGATCGCCTCCGGATCGGCGAGGGGCGCGAAGGCGTAGTAGAGCACGATCTTGGGGACAGCCATGCGGTCGATTTTAGGTGAGCGGCGGGGCTCCGAGCGTCGAGGGGGCGCGGATGTCGGTGGGTCTGCGTACCCTTGCCGCATGCCAGATCGGGTCATGACGCTCTATCGGCCGGCGCTGCCGGTCGATGTCGTGCAGACCCTGTCGCCGCTCATGCGGGGCAGGCGCGACCCGACCTGCTGGATGCACCCGGTCTCGAGGGACGTGTGGCGCACGTCGCACGCGCTCGCGGGTGGGGCGACGACTGTCTTCCGGCAGGCGCGGGACGGGGTCCGCATCGTGTCGTGGGGCGAGGCCGCCGAGATCGCGGTCGACGAAGCCCCGGTCCTCCTTGGTCGCGATGACGACTGGAGCGAGCTGCGCCTCGAGGCGCTTCCCGAGCTGGCGGATGTGCGGCGTCGCAACGAGGGGCTCCGGCTCCCGAAGTCGGGGGCGGTGTTCGAGGCGCTCAGTGCCGCCATCATCGAGCAGAAGATCACGGGCCTCGAGGCGCATCGAGCGTGGGACATCCTGCACCGCGACTACGCGGGTGCCGCGCCCGGCCCAGCCGGCCTCGTGCCGCGCCACCTGCGGCTTCCGCTCACACCGGAGCAGTGGCGGCGCATCCCGAGCTGGGACTGGCATCGGGCGGGCGTCGACCACTCCCGGACGGGTACGGTCATCCGCTCCGCGACGGTCGCGTCGGCGCTGGAGCGCACGGCGAGCCTGCCAACCGGGTCTGAGGAGCCATTGCGCCGCCTCCGCTCGATTGTCGGCGTCGGCGTGTGGACGGCAAACGAGACCGTGCAGCGCTCACACGGTGACCCGGACGCGCCGAGCTTCAGCGACTACCACATCCCCAACATGGTGGGGTGGGCGCTCGCGGGCTGCGACGTCGACGACGACGGCATGCGGGAGCTGCTCGAGCCGTGGCGGGGGCATCGCGAGCGGGTCGTGCGCCTCATCAAGCTGGCTGGCAACCCGCGCCCGAAGCATGGCGCGCGCATGACCGTGCAGGACCACCGCTTCCACTGACGGGGGTCGTTCGCCCACGGCTGACGCGGTTTTCAGCAAACTTTCTGGCACTCGGCCTGGTCGAGTGCTAATTTTCTGAGCAAGGAAGTTGACACCAGTCGACTCAAGTTCACCGCAGTCGCTCACGATCGTGAGGGTGCGTACAAGGAAGGGAAAACGACATGGCACGCGTCTTCGATCCGTTCCAGGAGATGGAACGACTTTTCCAGGGAGCACCGAACAGTCCGCGTTCGATGCCCATCGACCTCTACCGTGAGGCCGACCACTACATCCTCACCGCCGACCTGCCCGGCATCGACCCCAGCTCGATCGACGTCGACCTCGACGGCCAGCAGCTCACGATCCGCGCCGAGCGCAGCACCGTGAACGCCGAGGGTGCCAAGTGGCTCGTGCGTGAGCGCAACGGCGGCAGCTACCTGCGTCAGTTCACGCTCGGCCAGGGCCTCGACACCGAGCGCATCGCCGCGAGCTACGAGCACGGCGTGCTGACCGTGACGGTTCCCGTCAGCGAGCGCGCGAAGCCGCGCAAGATCGAGATCGAGACCGGCACGAAGGTCGAGACCATTCAGGCGTAGCCGACAGGCGACGCAGGAGAGGGGGGGCAGTGCGATCTCGCACTGCCCCCTTCGCGATGTCTCAGACGGAACGCAGGCCCTTGCCTGACTCCTCGGAGTCCCGCGCGAGCTCCGCGGCCGCCACGAACCGGGCTCGAAGCGCCGCATCAGGCGCAGGCTCCAGGTGGGCGATGGTCTCGACGGGCCAGTCGGGGCGGCTGCCGGTCGCGATCCAGGCGGCCTGGCGGGCTGCGCCGTCGGCGACGTACTCGCCGGGCGCGGGGATCTCGACGGGAACCTCGAAGAGGGTCGGGGCGACGGCGCGCACGCCCTCGCTCAGAGCGGCGCCGCCGATGAGCATGACGCGCTTCGCGTCGACGCCGAGCGCGCGGTGCGCATCGAGGGCCTGTGCGAGGCTGCCGAGCATGCCCTCGACCGCGGCGCGGGCGAGGTTCTCGCGTGTGAAGGATCCACGCGTCATGCCGAGCAGGGATGCTGTCGCGTCCGGCAGGTCGGGAGTGCGTTCGCCGTCGAGGTACGGCACGAACGCGAGCCCGCCGGAGCCCACGGGGGCGGACGCGGCCAGCCGGCCGAACTCCGCGTGGTCCACGCCGAGCACGGTTGCGGTCGTGTCGATGACGCGCGCCGCGTTGAGCGTGGCGGACAGGGGAAGGAACTCGCCCGTCGCGTCGGCGAATCCCGCAAGACCGCCGTTCGGGTCGACAACCGGCCGCTCGGCGACCGAGAACACGGTGCCGGAGGTGCCGATGGAGACGACCACGTCGCCGGCGCGGGCGTTGAGACCGAGCGCGGCACCCGCGTTGTCACCGGCTCCCGCGGCGACGAGCACGCCAGCCGGGGTCTTGCCGGCGACCTCGGACGGGCCGAGCACGCGCGGGAGGATGACGTCGTGGCCGAGCGCCGCGACGAGCAGCTCGCGGTCGTAGTCGCCGGTGAACGGTGACCAGTAGCCGGTTCCGGAAGCGTCGGAGCGGTCGGTCGTGAGCTTCGTCAGGTCGGGGCCGAGGGGGCTCTCGTCGGCGGGGCCGTAG
The DNA here is from genome assembly GCF_013409665.1 of Pseudoclavibacter sp. JAI123. Taxonomy (NCBI): domain Bacteria; kingdom Bacillati; phylum Actinomycetota; class Actinomycetes; order Micrococcales; family Microbacteriaceae; genus Pseudoclavibacter; species Pseudoclavibacter sp. JAI123. The sequence continues at coordinate 125,532 of NZ_JACCCM010000001.1, read as the reverse complement.
CCGAGGAGCCGCCACGTGAGCCAGTCGTGGGGGAGTGCGACGGCGGCGACACGCGCGGCGTTCTGTGGCTCGGCATCCCGAAGCCAGCGGAGCTTCGTGATGGTGAAGGAGGCGACCGGCACGAGGCCTGTGCGCTCGACGAGCGTCTCCTGCCCGAACTCCGCGATGAGGTCGCGGGCGGCAGCCGCGCTGCGCGTGTCGTTCCAGAGCAGCGCGTCGCGCACGACGTGGCCATCGGCGTCGAGCGCGACCATGCCGTGCTGCTGGCCGGCGACGGACAGCGCTGCGACGTCCTCGAGCCCGCCAGCCGCTGCGGTCGCGTCCTGGACGGCGGCCCACCAGTTCTCCGGGTCCACCTCCGTGCCGGGGGCGTGCGACGCGCGACCCTGGCGGATGAGCTCGCCCGTCACGGCGTCCCGGATGACGAGCTTGCAGCTCTGCGTACTCGAGTCGAAGCCGGCGACGAGCATGGTGGTCTGCTTTCTGTAGTGCTGGGGTGGGGTGCACGACAGAGCTGGGGCGGATGCATGCGCGTCGTTGGACGTGCGTGCATCCGCCACAGCTCTGTCAGGGGGACGGGGGAGTCCGTCGGGCGAGGGGCGGGACTAGCCGCGGGCGCCCATGAGGTGCTCGAGCGCGAGCTGCTGCAGGCGCACGAAGCCGAAGCCCTTGCCGTTGAAGTACGCGTTCGCGTCGAAGTCCTCGTATGCGGAGCGGTCGGCGAGGAAGTCGTCGTACGTCTCGCCCTCGCCGAGCGTATTGGTGGAGAGCTCGTCGACGCGGGACGCCGCGAGAGCCTCCTGCACCTCGGGGTCGGCGCGGAATGCCGCCGCGCGCTCCTTGAGGAGCAGGTAGGTGCGCATGTTCGCCGCTGCCGACTCCCACACACCCGTTTCGTCCTCGGTGCGCGAGGGCTTGTAGTCGAAGTGGCGCGGGCCCGTGTAGGTCTGGCCGCCGTTGGGGCCGCCGTTCTCGAGCAGGTCGACGAGCGCGAACGCGTTCTGCAGGTCGCCGTGACCGAACACGAGGTCCTGGTCGTACTTGATGCCGCGCTGGCCGTTGAGGTCGATGTGGAAGAGCTTGCCCTGGTAGAGGGCCTGCGCGATGCCGGCGGCGAAGTTGAGGCCAGCCATCTGCTCGTGTCCGACTTCAGGGTTCACGCCGACGAGCTCTGGACGCTCGAGCGTCTCGATGAAGGCGAGGGCGTGGCCGACCGTGGGGAGGAGGATGTCGCCGCGGGGCTCGTTCGGCTTCGGCTCGATGGCGAAGCGGATGTTGTAGCCCTTGTCGGTGACGTAGTCGCCGAGCAGGTTGACGGCCTCGCGGTAGCGCTCGAGGGCCTGGCGGATGTCCTTCGCGGAGTCGTACTCGGCGCCCTCACGGCCGCCCCACATGACGAACGTCTCGGCGCCGAGCGAGGCGGCGAGGTCGAGGTTGCGGAGCACCTTGCGCAGCGCGAAGCGGCGCACATCGCGGTCGTTCGACGTGAAGCCGCCGTCCTTGAAGACGGGGGCGGAGAAGAGGTTCGTGGTGACCATGGGAACGACGAGGCCCGTCGCATCCAGGGCGCCGCGCAGGCGGGAGATCTGGGAGTCGCGCACCTCGTCGGTGGATCCGAACGGGAAGAGGTCGTCGTCGTGGAACGTGAGTCCGTAGGCGCCGGCCTCGGCGAGCTTCTCGACGACGTGCACGACGTCGAGGTCGGCGCGCGTCGGGCCGCCGAACGGGTCGGTGCCGTTGTAGCCGACGGTCCACAGACCGAACGAGAACTTGTCTGCGGGGGTGGGGGTCAAAGGCATGAGGGTCCGTTCCAGATATCGTCGTTGATAAGTTCTAGAGAGCAACATATAGCATTCCGATGTCGTAGATCCACCCTCAGTTGTCGTTGGGATGCATCTCAGGCCCCTCCGGCCGCCAGTTTTGTCACGAATCCGAAACGGGGTTGCACAACTGCACCCAAGTAGGTATATGTTTGGCGCGACAACTTAGGGCAAGACATTTCAGAGAGGAAATGACCTTCATGTCAGCAACGAAGAAGTTGCTCGGTCTCGCAGTCGTTGGAGGCCTCGCACTCGGCCTCACCGCCTGCGACGCGCCAGCAGACCCAGCAGCAACCGGCGAAGCAGGAGCAGCAGTCGAGGTCGAGAGCGTCGGCATCTCGATGCCGACCCGCGAGCTCGAGCGTTGGATCAACGACGGCGCGCAGCTCCAGAGCAAGCTCGACGAGGCCGGCTTCACCACCGACCTCCAGTATGCCGAGAACGACCCGGACACGCAGATCTCGCAGATCCAGAACCAGATCGCGTCCGGAGTCAACGTGCTCGTCGTCGCCGCCATCGACGGCTCGGTGCTCGCACCGGTGCTGCAGGACGCGGCTGACGAAGGCGTCACGATCATCGCCTACGACCGCCTCATCAACGACACCGAGAACGTCGACTACTACGCGACGTTCGACAACTACGCGGTCGGCAAGCTGCAGGGCGAGTACATCGTCGACACGCTCGACCTCGAGAACCAGCCGGGCCCGTTCTACCTCGAGCCCTTCGCCGGCAGCCCCGACGACAACAACGCCAAGTTCTTCTTCTCCGGCGCATGGGACGTCCTCAAGCCGTACATCGACGAGGGCAAGCTCGAGGTCGCTTCGGGCAAGGCACCCGCATCGAACGACGACTGGGCCTCCGTCGGCATCCAGGGCTGGGAGAGCGCTGGCGCTCAGGACGAGATGGAGAACCGTCTCGCCTCGAACTACAGCGACAAGAAGGTCGACGTCGTCCTCTCGCCGAACGACAGCCTCGCCCAGGGCATCTCGGAGGCACTCGTCTCCGCCGGCTACACGCCGGGCTCCGAGTGGCCGATCCTCACGGGCCAGGACGCCGACAAGGCGTCCGTCGTGAACATCCTCGCCGACAAGCAGTCCATGACGGTCTGGAAGGACACCCGCCTCCTCGGCGACCAGGTCTTCGCCATGATCGAGTCCCTCAAGGCCGGCACCGAGGTCGACGTCAACGACACCGAGAGCTACGACAACGGCGTCAAGGTCGTCCCCTCGTACCTCCTCGACCCCGAGGTCGTCACGAAGGACAGCGTGCAGGAGAAGCTCATCGACAGCGGCTTCCTCAAGGCATCGGACGTCGGACTCTAACGAGTCACCGACACACACACGGAACGCGCTCGGGCTGGCTGTGCCCCCACACCAGCCCGAGCGCGCTTCCGTGACAGCTCGCGCCTGAACGCGCAGAGCAACACCGAGCGTTGCAGCTCGGAAAGCGAGACGGAGCAATGGTGCAAGACGACAAGATCCTGAAGATGTCGAACATCGTGAAGGAATTCAGCGGTGTGCGGGCCCTCTCGGGCGTCAACATCGAAGTCCAGCGCGGCGAGGTGCACGGCATCTGCGGCGAGAACGGCGCTGGCAAGTCGACGCTCATGAAGGTCCTGAGCGGCGTCTACCCCCACGGCACCTTCGAGGGGACCATCGAGTTCGATGGCCGCGAGGTGCGGTACAAGAACATCAACGACAGCGAGCACGACGGCATCGTCATCATCCACCAGGAGCTCGCCCTCAGCCCCTACCTGTCGATCGCGGAGAACATCTTCCTCGGCAACGAGGTGCAGCGCTTCGGCATCATCGACTGGGACGAGACCAACCGCCGCGCGGCAGAGCTGCTGAAGCGGGTCGGCCTCAACGAGAACCCCGCCACGGTGATCCGCGAGATCGGCGTCGGCAAGCAGCAGCTCGTGGAGATCGCCAAGGCGCTCTCCAAGGACGTGAAGCTCCTCATCCTCGACGAGCCCACCGCCGCCCTCAACGACGAAGACTCCGCCCACCTGCTCGGCCTCATCGAGCAGCTGCGCGAGCAGGGCATCACCTCGATCATCATCTCCCACAAGCTCAAGGAGATCCGACGCATCGCAGACCGCGTCACGATCATCCGCGACGGAGCCACCATCGACTCCATCGACATGAGCGAAGAGGACGCGACCGAGGGGCGGATCATCCGCGCCATGGTCGGCCGAGAGCTCAGTTCCATGTTCCCGCCCCGCGACGCGGTCATCGGGGAGGAGAAGCTGCGCGTCGAGAACTGGACCGTGCACCACCCCGCCGACCCGAGCCGCAAGGTGGTCGACGACATCTCCTTCCACGTGCGCGCCGGCGAGATCATCGGCTTCGCGGGCCTCATGGGTGCGGGCCGGACGGAGCTCGCGATGAGCATCTTCGGCCGCAGCTACGGCACCAACATCTCCGGCGAGGTGTACAAGTCGGGCCAGCTGATCTCGACGAAGACGATCGACGAGTCCATCAAGAACGGCCTCGCCTACACCACGGAGGACCGCAAGCACCTCGGCCTCAACCTCATCGGCGACATCCAGGCGAACATCTCCGCGGCCGCCGCCAAGAAGGTCGCCCGCTGGGGCGTCGTCGACGGCATCAAGGAGAACGGCGTCGCCGAGGGCTACCGCAAGTCCATGAACATCAAGACGGCAAGCGTCGCGACACTCACGGGCAAGCTCTCCGGAGGAAACCAGCAGAAGGTCGTGCTCAGCAAATGGCTGCAGACCGACCCGGACGTGCTGTTCCTCGACGAACCCACGCGCGGCATCGACGTCGGCGCCAAGTACGAGATCTACGGACTCATCAACAAGCTCGTCGAACAGGGCAGAGCCGTCGTCGTCATCTCCTCCGAGCTCCCCGAGCTGCTCGGTCTCGCCGACCGCATCTACACGATCTCCGAAGGCCGCCTCACCGGCGAAGTCACCAAGGAGAACGCAACCCAGGAACTCCTCATGCAGTACATGACCGCTGGAAAGGACGAGTCGTGACCACCACGAACACCGAGGCCGCGAGCGAAGCAGGCACCCGCAAAGTCAGGATGTCCGTCGACGTCCGCCAGTACGGGATCCTCGGCGCACTCGCCGTCATCATCATCCTGTTCCAGATCCTCACCGGCGGGAAGCTGCTGCTCCCCGCCAACATCAACAACCTCATCCAGCAGAACGCGTACGTGCTGATCCTCGCGGTCGGAATGATCATCGTCATCATCGCCGGCCACATCGACCTGTCAGTGGGATCGGTCGTCGCCGTCGTCGGCGCCATCACGGCCATCGCCATCACCCAATGGGGCCTGCCGTGGTTCGCGGCCGTGCTCATCGGCCTCGCGGCCGGGGCGGTGATCGGCGTCTGGCAGGGATTCTGGATCGCCTACGTGGGCATACCCGCGTTCATCGTGACGCTCGCCGGCATGCTCCTCTTCCGAGGCCTCACGCTCGTGCTCCTCACCGGCGGCACCATCAACGCCCTCCCCGACGAGTTCGTCGCCATCGGCAAGGGCTCGCTGCCCCAGTCCATGGGCACCATGCTCGGCGGACACGACGTCGTCACCATGCTCATCGCGCTCGTCGTCGTCGCGGCCGTCATCGGCAGCCAGCTGCGCACCCGCGCCCGCCGCAAGAAGCTCGACCTCCCCGTCGAGCCGGGGGCCGCCCTCATCGCGAAGCTCGCGATCGTCGCGGTCGCCGTCCTCGCCTTCGCGTGGCTGCTCTCCGCACACAAGGGCCTGCCGATCATCCTGATCATCCTGGCCGTGCTGATCATGCTCTACACGTTCATCCTCCAGCGCACCGTCTTCGGCCGGAACGTCTACGCCATGGGTGGCAACCTCTTCGCGGCCAAGATGAGCGGTGTGCGCACCGAGCGCGTCAACTTCCTCATCTTCGTCAACATGGGTGTGCTCGCCGCCCTCGCTGGCATCGTCACGACCGCCCGCGCAGGAGGCGCCGTCGCCTCCGCCGGAAACACGTACGAGCTCGACGCCATCGCCGCTGCCTTCATCGGCGGCGCGGCCGTGACCGGTGGAGTTGGTACGGTTATCGGCGCAGTCATCGGCGCGATGATCATGGGTGTCCTCAACATGGGACTCTCGATCCTCTCCGTCGACTCGGCGTGGCAGTCGGTCATCAAGGGCCTCGTGCTGCTGCTCGCAGTCGCCATCGACGTCCTCGGCAAGCGCCGGGGCGGACGCAGCTGATCAGTGCTCCGCCGCCCGCGCCCACCCGGCGCTGGCGGCGGAGCTGCTCGGCCGAGCGCCGACGTGCACGAACCAGGACAGCAGAAGACCAGCATCACCACGACGACGAGCGAGAGAAGAGGACGCGCATGCCCACCGATCGCGTCGCGTCGTCGAACCTCTCCCTCATCCTCGAGCGCCTCCACCGCGGCGGCCAGGCCTCCCGAGCCGAGCTGACCCGCGAGACGGGCCTCAACCGCTCCACCATCGCGGCGCTCGTCGCAGAGCTCGCAGATCGGCGCATCGTCGAGGAGCAGGAACCGGTCGCCACGAACCTCGTCGGACGGCCCAGCCCCGTCGTCAACCTGTGCGACAAGATCGTCGCCGTCGCCGTCGTCCCCGAAGTGGATGCGCTCAACGTCGGCGTCGTGAGCTTCCGCGGCGAGCTGCTGAAGCGCATCCGCTTCGAGACCGAGAAGCCGCCGACCGCCAAAGAGGCCGTCGCCATCGTCAAGGCGCTTGTCGAGGGCCTCAGCGAGAGCCTCGACACCCTCTACGAATGCGTCGGCATCGGCGTCGCCGTGCCCGGCCTCGTCCGCGCATCCGACGGCTTCGTGCGCTGGGTGCCGCACTTCGAGTGGCGCGACGTGCCACTCGCCGAGCAGCTGCAGCAAGCCACGGGCCTCCCCGTCCTCGCCGCGAACGACGCCAACCTCGGCGCCGTCGCCGAGCACATCTTCGGCGCGGGCCGCGGCATCAGCAACATGCTCTACATGAACGGCGGCGCGAGCGGCATCGGCGGCGGCATCATCGCCGACGACCGACTCCTGCACGGTGTCGCCGGGTACGCGGGCGAGTTCGGCCACAACCTCGTCGCCACCCCCGCGGCGCTCGGCAACTCAGGCGATGACGAACTCGAACGCGTCGTCAGCAGGCGCCGACTCCTCGCCGCGCTCGGCACGAAGAGCGCGAGCGACGACGAGCTCGAGCGCATGCTCCAGCAGAGCATCGACCCCGCAGTGAAGCTCGAGACGCACCGCCAGCTCGGCGTCCTCAGCGTCGGCGTGCGCAACATGATCAACATCCTCAACCCCGAACGCGTCGTCCTCGGCGGGTTCCTCGGCGTGCTCCTCGACCTCGAACGCGACTACTTCCTCGAGATCCTCGCCGAGCACACCCTCGCCCCGAACTACGGCGAGGTCGAAGTGGTGCGCGCCGGGCTCGGCAGCGACCTGCTCTTCATCGGCGCCGCCGAGCTGCAGTTCCAGGCGCTCATCGAACGCGCCCACCTGCACCGCTGACGCGGCGCGGCTGACGCTGCACCGCGCGCTCGGCCACGGCGCCTCGCCCGCTTCTCGGGATGGGTTTCTCGCTCTATTGCGGGAAACTGTCCGCGACGAAGTGAGGTTCCCATCCCGAGATCGCGTGATCCGGCTCCGAGGCGGATCCGTCATCGTGCCCTGCGTTTCGGGATGGCATGCACGCATGCGGATGGCTTGTAAGCCATCCGGAAGCGCGAAACCCATCCGCAGACGGCATTGGCGGCGTCCGCCCCGGTGCGTCCGCGCGCTTGACCACGGCGCCTCGGCCTCTTCTCGGGATGGGTTTCTCGCTCTATTGCGGGGAACTTCCCCCGACGAAGTGAGGTTTCCATCCCGAGGGCGGCGGACCGCCGGGACTGGATGCCGAAAACCGGGCCGACACTCCCGACTAAGCGGGGTTGCGGACCTCGGGGAACGCGATGACCTGGCCGGAGTAGCAGAAGCCGCCGCCGAATCCGAGGAGCAGGGCCGGCCCACCTGGCTCGGCGACGCCCGCTTCGACCTGCTTGGCGAGGGCGATGGGGATGGATGCGGCTGAGGTGTTGCCCGAGTAGACGACGTCGCGCGCGACGACCTCGTCGGCGAGGCCGAGCTGCTTGCCGAGCGCGTCGATGATGCGCAGGTTCGCCTGGTGCGGGACGAACGCGACGAGCTCGTCCGCTCGCACGCCGCCCTTCGCGAGGGCGTCGATCGCGACGTGCTGCGCCTGCGTGATGGCCCAGCGGAAGACGCTGCGGCCTTCCTGCTCGAAGCGGCCGGAGGGCTGCTGGATGCGCACCAGGTTGCCCAGCTCGGGCTGCGAGCCCCAGGCGACGGGTGCGATGCCGGGCGTCTCGCTGCGCTCGAGGACGACGGCGCCTGCGCCGTCGGCCATGAGGATGGCGGTGGTGCGGTCGGTCCAGTCCATGAAGTCGCTCATGCGCTCTGCACCGATGATGAGGGCACGGCTCGCGGAGCCCGCTTGGATCGCCTGGTCGGCGACGGCGAGGGCCTGCGAGAAGCCGGCGCACGCGGCGTTGAGGTCGAACGCGACGGGGTGCGTGGCGCCGATGCGCGTCGCCACCTGGGCGGCCGTCGACGGCGAGCGGTCCATGGCCGTCATCGTGGCGACGATGACCATGTCGATGTCGGTGCCATGCACGTCCGCCGAGAGCAGCGCCTTGACGCCGGCGGCTGCCGCGAGGTCGGTGACGCTCTGCCCCTCTGCGGCCAGGCGGCGCTCGCGGATGCCGACACGCGAGGTGATCCACTCGTCGCTGGTGTCGAGAGTCAGCGACAGCTCGTCGTTGGTGACGACGCGCTCTGGCGACTCGTAGCCGACTCCGACGATGCGCGAGTGCACTGGCTGAGGCTGGGAGAAGGAAAGCATGATCAACGCAGAATCCTACCCTCCGGTCAGTGTTCGTCTCTGTGGGTGGTGTTCGGAGCGTGGGGGCTCACCGGATTGCGCGCCGGAGCGGCAGGCGGCGGGCCAGAACGCGGCAGCTTGGCAGCCCGGCAGCGCGTCCGCGCGTCAACCGCGGGGCAGTGTCCCGATCTGGTCACCGGCCTCGTTGAAGACCACGAGCGAGTCGCCGTCGACCTCGGCGGTGCTCGCACCGAGCAGCCAGGTGTCTACGCCCTCGCAGAACATCATCGTCGAGGCGAGCGCCCCGAACTCGACCGTGCCGTCGGTCTCCGTCCACTCGCCCATGAGTCGGTTGCAGCCGTCGTTGCCCGTGACCTTGCCGTCGTCGGCGAGGTTGAGGCCCGGCTCGCCCTGGCCGCTCGAGTTCGGGGTGCCCCAGGCGCCGGCTGCGGATGCGGCGGGAGCCGCGCATCCGGTGAGGAGCAGGAGAGCCGCTGCCGCGACTGCGATGCTGACGCCGATGGTCTTCACGAGGGCTCCGATGCTCAGGGGATGGCCACATCGTAGCGACTGGGCGCGGACGATCGGAGGGCCGCTCGCGGGCACCGTGTGGCGGAGCGGACGCACTCCTCGGGCGCGCAGGCCGTGCGGCTCACCGCGGAGGAACCGCCCTCCCAGCGGCACGCGAGCGAGCGGATACCCTGTCGGCATGCCCGAACTGACCCCAGAACAAGTGGTGGCCCTCAAGGAGCTCGCGATGGGGTGTGCTCGCCGCGGGGACAGCCAGACGCTGCTGGAGCTCATCGACCAGGGCATGCCCGTCGATCTGCAGGATGCGGCCGGCAACACCGCGCTGATGCTCGCCGCGTACAGCGGTCAAGCGGGCACGGTCGAGGCGCTCATCGGTCGCGGGGCCGACGTCGATCGGCGCAATGCGCGCGACCAGTCGCCGATCGCTGGTGCTCTCTTCAAGGGCGAGGATGAGATCGTGCGGCTGCTTCGGGATGCGGGTGCCGACCTCGACGCGGGGACGCCGTCCGCGCGCGCGACCGCGGACATGTTCGGACAGGCGCACCTGCTGGCCTGATCACCCCAGGGCGGTGGGCGAAACCTGACCGGCCGGACTGTGTCGTCGCGTTCGGTGAGCCCGGAACAAGCGCTTGCCCCCGGGCGTTCGAATGAACGTGACCACTCTGACGCCGCACGCACCCCCGAGCGATGCCCTCGATCGGGCCCTCGCGTCGCTCGAATGGACGCTCGTCGCCTCGCACCGGCACCAGCTCGCGTCTGGCGAGCCGTTCGCGCGACGCCACGATGGGCCGGGATTCGTCTACGTCTTCGACGGTGTCGCGCGTCTCACGGTGCAGGGCGCGCCGAGCGAGGATCTCGCGGCGGGGGAGCTTGTGTTCTTCCCGCGCGCGCATTCGACGTCGGTGCTGGCGACGGGTGACGTCGAGTTCATCGACGTGGGTTTCGAGGCGGCCCCGCTCGCGCACGCTGCGGCCGAGACGCTGCCCGCCGCGTTGGTCGTGCGGGACTTCGCGCGGCAGGAGCCGTCGATGGTGGCCCTCATCGATGGCATGGCGTGCGCCTGGGGCCGTGACAGCGAGTCCGGTCGGTGTGGGGGCGCGACCGGGCACCCTCGCGCGGGCGACGCCGTCATCTGCAGCCGCATCGCTACGACCATCGTGTCGACGGCGCTTCGGGCCTGGAACGAGGCGGGATGCGCGCCGGCGGGCTGGCTGCGTGACGCCACCGAGCCGCGTATCGCGGCCGCGCTCGAGGCACTCCACGAGGAGCCGGGCCGCCCGTGGACGCTCGACGATCTCGCGAGGGTCGCGAGAATGTCGCGTTCGGCGTTCGCCCTGCGGTTCCAGGAGGCGGTCGGGGAGACGCCGATCGGGTACCTCACGCGTGTGCGCATGGAGACGGCGAAGGGGCTGCTGCTGCGGAGCGAGCTGACGATCGGCGCGGTCGCGAGCGGGCTGGGCTACGAGTCGCAGGCTGGCTTCAGCCGCGCGTTCCAGCGCCACACCGGGTCGACTCCGGGTCGCTGGCGGGTCGAGGCGCGGTCGGGGGCAGTCCAGCGGGGTCGCGCGAGCCCGTAGCGGCATCCGCTCCCGTGCGTGGCCTGGACCCCGCGCGGGTGGATGCTGGCGCCCGCGGCACCCTCGCGCAGCCGACGCCAGCATCCGGAGCGACCTCAGTCGGCGCGGCCCGGGAACCGCGCGCTGCCGAAGATGAGGCCGCCGACGACCGCGGACGCCGAGGCGACGACGAGCGCGGGCGTGACGCCGATCAGGTCGATGAGGAGCCCACCGACTCCGGCGCCCAGGGTGATGGCGAGCTGGAACCCTGCGACGGAGAGCCCACCGCCCGACTCCATGCGGTCAGGCACGAGCCGGCCCATCCAGGTGCCGAGCGTCGTCAGCCAGCCGCCGAACCCGATGCCCCACGTGGTGACGGCCACCGCGACGAGCCACACTTCGCCGGGCGCGAGCGCGACGACGCCGATGGAGATGCCGATGAGCAGCGGCACGGCGAAGCGGAGCACCGCGAGGTGTCGGTCGACGAGGAGGCCGACGAGGAAGTTGCCCGCGACACCTCCCACGCCGAACGCGACGAGCAGCGCAGCCACGCCGACGCTGTCGAGACCGGGCACCCGGTCGATCGCGAGGCGGATGTACGTGAAGGCGACGAAGTGCCCCAGGACGGTGAGGATGTGCCCTGTGAGGCCGACCCGGATGCCCGGTACGCGCAGCGTGTCGACCAGCGAGCGCAGACCGCCGCTCGACGCGGTCGGTGGCACGTGAGGCAGCGCGACGCGCAGAGCGATGGCGACCGCCACGGTCACGACGGCGACGCTCGCGAAGATGAGGCGCCAGTCCATGATCGTGCCGAGGTAGCTGCCGAGCGGCACGCCGGCGACGGTCGCGACCGTCGTCCCTGTGTTGACGAGCATGATGGCGCGCCCCAGGTGCTTTGGCTGCGAGAGGCTCGCCGCGATGGCGATCGACATGGCCCAGAAGGCGCCGAGCGCGGCACCGAGGAGGAGGCGCGCGACGAGAAGGAGCACGAAGCCGGGCGCGACGGCCACGATCGCACTGGAGAGCGCCGCGGCCCCGGCGAGGATCACGAGCAGCGTGCGGCGGTCGAGGCGCGGCACGAGGATGCCGATGGTCGGGGCGGTGAGGAACCCGACGAACGCGGTCACCGTGACCGTCTGACCCGCCTGCCCCTCGGTGATGCCGAGCGACGCGGCCATGGAGGGCAGCAGGCTGGGCGGCAGGAACTCGGCGAGGACGAGCACGAAGCTCGTCGCCATCATGGCCGCGATGGCGGCCCACGCCGTCTTCGCGGGAATCTGCGTCCGTGGGGGCTGCGTCGCGGGGACGGTGGGGATGGTTCCGGTGGTCATACCCTCACCCTCGCCGAAGACGGCGCCTCGTGGTTGATCGTGCGTCCGCGGGAGGTAACCGAACGTCCCGCATCCCGAGTGGCGCAGGAACTGGAAAGCGCCCGCCGGTCAGTTGCGTGCCTTGCGGGGGATGACGACCTCGCGGATGAGGAGGATGATGCCGGCCGAGATCGGGATCGCGACGAGCGCACCGAGGAGGCCGAGCAGCGTGCCACCCGCGAGGGCCGCGATCAGCACCACGGAGCCGGGGATCTGCACGGCCTTCGACATGACGCGCGGCGTGAGGATGTACGCCTCGACCTGCATGTAGACGAGCATCGAGATGAGCACGATCAGCGCCGAGATCGGCGACGCGAAGAGCGCGATGATCGTCATGACGACGGTCGTGATGATCGTTCCGATGAGCGGGATGAGCGTGATGAAGAACACGACGACGGCGACGATGAAGGGGTACGGGGCGCCGACCGCCCACAGCAGCAGGCCGCTGAAGACGGAGTTGATGAACGCGAGCACGACCATGCCGCTCAGGTAGGAGCCGACGGACGCCATGATGCGCTCGGCGTAGTCCTCGAAGCGCGGTCGCACCGACGCGTCGATGAGCGAGTAGCCGGCCTGCTTCATCTTCCCGAGCGTCGCGACGAAGTTGATGACGAGGATGAAGATGAAGATGCCGCTCGAGACCCCGTTGACGATGGTCGTTCCGACTTGCAGCGCGCCGCCGCCGACGGTGGCCCAGGTATTGGGGTCGACGAGCGTGTCCTGAGCCCAGTCGAGGGCGTTCTGGGCGGCGCCGTTGGTCGCCTTGTTGACGTCGTCGAACCAGCCCTCCGCGATGAGGCGGTCGATCTCTTGCGGCACGGTCGTCGCGAGCTGCGTGATCTGCGAGACGAGGATGGGCACGACGACCCAGACGAGGCCGACGACGATCGCGGTGAAGGCCAGGATGACGACGACGATCGCCATCCCGCGCTTCAGTCCCTTTCGCTGCAGCCAGCGCACCAGCGGGTCGAGGCCGAGCGTGATGAAGAACGCCACGAAGATCGACACGAGCACGGAGGACAGCTGCATGACGGTGGTCGCGAGGAGCGCCGCGAGCAGCAGTCCGATGGCGACCCAGAACCCCCACATGACGGGGTTCCTGCGGAACAGGTCGGCGGACGTCTTGGACAGTGCCGGTCGGGTTGGGTCGGACATCGGTGCCTCCTCGGCAACAAGGGGATGCGCTCACCAGGGAGGGCGTCTGCTCGCCAAGGCTAGGGCACGTTCGGGGCGCGCGGTTATGTATGCACAAGCTGGCAATGCCTCGAAGGTGCTTGCCCGGAAGTCACCTAATGCATACATTGAGGGGTGTTCGACCGAGGAGGTTCCATGCGCGCCAGTGATCGGGTCTACGCGGTGCTCCGCGAGGAGATCCTCGCGGGCGCGCTCCCACCCGGCACCGTCCTGACCGAGGTGGAGCAGGGACGTCGCCTCGATGTCTCCCGCACGCCGGTCCGCGGCGCCTTCACTCGGCTTCTCGCCGACGGCTTGGTCCGCAGTCAGTCGCCCAGGGTCCTCGTCGTCTCCGAGATCAGCACCGAGCGGGTCGTGCAGCTCTACGAGCTCCGAGAAGCGCTCGAGACGCAGGCAGCGGCGCTCGCGGCCATGCGCCGTGACGCCGACCGGTTCGAGCCCCTCCGCATCCGCATGCTCGACGCCCCGCGGCTCCTCGAGCTCGGGGAAGAGGGCATCGCCGAGTACTTCGAGCTCGTGGATGCTCTCGACCGCGCCATCGACGAGGCCGCCGCCAGCGAGTACCTGAGCGTGGCGCTCGAGTCGTGCCGCCTCCACTCATCACGAGTACGCAGGCTCTCAAGCCATAATCCGGAACGACTCCGGGAAGCGGCGAGCGAGCATCTCGGCGTCGTCGACGCGATCCTCGCGAGGGATCCGCGCCTCGCGTCGCACGCGACCCACTTCCACCTGCATCGCAGCCTCACGACCGCCCTCGCCTCACTGCAGGCGCATGAGCCGCCGCCGACCGCGCCGCACCCGACCCTGTCTCAGCCATCTCCTTCCGAAGGGATCCTCTCCACGTGAACCTCCACGACGTCCGAGTCCACCGCAGCGACGAGAACCTCGAGCGCCACGACCAGCTGGCGTGGAAGATCGCCGAAGTCGCGGCCGACCCCGTCACCGTCCAGGCAGACGTGACCGACATGGTCATCAACCGGGTCATCGACAACGCCGCCGTCGCAGCAGCCTCCCTCACGCGCGCCCCGATCGTCGCGGCCCGTGACCAGGCGCTCGCGCACGGCGTCTCGCGGCACGGCGCCGGTTCGACGCTCTTCGGGCTCGAGGATGCGCAGCGCACGTCCCCGGAGTGGGCGGCCTGGGCGAACGGCGTCGCCGTGCGTGAGCTCGACTACCACGACACGTTCCTCGCCGCCGAGTACTCGCATCCGGGTGACAACATCCCGCCGATCCTCGCCGTCGCCCAGCACCTCGCGGGCCAGCGGGCGATCTCCGGCGAGCAGCTCGTGCGCGGCATCGCGACGGGCTACGAGATCCAGATCGACCTCGCCAAGGGCATCTGCCTCCACGAGCACAAGATCGACCATGTCGCTCACCTCGGCCCGTCGGCCGCGGCCGGCATCGGCACGCTCCTCGGCCTCGACACGGAGACGATCTTCCAGGCCGTCGGGCAGGCGCTCCACACGACCACGGCGACGAGGCAGTCGCGCAAGGGTGAGATCTCGACGTGGAAGGCGCACGCGCCGGCCTTCGCCGGGAAGATGGCCGTCGAGGCCGTCGACCGCGCGATGCGCGGGCAGACCAGCCCGACCCCTATCTACGAGGGCGAAGACGGGGTCATCGCCTGGCTCCTCGGCGGCGTGGATGCGCGCTACCAGGTGCCGCTCCCCGCCGCGGGGGAGTCGAAGACCGCGATCCTCGACAGCTACACGAAGGAGCACTCGGCCGAGTACCAGGCGCAGGCCTGGATCGACCTCGCCCGCAAGCTCCACAACGAGCACCCTCAGCTCGCGACGGCTCCCGACCGGATCGAGCGCATCCTCATCCGCTCCTCCCACCACACGCACTTCGTGATCGGCTCAGGCGCGAACGACCCGCAGAAGTACGACCCGACGGCCAGCCGGGAGACGCTCGACCACTCCATCCCGTACATCTTCACGGTCGCGCTGCAGGACGGCGCCTGGCACCACGTCGGCTCCTACGCGCCCGAGCGCGCGGGGAGGTCGGACACGGTCGAGCTGTGGAAGCGCGTCGTGACCGAGGAGGACCCGGAGTGGACCCGCCGCTACCACTCGCTCGACATCGCCGAGAAGGCGTTCGGCGGCAGCGTCGAGATCACGCTCACCGACGGCACCGTCATCCGCGACGAGATCGCGGTCGCCGACGCGCACCCGCTCGGCGCGAGGCCGTTCGCGCGGGCCGAGTACGTCGACAAGTTCCGCACCCTCGCGACCGGAGTCGTCGACGAGGGCGAGATCGAGCGGTTCCTCGACACCGCGCAGCGCCTCCCGGAGCTGGCACCCGGGGAGCTCGGCCAGCTCGGCTTCGTCGCCCTGCCCGGCACGATCGAGTACACCGAGGGTGGGGGGATCTTCTGATGCTGTACGCCAAGACCAGCCCCGCCGACAAGCGTGCCGCGTTCCGCGCGAGCCTCGCGAGCGGCGAGCTGCTTCGCTTCCCCGGCGCCTTCAACCCGCTCTCGGCCCGCCTCATCGAGCAGAAGGGCTTCGAGGGCGTCTACATCTCGGGCGCCGTGCTCTCCGCCGACCTCGGGCTGCCCGACATCGGCCTCACGACGCTCACCGAGGTGGCCGGTCGCGGCAGGCAGATCGCCCGCATGACGGAGCTGCCCGCCATCATCGATGCCGACACGGGCTTCGGCGAGCCCATGAACGTCGCGCGCACCGTGCAGGAGCTCGAGGATGCGGGGCTCGCCGGCATGCACATCGAAGACCAGGTCAACCCGAAGAGATGCGGACACCTCGACGGCAAGCAGGTGGTCGACGAGGAGACCGCGCTCAAGCGCATCAGAGCGGCGGTGGATGCGCGGCGCGACGAAAACTTCCTCGTCATGGCACGCACCGACATCCGGGCCGTCGAGGGGCTCGACGCCTCCATCGACCGAGCCAAGAAGCTCGTCGATGCGGGCGCCGACGCCATCTTCCCCGAGGCCATGGCCTCGCTCGAGGAGTTCGAAGCCATGCGCGCCGCGGTGGACGTGCCGCTGCTCGCCAACATGACCGAGTTCGGCAAGAGCGAGCTCTTCACGGTGCAGCAGCTCGCCGACGTCGGCATGAACCTCGTCATCTGGCCCGTCTCGACCCTGCGCATCTCCATGGGCGCGACGGCGGGCGCGCTCGACGAGCTCATCAGCAACGGGACCCTCACCGGCAAGCTCGACGAGATGCAGCACCGCTCGGAGCTGTATGACCTTGTCGACTACGAGGGGTATAACCACTTCGACAGCGGAGTGTTCAATTTCAGCGTTCAGGAAAGGCCAGGTCAACGATGACTGAGCAGGAGATCTACAAGGGCCTCGCAGGGGTGCCCGTCGACTACAGCGCCATCTCGAAGGTCAATCCGGAGACGAACTCCCTGCTCTACCGCGGCTACCCGGTGCAGGAGCTCGCGGCGCAGAAGAGCTTCGAGGAGGTCGCCCTGCTGCTGTGGGGCGGCGAGCTGCCGAGCGAGGCCGAGCTCGCCGAGTTCGTGGCGCAGGAGCGGGCGGGTCGTGCGCTCGCGGACAACGTGCGTGCCGTGATCGACGCGCTGCCGACGTCGGCGCATCCCATGGACGTGGTGCGAACGGCCGTCAGCATCATCGGCGCCAACGACCCGGATGCGGAGGACCCGTCGGCGGATGCGGAGCTCGCGAAGGCGAAGGCGCTGTTCGCCGCGCTGCCCGCGATCGTCGCGTACGACCAGCGGCGCAGGCACGGGCTGGAGCTCGTCGAACCGCGCGTTGATCTCGACTACTCGCAGAACTTCCTCTGGATGACGTTCGGTGAGGAGGCCGCCCCCGAGGTCGTCGACGCCTTCCGCGTCTCGATGGTGCTGTACGCCGAGCACTCGTTCAACGCCTCCACCTTCACCGCCCGAGTGATCACCTCCACGACGGCCGACCTCTACTCGGCGGTCGTCGGCGCCGTGGGCGCGCTCAAGGGTGCGCTGCATGGCGGCGCGAACGAGGCCGTCATGCACACGTTCGACGAGATCGGCGAGGCCGCCAACGTCGAGGCGTGGCTCGACGACGCGCTCGCGAGCAAGAAGAAGATCATGGGCTTCGGGCACCGCGTCTACAAGAACGGCGACTCACGCGTGCCCACCATGCACGCGGCGCTCGAGCGGCTGGTCGAGCACTACGACCGCCGCGACCTGCTCGAGTTGGCCGAGGCCCTCGAGAAGAGCTTCGGCGAGCGGAAGGGCATCAAGCCCAACCTCGACTACCCGGCTGGCCCCGTCTACCACCTCATGGGGTTCGACACCCAGACCTTCACGCCGCTCTTCGCGGCGGCGCGCATCACCGGATGGACGGCTCACATCATGGAGCAGGCGGCGGCGAACTCGCTCATCCGCCCACTCGCGGTCTACAACGGCGTCGACGAGCGCCACCTCGACGGCTGACTCGCGGATTGACCCGCGGGCTCGCCCGGGCCTCGCTCGACGATTTGGGATGGGAATGTCGCTTCGTGCTGGGGAACTTCCCACAACGAAGTGATCTTTCCATCCCGAGCGTCGAGGAGGCCTTGGCTGGGGGAGCCGCGCGTGCGGCACCGCTCAGCGCGGACGAATGCTGGCCGACGTCTCGAGGAGCCTCGGCGCCTCGAGACGGTACAGCCCCCACGTGCCGCTGCGCTCATAGCTGAGGTATCCGCCGTCGACGAGGATCCGCAGGTGGTGCGAGGCGGTCGACTGCGCGCATCCGAGGGCGGCGACCAGCTCGGTCACCGTCGTCGGCCGGTCGGGGTTCGCCGCGACGAGCGAGAGGATGCGCAGCCTCGTCGGGTCGGCGAGGACCTGGAGTCCGTGAGCCAGCGCGTTGGCGCCCGCAGCGTCGAGCGGAGCCGCGGATGCGTCACCGGGCCACGCGAAGTCAGGAGTCGGAGTCACGACCGCGCCCGCCTGCCTGCCCGAGGCGCAGCTTGGTGCACAGGTACTGAAGCGTGCGCAGCTCGTCGGGATCGAGCGCGCTCGTCATCCGGTCCTGGATGTTGCGCATGTGGGTGCGCGCCGCGCGTGTGAACTCGGCGCGGCCATCCGGGGTGATCTCGATGAGCGTGGAGCGCAGGTCGAGGCGGTCGTCGATCTTGACGAGGAGGCCGCGCTGCACGAGCCGGTCGACGAGCCTCGACACGGACGACTGTGTGATGAGCACGTTGCGGTTCAGGTCTCGCAGGCGGATGCGTCCCTGCGGTTCGCGGACGACGTTGAAGAGCACGTCGTACTCGTTCATCGACATCGAATTGCTTGCGAACTCGCCACGCAGCTCACGCATGATGGAGACCTGCGCACGAAACAGCGATTCCCAAGCCTCTACCGGGTTGCTTGTCGTCGGCATCGGGCCTCCTGCTTCTTCGTCTCGGCAGCTTCCGTCGAGTGTACTGGCCAGTACATTGCTCGGCTGAATCCGGCGCGACGATGGGGCAGGACTGCCCGTATCCGGGTGCTCCGATGCGGAGTAGCGACCGGTTCGGCGTGCGCTCAGAGGCGGTCGGGTGACTGCGCGTTCGGGTACAGGACATCGACGTCGGCGTGGCGGTCGAAGCGGTACCCGGTTCCGCGCACCGTGCGCACGATGTCGCCATACGCGCCGAGCTTCGAGCGGAGGCGTCGGACGTGCACGTCGATGGTGCGCTCGTTCGGTCGTTCCTCGTCGCTGTCGCGCCAGAGGATGTCGATGATCTCCGTGCGGTCGACGGTCCGGCCCTCGCGAAGCACCAGCGCCTGGAGGAGCTCGAATTCCTTGTAGGTGAGGCCGGCGTTCTCGCCTGAGACGCTCACGCGCTTGCGGGTCGTGTCGATCGTGACACCCTCGGCCGGGTCCGGCTGGTGGTCCTCCTCGACACCGCGCGCGGCGAGCGCCTGCGGGTCCTGGAGCGCGAGGCGGACGACTTCGACGTCGCGACCGCCCGCGCCCTTGGGGGCGAGCGCCACGGCGGCGTGCGTCTCAGCGTGCGGCGCGACCTCGGCCGTGACGCGCTTGAGCGCTTCGACGAGCTCGGTGAGCGTCGTTCCGTCGAGGGTGGCCTTGGCCTCGTCGAGGCCGACGTAGAGAACGAAACCGCGCGCTTCAGGCGCGGCGGGGACCGCCTGGACGTAGGCGGGGCGGGGGGTTTCTGGGATCTGGGTCACGGCATTCAGGGTGCGGGGGCGGCGGAAGTCGGTTGCGAGAGACATTGGATGAAGTCCTTGGAGGTGATGATGCTCGAAGCGCCCGCGTGTCGGCGGGGCTGGTTCGCGACGGTTCGCGAACGATGCCGAGGGGCTGGAGCCTCGGCGGGATGCGACCGGGTGCAGAGAGCAGAGCGGTCACGCTGGCCCAAGGGGCGCAGTGTTCCTTCTTCGAGAGCGAGCTTCACGGAGAAGGGGGCGAAGTATGCGGCGACTCGACGAGCAGGATTCGGAGTCAGCGACACATTCGACAGGACATCGCGGTGCTGGGCATCATCATGCCAGCGGTTCCCGTCGCCGAAAAGGCGGTCAGGGTGCGCGATGGGTTCGTCATGCGGCTAGTATGTTTCTTCGTGACCGCGCATGTCAACAGGTGACGTGAAGTTTATTCCGCGACACCGTAGAGGCGGTCGCCAGCGTCGCCGAGGCCTGGGACGATGAAGCCGTCCTCGTTCAGTCCCTCGTCGAGCGCTCCGACCACGACGGTGACGTTCCGGCCCTCGAACGCCTCGCGCATCCGCTCGATGCCCTCCGGCGACGCGACGATGCAGATCGCCGTCACGTCGACCGCGCCTGCGTCGAACAGGAAGTCGATCGCGGCGACAAGTGAACCGCCGGTCGCGAGCATCGGATCGAGCGCGAAGCACTGGCGGTTCGCGAGATTCTCGGGAAGTCGCTTCGCGTAGGTCTCCGGCTGCAGCGTCTCCTCGTTGCGACGCATCCCGAGGAAGCCGACCTCGACGTTCGGGACGAGCTTGAGGAAGCCGTCGAGCATGCCGAGGCCAGCGCGGATGATCGGCACGACCAGCGGGACGGGATCGGTCATGCGGAGCCCCGTGGTCTTCGCGACGGGCGTCTGCAGTTCGTAGGACTCCGTGCGCACGTCACGGGTCGCCTCGTAGCTGAGCAGCGTCACCAACTCCTCGACAAGCGAGCGGAACTGCTGCGACGAGGTCTTCTGGTCCCGCAGCACCGAGAGCTTGTGGGTGATGAGCGGGTGGTCGGCTACGTGCAGGCGCATGAAATACAGAGTAACGAAGCCGGAGGCATCCCGGTGACATCCGCGCAGACTGGCGGCCCCCGGCGGTGGGAGGATGGGCGGCGTGTCACTTCACGTCGACGAGCGCCTGCACGAGCTCATGGGAATCGCCCTTGGCGAGGCCGAACTGGCGCTCGCGAGCGAGGACGTGCCCATCGGGGCCGTCGTCACCGACGCATCCGGCGCCGTCATCGCGACGGCCCACAACGAGCGCGAGCTGACCGGCGACCCGACGGGTCACGCCGAGGTGCTCGCCCTGCGCCGCGCAGCTGAACGGCTCGGCACGTGGCGGCTCGACGGATGCACGCTCGTCGTCACGCTCGAGCCGTGCGCCATGTGCGCGGGCGCGATCCTCTCCGCTCGCATCGGCACCCTCGTCTACGGTGCCTGGGACGACAAGGCGGGTGCCGTGGGGTCGCGCTATGACCTCGTGCGCGATCGACGGCTCCCAGAACGGGCCGTCGTCATCGCGGGAGTGCGCGAGGTGGAATGCGCGGCCCTCGTGCGGGGATTCTTCCGTGACTGACTCCCCGAGTGCTGTCGGCTAGTCGACGGAGCGGATGACGATCGACTCGGTGCTGACGTGCACGTTGTGGCGTTCCGTCACGTCCGGCTCCACGAAGATCGCCTCCGCGTGAGGCGCCGCCTCACGGACGAGGGCGCGCAGCTGGGCGAGGACGGGGGGAAGGTCGAGCACCTGGGGGAGGTTCAGCACGGAGACGCGCACGCCGACGAGCGTGACTCGGTCATCGACTTCCACGCTGCGCACCTGGAGCACTTCACCCACGTGCGGGTTTTCGAGCAGCAGTTCGCGGATGTGTGCGGCGAGTTCCGGATTCGGCACGAGTTCCCCTTCGACGGTGACGAGTAACGGCCAGCATACCGAGACCACCCTGACGGCTGTCAGAGCAGGTGCTGCATTCGAGCGTTGTCGGTGGTGCATCCGTACAATCCGGGTATGACGGCACTGACATACGCGTTCCTCGGCGGCGGCAACATGAACGGCGCGATCCTGCGCGGGCTGCTGGATGCGCCCCTCGGTGAGGGCGCGCGCGTCCACGTCACGACGAGGTCGGCGGCTTCGGCCGCCGCCGCTGAGCGCGACGATCGGGTCTCGACGACCGCGCTCGAGAACGACCCGCGGGCGAACCTGGCCGCAGTCGAGCGCGCGGACGTCGTCGTCCTGGGCGTCAAGCCCTACCTCATCGGGGAGCTCCTCGACGAGATCGCGTCCTCGCTCAAGCCGGATGCCGTGGTCATCTCCGTGGCGGCCGGCGTGCGCCTCGAGAGCCTGGCCGCCCGGTTGCCGGAGGGTGCCCAGATCGTCCGATCGATGCCGAACACGCCCGCGAGCATCGGACTCGGCGTGACGGGTCTCGCCGCCAACGCGTCGACCAGCGAGGAGTCGCTCGCCGTCGCGGTCGCGCTCTTCGAGAGCGTGGGACGCGTCGCCACCGTCGGCGAAGACCGCATCGACGCGCTCGCGGCTGTCTCGGGCTCTGGGCCCGCGCACGTCTTCCTGCTGATCGAGCAGTACCTCGAAGCGACGAAGCGCCTGGGCTTCGATGAAGACCTCGCCAAGGAGCTGGTGGTCGGAACGTTCGAGGGGGCCGTCGGCATGGTCGTCCGCGACCCGGACACCGAACCGGCCGAGCTGCGCCGGCGCGTGACCAGCCCCAACGGCACCACCGAGCGCTCCGTCGCCGAGCTGCAGGACGGCGACCTCGCGGGCCTCTTCGAGCGGGCGTTCGCCGCCAACCAGCGACGCTCGGCCGAGCTCGCCGCAGAGAACTCCTGAGCGTCCCCACGCTTCTCCCGCACGGCGGCGGGCCGTGGGGCCAGGGATGCGTAGGCTTGATGACTTGAACGAACAGCGGGAGGGGCGGCCATGAGCGGTCGGAAGCATGTCTTCACGGAAGACCTGTACCTCGTGCTCGGCGTCTCCCGCAGCGCGTCATTGGAGGAGATCCGACGAGTCGGGCGCGCGAGGCAGCGGGAATCGCATCCCGACCTCGGTGGAAGCTCCGACGACTTCGTGCGGGTCCGCCTCGCGGTCGAGGTGCTCACCGAGGAGAGCACTCGCCGAGAGCATGACGCCTGGCTCTCCGGCGGGGGCTCGCGCCGCGTCCGTTCACAGCAGCGAGCTCAATGGGCTCCGACGAGCAGACGCTCGGCGGGTGGCGGCGGCCGATTCCGCACGCCGCCTCGCTCCGGAGCGACAAAGGAATCCGCCACCTCAGCCCCGCGCCGCAGCGCGCACGCGGAACCCGCGACCCGCGACGCCCCGCCCCCTGCCCGCATCCCAGCCCAGAACTTCGACGTCCGACGCATGGCCTGGTTCCGCACGCGCTGGCCGGAGCACCCCGTGTACTGGCCGCCGGCGGCGGCCGCTCCGCGTCCGTTCACGCGGCGCGAGCTGACGGCAGTCTCGGTGCACGCGGCCATCGTCGTCATCGGCGCCCTCCTCCTGGTGCTCGACGTGTCGTTCGCGCGGCTCACCGTTCCGACGTTCGGGCCTGGCGCGGAGCCGACGATGTGGCCCGCCGTCCTCCTCTACGTGGGGTTGAGCGCGGCCTGGCTCGTCCTGCGGCTCAGGGTCCGCGCGAATCGCTGGGCACTGACCATGTGGCTCGCGACCCTCGTCATCGCCATCGCGGCGAGCGTGCTGTCTGCGACCCTCGGCGTCATGTCCCTGTTCGCCACGACGGCAGGCATGCAGAACCCGGCCTTCGCGAGCCTGCTCGTGCAGGCCGCCATCTACCTCGCCGCGGCCGTGTCCGGCTACTTCGCGTGGTCGAGTCTCGCGCAGCGGCGCATCGCCGTCACCAGGGAACGGCTGCTGGTGCAGCTCGCGAACGAGTCAGCCCCGCCTGCCGCTGGTGGCAGGCGGGTCTGGGGTGAACCAGGCCAGACGGCCATGGATGCGGGCGGCACTGCCGGCGGAACGAACCCCATGCGCGCCTTCCTCGCCCAGCGCTCCGTCGGCGAGCCGCTCGCTCAGCTTCTCCGCATCCCGGGCGTTCGCGTCGTGCACGGGCTGCGCGTCCCCGGCCAGAGTGCCGGTTCGATCGCGCACGCCATCGTCAGCGGACGCAGGGTCGCACTCGTCAACGACGAGCTGTGGGCGCCCGGCACGTACGGCATCTCGCGTGACGGTGAGCTCACGCACAACGGCGTCGCCTTCTCCTCACCCGCGGCCGAGTTCCCGCACGCCGTCGAGCGCTTCCACGAGCTGTTCGGGGAGATGTCCGAGGTTCGCGGCTGGATGACGGTCGTCGCGGAACGCGAGGGGCCCCTCGAGGTCGACAACGCGCTCACCTGGCAGCGAGTTCGCCTCGCCACGACGGAGTCGCTGCTGCGCGAAGTCGGCGACTGGCTCGCCGGCGACGGCAACCGGGTCGACCGGCTGCTGCTGCGTGACCTGATCGCGCACAAGCGCTGACCCGGCCTCCGTCGCGCAGCCGACAGACAGCGCCACGGAATCATTCGTGCGACCGATCCCACGGCATCCACCGCTGAGTAGCGTCGAAGCATGAGCAACCACAGCATGACTCCGACCCCGACCGGCAGTGCTCCGCTCACCGAGCAGTCCGCCTCCGGCAGCAGCAGACTCACGTACGACCACGCGTTGAGCCCGATCGGCCGCGGGAAGGGGTGGTGGAGGGGCGTCCTCTTCATCGCGTTCCTCATCGTCGGCTTCTTCGTGACCTCCATGACGATCGGCGCCGTGGGCATCCTCATCTCCACCCTCACCGGTGAACTCAGCCCGGAGGCGCTCGGAGACGCGGTTGAGAGTGGCGTCATCCCCATGACGCCCGCGATCTTCGTCACCAACAACCTCGCGCTCGCGGCGCTCCTCCCGCTGGCCTACCTCGGCCAGCGGATGCTGTTCGGCGTCCGACCGGGCACCATCTCGTCGGTCACCGGCCGCTTCCGCTGGGCCTGGTTCCGCAAGCTCGCCCTGGTGATCGTTCCGGTCTTCGCTGTCTACTCGGCCGCGCTGTTCCTGCTCGAGCCCGCCGAGCTCAACATCGATGGCACGGCGATGCTCATGCTCGTCTTCGTGCTGCTCACGACGCCCTTCCAGGCCGCCTCCGAGGAGTACGTGGCCCGCGGCGGCTTCCAGCGCGCGGCCGGCTCGTGGTTCGCTGGCCCGCAGCTTTCCTTCATCGTCGGAACCGCCGTCTCTGCGACGCTCTTCTGCCTCGCGCACGGCGCGGGTGACTGGTGGCTCATCGGGTACTACTTCTTCTTCGGCGTGATCATGTCGGTCACCGTCAAATACACGGGCGGGCTCGAGAGCGCCGTGCTCATCCACTCCGCGAACAACGTCATGCTGTTCATCCCGGCCGTGCTGACCGGCCAGCTCAGCGAGGGCATCGACCGCTCCGCGGGTGCGGGTGGACCGATCATGCTCCTCCCGGCCGCGTTCCTGGCCATCGTCGCCGCCTTTGTGATCTGGCGTGCGAAGAAGGACGGCATCGAGACCACGACGGCCCCGCTCGTCACCGCGAAGCAGCGTCGCGAGGCCGAGGCTCGGGCCGCCTACGAACTGCACGCTCAGCAGCAGGCGCAACTCGCACAGCAGGCCGCGCAGCAGCCGATGCAGACCTACGGCGACGCGCCGAATCAGGCCTACGGTCAGGCTGCGAGCCAGCAGCCCGGCCAGGTGCCGAACCAGCACTACGGCCAGGCCCCGAACCAGGGTCAGCCGCAGCCGGGTTCGACGACGCCGGCTGGCACGAACCAGCGTCCCGAGTAGCGCCGGTCGCCCGGCCGAACCCCCGGTACGACGAAGCCCCTCGAGATGGAACCAGCGTCCATCGCGAGGGGCTTCTCCACGTCAGCGGGCGTCGAACGCGTGCTTCGCCTCGGCCGCGAGGCTCGGTTCGCGGAACACGGCGAGGGCGGTCGCCGCGAGCATCCGAGCCCCGTCAGCGATGGTCGCCGAGGCGTTCGGACCATCCGCGGCCTCGGCGAACTCCCTCGTGTGGGTGACCCCGCCAGGGATGAGCTGGATCATCGGGTGAATCGACGGGACGACGTGGCTGACGTTGCCCATGTCGGTGGACCCGGTGATGGGCTCCTCCGTGACCGGCCGCCCGATCCGCTCGTAGGCCGAGTGGGCGAGATCCGCGAGCACCGGGTTCGAGATGAGCGAGTAGTAGGCGGGGGTGTTCTCCTCGATCAGCACCGAGGATCCCGTCGCGAGCGCGGCACCTTCGAAGCAGGCACGCACCCTGGGCACGATGTTCTCCAGCAGATGGTCCCGCTCGTTGGCGCGCACGAAGATGCGAAGCGCCGCACGCTCGGGGATGATGTTGGGCGCCTGCCCACCGTCGGTGACGATGGCGTGCACGCGGGCATCGTCGGTCAGCTGCTGCCGCAGCAGGCCGATCGCCGTCAGCGACAGCGTGGAGGCGTCGAGCGCGTTGATGCCCAGCTCCGGGCTCGCGGCGGCGTGGCTGGCGCGCCCCGTGAACGTGACGTCGAGCGCCACCCGGGACAGCGTCGAGCCGCCGACGGTGTTCGTCGCCGCAGGATGCACCATGATCGCGAGGTCGATGCCGTTCAGCACCCCTCCCTCGATCATCGGGACCTTGCCAGCGGCCCCCTCTTCGCCTGGGCTGCCGATCACGACCAGATGCGCAGGGGTCCCGGGGGCGGCCGTGAGCGCGTCCTTCAGCAGGATCCCCGCGCCGAGCCCGCTGGCCGCGATGATGTTGTGTCCGCAGGCGTGGCCGATGCCCTCGAGGGCGTCGTACTCGCAGAACACGGCGATCGTGGGGGTCTCGTCGCCCGCATCCGGGGTCGACCAGCGGCCGACGAATGCCGTGTCGAGGCCCGCGAAGCCGCGTTCGACCGCGAACCCGGCCGACTCGAGCTCGGACGTGAGCCGCGCCGCGGCGTGCACCTCGGTGAAGCGGATCTCCGGGTTGGCGTGCAGGTCGGCGGCGACGTCGACGAGCAGGGGCAGTCGGGCCGGCAGGTGTGCGCCGAGCTCGTCGACGATGGCGGGCACGTGGTCGGTGCGGATGTTCATATTCGGTGTTCCTCCACTTGGTTCGGGGTCGGAGTCGGGTCGACGGGCGCGCAGATCAGCCGCCCATCATGAGGGAATGGCCGGGGCCGACGGGCAGCTCAAAGAGGCCCCACACGAGCAGCTGCAGCAGCCAGACGCCCCAGATCGCGATCGTGAACGGCATGACCAGGCTGAACAGGGTGCCGAGGCCGCCCTTCGGCGCCCACTTCTGCATGAGGCCGAGGACGACCGGGAGCAGCGGGTTCATCGGCACGAGCGGGTTCGAAGCCGAGTCGGTGATGCGGAACGCCGCCTGCACGTAGGCGGGGTCGACGCCGTTGAGCATGAACATGGGCACGAAGATCGGCGCGAGCAGGGTCCACAGTGCGGAACCGCTCGTGAGCAGCAGCGCGGGGACGAACACGAAGACGCTGAAGATCATGAGGCCGCCGATGCCGCCGAGGCCTGTCGCCTCCATCGCGTCCGCCCCGCCGGTGGCGAGGAGCAGGCCGATCTGCGACCACGAGAACCAGGCGATGGCCTGGGCCGCCGTGAAGATGACGACGATGAACGGCACGAGCTCCTTCACCGCATCCGTCATCATGCTGGGGATCTGCGCCCAGCTCGTGAGGGTTCCTGCGATGACGCCGTACGTGATGCCGCCGATGAGGAACATGAAGAGGATGAAGATGGGGATGCTCGACATGAACGGCGAGCGCAGGATGGCGCCGCCCTCGCCCTGCAGGGCTGAACCCGGCAGCAGGAGGAGGACCACGAGGACAGCCAGGTAGGCGACGATCGCGACCGCCGCGATGAGGAGCGCGCGACGTTCCGTGCTGGTGACCGGCTTCGTGGTGGAGTCCGGCGTGAGCGAGCCCGGGAGGAGCTTCGTCTCCGGGGGCACGTACGTGCCGAGCTTCGGTTCGAGGAACCGCTGGCAGACGAACGTGATCGTGATGGACAGGATCACGGTCGACGACGCGAAGAAGTAGTAGTTCGCGAGCACCGACACCTCGGCGCCCGGGTCGACGATCTGGGCGGCGCTCGTCGTGATGCCCGACATGAGCACGTCGGTGCCAGCGGGGACGACGTTCGCGCTGAAGCCGGCGATGACGGCGGCGTACGCGGTGATGAACCCGGCGAGCGGATGCCGACCCGCGGCGAGGAAGGCCGCGGCTGCGAGCGGGGGCAGGATGATGACGGCCGTGTCCGACGCCAGGTTGCCCATGAGGCTCACGAAGACGACCACGTACGTCACGGCCCACTTCGGCGCGGAGAGGACCGTGGCGCGCATGAAGGTGCTCAGCAGGCCCGTGCGCTCCGCGACGCCGATGCCGAGCATGACCGTGATGATGAGGCCGAACGGCGGGAAGGTGATGAAGTTCTCGATCGCCGTCGAGACCGCGTACACGAGGCCCTCCGCCGAGAGGATGCTGCGGATGGGGATGACCTCGCCTGTCGCCGGGTCGATGGTGCTCGCCCCCAGTCCTGCCGCGATGGCCGACGCGATGGCGACGAGGCCGGCGAGGATGAGGAAGAGGAAGAACGGATGCGGGAGTCGGTTGCCGATGCGCTCAACGCCGCGCAGCATCCTTCCGCTGAGCCCTGGCGCCTCCGCGAGCGTCAGCTCCGTGGTGTCAGTCCGAGTCATGTGCACTCCGATGTTCGAGGGGACTTCGCTGTCCTGAGTGTTCTGATTCTGCTTTACGGCTTTGTTACGGTGGTCGCATCGGGCCAAATATTGGTCCAATATGTTCGATATGGATCTCCAGACGCGAGAAGTGTCCCCGGTGCTGTCCGAATCGGACCTCGCGCTCATCGACGTCATGCAGGAGGATCCGCGCGCACCGTGGGCGCAGATCGGTCAGACCATCGGGGTCAGCGCTCCCACCGCCCGCCGCCGCTGGGAGCGGCTCCAGGCCGACGATTCCGCCTGGGTCACGACGCACGTCGGCTGGAACTCCGGGGTCGTCACCGCCATCGTCGCGGTGCAGTGCCGACCAGGGGCCGTCGAGACCGTCATCGACGCCTTCGTCACGCATCCGCGGGTCGTGACGATCGCCGAGATCACCGGCGACCACGACCTCATGCTCACCGTCCTCGTCCCGGACGTGCACGAGCTGCGCCGGTTCCTCCGTCTCGGCCTGACCTCGCATGCCGACGTCGCCCGCATGCGCACCATGCTCGTGACGCGGATGTTCCTGGATGGCTCGCACTGGCGGTCCGGGTTCGGCGCCTCCTCCCGGCAGGTGGAGGCCCGAGATGGCAGCACGTCCCCCGCCGCGCCGCTCTCGCCCGCCCTCGCGAAGGCCATCAGCATCCTCGAGCGCAACGGACGAGCGCCCAGCAGCGAGCTGGCGTCAGCGCTCGGCGTCTCTGAGGCGCACGCGAGGCGGTTCGTGCACCGCGCCGTGCGGTCCGGGCACATCGTGCAGCGCATCGACGTGCAGCTCGAGCAGCCCCGCTGGCCGTACTCGCTGGTGCTGTGGATGGTCGTCCCGGCCGGCCGCCTGTACGCGGCCGCCGCGCGCATCAGCCAGCGGCAGTCCGTGCGCGCGTGCGCCGCGCTCGCGGGAGGCAGCGCGAACCTGTACGTCGTCGTCTGGCTGAGCTCGTTGGCGGAAGCGCCAGAGGTGGAGATGCAGATCGTGCAGGACGCTGACGTTCGGGTCGTCGAACGCAGCATCATGCTCCACTACAGCAAGCGCATGGGGCACGTGTTCGACGGCAGCCAGCGCCGCACCGGCCACGTGCCCTGGGTCGACGGTGCGGCTACGTGAGGGCGGCGAAGCGCTCCACGTCAGAAGCTGAACCCGAGACGATCACGAGGTCGTGGTTCGAGACCACGGTGTCGGCCATCGCGTAGGTGAACGGCTTGCCGGGGCTCTTCACGCCGACGACCGTCACGCGGTACTTCGTGCGCACCCCGGACTCCATGAGCGGCACCCCGCGGATCGCCTTCGGCGGGTACAGCTTCACGAGCACGAAGTCGTCGTCGAACTGGATGAAGTCGAGCATCCGACCCGAGAGCAGGTGCGCGATGCGCTCGCCGGCCTCGCGCTCCGGGTAGATGACGTGGTGCGCGCCGATGCGGCCGAGGATCTTGCCGTGCGTCGCCGACATCGCCTTCGCCCAGATCTGCGGCACCTTGAGGTCGGACAGGTTCGCCGTCACGAGCACGCTCGACTCGAGCGACGTGCCGACGGCGACGACGGCGACCGCGAACTCGTGCGCGCCGATCTGCCGCAGGGCCTCGATGTTGCGCGCATCCGCCTGGACGGCGTGCGTCACCCGCTCCGCCCACTTCTGGACGAGTCCCTCGTCGGTGTCGACCGCGAGCACCTCTCGCCCCTGACGCTGCAGCTGGCCCGCAGTCGCGGCGCCGAATCGGCCGAGGCCGATGACGAGCACCGGCGCATTGTGTGGAATCGGCTCACCCAACGATGATCCTTTCTTCGGGCAGCCGGAAGAGCTGCTTGTGCTCGCTGGAAGCGAGGGCTGCGGCCATGGTGACCGTGCCGACGCGGCCGAGCCACATGGTGATGGAGAGAATGTACGCGCCCTGCTCCGGCAGGTCGCCGGTGAGGCCCGTGGAGAGGCCGCAGGTCGCGAACGCGCTGATCGCTTCGAAGAGCGCCTCGTCGAACGGCACCGAGGCGAAGTGCATGAGCGAGATGGACGAGACGGCCACGATCGTCGCGCCCCACAGCGTCACGCTGACGGCGAGGCGGAGAACGTCGTTCGGGATGCGGCGACCGAACGCCTGGATGTCGTTGACGCCCTTGGCCTCGGCGAACGCGGCGAGGAAGAGGATGGCCAGCGTGGTGACCTTGATGCCGCCAGCGGTGGATGCACTGCCACCGCCCACGAACATGAGCATCTGCATCGCCAGCATCGTCGCCGGGTCGGCGTTCGCGAGGTCGATCGTGGAGAACCCGCCTGAGCGGGTCATGGCAGACATGAAGCCCGCCGTCATCGGACGGAACACGGGCTCCTGCGCCCCGATCGTCGCGGGGTTGTCGCCTTCGAGGACGTAGATCGCGATCGCGCCGAGAACGAAGAGCAGCACCGTCGTGGACAGTGTCAGCTTCACGTGCACGGAGATGCGCTGCTTCGTCTTCACCCAGCGCGTGAGCGCGAAGATGACGGGGAAGCCGAGGCTGCCGAGGAACACTGCGGTCGCGAGGCAGGTGAGCATCCACGCATCCGTCGCGAACGGCTCGATGCCGGTGCTCGTCGGCATGAATCCCGTGTTGGTGAAGGCGGACGTCGCCCAGAAGAAGCCGTCGAGGATCGCATCCCACAGCGGCTCCCCGGCGATGAGCAGGCGGGGGATGATGAGCAGCGCGATGAACGTCTCGATGATGACGAGCGAGATCGCGACCGTCGCGAGGATGCCGCCGATGTCGCCGAGCTTCACGGCCTGCGACTCGGAGACCGGGCCAGCGTGCGTGCGCAGGGCGTTGCTGTCGCTGGCGGCGACGAGCTTCTGCCGCAGGCCGAGGCGCCGGGTGACGATCGCGCCCATGATGCTCGCCAGCGTGAGCACGCCGATCGCGCCGACCTGCATGCCCAGGAACACCATGAAGTGGCCGAAGCCGGACCAGTGCGTCGCCATGTCCACCACGGAGAGGCCCGTGACGCAGATCGTCGAGACCGCCGTGAAGAGCGCCTCGTGGAACGGAGTCACCGTTCCGTCGGCGGACGAGATCGGCAGCATGTAGATCGTCGTCCACAGCAGGATGATGCTCGTGAAGATGATCACCGCGAACCGCGACGGCGTGTGGTGGGCGAAGTCGTCGATCTTCCGGCCGACGGCGGAGACGATGCGCCGCAGCAGCCCATCCGTGTCCACGGGAGCGGGGATGCTCGAGGCCCGCGGTGTGCGCATCACATCCCCACTTCACAGCACAGTCGACCGACGCCTCACGTGCGCGAGGCGTCGGTCATGCTACTCCTCGCGCGTGGAATCGCGAATACGTGGCACGGGATGATTCACTCTGCACCTTGTTTCTGCAGTGCTCTGGGCCATAAGGTATTCAACTGACACTCACTTCACTTCCGTAACGCGCGGATCATCCGTCACCTTGGAGCTGCAACACATGGCAAACGACCTGTCTGATGTGCGGTTCCTGACCGTTGCCGAGGTGGCGGAGCTCATGCGGGTCTCGAAGATGACGGTGTACCGACTTGTGCACTCCGGTGAACTTCCCGCGGTGCGGTTCGGCCGCTCGTTCCGGGTGCCGGAGTCGGCAGTCTCCGAGGCCATCAAGCAGTCCGGCCGCGGTGACGAGTTCGGTCAGCACACCGCTTGAGTCCTGCTGGACCCTGGGTTTTCTTTCGAACACAGGGTTACCGCCAGGTGACGTGTAAGCTGGCGCCAGCGATGCCGCAGCCCACCGCTGCGCGCACCTCGTACTTGTAGATAAAGGATGTTCCTATGGGTTCAGTAGTCAAGAAGCGCCGCAAGCGCATGGCGAAGAAGAAGCACCGCAAGCTGCTTCGCAAGACTCGCCACCAGCGTCGCAACAAGAAGTAGTCGCGACGACGCAGAGCGCCGGGCCCTCGGGTCAGGCGTTTTCTGCGTTAAGGCGCGGGTTTGCTCTGGCCGTGAGCGGGCTTGTGGTCGCTCCCGCGCGTCTTGACGACCACAAGACCGCTCTCGTCCGCGTGGTGTCTGCGAGACTCGAGGGCATGACGGATGCGCGCGTTCCGACGATCACCTTCCTGGGCAAGCCGGGCTGCCACCTCTGCGAGGACGCGGAGCCGGTGGTGCGGGAGGTCGCCGCCCGCCACGACGCTGAGCTGTCGGTGCTGAGCATCCTGGACGACGCAGCCTTGCAGCAGCGCTTCGGTGAGCTCATCCCGGTCGTGCTGATCGATGGCGTGCAGCATTCGCAGTGGTTCGTCGAGCCCGAGCGGTTGGATGCGGCCGTGGCTGCCGCCGCGGCCCGGGGGTGAACGCGGGCCGAGCCTGAGGGGGACCGGCCAGCGGGTTCAGGCCGTCAGGGCGGGTTCGGTGCTGACGCGGCAGACGACGTCGCCGAGGCGAAGTCGGGCGCCGCTCGGCACGCGGTAGACGACGCCCGGCGAGAACGTGGAGTTGCTGGCACCGCTGAGGTGCACTCCGTGCGTCGAGTGGTAGTCGGTGACGAGGATGCGTCCGGACCGGTCGAGGTCCACGAGCGCGTGGGTGCGCGACACGGTGTTGTCTCGACTGTCGACGCGCACCGGGATGCGGCCGTCGACGGGTGACGGGTTACGGCCGACCGCGGCGCTGCCGGCCAGTACCGCACGGGAGCTGTCCTCGAACTCGATGACGAGGGTCCGGGGCGCTGCGGGCAGCCGTGCCGTCGTTCGGCGCGACCATCGCCGCGGCCGTCGCTCGGGTCCAGGCCTTGAGATCGACTCGGTGGTGGGCCCGGCATTCGGCCCGGTCTCCGGGTCGGCCCTCGTCTCGGTTCCGTTGGCTCGCGCGAGCTCCGGTGCCCCTGCCGTCCCGGCATCCAGCCCGGCGGCCGTCCCTGCTCTCGACGCCTGCGACGATGCCCGACGCAGCGCCCGGCGCCCGGAGCGCGGCTCGGTGACGGCTGGCTGGTCCGGCTCGGGGTCAGCGCGCCTCTGCAGGGAGATGCCGCCTCGAAGCAGCGGTTCTGGCGTGCCGCACCTCCGGCACCTGGTCTCGGCTGCCGACGCGGCTGCGGCGCAGGCGACGCACGTGCCGGTGATGACGGTGAGCTCGGGCTCGCTCCCAGCATCGGTCTCCGGCAGTCCGTCGGCGCTGATCGCCTGCATGATCGCAGATGGATGCACGGCGAACTCCTGCATCCGGTTCCCCTCGTGCAGCTCGAGTCGGATCGCGCGGGCGAGGGTCTGCGCGAGGCGTGTGCATCGGGCGACGACGGCTGCAAGCGCGGCATCACGGTCGTCCGCGGAGATCTCAGCCGGGGTCGAGCTCCACGACAGCATGCCGCCGCCACTCGCATCGAGGCGCGCGGTGACGCGCGGCCACGTGGGGACGGCCTCGCCCGGTTCTGGCCGGCGACTCGTGCGTCTTCCCGCCATCAGAAGCTCACCCCGCGCGCGTCGAGGAACGGAAGCGGATCGACGCGTTCGCCGTCGACGAGCACTTCGAAGTGAAGGTGGCAGCCGGTGGACTGGCCGCTTGTACCCGTGATGCCGATCTGCTGACCGGCGGTGACGACCGCCCCCACTCCGACGAGGTAGCCGTCCGATTCCATGTGGAGGTACTTCGTGACGAGCCCTCCGCCGTGGTCGACTCGGATGGTGCCGTTCCCGGAGCTGTCGGGTTCGGCTTCGACGACGGTCCCGGACTGCGCGGCCCAGATCTGCCCGCCGCAGCCGCCCGCCGCGAGATCGATGCCGTTGTGCATGCGCCATTCGAAGTCGGTGGGGTGGAACCGGTTCCCGAACGTGTCGGTGAGCCCGCCGTCACCGGGTGCCGCCCAGCCCGAGGGGCTCAGGTTCGCGGTGCTTCCACCGGCGGCCGCGGCAGCCGCGCTTGCCGCCCCACACCCTCCGCCTGCGTCCGGACTCGCTCCGCTCGCGGGCGGCATCCCCGTGCCCAGCCCAGTGCTGGTTCCGCTGATGGTCTCGCTCACGGCAATGGCGGCCTGCCAGTACTTGGCATAGTGCTGCGGGTCGGCGTTTCCCTGGACGCGATGGGCGGCCTCCGACGGTGCGAGCGCGTCACGCTCGGCAACTGCGAGCAGGGCGTTGAAGAAGCTGCCGGCGCTTGCGTGCGGGTCCATTCGGTCGGCGTAGCTTCCCCACGCGCCGTTGTCGCGTTGCTGGAAGAGCCCTCGTGAGTCGGGACCGGCCGCGTCGCCGTGGTCGAGCACCTGCAGGGTCGATTCGCCGATGGCGGTCATGACCCCGATGACCTGGTCGCGGACCCCGAGGCCGGCCTCGCGACCCGCGGTCAGGATGTGTGCGGCATTCGAGAGCTGCGCGCCGGCGAACTCGGCCGGCTCGCCGTCGATCGTGGTGCTGACGGTGAGCCGCGACGCTGAGATCGGGTCGGCTTGGATGGCACCGGCGGCGGCTCCTGAACCGACCGTGCCGGTCTCCGTCTCGGTGCCGAGCGGAACGACCGGCACCGAGAACCCGGAGGTGGCGCAGGCCGCCGCACTCGCGAGCGATGTGCTCGCGATCGTCGTGAGGACCAGGGCCCCGAGCAGCAGCGCCGGCGCGAGCAGGATCACGATCGCGATTCCCCACCATGCACCGGTTCGCGCGCTCACGAGGCTCCGTCCGGTGGCGCGATCTGGCTGACGAGCCAGGGCCCGGAGCCGTCGCGCACGAGCAGGAGCCGATAGGAACCGCCCTCGGTCGAGACGGCGACGCGGGCGAGGTAGCCGCTTGCGTCGCGTTCGACCGCGATGTTCCCGGCAGCTGTCAGCGCGGGGATGGATGCCGGGTCGACGGAGCTCAGCGCGACGACCGCCGCCGTGGTGAGGTGGGGTTCGAGCCCCTCGAGCCAGTCCCGCTGGGAGACATCGCGACGCAGGTACGCCGCCATGGTCGCGGCAGCGACGCTGACCGCGTCGGCATCCGACTCGTCATCGTGTGTCGGCGAGGGCTCTGGGTCCTCCGCTTCGATGTGCTCGCCCCGCGACCCATCCGTGAGCTCAGACGACCGGTCCGACAACGCCTGTCGGCTCGGCGATGTCGTCGGCGGACCGTCGGCTGTCGAGCATCCGCTCACTCCCACGGCCAGCGCTGCCAGCGCAGCAACTGCGATCTTCCGGCGCATCGAACACCCCTTCCCAGCCACAGCTCGGCTGCGGCGAGCACCAATCTAGGTCGCTCGGAGCGCCCCGAATTCGGCCTGTGGATAACTCCCTGCGGTCCCTTCGGCCGTGCGTAGAGTCCATTCCTGTACCGAGCCGGCACCAGCACCGACGAGCCATCTGAGGGCGTCGACGGTTCGGCTCAGACACCGGGGCGAGGCACGGCGCGCAGACTCGATCGCTTGTGGTCCGACCCCGGCGGCGCCCGACCCCGCCTACCTGGGTCGCTCTTCGGCGCGCGTTCTCGCGCCTTCATCTCGACAGGAGACCTCTGATCATGACGACCGTCGCACTCGCGATCTTGCTCGACACCACCGCGCACCTGGCGACGCTGCCCGACCCTGACCCGGTGCAGCCTCCGGGCACCGAGGGCCTCACGACCCTGCTCGGCTGGGTGAAGTGGATCGGGCTCGCGGTGTGCGTGCTTGGCCTCATCGCCGCCGGCACGATGATGGCCATCCAGTCGCGCAGAGGCGAGGGCGGCGAGCACGCGGGCAAGATCGGCATGGCGCTCGGCGGGGTCATCATCATCTCGGCGGCGACGAGCCTCGTCGGCTTCTTCGTCTGACATGCGGCGGGCGAGCATCATGCCGAACAGCAGGCAGAGGCCGCGCCGATCTGGCCGCCTCAGCTCGGGCACGTCATGGGGACGTCCCGGCTTCGTCGTGGCCGCCCTCGGCGTCGCGCTCCTTGTGGGTGCCGGTGTCGTCGTCTCAGCCCTCGCGGCGTTCGGGGGTGAGGCTCCCGGTGGGGGTGCGGATGCGCGGGCCGAGTCCGCGACTTCCACGCCGACGCTCGACGCGAGCGTCGGTCCCCAGCCCGTCGCGGCTGACGACACGCTGTCACCCAGCCATTGCGGGCTGCCCGAGCCTGGGGCGCCGGGCCCCGCCGAGGCGGGGGGATGGCGGCTCGCCATCGCGCCGGAGACCGACTGGCGGGATGTCGACGTGAACCTCGCCCCGAGCGCACCGGCCGCGGGTCCGGGAGAGACGCATGAGGATGGGTTCGCGTCCTGTTTCCAGCGTTCGCCGGAAGGTGCGCTGTTCGCGGCCGCGAACTTCCTCGTGCAGTCGAACACCGCGGGGCTCCGGGCCCCGCTCCTCGAGTACGCCCTGGCGCCTGGACCCCACCGAGAGGCGATCCTCGCAGAGTCGAAGTCGGGGGCTGAGTCGGGCTCCGAGGGTGAGCTCATCCGGCTCCAGATCGTGGGCTACCGGATGCTCGCCTTCGACGGCCAGGCCGCGCGCGTCGACGTCGCGCAGCGCGTCACCGTCGATGGCATGAGCAACTTCATCGCCGCCGTCGTCGACCTCCAGTGGGTCGGTGGCGACTGGCGGATCCCGACCGACGAGCCGCATCCGGTGCGCCTGCAGGCACTCAGCGACGTCGGCGGCTACGTGCGGTGGGGCGCCTGATGGCTGACTGCGGGCTCGGCGATTTCGCGTGCTATTCGAAGGAGATCGCCTCGACGGTGTGGAGCCGAACACGTGAGGCCCTCCAGAACGACGTCAACGAGTGGGTGGCCGAGCAGATCTCGACGCTCGGCACCATGTGGGTCGACGTGCCGACACCCGACCTCGGGACGACGGGGGCCGCGGCAGGTTCAGCTGTCGCCGCG
Source organism: Pseudoclavibacter sp. JAI123 (assembly GCF_013409665.1). Classification (NCBI taxonomy): domain Bacteria; kingdom Bacillati; phylum Actinomycetota; class Actinomycetes; order Micrococcales; family Microbacteriaceae; genus Pseudoclavibacter; species Pseudoclavibacter sp. JAI123. The sequence goes on along the minus strand of NZ_JACCCM010000001.1, from coordinate 88,543 downwards.
CCGACCGGCGACGTCGAAGCGCACCTCGGCACAGTCCTCGGGTACGTCAGCTGGATCTCTGGCACGGTCGCCATCATCGGGCTCGTGTTCCTGGCCGTCATGGTGGGGCTCCGCATCCGCTCCGGCGACGGGGTTCCGTTCCACGGCCGCCTGTTCGCCGTGCTCGCGGGCGGTGTCCTCATCGCGGGCGCCTCCTCATTGGTGTCTGCGCTCATCCCCACGGCCCCGGCGACGTCGACCAACACCGCGACGTTCCTGCAGTCCTCGACGTGGTGGATCGCGGGTGTCTGCGCCATCGTCTCCGTCATGATCGGCGGCGCGCGCATGGCGTGGGAGCAGCGGGCGCGGCCGGGGCAGGAACTCCTGAAGAGCCTGCTCACGCTGGTGGTCGTCGCAAGCGTCGGCCTCACGATCGTGTGGCTGCTCGTGCGTGCGGGGGACTCGTTCTCGACCTGGATCATCGACGAGTCGCTCGAGTGCGACCTCGACGGGGCCCCGAACTGCTTCAAGGACAACGTCGGCGTCATGCTCGGGGGATCCGTCGCGGGCCTCGCCGGCGGTGCTGCCGGGAGCTCCGGCGGAGCGATCGCGAGTGGGGTCAGCAACGGCCTCTTCATCGGCGTGATCGTCGGGCTCGTCTCGGTGGTGCAGGTGCTCCTCATGATCGTGCGAGGCGGGATGCTCGTCATCCTCGCCGGAATCCTGCCGCTCGCCGCCTCTGCGACGAACACGGAGCTCGGCAGAGGGTGGTTCCAGCGCTGCGTGGCCTGGCTGACCGCGTTCATCCTCTACAAGCCGGCCGCGGCGATCGTCTACGCCGCAGGCTTCCACATGAGCGGGGCCGCCCCGACCTCGGAGGGCAGCGCCGTTCTGACCACCTACACGGGGCTCGTCATTCTCGCCCTCGCCATCGTCGCGCTGCCCGCGCTCATGCGCTTCGTGACGCCCATGGTCGGGGCGCTCGCCTCGAGCGGCGGGGGCGCATCCATCGCCAACGCGGTCGCGGACCGCGTACCGGAAGGCGCGCGACCCCGACCGAGCACTGCGCCGCAGGGCAGCAGCCCTTCGCGGGCGGCAACGGGGGTGCCGCGGAGCGGGGCGTGGGCGCCAGGGGCATCGGCGACGCCGCCCCGATCTCCGTCGACCCCGGAGTCACCGGTGCCGTCGCCGGGGCCCGCGAGGACCCCCGCGTCCCCGAGCGCAGGGCCAGGAGGCGGTGCGGTGGCGGCAGTCGGCAAGGCCGCGGGTGGTCCATACGCTGCGGCGGCGCTCACGGCCGTCCAGCCCGTGAAGAAGGCGATCGAATACGGCACGGACGCCGCGATCACAGTCGCGGAGCGCGCCACAGGAGAGGAGCCGAGCGGTGGTCGATAGCTCGATGGCACGACAGGTGCGCACGTACGGGAACTGGCGGAAGCCGACCTCCGCAGGCCTCCTCGGGCTCGGCTCCGTGGGCACGGCGCTCCTCCTGGGCGGGTTGGTGCTCGTGGTCGTCGCCGTCATGATCTCCGGCATCGTCGCGGCGCTGATCGTGGCGACGGTGATCGGCGTGTGCCTGCTGCTGCTCGTCGTGCGAGACGCGCACGGCAAGAACGCCCTCTCACGCGTCGGGGCCCGCTCCGGGTGGGCACTCGCACGGGCGAGGGGCGAGGCGAGCTACCGGTCCGGCCCGATCGGCCGCGTGCCGTGGGCGACCTTCCAGCTGCCCGGCATCGCGGCGCCGACGAGGCTGAGCGAGCACAGCGACTCGCACGGACGCCGGTTCGCCCTGCTCCTCACGCCGGCAGCCGGCAGCTACACGGTCGTGTTCGGCACGGAACCGGATGGCGCGGCGCTCGTCGATCAGGAGCAGATCGACTCGTGGGTTGCCGAGTGGGGCCACTGGCTCTCGAGCCTCGGTGACGAGCAAGGGATCGAGGCGGCCTCGGTGACCATCGAGACCGCGCCGGACTCCGGCACGCGCCTGCGGCGCGAGGTCGCCATGAACATCGACCCGAACGCGCCAGCCTTCGCGCGCGCCGTGCTCGAGGAGACCGTCGCAGACTACCCGGAGGGCTCATCCACCGTGAAGGCATTCGTCGCGCTCACCTTCCAAGGGTCGCTGAGAGCCGGAGGGCGGCGGCGGGCCCCCGAGGAGATGGCGCGAGAGCTCGCGGCCCGCCTCCCCGGCCTCAGCGCGGGACTGCAGGCGACCGGCGCCGGCGCCGTGCAACCGCTCACGGCGCAGGAGGTCTGCGAGATCGTTCGGGTCGCCTACGATCCCGCCGTCGCCGTGCTCATCGACGAAGCGCACGCCGCCGGCGAGACCCCGCAGCTCAGCTGGAGCGACGTGGGCCCGGCGGCAGCCCGAGCAAGCTGGGGTGGCTACCGCCACGACTCCGCCTACTCGACGACCTGGGCGATGACCGTGGCGCCGAGGGGCAGCGTGCAGTCGAGCGTGCTCGCCCGGCTGCTCGCGCCGCACCGCGACATCGCCCGCAAACGGGTGACGCTGCTCTACCGGCCCATCGACGCGGCCCGCGCTGCCGCCCTCGTCGAGGCCGACCTCAGCGCCGCCCAGTTCAGGCAGACGTCGAGTTCAAAGCCCGCCGCCCGCGACACGCTCGCCGTGCGGGCGGCGGCGGCGACCGCCAGCGAGGAGGCCTCCGGAGCAGGCCTCGTGAACTTCGGGGCACTCGTCACGGCGACGGTGCTCGACGCGGAGCACGAGCTCGACGCGCGAGCGGCCATCGACAACCTCGCCGCGACCGCACGCCTCCGCCTCCGACCCGTCTACGGATCCCAGGACTCGGCCTTCGCCGCGGCGCTGCCGCTCGGCCTCGTCCTCAGCAAGCACCTGCGAGTGCCAAGCGAACTGCGAGAGAAACTATGAAGCGATCACACCAGAAGACGGCGAAGCGACCCGCGCAGGCGCGCCAGAGAACCCAAGCGCGCCCGGGCGCGCGAGGCTGGAGCGGCGCCGGCAGCGGCGCATCCACCTACGTCCAGGCCCCGGATGAATGGCGCGGCACGACCGTCCAGGTCTGCGGGCTCTGGCCGTTCGCGGTCGGGACGGGCACCCCGATGATCGGGGTGCCCCTCGGCCGCCACACGCAGACCGGGGCCACCCTCTGCTGCGACCCCATCTCGTGGTTCCAACGAGCCAAGCTCATCAGCAACCCGTCCGCGTTCATCCTCGGCAAACCAGGCCTCGGCAAGTCGTCGTTGGTGCGGCGCATGGCAACGGGTCTCGCCGGCTACGGCGTGATGCCGCTCGTGCTCGGCGACCTGAAGCCCGACCACGTCGACATGATCACGGCCCTCGGCGGCCAGGTCATCTCGCTCGGACGCGGACGTGGCTACCTCAACGTGCTCGACCCCGGCGAGGCGACGGCGGCCGCGAAGCGGCTCAGGGCCAACGGCTTCGAGGCCGAGGCCAGCCAGGTGCTCGCCGACGCCCACGGTCGCCGGCACACGATGGTCGCCGCTCTCCTCACGATCATGCGGCTCCAGCCGCCGAGCGACCGCGAGGAGACGATCATCGACCGGGCCCTCAAATGGCTCGACGAGCACCACGACGGGGTGCCCGTGCTCGGCGACCTCCTCGAAGTCGTCCAGGCAGGGCCACCGGAGGTGCGCGCGGTCGCGCTCGACCGAGGAGACGACAGCCGGTACAAGGCGATCACGGAAGACCTCGAGGCGTCGCTCATCGGACTCGTCGGTGGCGGCAGGCTCGGCGAGACCTTCTCGCGGCAGACCACCAACCCGATGCGACGCGATGCGCCCGTCGTGTACGACGTCTCCTCGATCGACGACTCCGACGTCGACCTGCAGGCGGCGGCGCTCCTCGCCTGCTGGTCAGCGGGGTTCGGCACCGTCAACGTCGCCAACGTGCTCGCGGATGCGGGGCTCGAACCCCGCAGGCACTACTTCGTCATCCTCGATGAGCTCTGGCGAGCGCTCCGTGCAGGGAAGGGCATGGTCGACCGCGTCGACGCGCTCACCCGCCTCAACCGGCAGCGAGGGGTCGGGATGGCCATGATCTCGCACACCATGAGCGACCTCCTCGCCCTGCCCACCGAATCAGAGCGGATGAAGGCGAAGGGGTTCGTGGAACGCGCCGGCATGGTCATCTGCGGCGGCCTGCCCGGGGCCGAGATGCCGCGCCTCACCTCCGCGGTACCGCTGTCGCAGGCCGAGCAGGAGCTGCTCATCGGCTGGCAGGACCCACCCGCCTGGGACCCGACCAGCGGCCGGGAGGCCGAACCGCCGGGACGAGGCAAGTTCCTCGTCAAGGTCGGCGGCCGGCCAGGCATCCCGGTCGACGTGCAGCTCACCGCCGCGGAGGCGAGCATCAACGACACGAACAAGCTCTGGCACGAGGCGAGCCGGGCGACCGGCGACGCTCCGGGGATCGACCGCGGGCACGAGCCGGATCGAGCGAGATCGTGAGCGCGCCGCGGAAGCGCGGGCCGGGCGGACTGGCGACCGAGGCCGTCGTGCTGTGGGTCGCGCTCGGCACGGTCGTCGTCGCCGTCGGCGGCACCAACGTCTGCGTGCGCGCCGCCAACGCGGTCGATGTCACGGGGTCCGCCCTGCCGGACAACCTCTTCGCCCTGTTCTTCGAGGTGCTGCGAGGCCGCATCCACTGGACGGAGACCGCGACCGGGCTCGCCGTCGTGATGAGCCTCGGACTCCTGCTCGCGGGCACCGCGGCGACGCTCCTCAGCCGCCGGCGATCCGGCGCTCGCCGACTCGACCGCGCCGCGGCCCTGCTCGGCCGGGGGAAGGAGATCGCTGCCATATAGCGCTCGCGGAGCCACGGCCAGCAGCCGGCGCCTCGGTGTCGACGGCCCGATCGGCGTCCGCCTCGGCACGAGCATCCCGGGTCCGGCTCCGGTGTACGCAGGATGGGAGGACATGCAGATCAACATCAGTGGCCCGCGCACCGGGAAATCGACCGCCTTCGCCATCCCAGCCATCGTCGAGGCACCAGGTGCGGTCATCGTCACCTCCAACAAACGCGACGTCGTCGACGCGACCCGCGGAGTGCGCGCTGCCACGGGCCGAGTGTGGGTCTTCGACCCGCAGTCCGTCGCGGGTGAGGTCGCCCGATGGTGGTGGGACCCGCTGAGCTACGTCACCGACGAGGTGCAGGCAGGCAAGCTCGCCGACCACTTCGCCAGCGGGTCGAGGGAGCCCGGCTCCAGGGCCGACGCCTTCTTCGACCCCGCCGCGAAGGACCTCCTCGCGGCGCTCCTGCTCGCTGGCGCGCTCGCGGGCAAGCCCATCACCGAGGTGTACCGGTGGGTGACGCGACCCGGCGACGACGAAGCCATCGGCATCCTGCAGGACAACGGCTTTCGGCTCATCGCCGACCAGCTCGAAGGGGTCATCAGCGCACCCGAGCGGCAGCGCGGCGGCATCTACGGCACGGCCCAGCAGATGGCCTCGTGCCTGACCGGCAGGGCCGTCGCCTCCTGGATCACGCCGGGGACCGGTTCTGACGGCCGACCGCGGTTCGACCCTCACCAGTTCGTGCGTGGCACCGACACCCTCTACTCGCTCTCCCGCGAGGGGCAGGGGAGCACGGGCCCGCTCGTCACGGCCCTCACCGTCGCCGTGGCGGAGGCAGCGGAAGAACTCGCCGCGGTTTCACCGGCCGGTCGACTCACCAGGCCGCTGCTCGGCGTGCTCGACGAAGCCGCGAACGTCTGCCGGTGGCGCACCCTCCCCGACCTGTACAGCCACTACGGCTCGCGCGGCATCGTGCTCATCACCATCCTCCAGTCCTGGTCGCAGGGCGTCGAAGTCTGGGGCGAGGGAGGCATGCGAAAGCTCTGGTCCGCCGCGAACGTCAAGGTCTACGGCGGGGGCGTCAGCGAGGCGGCCTTCCTCGAGGAGCTGTCCAAACTCGTCGGAGACCACGACAGAGAACTCTCCTCGCTGAGCTACGGCCGAGGCCACCGCACCGTCTCGAGGCAGCTCCACCGCGAACGCATCCTCGACGTCTCCGAGCTCGCCGCGCTCCCGCGCGGGCGTGCACTCGTCCTCGCATCCGGCGCGCGCCCGACCCTCATCAAGACCAGATCGTGGATGCAGGGCCCGCACGCGACCCGTATCCGCGCCTCGATCGCGCAACACGGCCCCGGTGAGGATCCCGCCCCAGCTCTGGACGCACCAGTGCGCGCGGGGGAGCGGCGATGAGCGACGATGAGACGCACCCAGGCGGTGGGAGCGCGTCCGCCAGCCAGTTCGCGTGCCTCGACGACTTCGTGCGCCAGTTCGTGAGCCGAGCGTGCGCCCGCCGAGTGGACGGGCGCACGCGAGTCTGGTCGGCCCGCTGGTGGGACTCACCCGAGGCGGTGCTCCGTCTCGGGGGGCTCTGGGAGGCGTGGGAAGAGCTGAAGGACTCGCCAGGCGGCGCCTGCCTCTGGTTCCGGGACCATGCCGACTACCACCTCGGCGTGCTCTTCAGCCCCGATGGCCCCTTCGAGTCGAGCCCCGACGTGCGCGACAGCACCAACCGTCGCGGTGACGACCTGCCCTGCGCACCACCCCCGCCAGGCCACGAGGTGACGCAGTGCGGCTGACGTCGGACGCAGCAGAGCCGCCCGCGAGAGATCGCGGACGGCTCTGAGGTCGCTGCCTGGTTGCGCGCAGCGCGATGAGACCTACGGCTGCAGGCGGTTCGGGCCGCGGAACAGGTACGTGACCTCGCGCAGCGTCGTCTGGTGCAGCATCAGCATCAGAATGCGCGCGAAGCCCATGCCGAACCCGCCGTGGGGCGGTGCTCCGTAGCGGAAGAAGTCGAGGTAGAAGCCGAGCTCGTCGACCTCCATGCCCTTCTGCTTCGCCTGCTCCTCGAGCACGTCCACACGGTGCTCGCGCTGGGCGCCCGTCGAGATCTCGACGCCGTTCCAGATGAGGTCGTAGCTCTTCGTGAGCGACTCGTCGCCCTCGTGGCGCATGTGGTAGAACGGGCGGATCGATGCCGGGTAGTCCGTGAGGAACACGAACTCGTGCCCGAACGTCTCCTGCACGTGCGCCGCGATCTGACGCTCACCCTCGGGGTCGAGGTCGAGGTCGTTGCGCTCCAGCTTGTGGCCACGCGCCTCGACGATCTCGCGAGCCTCGAGCAGCGGGATACGCGGGAACGGCAGCGACGGCACGACGATGTCGACGTCGAAGAGCGCCTTGATCTCCTCGCCGTGCGCATCCTTGACCGCCTGCAGGCCAGCAACCATGAGCTGCTCCTGCATCTGCATGACGTCCTCGTGCGACTCGATCCAGCTCACCTCGGCGTCGATGCCGGTGAACTCGGTCGCGTGGCGCGACGTGAACGACGGGTCGGCCCGGAACACGGGCCCGATCTCGAAGATCTTCCCGAGGCCCGAGCTCATCGCCATCTGCTTGAAGAACTGAGGGCTCTGCGCGAGGTACGCGCTCGTCTCGAAGTAGTCGACCTTGAAGAGCTCCGCCTTCGACTCGGACGCCGACGCCATGAGTTTCGGCGTGAAGAGCTCGACGTAGCCGTTCTCCACCCAGTACGTGCGGAACGCGTGCGCGAACGTCGTCTGGATGCGGAAGATGAGGGCGTTGCGCGGGATGCGCAGGTCGAGGAAGCGCCAGTCGAGGCGCTTGTCGATCGACGTGTCCTCGGCGATGGGCGTCTCGGGGAGCGCGGCGGTCTCGACGACGATCTCGTCGACCTTGACCTCGAGCCCGCCGAGCTTCACGCGCTCGTCGGCCTTCTTCTGGCCGCGCACGGAGATGAAGCTGCCCTGCGCGAGCGCGGAGATCGTGTCGGAGATCGCCTCACGGCCCTCGGCACGCGGGTTCACGAGCTGCACGGCGCCGCTCTCGTCACGGAGGACGACGAACTGCACCTTCTTCTGGTCTCGAACCGTATCGACCCACCCCTGCACAAGCACGGGGCCGTCTTCGAGCGTGGAAAGGGAGGAGATGAGGGCGCGATCAGTCACCGGTCAAGGGTACCCGAGGCGCACGTGCGTGCGAGCGGGAAGAGAACAAGGCACGGCTTGGGTCGCGGATGCGCATCCTGTGCCTGAGTGTCGGTGGCGGTTCGTAGACTGGATTGCATGGCGGCACAGCGAATCCACCTCGTCCGCCACGGCGAGGTCGAAAACCCCAACGGGCTCCTCTACGGGCGGCTCCCAGGCTTCGGGCTCTCGGAGCTCGGCGCCCGCATGGCGCGCGTGACCGCAGAAGACCTGCACGCCCGTGCCGTACCGGCGACCCGACTCGTCGTCTCTCCGCTGCAGAGGACCCGCGAGTCTGCGGCGCCCATCGCCGAGCTGTTCGGGCTCGAACCGGTCATCGACGAGCGGGTCATCGAACCCACGAACGCGTTCGAGGGCAGGCGAATGACGGGCAAGTACGGCGCGCTGCGTCGCCCAGGATCGTGGCCGAAGCTCGTCAACCCGCTGCGTCCCAGCTGGGGTGAGGCGTACAAGTCCATCGTCGCCCGCATGCGCCAGGCGGTGCTCGACGGCGCAGAGCTCGCTGACGGCGGCGATGTTATCGTGGTCTCTCACCAGCTGCCGATCTGGATGGTGCACCGAGCGCTCTCGAAAGAGCCGCTCCCGCACAACCCGAAGCACCGGCGGTGCTCGCTCTCGAGCATCACGACGCTGGAGTACCACCCCGCAACCGGCTTCGTGGAAGCCGACTACCGCGAACCGGCGGCGCAGGAACTCAGCGCCGCCACCGATGAGGGAGCCGTGTGACCATCCGCTCAGAGAGCGTGAAGATGTCGCGCTCTGCCCGACCCCTCCGCGTCGCGTTCGCCTCGTTGGGTGTTGCGACGATGCTCCTGCTGGCCGCGTGCGCCCCGAGCGAAGACCTCGCCGATCAGGCACGCGACGCTGGAGCAGGCACCGTGGCGAGCGACGGCAGCTACGAGATCTTCCCAGCGGAAGAGCGCCAGGCGCCGATCGAATTCGGTGGCATCACCGAGTTCGGCGACGAGCTGTCGAGCGAGGACCTCGCAGGGTCGGTCACCGTTGTGAACTTCTGGTACGCGGCGTGCCCACCGTGCCGCCTCGAAGCGCCCGATCTGCAGGCGCTGTGGGAAGAGCACGAAGGCGACGGCGTCGAGTTCGTCGGCGTGAACATCTACGACCAGGCCGCGACGGCCAAGGCGTTCGCCGAGACGCAGGGCATCACCTACCCGTCGATCCTCGACGTCGACGACGCCAGCGTCCGCCTCGCCTTCGCGGACAACGTGCCACCTCAGGCCATTCCGTCGACGCTCGTGCTCGACGCCGAGGGCCGCGTGGCGTCGGTCATCCGAGGCCCCATCGACCCGTCGATCCTCGGCTCGATGATCACCGACACCCTCGCCGAGAGCAGCAAGTGACCACTGCCCTCTTCGCAGCATCCGCACTGACCGCCATCGCACCCGGCAACGCGATCGGCGAGACCATCGTGAGCGGGCAGCTGCTCCTCGCGATCCCCCTCGCCCTCCTCGCGGGCCTCATCTCCTTCGCGTCTCCGTGCGTGCTCCCGGTCGTCCCCGGGTACCTCGGGCTCGTCGGGGCTGTCGCTCAGGATGCGCCAGCCAAGACCACCTCGCGCACCCCGATCGGAGCAGTGGCCACAGGGGGCAGCGGAGGAGGCGCGGCAGCTGCTGCAGCAGCCGTGGGTGGTGGCTCGAGCACAGGCTCCACCGCAGCGTCGACCGCGCCCGCGAAGCCCTCCCTCGTCACCCGCCTCACCACCGGTCGAGGCCGGGTCGCGTTCGGCGCGACCCTGTTCGTGCTCGGGTTCTCCGTCATCTACGTGCTCTCCGGCGCAGCGTTCGGGCAGATCGGCATCTGGCTGATCCAGTACCAGGGCGCAGTCATGCGGGTGCTCGGCGCGATCGTCATCCTCATGGGTGTCGTCTTCATCGGCCAGGTGTCGTTCATGCAGCGCACCGCGCGCCTGAAGTTCGCCCCATCCGGGTTGCTGGGTGCACCGCTGCTCGGCGTGGTCTTCGGCATCGGGTGGACCCCGTGCCTCGGCCCGACGCTCGCCGCGATCATGGCCCTCGGGGCGCAGACGGCCTCCCCGTCCAGGGGCGCCCTGCTCGCGTTCTTCTACTGCGTCGGGCTCGGCCTGCCGTTCGTCCTCATCGCACTCGGGCTCGGCCGCGTGACCACGGGAGTCAACTGGCTCCGCAAGCACATCCGAACCATCAACCTGATTGGCGGAGGCCTCCTCATCGTCCTTGGATTCCTGATGCTCATCGGCGTCTGGCAGCAGATCATGTTCGCGTTCGCCGCGATGCTCCCCGGTTATGTCGCGCCCCTCTGATCATTTCGACGCGGGCAAGGACGGCTTCGAAGCCCGCGATCGGCAGCCGAAGAAGACCGCATCCGGAGCCGCGGGCGCGACGACGTCCAACAGGCCGGGCGGCGTCAAGAAGCCCGGCCGTGCGTCCGCCCTCGTCGCTTGGCTGCGCACCGCCTGGCGTCAGCTCACGAGCATGCGCACCGCGCTCCTGCTGCTTCTGCTCCTCGCGATCGCGGCCGTACCTGGCTCGCTCGTGCCGCAGCGCTCGAGCGACCCGAACGGCGTCATCGTCTACCAGGACACGTACCCCGAGATCGCTCCGTTCCTCGACGACATCGGCATGTTCGACGTCTACAGCTCGCCGTGGTTCACCGCCATCTACCTGCTGCTGTTCGTCTCGCTCATCGGCTGCATCATCCCGCGCATCAAGCACCACTGGGACGCGCTGCGCTCGAAGCCCCCGAAGACCCCGGCGCGCCTCTCGCGGCTCGACGCCTACTCGACGCAGGTGCTCGACGCCTCCCTCGACCCGAAGCGCGGTGCCGTCATCGACGAAGCCGCCAAGGTGCTGCGCGACAAGAGGTACCGCACGGTCATCTTCGACGACGGCAGGCGCGGGGTCTCGGTCTCCGCGGAGCGCGGGTACATGCGCGAGACCGGCAACCTGGTGTTCCACTCCGCCATGGTCGGCATCATCGTCGCGGTCGGCATCGGCGGCGGCTACACCTGGTCAGGGCAGCGGGTGCTCGTCGAAGGCCAGACCTTCGTGAACGGGCTCGTCAGCTACTCGTCGTTCAACCCTGGCCGCTTCTTCACCCCGGACGCGCTCGCGCCGTTCTCCATGCGCCTCGACTCCTTCGACATCACGTACGAGGAAGAGAACCAGAACGCCATCGGGCAGGCCACCGACTACGCGGCGAACGTGACCGTCAACACACCGGGCGGCGAAGCCAGAAGCGAGACCGTCCGCGTCAACGACCCCCTTCGCTTCGCGGGCACCGACAGCTACCTCCTCGGCAACGGGTACGCCCCGGAGATCACCGTGCGAGACCCAGACGGCAACGCCGTGTTCTCCGACTTCGTGCCGTTCCTTCCGCAGGACTCCTTCCTCACCTCCATGGGCGTCGTGAAGGTTCCGGATGGACTCGACGAGCAGATCGGCATGCTCGGCTTCTTCTACCCGTCGGCGGTGGAGCTCGAGTCGGGTGCCCTCACCTCCAACCACCCCGACCTTCGCGACCCGATGCTGACGCTCAACGTCTACTCGGGCGACCTCGGCCTCGACGAGGGGGTGCCGAGGTCCGTCTACACGCTCGACACCGACACGCTCACACCGATCGCCGCACGCGATCTCGAGGTCAAGCCCATCGAGCTGCGCCCCGGGGAGACGGCCGAGCTCCCGAACGGTCTCGGCACCATCGAACTCGGCGAGGTTCCCCGCTACGCCTCGTTCGACGTGCACGACGACCCGACGCAGATCCCGGTCCTCATCTTCGCGGTGCTCATCATCGGCGGGCTCTTCACGTCACTGCTCGTGCCACGGCGCCGCATGTGGGTGAAGGCCACCACGCGCGCCGACGGCACCGTGCTCGTCGAGTACGCGGGCCTCGCCCGCGGCGACGACCCGCAGCTGGCAGCGGCCGTCAACGATCTCCTCGACCTGCACACGAGAAAAATCGTAGGCTTAGCCGAACCCGCGTCGCCGGCCCGCGACTCTTCGGGCTCTCAACGAACCGAGCCCACCCAAAGCTCAGAACCCGGCGCCGGCAACCAAGGCGCGGCGCTCGCCTCTTCTCCCACTCAGGAAGCTCCATGATCGAAACGCTGTCCAGCTGGTCGAACCTGCTCCTCTACATCGCCATGGCGGTCTACGCGGTCGCGTTCATCGCGTTCTCCCTCGATCTGGCGGGACGCAGCGCGCGGGCCGCCGAACGCACCGAGCGGCAGTCCGCCGTCGGAGCGACCGCCGCGCGTCGCAACGCACTCGTCGGCGCGGCCGCCGGTTCGGCGGGCGCGAGCACGTACGACACAGCAGCGCGCGAGCGAGAGATGGCGGAACCGGCCAGCTACACGACGGAGGACCCCTCGAGCTCCGTCTCGCTCGCATCCACTCGCACCGAATCGGGTGATGCCTGGCGCGACACGAGGGCGACCCCGTCGCTTCGGATCGCCATGTGGCTCACGGTCGCGGCCTTCCTCGTGCACCTCGCGGCCACGGTCCTCCGCGGCATCGCCGCCGACCGTGTGCCCTGGTCGAACATGTTCGAGTACTCGATGACCTCGACGCTGCTCATCGTGCTCGTCTTCCTGCTCGCCCGCTTCTGGGCGGACGTGCGCTTCCTCGGCACCTTCATCACTGGCTTCACCGTCATCACGCTCGGCATCGCCACGCTCGGCTTCTACGTCGACGTCGTGCCGCTCGCACCCGCACTCCAGTCGGTGTGGCTCGTCATCCACGTGTTCGTCGCCTCCCTCGCGACCGGGTGCCTCGCCATCGGTGCCGGCCTGAGCGTCGCGCAGCTCCTGCAGACGCGTCGCGTCGCCCGCGTGCGCGCCGGTCTCCCGTCGCGGCTCAAGCTCCTCTCGGCGCTGCCGGATGCGGTGCGCCTCGAGAACCTCGCCTACCGCATCAACATCGTCGGCTTCATCCTCTGGACCTTCACCCTCATGGCTGGTGCGGTCTGGGCGGAACGCGCCTGGGGTCGCTACTGGGGCTGGGACACCAAAGAGGTGTGGACCTTCATCATCTGGGTGGTCTACGCCGGCTACATCCACGCCCGCGCGACGCGCGGCTGGCGCGGTTCACCCTCGGCGTGGCTGGCCATCGCCGGGTTCGCCACGGTCATGTTCAACTTCGGTGTCGTCAACGTCTTCTTCAAGGGGCTGCACGCCTACTCGGGCCTGTAGGCCTGCGAGACCTCAGGCCGAGGTCAGGCCGAAGCGGCGAGCAGCGCGTGGCAGCGCCGGATTCGGGCGCGCCACCAGTCCTGACGTGGGGCCGGGGACGCGAGGCGGTCGAGCGCTGCTTCGTCGATCGTCACCGGGGCAAGCGGGATGCGCCCGGCGCGTGGGCGGAGTGGTTCCGCCACGACGTCGTCCGCAAGGAGCGACGCCGTGCCGAGACCGGCATCGTGCCTCGGCTCGGGGAGGGCCGCGACGAGCTGTGCGCCCATCGCGATGCCGACGGACGAGTCGAGGGCACTCGACACCGTGGCCGGGAGCCCCGTCGCGCGTACGATCTCGGCGGCGCGGCGAACGCCTCCCAGGGGCTGCATCTTCACGACGATGACGTCGGCCGCACCGAGACGCGCGACCTCGAGCGGGTCCTCGGCCTTGCGGATGGACTCGTCGGCGGCGATCGGCACGGCGATTCCCTCGCCAGCGAGGCGCCCCCGAAGCTGCACGAGCTCCACGGCGGTCGAGCAGGGCTGCTCCGTGTATTCGAGGTCGAAGCGCGAGAGCGAGCGGAGCGCTCGGACCGCCTCGTCGACCGACCAGCCGCCGTTCGCGTCGATGCGCAGCCGTGCGTCGGCGCCCAGTCGCTCGCGTACCCCTCGCACCCTGGCGACGTCGTCGGCGAGCACCTGCCCGCGCTCCGCGACTTTGATCTTCGCCGTGCGGCAGCCGTCGAAGCGCGCGAGCACGCTGTCGAGCTTCGACGTCTCGACGGCGGGCACGGTCGCGTTGACCCACACCTCCCCGTCAGAGCGCCGGGGTAAGGAAGCGTCGAAGCCGAACTCGAGGGCCGCGCGCAGCCAGTTCGCGGCCTCCGCGTCTTCGTACTCGAGGAACGGCGAGAACTCGCTCCAGGCTTGGGTGCCACGGATGATGGCGGCCTCCCGCGCATCCACGCCCCGGAAACGCGTCACCAGGGGGAGCGTCACGATGTGCGTGCGAGCGAGGAGCTCGTCCAGGTCGGGCAGCTGCATGGGCTCATTCTCTCGCGCTTCTCGACGGCTGGCGCGGCGGTCACTGGTCCGAGCCGCAGCTGCTGGCTCGTGCCGCTGTCGCGCCGGACGGGAACAAGCTGCCGAGCTGGGTGCGATCCGTCCGGATCGCGCTAGGCTGAGGCATCGATCCGTCACACCGGACGCGAAACCCTTATGTCTACGAATCTCTCCAGCCCCGCACCTCGCTTCAGCCCTCCGCCGGCTGACGAGGACTTCGACGACGGCCTCCTCGGCCCGGCGCCGGTGGTACGGCAGCCCGCGCGCTCTGTGTCGGTCGTCGGCAAGCCTGGATACGACAAGCCCCAGCACCGGCATGGCACGCTCGTCCAGCGCACCTGGTACGAGATCGCGTTCAACCCGCGCCGTTGGTCGGCAGGGCACTGGGCGCTGCTCGGTGTGCTCATCACGGTGCTCGCGGACGTGTTCGTGTTCTTCTACGCGTCGAACCTGTTCGGCATCGACCGCAAGTTCGAGATCGAGATGTGGATGCTCACGGCGGGAATCGCCGGATTCCTGACGATCGCCCTGGCGCTCTGGGGCATCATCTTCAACAGCGCGAGGGGGGCTGCGATCTTCGCGCTCATCCTCGGCTTGCCGTTCGGTGCGCCGCCCGCCTGGCTGGTCGGCAACACGCTCGTCCAGCTCATCGCGAACGGCGGCACGCTGCCTGTTGCGCCGCCTCTCTGGTAGTTCCTGACGGAACGGGGCGTTCCCCGTGGGCACCTCGTCTGGTCGCGGCCGCGAGTCGGTTAGCGTTGGGGCATGACTGCCTTCGTCTCCGAACTCTTCGACGCCGAGCGCTGGCGCACCGTCCCGGGCTTCGAGGAGCTCACCGACCTCACGTATCACCTGGATGTCACGGGGCGCATCGCCCGTGTCGCCTTCAACCGGCCTGAGGTCCGCAACGCGTTCAGGCCGCAGACGGTCGACGAGCTGGCGCGGGCGCTCGATGACGCGCGCATGAACCCACGCGTCGGCGTGGTGCTGCTGACCGGCAACGGGCCGAGCCCGAAGGACGGCGGCTGGGCGTTCTGCTCGGGTGGCGACCAGCGCATCCGCGGTCGCGACGGGTACAAGTACGCCGACGGTGAGACGCGCGACACGATCGACGCGGCCCGCAACGGGCGCCTGCACATCCTCGAGGTGCAGCGCCTCATCCGCTTCATGCCGAAGGTTGTCATCGCGGTCGTCCCGGGGTGGGCGGCCGGCGGCGGGCACTCCCTGCATGTGGTGTGCGACCTGTCGATCGCGTCGCGCGAGCACGCGAAGTTCAAGCAGACGGATGCGGACGTCGGGTCGTTCGACGCCGGCTACGGCTCCGCGTACTTCGCGAAGCAGGTCGGGCAGAAGTTCGCGCGCGAGGTGTTCTTCCTCGCGGAGGAGTACTCGGCGGATCGGGCCATGGAGATGGGCACCGTGAACCGGGTGGTGCCGCACGCGGAGCTCGAGGTCGAGGCTGTGCGCATGGCGGAGACGATCCTGACGAAGTCGCCCACGGCGATCCGCATGCTGAAGTTCGCGTTCAACGCGGTCGATGACGGCCTCGTGGGCCAGCAGGTGTTCGCCGGCGAGGCGACTCGCCTCGCCTACGGAACCGATGAGGCCGTCGAGGGTCGCGACTCGTTCCTCGAGAAGCGCGAGCCTGACTGGTCGCCGTTCCCGTGGCAGTTCTAGCGCCCGCCGGCCGGCGCGGTTCGGCGGTGGGGTCCTCGCGATGACGGCCGCACCATCGGGCGGCGCAGGCCTGCGGCGGCTTGTTCGGGTGGATGCGCGCGACCCGGCCGCCGTCACCGCGGCGCTCGAGCGGGCCCTGGATGGCGGGGGTCCGGCCGTCCTGCCGACGGCAGGCCCGTCGCAGTCCTCACACGCCTCGGTAGCGACGCCCAGGCTGGACGCCGACCGTCCCGATCACGATGTCCTCCAGCGCGTCCCGGGCGACGTGGTGCTTGTCATCGAGACGAGCGGCTCGACGGCCGAGCCGAAACGGGTCATGCTCGCGGAGAGCGCACTGCGCGCGTCCGCGGCGGCCACGTACGCCAGGTTCGACGAACTCTTCGGTGCCCCCGGTCAGCCAGCCGATCCCACGCGACAGTGGCTGCTGACGCTGCCGGCCTCCTACGTCGCGGGCGCCCAGGTGCTCATGCGGTCGATCATCGCTGGAACCGAGCCTGTTGTGCTGGGCGATGAGCATTTCACCGCCGAGGGCTTCGCGCGCGCGGCGGGTGAGCTGACCGCCGAGCGGCGCTACGTGTCGCTCGTCCCGGCACAGCTCGTGCGGCTGCTCGACGCCGCCGAAGCCGAGCTGGGCGCTGGTTCGATCGCGGGCGCCGTCGCGCGCTTCGACGCGATCCTCGTCGGAGGGCAGGCGCTGCCACCAGCCCTCCGGTCGCGGGCGGAGGAGCTCGGTTGGAACCTCGCGACGAGCTACGGCTCGAGCGAGACGAGCGGCGGCAGCCTCTACAACGGGGAGCCGCTCGACGGAGTCAAGGTGCGCATCCGCGACGGCGAGGTGCAGCTGGCGGGCCCCGTGCTCTGCGCCGGCTACCTCGGTGACCCGCGCCGGACCGCGGAGGCGTTCGTCGAGGACGACGGGGTGCGCTGGTACCGCACGAGCGACGGCGGCCGCTTCGAGATCGACGAGGCCACGGGCCGCGAACGACTCGTGGTGACGGGTCGACTCGACAACGTCATCGTCTCCGGTGGCGAGAAGGTGCTGCTCGACCGGGTCGAGGGCATCGTGCGCCGCCTGCCCGGCCTGGAGGGGGCCGTTGTCGTCGCCGCGCCGTCCGAGCAGTGGGGGCAGGTGCCCGCGCTGGTGGTGGAGACGTCCGCGTGGGCGCCCGACACGTCCCAGCCCGGCGTCGCGGCCACGTTGCTGGATGCGCGTGAGCTCGCAGCCGACGAGCGCTGGCGCTCCATCCGCGAGGCGACGGCGGCCGCCGGCCGTGCGGCTCGTCCGGCGCTCCTTGTGGTCGCGCGCAGCATCCCGCTCCTGCCCAGTGGGAAGCCGGACCGTCGATCGCTGGAGGACCTGGTCGCGCGGCTCGCCCACGGAGGTGCCGACGAGGCCTGAGCCTGTCGCCGATGTCGGCCGTGGGCGGCTGCACCATGGGCTGCACCATGGGCTGCACCATGATGGTGCTGCACAGCGGCCGGACGTCGAACCTGAGGGGGACCGATCAGCCCAGGTCGCGGCGAACGACGGCCCTGCGCTCTGCGGAGTCAGGCCTCGGGGGCGTGCTTGTGTGTGCGGTTGGCGGCAGCCGAGCGTCGGCGGACGAAGATCGTCGTGCCGATTCCGGCTCCGAGCAGGACCAGCACGCCGACGATGACCAGTGGCGCGGTCGGCGCGGCCGGTGCCGGGGCCGTCGGCTGGGCGGTGGCGGTCGCACTGGCCGCGGGAGTCGGCGCGGTCGCCTCGGGCGTGCCGGGCTCGAAGATCGCCCGCAGCTCCGCCCCGACGGCCTCCGCGAGGTAGGCGACGCCGGCCTCGTTGGGATGGAGTGCGCCGAGCTTGAGGGATGCGCCGGGTGTGGTCGGCGTTCCCTCGCCGGGTTCCAGCGTGATGCCGTTCATGTACGGGTCCGTGGTCGTGCAGGCGGAGTGGGCGGCCGTCGCCTCGAGGGTGGAGATGAAGGTGGCGCCGATGGCCTCGGCCGCCGTCTGTATGGCCGCGTCGAGGCGCACTTCCGTCTCATGCAGGTATGCGGTGTCGACGTCGGTGAACGGGAAGGAGTTCTCCGGGTAGCCCGCCGAGGTGAAGGCTGGGGAGAAGCAGCCGCCGACCGGCGTGTTCGTGGGGTCCGGGGTGATGGCGGGGTACCCGACGACGACGATCTCGGCGTTGGGTGCCTTCTCGGTGATGAGGGCGAACGTCGACGCCAGAGCAGGGGCGACCAGCGAGTCGATGCGGTCCTTCAAGGTGTCGACTTCGACGCCTCCTCCGCTGACGACGTACTTCGAACGGCAGTTGGGCGTGGTCTGATCGGCGACGAGGGGCCCGAGGGAGCTCGCTGCGATGCACGAGGCGGCGATGTCCGAGAACTGCAGGTCGTTGCCGCCGATTGACAGGGTGACGATCTCGGTCGTGGCGGACAGGCTCGCCGACTGCACTGGTGCGCTCGCCCCAGCCCCGGTGACCTGCTCGACATCGCGGATGTCGGCGGTGACGGCGCCGCTGCACGTGCGGTCGTCGAGGGTCAGGCCGAGCGAGTCGGCGATGCGGTGCGGGTAGTTCGCGAGCGCCTGGAAGCAGCCGGCGGCGGGCTCCTCGCTGAACGGCACGAGCCCGAAGCCGGCCGAGTACGAGTCGCCCAAGGCGATGTACTCACGTCCCTGCGTGCCTCCGTTCACCGTCGGATCGCCGAGGGGCGCCGCGAGGGCCCCGGGGGCCACGAGGAGGGCGATACCTGCGGCCGCGAGGCAGACGGCCGCTGCGCGAACGCGTGATCGGGAAGTCATGGATCTCCTGTGGAGCGGACGTCGTGCGGGGGATGGGAGGTGATGGTCTCATAGTGCCACCGTGACGCTGGCCGGGAACGGGATGGCGAGCTCGCTTCTGGGGGCCGCGAACCGTCGTCGCAGGGATGCGGGCCCCGCGCGGCCCTCTAGAATCGCTCCGTGGCGCAGAAACAGAAGCAGAGACAGCGGAAGCAGCAAGCGAACCCGACGCAGCGGCCCCGGCCGAAAGCCGGCGAGGTGCGCAAGCTGGATGCGCGCGCCTGGATCTCCGGTGCCCGGTTGCGCACGCTCCCGCTCGCCATCGCACCGGTGCTGCTCGGCACGGCTGGCGCGATCGTCGACGGGCCGCTCGGCGAGTACCACTGGGTGCGCGCGCTCGCCTGTCTCGCGGTCGCCCTCTGCCTGCAGATCGGCGTGAACTACGCGAACGACTACTCCGACGGCATCCGCGGTACCGACGCCTATCGCGTCGGCCCCGCCCGTCTGACCGGTTCGGGCCTCGTCGACCCGAAGCGCGTGCGACTCGTCGCGTTCATCTTCTTCGGCCTCGGCGCCCTCGCCGGTCTCTTCCTGGTCGTCACTTCCGGACAGTGGTGGCTGCTGGCCGTCGGCGCGGCCGCGATCCTGGCGGCCTGGTTCTATACGGGTGGCAAGCGTCCGTACGGATACGCGGGGCTCGGCGAGGTGTTCGTCTTCGTGTTCTTCGGCCTCGTCGCGACCGCCGGCACGACGTTCGTGCAGATCGGCAGCGTCTCCACGAACGTGTGGATCATGGCCACCGCGATCGGCCTCTTCGCCTGCGCCGTGCTCATGGTCAACAACATCCGTGACATCGAGCAGGACCGCCTCGCCGGCAAGCGAACGCTCGCCGTGCTCGTCGGCCCCGTCGTCTCGCGCTGGCTCTTCGGCGTCTTCACGCTGGCGCCGTTCGTGCTGGCCATCCTCTTCGCCATCGCGTACCGCAACGCGATCTTCACATTCTTCGCGCTGCTGCTCGCCGCTCCCGCAGTCCTCATCGCATCGACTGCCCGCAAGCCCAAAGAGCTGATCCTCGCGCTCATGCTGACGAGCTTCGCGACGCTCGCCTACGCGCTGCTGCTCGGCTTCGGCATCGTCTTCAGCGGGTACGTGCGCTAGCTGCTCGGTGAGCGCTGCGGCGAAGAGTCGGGCGTCGGCTCTTCACCGGGGTCGGCCTCGGCAGGCTCGGTCTCGGAGGTGGCCTTGCCTGGTTCGGCCGCTTCGGTCTCAGCGGTGGAGTCCAAGGCCGCGTCCTCGTCCTTGTCGTCGGCTGTGCGCGCATCCTTGCGCTCGGTGAGGCGCTGCAGATCGTCGCCCATCTGCTGGCGTGTGCCGCGCAGGAAGATGACGGAGATGCACGCGCTGATGACGGCACCGATGAGGGCACCGGCCAGCCAGTTCCACTGCCAGGCGGGCAGGGCCAGCATGACGACGGCGAATGGCACCGCGAACGCGAGCAGTCTGATGACGGAGTAGACGAGCCAGGCGCGCTTCGAGTTCATCCCGCAATTCTACGAGCGACCGGGTGATCCCAGGTTCGCCCAGGGCACAGGCACCACCAGGTCGGGTGGAGGCAAGTCGCGTATCCTCGGGGGACCATGTCTCGCCTCCTCATTACTGCCGCAGTCATCGTCGTCGCGGTGACCATCTTCGCCGTGGTCGATTGCGCGATGACGGACGCAAAGCGCACTCGTGCGCTGCCGAAACCCGTCTGGGTCGTCGTCGTCTTGCTGGTCCCCGTGGTCGGCCCGCTCCTGTGGCTGTTCTTCGGCAAGGTCCGCGGCAACGCGACCGCCGTCAAGCCCGTGCAGACGACGCCGGACGACGACGAGACGTTCCTGAAGTCCATCGGCATCGAGTCCGACAGCGAGGAACGCATCCGGAAGCTGGAGGAAGAGCTCAAGGCCCTCGATGACGTGGAGTTCCCGGCCGTTGCGCCGAAGGGCCCCGTGACCGAAGGTGGCGCTGCGACGGCGCTGGAGGATGCGGCAGACGAGCCCGTGAAGGGTGAGCGGGCCTCGAAGGCGGATAAGACCGAGAAGCCCGCCAAGCCGGAGCTCGGCGGCAAGAAGCCGCGCAAGGGTGACGCCGGCGACGCCGGCCATGATGGAGAACCCATCGAGCACAAGGACGACTGGACTCAGGGTGACGGGTCGTCCCGTGCCTGATCGGCACGCCGAATCCGAACCTCCCCACTCGCAGCACCCCGCAGGGGGCGATGCGTCGGCCGCCTCAACGCCGGTGGCCGCTTCGCTGCCCCGCACCGGAAACCCGGCGACGGACTTCAGCCTCGACTTCCTGGCCCAGCTCGTCCAGCGCGGGGTCACCGATCTCGTCGTCTGCCCTGGGTCTCGCTCGCAGGCGCTGTCGCTGGTCGCGGCCGAGCTGGAGCGCGTCGGCGCGGTTCGGCTGCACGTCCGCATCGATGAGCGCTCCGCCGGCTTCTTCGCGCTTGGCCTCGCCGCCGAGACCGGGCGAGCGGTCCCCGTCATCACGACGTCAGGGACAGCGGTCGCCAACCTGCTCCCGGCAATGCTCGAGGCGTTCCATGCCACCGTGCCGCTGGTCGCCGTCACTGCGGACCGCCCGGAGGAGCTCCTCGGAATCGGCGCGAACCAGGCCACGACGCAGCCGGGCATCTTCGGCCCCAACGTCCCGCACGATGCCGTGCAAGCGCCGGTCGGGGCCGCCGATGAGGCATCGCTCGCCGAGCGCCTCGCGATGCGGGCGGCCGCGACGCGTGGGCCGCTGCACCTGAACCTCGCCTTCCGCGACCCGCTGAGCGTCGCCGTTCCTGAACTGGACGCGTGGGCCGCAGGGGTGGCAACTCTCGCCCCCGCCGACCGAGTCGCGGCGGACCAGGGTCGGGCTGCACCAGGGCAGGACGAGCCACCCGCCTCCGGAGCCGAGACGCTCGACATCGAGGCGGCGGAATGGCCCCGCACGCTCGTCATCGCAGGCGCCGCTGCCGGCCCTGAAGCGGAGAAGGTGGCGCACGACGGTGGCTGGCCCCTCATCGCCGAGGCCACGAGCGGTTCTCGCTACGGCCGTAACCTCGTACTCGCCTACCGTCAGCTCCTCGGCGCGACCTCCCCGCGCCCAGACCTCCGCGACGCCATCGAGCGGGTCCTGGTCTTCGGCCATCCGACGCTCAGTCGCGAGATTCCCCAGCTCATCGCACGCGACGACGTCCATGCGGTGGTTGTCGGGCCGACCGGCGGCGAGCCGTACAACCCGGGGCACGCGGTCGCGGCGCACGTCGACGCCGTGCGCGCGCATCCGGTGTCGACCGCCGACGCGCATGCCAGAACCGAATCTCGCGCGTGGCTCCGCGAGTGGGTGCTCGCGAGTCGAGAGCTGATGGAGGCGGATGCCGAGCAGACTCCCGCACCCGACATCGAGGCGTCTCGTTCCAGTGACACCGCGGTGCGGGGCCGCTTCGCGAAGCAGGAACTGGCGGTCGCTCGCACCAAGGTCGACCGGCGGATGCTCGCGGAGGCGGTGTGGAGCGCGACGTGGCCGCACGACCGCCTGGTGCTCGGAGCGTCGACGCTCATCCGCTCGCTCGACGCCCAGGTGGCGGGCAAGCCCATCAGGGTCCACGCCAACCGCGGTCTCGCGGGTATCGACGGCACGATCGCGACGACGCTCGGAGTCGCCGTCGGCAGCCAGCTCGGCGGTCCGGTGTCAGCTCAGGGCGGCGTGACGCGGGCGCTGATCGGCGACCTCACGCTGCTGCACGACGCGTCCTCCTTGCTGATCGGGCAGGGGGGCGAGTGGGCCCCACGCGTGCAGCTCATCGTCGGCAACGACGGCGGGGGCACCATCTTCGACGACCTCGAGGTGGCTCGGACCGCAGCCGCGGAGGCGCACACGCGGGTGCTCTACACGCCCACCAGGGTCGACCTCGAGGCGCTGGCGACCGCGTACGGTTGGAGCTACTGCCGAGCGGAGACGCGCGCGGACCTCCAGGGCGCGCTTGTCTCGCGCGAGCACGAGCGCATCCTGATCGAGGTTCCCCTGTCTAGAGGCTGAGGCCCGAGGCAGGCGCGCAGCAGGCCGCGCCACCGCGGTCTAGGCGGGCGGAAGATCGCCGTCCATCACGACGGATTGCGTCGCCGCATCCCACGCGAAGGTGGCGACCGCCTCGCCCGTCGGGGCAGCGTTCGGCTCGCCGGGCAGCGGGTAGCGGTAGGTGACGGTGATGAGGGTGTCGGAGAGCTGCCCGATCTCGGGCAAGAAGCCGTAGGCATCGGCCGTCGCCGTGCCGACGTACGCACCGCTGTGGAAGAGCAGGATGTGGTGCGGGGTGGACGCGGTGCCGCCCTCGAGCGTGACGACCACGTACGAGAGGGGCGCGCACGCATCCCAGGTCTCGCGGTCGGGTTCGGCCGCGACCCACGGCAGGTCGGGGAAGTCCGGGTATGCCTCCACCTGAGGCAGTGCGGTCTCGAGGGCCGCGGCCTGTGTCGAGTCCGTGCAGGCGGTCTCCGGCGCGGGTGCTTCGCTCGGCTCGCTCTCGGGGGCGGGTGTCGTCGTCGCGGTCACGGTGACCGTGGCGGCTGGTGTCGTCTCAGCGGTCTGTGGCGTGGCGGTCGCCGCGCACCCGCTGATGCCGAGGGATGCGGCGGCGAGGAACGCGATGGCGGCGGGGATTCGTGCTGATCGTGGGATTCGCATGGTGGAGCCCTCCTCAGTCGACATTCCCGAAGGCTAATGAGCGAGGCTTGACGGATCCAGGGAGTGCTTATGTCAGGACATATGCTGATCTGGCATGTCCAGCGACGATTCCCGGAGGAACGATGGCCCCCTCATCCACGACCCCAGAGGCACCCGCGGCTGCGGACGGTGCCATGAACTTCCACACGAGGAAGTGGGTGCGCCCCGAAGACCTCAACGCCAACGGCACGCTCTTCGGCGGCAGCCTGCTGCGCTGGATCGACGAAGAGGCCGCGATCTACGCGATCATCCAGCTCGGCAACTACCGGTGCGTGACGAAGTACATCTCGGAGATCAACTTCGAGGCGTCGGCCGAGCAGGGCGACCTCATCGAGATGGGCCTCGTCGCGACCCACTTCGGGCGTACCTCCATGACGATGAGAGCGGTCGTGCGCAACATGATCACGCGCCGCACGATCCTCTCCATCGAGAAGATCGTCTTCGTGAGCCTCGGCGACGAGGGCACCCCCGAGCCGCACGGCTACTCGACCATTACCTACGCCCGCGACCGGATGCCGACGACGCACCCGAAGACCGGCACCATCGCGGTCCCGACGGCGGGCGAGGAGCGACGCTGATCATGCGCAGGAGGGCACCCGGTCTCCCGAGCGCCCTCCTCGTGCAGCTGAGCCGCGGCGCTACTGGTTGCCGACCTGCTTGTCGGCCGCGTCTCGGGCGCCCTTGATCTGATCGGTGAACTTGTCACCGGTGGCCTTCTGGGCCGCATCCGCGACGCCGTCGAGTATCTTGTCGCTCACGTCCTCCGCCCGCTCGCTCTTCAGCGCTTCGGTGACGCGCGGGTCCTTCAGGAACTCCTGCGCCTTGCCGGTGATGTCTTCGATGCCCATGTGGTTCTCCCTCGCTCGAGCGCCGCTCCCGCTCCGTCGTGGAAGCCGTCGCGGTGCCAAAGCCTAGTGCCAGGCGGTGGCGTTAGCCTGGTCTCATGCCTCACTTCACCACCGAAGATGCCGCAGTGCTGCGCGTTGCCCCCGACTTCGATCTGGGCTCGGTCGACCCCGACTCGACACCTGGTTTCACTGGCAGGAAGGCAGACGCGGCCGCCCTCTTCACCGAGCACGACGAGGAGATCGCCGAGCTGCAGGAGCGCATGTTCGCGAACGCGCGGGCCGGCCGGGCGGCACCTTCCGTGCTCCTCCTCCTGCAGGGGATGGACACGTCCGGCAAAGGTGGAATCGTGCGTCACGTCATCGGCGGGGTCGATCCGCAGGGCGTGCAGATCGCGTCGTTCAAGGCGCCGACGCCTGAAGAGCGTGAGCAGGACTTCCTCGTCCGCATCCGCAAGCAGCTGCCCTCGGCAGGCAAGATCGGCGTGTTCGACCGATCGCACTACGAGGACGTCCTCATCCAGCGCGTGCGCTCATTCGCACCGCCGGAGGAGATCGAGCGGCGCTACGGGGCGATCGTCGACTTCGAGGACGAGCTCGCCGCATCCGGGACGAAGCTCATCAAGGTGATGCTGCACATCTCGAAGGACGAGCAGGGCGCTCGGCTCGCGGAACGGCTCGAGCGTCCGGACAAGCACTGGAAGTACAACCCCGGTGACGTCGATGAGCGCCTCCTCTGGGACCAGTACCAGGATGCCTACGAGATCGCGCTGCGACGCACATCGACGGAGACGTCCCCGTGGTACTGCGTTCCGGCGAACAGGAAGTGGTTCTCGCGGCTTGTCGTGAAGGGGCTGCTGCTGGATGCGCTGCGCGGTTTCGACCTGCAGTGGCCTGCCGCGGACTTCGACGTCGAGACCGAGAAGCGGCGCCTGGCGGAGAGCGCCTGACACCCGCTCAG
Organism: Pseudoclavibacter sp. JAI123; assembly: GCF_013409665.1. Lineage (NCBI taxonomy): Bacteria > Bacillati > Actinomycetota > Actinomycetes > Micrococcales > Microbacteriaceae > Pseudoclavibacter > Pseudoclavibacter sp. JAI123. The sequence continues at coordinate 63,311 of NZ_JACCCM010000001.1, read as the reverse complement.
CCGGCGGGGCTCGCTCAGTCGGCGAGCTCGGGCGGCCAGACGACGCTGAATCGTTCGAGGATGATCTCGTGCTCCGGGGTGAACTCCCGGCCGGCGGCGGCGCGCGTGCGCTCCCAATAGCGGAGGTGCTCGCGGCGCCAGCTGTCGAGGCTGCGGTCGTCTTCACCCTCGTCGTAGGCGAAGGCGGCGTCGACGCTGTCGAACGTGCCGATGCGCAGCTCTGTGCTGCGGATCACGGCGACTGGCGCGCCGCGGCCATCGCAGGCGATCCAGTGCGAACCGATGCGGGGGAGCGGCTCGCTCTCCTCAGCGAACTCCTCGACGAGTCCTGCGGTCGCGCGCTTCGGGCCGTGGGTCACGAGCGCGAGCAGCTCGTCGGCGAGCTCGACGCTGTCCCCGAAGTACTCGACCGTGTAGTCGGACGCCGACGCGGCGGCGCTCTGGTTGGCGGCGCGGTACTCGTCCCACATCACGGCGGCGGCCGCACGGTCGACGCTCGGGAGCTCGGTGCGTCCGAGCGCCCGGTTGCTGGTGCTGGCGCTGCTGGTCGCGTCCGTCACCGCATCATCTCCGCGCCGCGAGGCCGCGACTCGTCCTCCGCCTCGCCGCGCAGCGCCTCCACGATGGGGCGGAACTTCAGCTGCGTCTCGCGGTACTCGTCCGATGCGTCCGAGGAGGCCACGATGCCGCCGCCCGCGTATGCCGTGATCGATCCGCTCGCGTCGATCTCCGCACCGCGGAGTGCGACTGCCCACTCGCCGTCGCCGCCAGCGCCGACCCAGCCGACGGGGCCGGCGTAGCGCTGCCGGTCGAACGGCTCCAGAGCCAGGATCGCGTCGAGGGCAGCCGGGGTGGGGGTGCCGCCGACCGCCGCCGTCGGGTGGAGGGCGTCCACAAGATCCAGCACCGTCACACCGGTCGGGAGGGTGCCGCGGATGTCGCTCGCCAGGTGCCAGAGGTTCGGCAGCTTGAGCGTGAAGGGGACGCGGCTGCTCGTGAGACCCGTGCCGGGGTCGTCGTGCGTGTCGAGCGTCTCGAGGGACGCGAGCGCGCTCTCGACGGCGTAGCGGTGCTCGGCGAGGTTCTTCTCGCTGTGGCGGAGCCGCGCCTCTGCGCGTGCATCCGCTTCCTCGTCGGCACCGCGCGGTGCAGTGCCGGCGAGCACACGAGCCGAGACCTGGCGCTCGAGGACCCGGACGAGCGTCTCGGGGCTGGTGCCGGTGAGGCCGTCGACGGCGTAGGTCCAGCACTCGGGATACGCGGACGCGAGGCGCGCGAGCAGGCGGCGGCGGTCGGCGCCAGCTGGGAGCCTGCCGTGCTGTTCGCGTGCCAGGACGACCTTCGAGAGGTGGCCCGTGTGGATGAGGTCCAGTGCCCGGTCGATCGCGCGGCGGTGCTCGTCGGACGACATGAGGCCGTCCTCGAGGAGCGCCGTTGCGTCCGTCTCGCCGAACGGCTGAGCCTCGGGCAGGAGTGGCTTCGGGTCGGATCCGTCCGCGGTGATGGCGGTCACGAAGGAGACCGCGCCGCGGCGACCGACGATGAGCTCTGGCACCTCGAGCACGCTGCGCGCCCCGGACTCGGCCGCGAACGCGAACGCCCCGAAGGCGACGAGGCCGGAGCCGGTGGTGTTGGCGGTGTCGTCGATGTCGGCCGCCTCGACAACCTGCCGCCAGGCCTCGGCGGAGTCTGGGATGCGCGTCTCGCCGGTGAATTCGCCCCGCCAGGCACGTCCCGAAGCGACGATGCCGTCGCCCTGCCGAAGCCACACGAGGGGGGAGGTCGGAGAGGCGAAGCGGAGGAGATCGCCGGAATGCGGCACCTCGATGGTCCGCGCGCGCAAGCGGGGAGCGTTGACAGCTGGCACGACCGCAAGCCTAGACCCGGCGCGAAGGGCGGCCCCGGGAGTCCGCCTGAACGCGGCCAGGGCGAAGCCTGCGCCGCAACGTAGGATGATCCGGTGACCAAAGCCGACTTGAACAAGCGACCCGAGCAAGTGTCGTCGATGTTCGACCGTGTTTCCAAGAAATACGACGAGACGAACGACATCCTGAGCATGGGCAACGCGCCGCGCTGGCGTGTGCAGACCCGCCACGCGATCGCCCCGCAGCCGGGTGAGAAGATCCTCGATGTCGCCGCAGGCACCGGCACGGTCAGCAAGGTCCTCGCCGACGCTGGTGCCAAGGTCACCGCCCTCGACTTCTCCGCCGGCATGATCGAGGAGGGCAAGCGCATCCACGGTGCCAACCCACGCATCGAGTTCGTGCAGGGTGACGCGACCAAGCTCCCCTTCGACGACAACACGTTCGACGCGTCGACGGTGAGCTTCGGCCTGCGCAACGTGCAGGAGCCGAAGGTCGCACTGCGGGAGATGCTGCGTGTCACGAAGCCGGGCGGACGCCTCGTCATCGCCGAGTTCTCGACGCCGCCGCAGGCCATCATCCGCACGGGCTACCGCGCCTACATGCAGCTCGCGATGCCGAGCATCGTGAAGCTCGTGAGCAGCGACCCCGAGGCATACACGTACCTGAACGAGTCGATCATCGCGTGGCCCGCGCAGCGTGAGCTGGCATCCTGGCTGCGGGAGGCGGGCTTCGAACGGGTCAAGTATCGCAACCTCTCGGCCGGTGTCGTCGCGCTGCACAAGGCATTCGTCCCGCTCGCCGAGACCGGCAGCGCCCCCAGCTAGGGGAGACGGAAGCCAGCAGGCACCGGCTCAGCGCCACCTGCACCCCAACCCAGTTCGTGCGGAGATCTCCTTCGGACGGAACACCTGAACCACCAGGAGACATGAGCGTGGAGCTCCCCAAGACCGAACAGCGCCGCAAGGCGCGAAGCACCGTGGTGCCGGGCGGAACCGACGACCTCTTCGACGGTCCGAAGTCCGACGTGCTGCGAGAGCGGCTCGACGCTGGATTGGCCGCGGTCGAGGCCCGCCTCCGCGCCGAGGTGCAGTACGCCGACGAGATCGCCGACGTCACCGCCCGCTACCTCCTCAACGCCGGCGGGAAGCGCCTGCGCCCCATGCTCACGGTGCTCTCGTCGCAGTTCGGCGAGACGCCGGGCTCCGACGATGTCATCACGGCAGCTGCCGCGGTCGAGCTCACGCACCTCGCATCGCTCTACCACGACGACGTCATGGATGAGGCCGAGCTGCGTCGAGGCGTCGCCGCCGCGCACCTCCAGTGGGGCAACTCCATCGCGATCCTCGCCGGCGACCTGCTCTTCGCCCGTTCGAGCCTGCTCTTCTCCGAGCTGGGCCTTCGCGCCGTCCGGCTGCAGGCTTCGATCTTCGAGCGGCTCGTGCTCGGGCAGATGCGTGAGACGACCGGGCCGTCGGCCGGCACCGACCGCATCGACCACTACGTGGGTGTCCTCGCCGACAAGACGGGCTCCCTCATCTCCGCCGCCGCTCAGTTCGGCGCGATCGTGTCGAACGCACCAGAGCCGGTCGTCGCGGCGCTTGCCGAATACGGCGAGCGAGTCGGCGTCGCCTTCCAGCTCGCCGATGATGTCATCGACCTGCAGCAGAACCCGGACACGACGGGCAAGCTCGCGGGCACCGACCTGCGCGCGGGTGTCGAGACCCTCCCTGTGCTGCTGCTGGAACGCCAGGCGGCGACCGACGAAGCGAGCCGCGACCTGCTGGAGCGCATCCGCACCCGCGTCGCCGGCGTCAACGAGCAACCGGAGGAGGCTCGCGCGAGCGAGGAGGAGATCTCGAGCATCATCACCGAACTCCGCGAGCACCGCGTGACGCAGCTCACGATCGACGAAGCCCAGAACTGGGTGACGCTCGCCGTCGAAGCCCTGCGGCCGCTGAAAGCCGGCCCGGCGAAGAACGCGCTCGAGCGCTTCGCCGCGGAGGTCGTCAGCCGCGATCGCTGACCGAGACGTCCCGAGACGGCTCACCCCTGACCCCTTCCGGAGGACGACACCTCGCGAGCCTCCACCTCGACCCGTCCTGGAGGACATGTGACCACGCTCCGCCTTGCCATCGTCGGCGCAGGACCAGCCGGCATCTACGCGGCCGACATCCTGCAGAAGATGGAGCGCCAGTTCGACCTGTCCATCGACCTCTTCGACAAGCTGCCAGCGCCGTACGGGCTCGTGCGGTACGGGGTCGCCCCTGACCACCCGCGCATCAAGGGCATCATCAACGCCCTGCGCGAAGTGCTCGAATCCGGGGTCATGCGGGTGTTCGGCGGAGTGGAGTTCGGCAAGGACATCACGCTCGAGGACCTCAAGCAGCACTACCACGCGGTGATCTTCTCGACGGGAGCCATCCGCGACGCCTCCCTCGACATCCCAGGCATCGAGGCACAGGGAAGCTACGGGGCCGCGGACTTCGTGAACTGGTACGACGGGCACCCCGACGTGCCCCGGACGTGGCCGCTCGACGCTCGCGAGGTCGCCGTCATCGGCAACGGCAACGTGGCGCTCGATGTCGCGCGCATGCTCGCGAAGCACCCGAAGGACCTCATGTCCACCGAGGTGCCGCAGAACGTGGTCGAGGGCCTTGAAACGAGCCCCGTCACCGACGTGCACGTCTTCGGACGACGCGGGCCCGCGCAGGTGAAGTTCACACCCCTCGAGCTGCGTGAGCTCGGCGAGGTGCCCGACGTGGACGTCATCGTGTACGAGGACGACTTCGACCGCGACCCGGCGGCCGCCGAGCTCGCGAAGACGAACAAGCAGCTCATGGTCATCGGGCGCATCATGGGCAAGTGGCGCGGGGAGCGGGAGCTCACCGCCTCGCGCCGCCTGCACCTGCACTTCTACTCGAAGCCGGATGCGGTGCTCACGGAGGACGGGCCAGACGGCGAGCGCGTCCGGGCGCTGCGGATCGAGCGCACGGAGCCGGACGCCGAGGGCGGCGTGCGCGGGACCGGCGAGTTCGTCGAGTACCCGGTGCAGGCCGTCTACCGGGCCATCGGCTACTTCGGCTCGCCGCTCCCCGGCGTGCCGTTCGACGAGCATCACGGCGTCATCCCGAACCATGAGGGGCAGGTGTGGGACGACGACAACCAGCAGGTCAACGGCATGTACGCGACGGGGTGGATCAAGCGCGGCCCCATCGGCCTGATCGGGCACACGAAGTCGGACGCACTTGAGACGGTGACGCACCTCGTCGCGGATCAGGTCAATTGGTGGACTCCCGCCGATGCGAGCGAGGCCTCCGTCGTCGAGCTGCTCGAATCGCGCGGGGTGCGCTTCACCGACCTCGCTGGGTGGCGTCGTCTCGATGCGCACGAGCTTGCCCTCGGCGAGGCGAATGGCCGTGAGCGGATCAAGGTTGTGGATCGAGACGAGATGACGAGGATTTCCCGGGGCGAATAGGGGTTTTGGTCGCCGTTCAAGAAGTGGGGAGTTCTGCCCATCGCGGAACGCTCGTTCACCTCGTACGCTCGGAGTACGCACAGAGAGCGGAAGAGATTTCGGGCCTGAACCGGTCCGAGTCAACACTTCAGCCGGCGGCTGAGCCGCGTCGCAATGGTCGTTCTGACCGCGGCGCGACACTGGGGGAGCTCGCCGTCGGCTGGAGATTCTTTGCCGGGGCGGTTCCGGGAACCGTTCGGCAAGATCAGCGCAGTTGGCGCAATGGGGCGCCGCTACTGGATGACGCTGGTGAGGCGGGCGACGTTGTCGAGCGCGCGGGTCAGGATGGGCCGCTGCCGCCACTCGTCGAGGGTCAGTTCGAAGCTGCGCTGCCTGTAGCCGTTCTCGACTTCGCGCATCCGGTTCACGAACTCTTCGCCGTGCACCATGAGCATGAGCTCTGCGTTGAGGGTGAACGAGCGCATGTCCATGTTGCTGGAGCCGATGAGGGTGACGGAGTCGTCGAAGGTGATGTGCTTCGAGTGCAGGATGTAGGGGCGCCGGTACAGCATGATCCTGACGCCGGCGCGGAGGAGCGCCTCGTAGTAGGAGCGCTGGGCGTGGAAGACGAAGAACTGGTCGGCGATCTCGCCCACGAAGAGTTCGACGCTAACGCCTCGCTGCACGGCCGTCGTGATGGCGTACATGAGTGAATCGTCTGGCACGAAGTAGGGGCTGACGATGACGATTCGCTCCCGCGCTGCGTAGAGCAGCTGGTTGAAGAGGCGCAGGTTGTTCTCGTTCTCGTAGCCGGGGCCGCTTGGGACGAGCTGGCAGGGGAACACGTCGTGCTGGTCGCCGGATTCGATCTCGGCTTCCGCCTCGTCGGGTTCCGGGGTGACCGGGTCGTTCTCGAAGACGTCGGTGAGGAGCTCTTCTGTCTCGGCGTACCAGTCGGAGATGAAGACGGCGTTGACGCCGGTGACCATGGGCCCCTCCATGCGGAGCATGAGGTCTTTCCACTTGAGGTCGTCGCCGCCCGGCTTGGGGCCGCGGTGGTAGTCGCGGGAGATGAGGTTCTGTGAGCCGAGGTAGGCCGTGCGGCCGTCCACGACGAGCAGCTTGCGATGGTTGCGCAGGTCGACGCGCTGCATGCCGCCCTGCCACGGGTAGAGCGAGAGCATCCGGTGCCAGTCGGCGCCGATCTGGGTGAGGCGGTGCTTCATCTTCTTGTAGCCGCTGTAGCGCATCGAGCCGACATGGTCGAAGAGGACGCGGACGGTCACGCCGCGCTGCACGGCGCGTTCGAGCGCGTCGAAGAACGGGGCGGTGGCGTCGTCGTGGCTCATGGCGTAGAAGAGCACGTTGACGTAGCTCTCGGCCTCGTCGATCTCGTCGGCCATTCGACGGATGGCCCGGTTGTAGGTGCCGTGCAGCTCGAGTCGGTTGCCCTCGGCGAGGGGGATCGCGGTGAGGTGCTCGCCGAGCTTGGTGACCTGGGCGAACCACGAGGGGCTCGTGATGACCTGCTCGGCCGGGGCGATCTGGTCGGTGGCGTCGCGGATGATGCCGTCGACCTGAGCCTGCATGCGTCGGCGGCGAGTTGGCAGCTGGTTCGTGCCGAACAGGAAGAAGAGGACGACGCCGAGGTAGGGGATGAGAATGATCGTGATGATCCAGGCGAGCGCCGTCGTGGGTCGCCGGTTTCGGGGGATCACGACGACCGACGTGACGATGATGAGCACGTAGACCGTGGCGACCGCGCCGAGCCAGAATCCGGTGAGGCCGAGTTCCGGGTACCAGGGCATGAGCGCGCCGATGGCCGTGCTCGGGTCGAGCGCGGCCATCGGCGCCCCCGGGGGCACTAGCGGCGGTTGACGAACTGGAGGTCGACGTCGACGTCGGCGCCCTTGAGCAGCGCCATCGTCGCCTGCAGATCGTCACGGCTCTTCGACGAGACACGGAGCTCGTCGCCCTGGATCTGCGCCTTCACGCTCTTGGGGCCTTCGTCGCGGATGAGCTTCGTGAGCTTCTTCGCGCTCGGCTGGTCGATGCCCTCCTTCAGGGAGGCTTCGATGCGGTACTCCTTGCCGGAGGCGTACGGCTCACCGACGTCGAGCGTCTTCAGCGAGAAGCCGCGCTTGATGAACTTGGTCTGCAAGACATCGAGCACCGCCTTCACGCGCTCTTCGCTGGAGGCCTTGAGGAGGAGCTTCTCGCCAGACCAATCGACCGAGGCGCCGACGCCCTTGAAGTCATAGCGCGTCTCGAGCTCCTTCTGCGCTTGGTTGACGGCGTTGTCCGCCTCCATCTTGTCGACCTTGTTAACGACATCAAACGAGGAATCTGCCATGCCCACCATGGTAGCGAGGACCGCCGACAATCTCGTGAGCGGGGGTGCGTCCGCGTCGTTTCGACAAACCGGGTGGAAGTCGGTAGTCTCTAGCCTGCACGTTTGCGCTTCGCGCTGTGCACTGGCGAGTTACCCAAGCGGCCAAAGGGATCTGACTGTAAATCAGACTGCTCAGCATTCGGGGGTTCGAATCCCTCACTCGCCACGAACGCCATGACGCGAGACATCCACCAGATGTCTCGCGTCATTGCTATCTGGGCCTGATCAGGCGGACGTCCCGGACGCCATCAAGCCTGCGCCTCCATCACGCCAGCGTGCCAGGCGTCGAGGAGGCGCGAGACCGTGCGCGTCTGCTCCCACGGCATGGCGCGTGACTCGAGGCGACCGTCCCTCAGCGCGCGCGACACCGCATCCGCCTCGGCCGCGAACGGGTGCACCTGCGCCACCTCGATGCGACGCCTCTGCCCCTCGTGGATGTGGCTGAGCACGTTCGGCGACAGGTCGCGGTCGCCGAAGGCGTTCTCGAGAGTGATCCAGCCGCCATCTCCGACGATGTCGGCGCGCTTCGTGAGCTGGGTGTCGATGGAGCACTCGACGAAGGCGGTGAAGCCGTCCGCCTCGACGCTGGCGGAGGAGTAGACGTCGACTCCAGCCTCGATGCGTCCGTGCGGGTTCGCGAGGTGCAGCTCCGGAAGCGCGATGCCGGCCGAGGCCGCGGCGCTGACGGCGAAGGAGACAGGGTAGCCGCCGACATCGAAGATCGCTCCGCCCGCGAGCTGCGGGTCGAACAGGCGTCCGTCCCTGCTGCCGGCCGCGAAGCCGAACTGGGCGTGCACGTGCAGGGGCGCGGCGACCTGGCCCCACTTGAGGCGACGGTCGACGGCACGGGCAAGCGGGCTGAAGCGGTGCTTGTAGGCCTCCACGGCGGGCAGGCCGGCGCGTTCGGCAGCCTCGAGGACCCGCTCCGTCTCGGCGGCGCTCGGGGCCAGAGGCTTCTCGCACAGCACTGCCTTCCCGGCCTCGAGCGCTGCGATCGCGAGCTCCGCGTGCGTCGTGTGCACGGTAGCGACGTAGACGGCGTCGATGTCATCGCGCGCCAGGACCTCGGCGTAGGTCCCGGAGACCCCTGCCCCGTAACGGGCGGCGAAGGCCGATGCCCGTTCGGCGTCGCGGCTGGCGACCGCGCGCAGCTCGCCATGTTCGGAGCTCGGCAGCCACGTCGCGAACGACTCCGCGATCGCACCCGGCCCGAGGATGGCCCACCTGGTCTTCTGCATGACGCGAACCTACCCGAGCGGTCCGTCGAGCATCCACTGGTGGTTCTCGTGGGTGCTCTGCGAAGAGCCGCCCTCGTCGACGCTGGCCGGGAGCACGCCGATCCCGCACCTGGGCGTCACCCGCACAGAAGCTGATCGTTCACCCGCGAGGATCAACCGCGCCGACGGTCGGGCCAGACTTGGCGCACAGCGTTTCGACGAGGACCGGAGAAGACCGTGACCGCACCGAAGCAAGACAGGGACCCCGTCAGCAGCTACCGCCCCCGGCTGGTGCCCTGGGCCCTAGGCATCGCCATCGGCGTCGCGATCGGGATCGTGATCTCCGTCATCCTGGCGATGAGCCCGGCCTTCACGGTCGCGTTCATGATGACGGGCATCGCTTTGGGCGTCGGCTTCGCGATCGCCCTGCAGGCCGCCTTCGACGACATGGCGAGCAAGAAGAAGTAGCAGTCACACCGTCGCGGCGAGCGCCAGCGTCGCGAGGGGCACGATGATCGCGACTCCCACGAGCCCGAGCGCGACGAAGCGCAACCACGAGATCGTCACGCCCAGTGACACGAGACGCTCATGCCAGAGCAGCGTCGCGAGCGAGGCCCACGGCGTGACGAGCGGTCCGAGGTTGACGCCGATGAGCAACGCGACCAATCGGGCGGGGCTGTCGGCGACGGGTTCGAGGGCGAGGTAGGCGGGCAGGTTGTTGATGCCGTTGGCGCTCGCGGCGCCGATCGCCGCCAGCTGCAGTAGGCCGAGCGGGTCGTCGCCACGTCCCGAGACGGCGGCGAGCAGCTCGCTCAGCCCGTGCGCGTGGGCGGCCTCGACGAGCACGAACAGCGACCCGGCGATGCCGAGCGCCTGCCAGGGCACGAGGCCGAAGCGCAGCGCATCCCGCCGACGCGCGGCGAACGCGCCGACGAGCAGGAGCGCGGCGGCGCCCGCCGGAACCGCCACTTCGACGCCGGAGACCAGCAGTGGCAGCAGCAGGGCAGTGACGACCGACGAGAAGATCAGCAGCGGCCGGTCCGGAATGCTCGTGGGCGTCGGCATGCGGTACCGACGGTCGAGCTGGCGGCGGAAGACGAACGACAGGATGGCGGCGCTCGCGACCACGCCCACGAGCGCCGGTGCCCACGTCAGCGCGAGGAACTGGAGCGGCCCGCCCTCGAACGACCGAGCCGCGAGCAGGCTCGTGAGGTTCGAGACCGGGAGGAAGAGGGATGCGGTGTTCGCGAGCCAGACGGTCGCGAGCGCGAACGGGATGGGTGAGACGCCGACGTGCACGGCGAGCAGCACGACCACCGGGGTGACGAGCACGGCCGTCGTGTCGAGAGAGAGGAAGGCGGTGCTCACGACAGCGAGCAGGAGCACGAGCATCCACAGCAGCCACAGGCGGCCCCGGCCGAGCTTCGCGAGCCGGTCGGCGAGCGCCGAGAAGACGCCGGCCTCGCTCGCCAGCTCCGCGACGATCGTGATGCCCACGACGAACGCCAGCACGGGTATCACCCGCTCGCCCAGCTCCAGCAGCTCGGGAGCTGGCAGCACACCGGTGGCCGCGACGACGACCGCCGCGACGACGAGCACGGCGGTGGCGATGAGTGGGGCGACGCGGGACGCGGGGGACTCGGCCATGGCTGAGCAAGTTTAGGCCCGCGATACGGCCCCGATGTCGGTGCTCGCTCGTAGGATTCGAGCATGAGCGCGAACGATGACGTTGCGAGCCGCGAGGCGGCCGTCGTCGTGAGCGCGCTGCGTGTCAGACGCGGCGGCAAGGCGGTGTTCGACGGGCTGGACCTCTCTATTCCCCGCGGGCAGATCACCGGTCTCCTCGGGCCATCCGGATGTGGGAAGACGACCCTCATGCGCGCCATCGTCGGCGTGCAGAAGACGGCGGGTGGCACCGTGACCGTGCTCGGCGAGCCCGCCGGATCGCGGCAGCTCCGCTCCCGCGTCTCCTACGCGACGCAGGCCGCATCCGTCTACGACGACCTGACCGTGGCGCAGAACCTCAGCTACTTCGCGAGCCTGCTCGGAAGCAGGCGGGCTGACCTCGGCGCGCTCATCGACCGCGTCGGGCTCACCGGGCAGGCCAGGCAGAAGGTCGAGTCGCTGAGCGGCGGGCAGAAGAACCGCGTCTCCCTCGCGGTGGCGATGCTCGGGGGCCCGGAGGTGCTCGTGCTCGACGAACCCACCGTCGGTCTCGACCCCGTGCTGCGCCAGGACCTGTGGGCGCTGTTCCGCTCACTCGCCGACGATGGCGCGACCCTGTTCGTCAGCAGCCACGTCATGGATGAGGCCATGCGCTGCGACCGCCTCATCCTGATGCGGGATGGCCACCTCATCGCCGACACCACCCCGCCGGAGCTCCTCCGTGAGACAGGCGCCAGCGACGCGGATGCGGCTTTCCTCGCCCTCATCGAACGCGGTGATACGCGACACGGGCGGCACGCGGGATCCGCAGAAGGGGGGCGCATCGTGAGCCCCCGGCGCACGCTCGCCACGGCCGGGCGCGTGCTCAGGCAGCTCCGCCACGACCCGCGCTCCATCGCGCTCATGGTCGTCGCCCCGAGCCTGCTCGTCGGCCTCTTCGCCTGGCTGTTCTCCGAGCAGGACGGTGTGTTCCAGCGGCTGGGCCCGGCGATCCTGGCGTTGTTCCCGTTCATCATCATGTTCCTCATCACGAGCATCACGACCCTCAGGGAACGCCGCTCGGGCACGCTCGAGCGGCTCATGACGACGCCGCTCGCGAAGGGCGACTTCATCGTCGGCTACGCGCTCGCGTTCGCCGTCGCCGCGGTGGCGCAGGCCATCGTCACCGTGGCGTTCGCCGTGATCGTGTGCGGCCTGAGCGTGGGGGGCCCGCTGTGGCAGCTTGGCCTCGTCGCGGTGGCGGATGCGCTGCTCGGCACCGCGCTGGGGCTGCTCGCGAGCGCGTTCGCGCGCACCGAGTTCCAGGCAGTGCAGTTCATGCCCGTGCTCGTCATCCCGCAGATCCTGCTCGGCGGCATCCTCATGCCCCGCGACCAGATGCCGGACGCGCTGCAGGCGATCTCCGACTGGCTGCCGCTGAGCTACGGCATCGACGCCATCAACGCGGTCACGGCGGGGAACTCGGCATGGGACCTGTGGGCGCCCGTCCTTGTCATCTTCGCGTTCGCGGTCGGCGCGCTCATCCTGGGCGCGCTCACCCTTCGCCGTCGAACCGGGTAGACGCTACTTCGCGGCGACGCTGTCGAGATGCTCTCGCAGCGCGATGATGATGTCGTCGCGCGTCGTGTTGCGGGCGTGGGCGAGCTCCTCGATGAGCCAGTCGAGCGTCATGTAGTTGGCGTGCAGCAGGTTCGACAGCTCGATGTTGACCTTGACCTGGTTGGGGCCGCCGTCAGCCGGCAGCTCGGCATCCGGGTCGCCGTCGGAGTCCAGCCCCTGCCCCTGCTCGACCTGCACGACAAAAGCGCCGACCTCGACGAGTCGCTCATAGGCGAGCGCCGCGGCATCTGGCGACACCTCCGTGACGGAGACGGCGTCGAGCAGCACGTGCGCTGCCTCTCGGCTGGTAGCTGGAGTGGACATGCAACGAGGATAAGCGCGCACTTCGAACAGACAGTCAGGGTCCATCCATGCAAGGCACAATCGGGGACATGAGCAGCAAACCCACAGCGAAGGCCCGCCCCACTCCAGACGCGCCTGTCGTGGTCATCGGGGACGCCATCGTCACGGAACTGCAGGAGACCGAGGCGCGTGGGGGACTCACCCGCCGCAGCTACGTGAGCGGCTCAGCCCTCAACGTCACCATGGCGCTCGCGCGCCTGGGGGTGCCCGTCGCCCTCATCGCGAGCATCGGCGACGACCCGGACGGGCTCCGCATCCGCGACCACCTGCGGAAGCGGGGCATCCAGTTCGCGCCGTCGGTGTCGCTCGCGGGCACCGGGCGGGCCCTCGGCGAACCAGCCGACGGGGAGCCCCTGTACACGTTCGACGACGCGGCCCGGGCCCGCCGCATCCGCTTCGACGACGAGCAGGTGGCGCTCATCCGCGCGGCGCCGTTCGTCGCGATCTCCGGCTTCGCGTTCGACGACAAGAAGCAGCACAGGCGGCTCCTCGAGGCCGTGATCCGCCCGCAGGAGCGTCTGCTCCTCGACCCGAACCCGCGCCTGGGGCTCGTCGAGGACCCAGGCGCGTTCCTCGACAACTTCGAGCGGCACGTGTCCAGCGCCCTGTTCGCGCACCTGTCCGACAACGACGCCGACCTGCTCTTCGAAGCCCCCCTCGACGAGGCGACCAGCGACATGCTCGACCTCGGCGCCACCCACGTGCTCGCCACGGAGGGCACGCGCGGCGGGCGCTGGGTCAACCGGGCCGGCATCGATGTGGCCGAGCCGATCGTCGAGCTGCCAGGTGAGATCGTCGACACGATGGGGGCCGGCGACGCGGTCTTCGCGACCGCGGTCGCCTCCATCGCGCAAGGCGGGGTGCCGCACGAGGCGGCGGATGCGCGCCGAGTGCTGCAGCGAGCGATGACCGTCGCGGCCGCCACGGTGCGGGTCACGGGCAGCTTCCTCGCCGCGGACGACGACCTGCCGCCCGCCGCCGACGCGTAGGCCGCGACCTCCCGGCGGTCTCGGGATGGAGAAGTCGCTTCGTGCTGGGGAACTTCCCGCAACGAGGTGATTTCCCCATCCCGAAACCGTGGGCCGGTGGGGCAACTACTCCGACGCGGCCGCTGACGCCGGGCCCGAAGCCGAGCTCGACGCAGGCGCCACTGCCGCCGCCGCGCGCTCGCGCTTCTGCTTGCGCTGCACGGAGACGCCCGCGACGATCGAGATGCCAGCGATGATGAAGCTCGTCGTGACCTCGATGAGGCGCGTCTCGCCCGCGAAGAACATGTAGATGAGCAGCGCGGAGAGCGCGACGATGACCACCCAGGTGAGCCACGGGAAGCCCCACATGCGGATGGCGCCCTTGGTGATCGCGTTCGGGTCCTCGCCGGCGGCGACGGCGTCTTCCGCGAGGATGCGGCGCGAGCGCAGCTGGGAGACGGCGATGACGATCCACACGAAGATCGCGACGGCGCCCGTCGAGTTCACGAGGAACGAGAACACGTACTCGGGGGTCGTGTAGTTGAGCACGACCGAGAGCAGGCCGACGACGGCGGATGCGAGGATCGCGACGTACGGGGTGCCGCGCTTCGAGACCTTGCGGAACGCCTTCGGCGCCTCGCCGCGACGCGACAGCGAGAACGCCATGCGGGACGCGGTGTAGAGCGACGCGTTGAGGGTCGAGAGCAGCGCGGAGAGCACGATGATGTCCATCGCGAGGGCTGCCCAACCGATTCCGGCGGCGTTCAGCATCGTGACGAACGGGCTCACGCCTGCCGTGATCTGGTCCCAGGGCAGCACGATGAGGACCACGAGGATCGAGCCGATGTAGAAGAGCAGGATGCGCCACACGACCGAGTTCACGGCCTTGCGTACCGCCTGGGCTGGCTGCTCGGACTCGCCGGCCGCGATGGTGGCGACCTCGGCGCCGAACATGGAGAAGATGACGGGGAGGAGCGCGGCGAGGATGCCAGCGACGCCGAACGGGGCGAAGCCGCCGTCGGCCGGCGCGAGGTTCCCGAACGTGGCCGTGTTGTTCGGGATGACGTGCGCGATGAGGAGCGCGCCGACGATGATGAAGATGATGATGGAGACGATCTTGATCGACGCGAACCAGAACTCGAACTCGCCGAACGACTTCACGCTGATGAGGTTCGCGATGAGGAACACGAGGGTGATGATGAGCGCCGGGATCCACTGGGGAACCTCAGGCAGCCAGCCGCTGATGATGACGGCGGCGGCCGTGGCCTCGATGCCCACGACGACCACCCAGAACCACCAGTAGAGCCAGCCGATGGAGAGGCCGGCCCACGGCCCGATGAATCGCGTCGCGTAGGCCGAGAACGATCCGGTCTCAGGGGAGATGGAGGCCATCTCGCCGAGCATCCGCATGACGAGCACGACGACGACGCCCGCGAGGGCGTAGGCGAGGATGACGGCGGGGCCGGCCGCGAGGATCGCGGTGCTGGAGGCGACGAGGAGGCCCGCGCCGATGACGCCGCCGAGGGCGATCATCGACAGGTGGCGCGGCTTGAGCGTGTTGGCGAGGGCCTCGCCCTGCTCGACGGCCGGGCCGCGGCGCGACTGGTGGCCACGCTCGCTCAGGTCGCGGCCCTTCTCCGTGAAGACGGCCTCGGTGTGGGGTGCTGCGGCACCCTCTGGAATCTGGCCGTCAGCGCTTGGGGACGTCATGGATCACGTTTCTCCTGGTGAAGGGAACCCCGGGCGTCGCGCGTTCGCTGAAGAGTCAGCACATGAGGGAGGAGCGCGCTGGGCGCCTCGAGGTCGGTACTGAGCAAGGGTAGGGGGCGTCACACGTCCCGTTCACCTTGTGTTCATAAGTGACGTGGGTGATCCCGTCAGCTCGCCGGGGAATCGCCTGGCAGGGTCTCGGGGTCGCTGGGTTCGACGCTGCCGCGTGCGTCCCGCTCCGCGGTCGTCTGCGCTTCGGTGGCGCCGCCGATGTCGACCGTGAACCAGCGGATCGTTACGCCGCAGATGGGGCCGATCAGCAGGGCGAACGCGACGGTGCCGATGCCGACGTCGCCGCCGAGCATCCACCCGATGGCGAGCACGATGACCTCGAGGCTCGTGCGCACGATCCAGATGCGCCAGCCGGTGACGCGGTGCAGGCCCGTCATGAGCCCGTCGCGCGGCCCCGGCCCGAAGAGCGCGCCGATGTAGAGGCCCGTCGCGAGCCCGAGGGTGAGGATGCCCCCGGCCAGCAGGAGGATGCGCCACCAGAGATCGAGGCCCTCGGGGATGAGCCAGAGCCCCAGGTCGGCGCAGGGCCCGACGAAGAGCGCATTGAAGAGCGTCCCGAACCCCGGCCGCTGCCGGAGGGGGATCCAGATGAGGAGCACGACGACGCTGATGAGCACCGTGATGAGCCCGAACGGCAGCCCCGACTGCACCTGGATGCCGAGCGTCAGCACATCCCACGGGGAGACGCCGAGCTCACCCCGCACGATCATCGCGATGGCGAGGCCGTAGAGGACGATGCCGATGACGAGCTGCGTGGCGCGACGGGGCAGGCGGACGATGGAGCGCATCCGCTTATCTAAGCCCCTCGCGCGCGGCGGCATCGCGGTCCACTCGGGAACAGTGGATGGGTGCGGGCGCCGGGCTGGCGGGCTTAGCTGACGGAGCGCACCGTGGAGCGGATCTCCTCGGCGGACGCGAGGAACTTCTCGAGCTCGCTCGGCGACATGGGGGTGTCGAGGATGCGCTCGACGCCGTTGGCGCCCACGATCACGGGGGTCGAGATGGCGACGTCGTCGATGCCCCACTGCCCCTGCAGCAGCGTGGAGACGGGCATGATGGCGTGCTCGTCGTTGACGATGGCCTCGGCGATGCGGGCGCCGGACAGGCCGATCGCGTAGTTCGTGGCGCCCTTGCCCTCGATGACCTTGTACGCGGCCGTCCGCACATCGTGGGTGATGCTCTCGAGGGTGTCCTCGGTGAAGGGGCGTTCGCCGTCGCGCTCCCAGTCGAGGATGGGGATGGGGCCGATCGTGGCCTGCGACCACAGCGCGAACTCGCTGTCACCGTGCTCGCCGACGATGGTGGCGTGCACGCTCGTGGGCGCGAGACCGCCCGCGAGCTTCGCGATGATCCAGCGCAGGCGGGAGGTGTCGAGCACCGTTCCCGACGAGATGACCCGGCCGGGCGGCAGGCCGGAGATGCGCTGGGCGACGACCGTGAGCACGTCGCACGGGTTCGTGACGAGCACGAACACGGCGTTGGGTGCGAGCTCCACGAGCTGCGGCATGAGCGACTCGAGGATGCCGACGTTCACGCCGACCAGGTCGAGGCGCGTCTGCCCGGGCTTCTGCTTGGCGCCCGCCGTGATGATGACGACGTCGGCTCCCGCGACGGTCGTGATGTCGCTGGAGCCGGTCATGACGCTCGAACCCGTGAACTGGGTGCCGTGCGCGAGGTCGAGCACCTCCGCTTCGACCTTCTTCGTGTCGATGTCGTAGAGGGTGATCTCGCGGGCGACGCCACGGATGAGGCACGCGTACGCAAGCGAGGTGCCGACGCTGCCAGCCCCCACGATCGCGACCTTCGACTGCTTCTGCACGGGCATGGTGCTTCCTTTCGGGAAGATCAGCAACCCTCTGATCGTATGGGCGCTGGCCTGATCGCTGCGGCGTGTCGCGGCGCGGCTCGGGTTGCGCTGAAGGTGCGCTGGTTACGCTCGTTCGCATGCGCATCCCGTCGGAATCAAGTGAAGGATCACGGCACGACGGCGCGACTCCTCCACCGAGCGGATCGGCTGGCGGTGCCAGTTCGAAGGATGGTGGCGGCGCGGTCGGCCGCGGTGGCACCGACCGACGCGCGCGCGGACTCGAGGAGGTCGACGCCAGGCGGGTGCAGCGCGCAGATTTCGTGAAGCAGGTGCTCGCGAAGCGCGACGGTGGCGCGGATGATGGCGACGCCACTCAGGATCCCGCCGATGCGACGGCTGACGGCTCTGCAGCCGATGGCCCTGCAGCCGGCGGCGATGGCTCAGCCGATGGCGCTGCCGCCCCTCATGCTGCAGCCACCGGCGCTTCGACTCCCGGCGAGCCAGTCACCAACGCCCACGCGGATGCGAACGCGGGCGACGTGGAGACGCCGGCAGACGGGGAGATGCCGGCAGACGGGGAGACGACCCGCGAACCCAGGGGAGCGGATGCGGTCGCTCAGCCCTCCTCGAATGAGACCGTCGCCGTCGACGACTCGATCGTGAGCGCGCTCCGTGCCGAGGGGCGAACCGCGACGGGCGATCGAGACGCTGGACGGGGCGCCGCACCGCGTCCAGACCAGACCGTCGCCGTCGACGACTCGATCGTCGCGGCGCTCCGGGCGGAAGGCCGCACGGCGACGGGGGACCGCGACACCGGTCATGCCGGCGTCGCAGCGCAGGGCCCGGCCACGGGCACCCAGCCCGGTCAGGCGACGGCTCGGCCGCCCGCCGACGCGGCCCCGCCGACCGCCGCCATGCCGGTCGTGACGCAGCTGCGGGACGTCCCCGTCTCCGAAGCGCTGCCGGCTGCGCTCGCCCTGCTCCGCGGCTGGCGCGAGCAGGTGGCCGACGCTGACGCGAAGCGGGCCGCCGCGGTCGAGGCCGCTTCGAGCACTCGAGCGAAGCGGCGAGCCGACACGACCTCCGAGCTCGACCGTGTGCTCAGCGGGCCGGACGGCGAGGTGTTCCTCCGCTCCCTCATCGACGAGGTCATCCGCCCGGACGACGCGATCGCGGCCGGCAACGGCCTCGGCGACCTCGCCCCGAAGCTCCCCGCGAGCCTCTCGACCGGCACGAAGCGCGTGTTCCAGCTCGGTGCCTTCGCCGGCCCCGGAGTCCCATGGCTCGCGGTGCCGCTCATGCGTCGGGCGACAGCGGCGTTCTTCGGAGAGGACACCGTCCGGAACGCACCAGCCGACCTCTCGGCCGCCGTCGAACGAGCCGCGTCTCGAGGGGCCGTCTCCCGCATCCGCCTGCTCGGCGACGAGGTGCTCGGCGAGCGCGCCTCGAACGCGCGCCTCGAGACCTACACGCAGCTCCTCGCAGCCGGCCAGATTCGCGAGCTCGAACTTCGTGTCGTCGACATCGAAGCGCAGCCAGCCCTCTGGGACTTCGACGGAACGCTCGAGCGCGTCGTCTTCAAGCTGTCCGCGCTCGGCCGGGCGGCTCTCACCGCGCCGACGCCTCCGCTGCTCATGCTGCGAGCTCAGTCGTCGACCGATCTCGAGCTGACCGTGCAGGCGTTCATGCGCGCCTTCGAGCAGGAGGAGCTGCGCGGCCTGCACGTGGGCATCTCCCTGCCCGCCCAGTTCCCCGAGACGCCCGGCCTGCTCCGCCGCATCGGCGGATGGGCGCACATGCGCCGCGAGGACCTCGGCTCCGACATCACGGTCGCCATCACGCGAGACGCGAACCACGACCTCGAGCGCGCCGACGCCGTCATCAACGGCTGGCGCCTCGCAACCTACGCGTCGGACGCCGACGTCGACGCCAACTTCGCGCGCCTCCTCGACGAGGCGCTCGCGATCGACCACGTCGCAGCGTTCCGGGTCGAGGTCGAAGCGGATGCGCGCCGCGACGTGGCACTCGCCGCCGCGATCGCGAACGCACGAGGGCTGCCGAAGCCGGTGAGGGTCGTCGTTCCTCGCTCGGCAGACGACGCGACCCTCGCTCGCATCCGCTCGGCCGGTGTCGAACTCGTCGAGCGCACCCCAGTCGTCGACGGAACCACGCAGCGCCACGCGGCCAGCTACCTGCAGCACCGGGTCGACGTGCGGGCCAGGCAGCTCGGCGCGGAGCCGGCCGACGCAGCATCCGCGACCGCCGCCGTCACGGCCGGTGCGGGTGCCGACGCCGTGCATCCCGATGACGAGCGACTCCTCAGCGCGACTGCCCGGATGCGGCAGATCGACTCAGGCCCGAACCGCGAACAGGACCGCGTGCTCGCCGACGACGCCGCCACCGTGACGGCGAGCATCCAGCTCGAGCTGTTCCCAGATGGCCTCTTCGAGGACGAGGAGCCCGCGGCCGAACGGCCGGCGCGCGTGAAGAAGCTGAAGCCGGCCTCGAAGCCCGTCATCGACGACGACGAAGAAGTCACCGAGAACCCGGCTGACACGGGCCCCAGCCCTCGCCTCACCGAAGTCGTGCTCGGGCTGAAGCGCGGCCGACTGCTGCGCAACACGTTCCGCAACTCGCCCGGCACCGACCCGTCGCTTGCCAGCAACCGCGACTGGCTCCTCTCCATCCAGCGTCGAGTGCCTCGCAGCGAGCTCGGCATCGACGAGGTCGAGCGGCACCTGCTGCACGAGCCTGGCGACGTGGATGCGCTGCTCTCGCGCGCAGAGCGCGCAGCCGAACCCTGGGCCCAGAAGCCGGGCTGGGAGCGGGCAGCCGTGCTCGAGAAGGTGGCGAAGGCGCTCGAAGCGAACCGAGCGCGTCTCATCGAGGTGGCCGTCTCAGAGACGGGGACCCCACTCCCCGACGTCGATGCCGACGTGAGCCGCTGCATCGACCTCGCCAACTACTACGCGCATCTCGCCCGCCAGCTCGACCGCATGCAGGGCGCCGACTTCGAACCCGTCGCCGTGACCGTCGTCACGCCGTCCTGGGTGCCCGCCGTCGCAGGCAGCGCGGGGCACACGGCGCAGGCGCTCGCGGCCGGCAGCGCGGTTGTCCTGAAGCCATCGCCTCGCACGCGCCGCACGGCGGCCGTCTTCGCCGAGGTGCTGTGGGATGCGGACATCCCACGCGACCTCGTGCAGCTCGCGATCTGCGACGAGAGCCTCCTCTCGGACGAGCAGCTCGGACAGATGCTCATCACCGACGACCGCGTGCAGCGGGTGCTGCTCAGCGGCAACTGGGAGACGGCGCGCTCGTTCCTGCGCTGGCGCCCCGACCTGCCGCTCATCGCGGCGACAAGCGGCAAGAACTCCATGATCATCACGCCGAGCGCCGACCTCGACCGGGCCGCCCTCGATGTCGCGCGCAGCGCGTTCCTCAGCGCGGGGCAGCGGCCCGGCCACGCCGGCACGGTCATCCTCGTCGGCTCCGTGGCCCGCTCGAAGCGCTTCCATGAGCAGCTCGCCGACGCCGTCGCGTCGCTGCGCATCGGCTACCCGAGCGACCCCGGCGCCGTCGTCGGGCCCCTCGTCTCCCCGCCCGACTCGCAGCTGCGCTTCGCGCTCACGTCCCTCGGCGAGGGCGAATCGTGGCTCGTCGAGCCGCGGCAGCTCGACGACACCGGCCGACTCTGGTCGCCCGGCATCCGCGTCGGCGTCAAGCCGGGCAGCTATCAGCACGTCACCGAGTTCTTCGGCCCCGTGCTGAGCGTCATGCACACGCACACCCTGGATGAGGCCATCCGCCTGCAGAACTCGACCCAGTACGGGCTGACGGCGGGCATCCACTCGCTCGACCGCACCGAGATCGCCGAATGGCTGCGCCGGGTCGAGGCCGGCAACCTGTACGTGAACCGCGACATCCTCGGCAACACGCCCCAGCGTCAGCCGTTCGGCGGCTGGCTCCGCTCCATGGTCGGCACGGCCACCAAGTTCGGGGGCCCCAACTCGCTGCTCTCCCTCGGCGCGTGGCGCCCGAACCACGGCGAGCAGTCCCAGACCCTCCACCTGCGCGGCATCGATGAGCAGGCGACGGCCCTCATCGAGTCGGCGGCCCCGTTCATGGACTACGAGACCTTCGACCGCCTCCGCCGCGCCTCCCTCAGCGACCAGATCGCGTTCAACGAGGAGTTCGGCGAGGTCTCCGACGTCTCGAACCTGAAGTTCGAGCGCAACCTCATGCGATACATCCCGGCGCGCGCCACGATCCGCGCGGCCGAGGACGCGACGCTCGCCGACCTCATCCGCGTCATCGTCGCCGCCCGCATCGTGCGCTCGAAGCCCGTCATCACGTCGGGCATCGAGGTGCCGGATGCGGTGCTCGCAGAGCTGCACGCGCAGGGCCTGACCGTGCAGCGCGAGACCGACGCCGAGTTCGCCGAGCGCGCCCGCACCGGTGGCATCGAGACGCTGCGCGTGCGCCTCATCGGCGGCAGGCGGCGAGAGTTCTGCGACGCCCTCCAAGGCGACCCGGACATCTCCATCTGGTCGGACGCGGTCACGCCCGCCGGCCGCATCGAGGCGCTCCCGTTCCTCCGCGAGCAGGCGATCTCCATCACCGCGCACCGGAACGGGCACCCCGACCCGCGCATGCAGCAGCTGTTCCCGTACGAGCAGACCATCGACCCGGACGCGCCCATCACGCAGGGCCCCATCAAGTCCCGCGGGTGATGCGCTCAGGTGTCCCGGGAGCGCTGTCCAACATCAGTGCGATTTCGAGCTGAAATCGCGGTTGGAAGGTTTCAGTCGAGGATTTCGCACTGATGTTGGTCAGGTGTGGGGCGGATGTCGCAGAAGCCGCGCCGAGGCAGCGCTTCGTGTGATGAGGGCACGCCGATCAGCTGGGATGTGCCGAGCGCGTCCATCCGAGGACCGTGCGGACTTTTTGCGAGCGTGATGGGTTTTTGCCCATCATCGGTCGGAGAAACCCCGCACGCGCATCCGTAGAACCCATCACAGTCGGAGAAATCCCGCACGCGGCGGCAGACCGCGCGTGGGAGGGTCGCCACGACCTCGCTCATCAAAGGACTGAGCGAGCGGATACGGGTGTCCTCCATGCCGGTCGCCTACGATCGAACGCATGACTGTCGACGCCGACGGAACCCCCGACTCCCCGCGAACGCCTGACCCTGCGCGAGCCTTGGAGGCCTTGTCCCGCGAGCTGCCTGGCCGAGTGGTGACTGACCTGGCGGCGCTTGAGCTTCTGCGCGTCGACCGCTCCGGCGTGGTCGCGGCCGGAGTCCCGCTCGCGCTGGTCGAGGCGGAGTCGGTTGAGGATGTGCAGGCGGCGTGCCGCATCGCGAGCGAGCTCGGCGTCCCCATCGTCACGCGCGGAGCCGGCACGGGCCTCGCGGGAGGTGGGGCTGGCGGCGAGGGGGAGATCGTGCTCTCGACCCTGCGCATGAACCGGATCCTCGAGGTCTCGCCCGCCAACCAGCTTGCGGTCGTGCAGCCGGGCATCCTGAACGGCGCGCTCAACGAGCAGCTCGAGGGGCACGGCTTCTGGTGGGCGCCCGACCCGGCTTCCAAGCACATCTCGACGGTGGGCGGCAACATCGCGACGAACGCGGGTGGCCTGCTGTGCGCGAAGTACGGGGTGACGCGGGAGGCCGTGCTCGGGCTCAAGGTCGTGCTCATCGACGGCTCGGTCATCGAGGTCGGCCACCGAACGGTCAAGGGCGTCACGGGCCTCGATCTGTGCGCGCTCATGGTCGGTTCGGAGGGCACGCTCGGCGTGATCGTCGAGTGCACGCTCAAGCTGCGTCCGCTCGTGCCCGGGGTCGTGCCGACGATCGGCGCGTACTTCACCGACGTGGGGAGCGCGGCTCGTGCATCCGCCGCCGTCACCGCGTCCGGCATCCAGCCGGCCATCATGGAGCTCATGGACAGGGGCGTGCTGGCCGCCGTGTCCGCCTACACGGGTGTCGATCTCGCCTCGCACGGTGACTCGTACCTGCTGATCCAGACCGACGGCGCGAACGCGGTCGCCGAGGCCGAGGGCATCGTCGAGGTGCTGCGAGCCAACGGCGGCACGGTCGAGATGACCACGGATGCGCAGTCGGCGCTGACGCTCGTGGATGTGCGGCGCCAGGCGTATGCGGCGAAGGAGGCGCTCGGGAAGGTGCTGGTCGAGGACGTGTCCGTGCCCCGCGACCGGCTGCCGGACATGTTCGCGAAGATCGACGAGGTCGCGGCGCGCACCGGCACGACGATCGTCACGGTCGCGCACGCCGGCGACGGCAACCTGCATCCGACGTTCATCTACGACCGGGCGGAGGCTGTCGTCCCGCAGGCGGTGTGGGATGCGGCCGACGAGCTCTTCACGTACGCCATCTCGATCGGAGGCACGCTCACGGGGGAGCACGGGGTCGGTCTCCTCAAGCGCCAGTGGCTGGGTGAGGAGCTCGGCGAGCGCCAGTACGAGCTGCAGCGCGGCATCAAGCGTCTCTTCGACCCGCAGGGGCTGCTCAACCCTGGCAAGGTCTTCGCCGAGTAGGCCCCGCCTGGCCGACTCCCGGGATGGCTGCCCGCTGCGCCGCCTCTCGGGGGCCGTTTCGGCCGGATCGATCACGCAAGTTGGCCGCGCGCCACCCCGGCAGCCTCCCAATTGACGGGAAATTTTGCGGGACCTCGGGCGTGCCGTCCAGGAGGATCGTCCGCGAAACAAGGGCGTCACATTCCGTCCACTAGTCTCGGGACATGGGTGACCTCTTCGACGGCTACAGCCAGGCTCTGACCAGGCAATCCCAAGCGGCGCTGTCGCCGCCATTCGACGAGATGTTCATGGGGGAGGCGCCCGAGGGCGAGCTGGATCCGCGGCGCACGTACCGAGATCTCTACGACGTCCTCTCGGGGATGACGCAGGAGCAGATCCGGCACCGCTCCGATTCGCTCGCCGACTCGTACCTCGCGCAGGGCGTCACGTTCGACTTCGCCGGCGAGGAGCGTCCGTTCCCGCTCGACGTGGTCCCCCGCGTCATCGAGCGCGCCGAGTGGCAGAAGACGGAAGCCGGCATCAAGCAGCGCGTGCGCGCGCTCGAGGCGTTCCTTGACGACGTGTACGGCGACCAGCGGGCCATCGCCGACGGCGTGATCCCGGCGAGCCTCATCGCCTCCTCGGTGCACTACCACCGCGTTGCGAAGGGCATCCGCACGGCGAACGGGGTGCGCATCCACGTCTCGGGCATCGACCTGATCCGGGATGAGCACGGCGAAATGCGCGTGCTGGAAGACAACGTGCGTGTCCCGTCGGGCGTCTCGTACGTCATCTCGAACCGCCGCGCCATGGCGCAGACGCTCCCGGAGCTCTTCTCCCGCATGCGCGTCCGCCCTGTCGGCGACTACCCGAACCGCCTGCTCGGCGCGCTGCGTGCATCCGCGCCGGACGGCATCGAGGACCCGACCGTGGTCGTCCTCACGCCCGGCGTCTACAACTCCGCGTACTTCGAGCACACGCTGCTCGCCCGCCTCATGGGCGTCGAGCTCGTCGAGGGCCGCGACCTGTTCTGCTCCGGCGGCAGGGTGTGGATGCGCACGACGGCCGGCCCCCAGCGCGTGGACGTCATCTACCGCCGCGTCGACGACGACTACCTCGACCCGCTCCAGTTCCGCCGCGACTCGATGCTCGGCTCGCCCGGCCTCATGATGGCGGCGCGGCTCGGCAACGTGACGATCGCGAACGCGGTCGGCAACGGCGTCGCCGACGACAAGCTCGTCTACACGTACATGCCCGACCTCATCCGCTACTACCTGTCGGAGGAGGCGATCCTGCCGAACGTCGACACGTGGCGTCTGGAGGAGCCGGACGCGCTCGAGGAGGTGCTCGATCGCCTCGACGAGCTCGTCGTGAAACCGGTCGACGGCTCGGGCGGCAAGGGCCTCATGATCGGCCCGAGCGCCAGCAAGCAGGAGCTCGACGAGATGCGCGTGCGCTTGCTCGCCGATCCGCGCGGCTGGATCGCGCAGCCCGTGGTGCAGCTCTCGACCATCCCGACGCTCGTGGAAGACGGGATGCGGCCGCGTCACGCCGACCTGCGCCCGTTCGCCATCAACGACGGCCACGACGTGTGGGTGCTGCCCGGCGGCCTCACCCGCGTCGCGCTGCCGGAGGGGCAGCTCGTCGTGAACTCGAGCCAGGGCGGCGGCTCCAAGGACACGTGGGTGGTCGGCGCCGAGCGCAGCTTCTCCAAGCCCCAGCCTCACGGCGTCGAGGAGCTGCTCGACGACCAGGCCGACATGTCGGAGACGCCGCACCCCGTGACGGGTGTGCTTCGCGTCATCCCGCACCGCCAGGACCACATGCCGCAGGACGCCCCCAAGCGCGGCGACCAGCAGCAGACGCAGCAGCAGACGCAGGGGCGGGCCTCCCAGGCTCAGTCGCATTCGCACGCTCAGTCAGAGCAGATCCAGCAACAGCAGCAGGCGCGCTCGGAAGCGCCCGTCGCGGCTGGGCCTGCCGACACGAACCAGAAGGGAACGGACGCATGCTGAGCCGTATCGCCGAGTCGCTCTTCTGGATCGGCCGCTATGTCGAGCGGGCCGACGGCACCGCGCGCATCCTGGACGTGCACCTGCAGCTGCTGCTCGAGGACCCGTGGGTCGACGAGGCTACGGCCTGCCGCTCGCTCCTGAGCGTCATGGGCGCTGCGGATGTGCAGCCGGATGCCGAGCTGACCCGCTCTGACGTGCTGAACCTCATGGCCGTCGACCGCTCGCAGCCCGCCTCGATCGCCTACTCGGTGAACGCGGCCCGCGAGAACGCTCGCCGCGCCCGTGAGATCGTGTCGACGGAGCTGTGGGAGTGCCTCAACGCCACCTACTCGCGCATGCCGTTCAGCGTGCGCCAGGAGAAGGTGCACGACCTGTTCGCGTGGGTTCGCGAGCGCTCGGCGCTCGCGGTGGGTGTCGTCAACTCGGCGGCGAGCCGCGACGACGCGTACCAGTTCATGATGCTCGGCCGCTCGCTCGAGCGCGCCGACATGACGGCACGCCTGCTCGCGACGCGTTCGCTCACGGAGGCGTCCGGCGCTTCCTGGACGACGATCCTCCGCTCGTGCGGCGCGTATGAGTCGTACCTGCGCACCTATCACGGCATGCCCTCCGCGGCGAACGCGGCGGAGTTCCTGCTCCTCGACCGTCTCTTCCCACGGTCGATCCAGTACTCGGTGTCGACGGCGCTCTCCTGCCTCTACGACATCCAGCCCCGCCACGAGCGCGGCGGCCGCGTCGGAGTCACCGACCAGGCACAGCGCCTGCTCGGCCAGATCTCGTCCGACCTCGAGTACCGGCCCATCCACGACACCCTGGCCGACCTGCCCCGCTACATGGATGGCGTGCAGGACGCGGTGTCTCGGGCCTCCGAGGCCATCCGCCAGCGCTACTTCCCGTCGATCACAGCCCCGAGCTGGGTGGGAGACAACTCATGAGCCGCATCCGCATCCGCCACTCCACCGGCTTCCGGTACGAGGGCGACGTCACGACCTCGTACAACGAGGCCCGCATGCTGCCGATGGCCAACAACGGCCAGTTCGTGCTGTTCGGGCACCTCGATGTCACGCCGCACTCGTCGACGCACAACTACTCCGACTACTGGGGTACGAAGGTGACGGCGTTCGAGGTGCTGAACCCGCACTCGGAGCTGTCGCTGACGGCGTCGAGCCTCGTCGAGGTGCGGCAGCGTCCCGAGGCCGGGCAGCTGTCGCTGAGCTGGGATGAGCTCGCGCGCGAGCGGCTCCGCAGCGTCGAGCTCGTCGAGCAGACGGCGCAGACGCGCCTGACGATGCCGCCGGAGGATGTCAAGGCGCTCGCGGCTGAGGTCAAGGGCGCGAACACCGGACCGGCATCCACGGCGATGGAGATCCTGCACCTCGTCTACGAGGCCGTCGCCTACGAGGGCGGAGTGACGGGCGTCCGCACGACGGCCGCCGAGGCGTGGGAGCACAAGCGCGGCGTCTGCCAGGACATCTCGCACATCGCGCTCGGAGCGCTTCGAGCTGCCGGCATCCCCGCGATCTACGTCTCCGGCTACCTGCACCCCCGGCCGAACGCCGAGATCGGCGAGACCGTCAGCGGCGAGTCGCACGCGTGGATCGAGTACTGGGACGGCGAGTGGCGCGGCTGGGACCCGACGAACGACATCCCGATCGGCGAGCGCCACGTGCTCGTCGGCCGCGGCCGCGACTACAACGACGTGCCTCCGCTGCGCGGCGTGTACGCGGGACCGTTCTCCTCGCAGCTGTTCGTGAAGGTCGACATCACGCGGGAGGCCTAGTCATGCCGGGCTCGGGCACCGGCCCCCAGGGCGGATCTGCCGGCGGTTCGCACGGCGGCTCGCAGGGGCGTGCGGATGCGCGCGGTCCGGCTGCACCGAAGCCCGACCCGACCGGTGCGCCGGCGACGTTCGTGGTCCCGACGGGTCATGGCGTGGACGTGCACGTCTACGAGTGGGCCTGCGTGTCGCCGCGCGGCGTGGTCCACCTGTCGCACGGCTCGGGTGAGCACGCGAAGCGCTACGACGCGTATGCGCGCGACCTGGTAGCTGCGGGTTACGCGGTCGTCGCGCACGACCAGCTCGGGCACGGGCAGACGGGCCTCGGCTCTCTTGGGCTCTCAGCGCTGCCGGCGACCGAGAATCGGGCCGCGCTCGAGGCGCTCGAGGACATCTCCGCCTGGGTTCGGGACCGCTACCCGCAGCTCCCGCTGATCCTGCAGGGGCACTCGTGGGGCTCGTTGCTCGCGCAGCAGCTCCTGGTGCGCGATTCGGCGTTCTTCTCGGCGTGCATCCTGACCGGCACCGCCCTCGCGCTGCCCGGCTTCACGAACCCGGGCAACCTCAACAGGCGGTTCGAGCCCGACGAGACCGGCCTCATGTGGCTGAGCCGCAACCCGGAGGCGCGGCGCGCGTTCGCGTACGACGAGCTGTGCTTCGACATCGCGAAGACGCCCGTGTGGTCCACTCGAGGCGCGCTTCAGCTCATCCACGTCCCACCGCGCGCCGTCTCCGGGAAGCTCGACGACGTGCCCGTGCTGATCCTCGCCGGCTCGGAGGACTCGGTCGGCTACGGCGAGCGTGGGCCCCGTGCCCTCGCGCGGCTGTACCGGAAGCGCTCGAAGCTCAGCGACGTGACCCTCAAGATCTACCCGGAGGCGCGGCACGAGCTGCTCAACGAGCTGAACCGCGACGAGGTCATCGCCGACATCGTCGCGTGGCTGGATACGCGCATCCCGCTGCCCGTGTAGTCGTCGCGCGTAGAGTGCTTTCATGCACGGTGAGTACAAGGTTCCTGGCGGGAAGCTCGTCACAGTTGACCTCGAGGTGGAGGGCGGCCGGATCGTCGACGCGCACCTCGCCGGTGATTTTTTCCTCGAGCCCGATGAGGCGCTCGACGACATCAACGGCGCGCTGACCGGGCTGCCGGCGGATGCGAGCGCTGAGGAGATCACGGGCGCCGTGCGCGATGGGCTTCGGGAGGATGCGCAGCTGCTCGGCGTCACGCCGGAGGCGGTCGGCGTGGTGGTCCGCCGGGCCGTGCTCGGCGCCCGCGACTGGCGCGCGTACGACTGGCAGATCCTGCATCCCGGCCCCCTGACGCCTCGCGAGCACGTCGCGCTCGACCAGGTGCTGACCGAGGAGGTCGGCGCTGGACGCCGCCCCGCGACGCTGCGCCTTTGGGAGTGGGACGAGACGGCCGTGGTGCTCGGCTCGTTCCAGTCGGTGAAGAACGAGGTCGACCAGGAGAACCTCGACAAGTACGGGGTGCAGCTCGTGCGGCGCATCACGGGTGGCGGCGCGATGTTCATGGAGGCCGGTTCGGTGGTGACGTACTCGCTGTACGTGCCGAGCGACCTCGTGCACGGCATGTCGTTCGCGGAGTCGTACGCGTTCCTCGACTCGTGGGTACTGGATGCGCTGCACGGGCTCGGCATCAACGCGCGGTACGAGCCGCTCAACGACATCGCGAGCCCGTCTGGCAAGATCGGCGGGGCCGCGCAGAAGCGCCTCGGCTCGGGGGCGGTGCTGCACCACGCGACGCTCAGCTACGACATCGACGGCGACCGCATGACGGAGGTGCTTCGCATCGGCCGCGAGAAGCTGAGCGACAAGGGCACGCAGTCCGCAAACAAGCGCGTGAGCCCCCTGCGGTCGCAGACGGGCATGGAGCGCTCGGCGATCATCGATCACTTCAAGAAGACGTTCGTCGACCATTACGGCGGCACGCCAGGCGAGGTGTCGGACGAAGAGATGGCGCGGGCCCGCGAGCTGGCGCAGTCGAAGTTCGCGTCGAGGGAGTGGACGCACCGGGTTCCGTAGGCCGCGGGCACGAGGTAGGCCGCGGGCACGAGTGTTCGGGGGACACGGAGACAGGGGAGAAGTACCCATCGCGTGACGCGGGATGCGTGGTTACGCTGGCGATTCATCCGAGAACTCCCCGGAGGATTCCCGTGCCTCACATTCGTCGTCGTGCCCTCGTCTCCCAGGAGGCGACTTCGTGACCGCGTTCATCGACCCGCTCTCCGACGAGCGCGGCCCTGATGGCGCGGGCGGCGGCTACACCGTCTACTGGGCATCCGCTGAGCGGGTCACGCTCTCGAGGCCGCTGCAGCGGTTCCTCATCGACGCGCAGTTCTCGCGCCTCCGCCCGATCCTCGTGACGACCGACCAGGCGCACGTGTCGAGCTTCGTGGCGGATGCCTTCCAGGCGGCAGGCGGGTACTGGGCCGTGTCGCATGGCGGCGCGATGTTCGACGCGTTCCGGGGGACGCGCATCCGCAGCTTCGGCGACTTCTGGGCGCCGAAGCCCGACGCAGAGACCGAACCGCACCCGACGCTGTCGCGCCTGCGCGAGCAGACGACGCCGTCGTTCGTCTTCGACGTGTACGTGCGCGACCGCGCGGACGACCGCACGCTCATCGGCGGCACGGCCGACCTCCTCGTAGCGGGCCTGGGCGGGGGCGCACTCGAGCGCTGGGGCCTCGTCGAGCCGCTCGCGCAGCGCTGGTCGCACACCGCTGTCACCGAGTCCATGCGCCGGCAGATGCCCGTCACCGAACGCCACTACGCGGCGGGCGGCGACGGCTCGGCCGTCAGCTTCGCGGTCTCGCGCACGAAGTCGGGGATCCTCGAGCACGTGCGAGGCGCCATGCCCATCCGCGGCGCCGAGCTCACGGCGCTGGCCCGCGACCCCCGCGGTTCCCTCGCCGCGCACCCGCGCGTCATCGACACGCTGCGCGAGCTCGCCGAGACGAGCCGCGTCAACGTCGCCCTGCTCTCGTGCGGCGAAGTCGAAGAGCGGGGTGGCTCGTTCGGGCGCCTGCCCGGCGTGCGCCGCCCCGAACAGCCGCTCGCCGTGCTGCTCGGTGCGCGCGCGGTGCGCGACCTGGCGATCGACGTGGACGCGCTGGCCAAGCAGCACGACGTCACCACCGTCGGACTCCGCCGCGCCCCGGCCCTCATCGTCCGGCTCTCCGGCGCCGACCCGCTCTGGTACCAGCTGCGCGCGTTCGCGACGGACCTCGACCAGGAGCGCCTCGCATCCGCCCTCGCCGTGGAGTTCGCCACCGGTGACGCGAACGTCGGAAGGAGCTGACCGTGCCCATCGAACTGGTCCTGCTGAGCGAGGTCGCACCGAGCGACGAGGCCATCGCCCGCGCCATCGCCGAAACCCACCCGGAGGGGCAGCTCGTCTCCTTCGAGGACGGCGCCGTGCGCCACGCGGTCGACGGGGCGGGAGCCTCCCTGCTGACGGTGTTCGAGAGCCAGCCGATCGTCGACCCGACGAGTGCGGTCGCGGGCATCGCGCATCCGCCCACAGCGTTCGGGTTGTGGACAGACGTGACCGTGCCGAGGAGCGAGCCGCAGCGCGGCCGAGCCTTGGCCGAGCAGATCGCCGCCGCTGTCGGCGGAACCGTGACAGAGAGGGTGTGACGTGTCGGATTGGAAGATCGACCCCACCGGGGTGCAGACGGTGCTCACGAGCGTGCAGACCACGCAGGGCGAGCTCGCGACCGTCATCACGGAAGCGGGGATGAACGGCGTCATGGCGGGCGTCGCGTGGGGAGGCGGCATCACGGCCGGCGTCTCCGAGGCCCTCGCCGGCCTGCTCACCGAGCAGCAGTCGAACGTCACGGCCGTCGGCAACACCGTCAACGCGAGCGTCACGGGCGTCGCCAACGCCGTCTACGCCTACAACAACGGGCAGGAGCAGATGGCGCTGGAGTTCCAGGGCGCCATCGCGGACGGCTCCGACGGCGACTTCAGCTTCTTCGAGCAGCACGGCTACCGGGGGGACGCATGACCATCGAAGTCTGCACGGGAGACGGTCTCATCGACCCGTCGGCGTTCGTCTGCAAGAGCGCCGACCTCGACACGTCGCTCATCGAGGGGTCTGCGACGTCGCTGGAAGGGATGGGGTCCGGCCTCGTCGAGAAGGTGTCGACCATCAGTACCACGTGGACCGGCATCGGCGCCTCTTACCAGGCGCCGGAGCAGGAGTCGGTCTACGCGGCGATCACGCCCGCAACGAACGCGGCCAGCGAGGTCGAGACGAGCTTCTCCAGCGCGGCGGGCTACCTGCGTACGTACGCGGAGGAGCTGGAGGGCGTCAAGACGACGCTCAAGGACCTCGAGGACCGCGCCGCCGCCTTCCGGCAGGAGGCCCTGCAGGGCTACGACGTGACGATCTGGGATGCGCACGGTCTGTTCTCCTCGGAGTTCTGGACGACCGACGTCACCAAGCTCGGCGACAAGTCGGAGCACATCCCGTGGACCGAGCACGGGCCCGCGATCGAGAAGAACGACGCGCTGCTCGCCGAGTACGCGGCGATCATCGAGACGGTCTCGGCCGCCGCGACGACGTGCGCGGCTGGCCTCGAGACGCTCAGCACCGGAAGCTACGTCACGGAGGACGAGGCGATCACCGCTGAGGCGATCATGGCCTCCACCGAGCTGCCGTGGGGGTACCCGGCTGAGGAGGACCGCAACTGCTCGGAGTCGGTCGCGCATGGCGCCGGCAACTTCTGGCACGGCACCTGGACGGGGGCGGCGTCGCTCATCGGCCGCGACCCCGTCACCGGCGACTGGGGCTGGGACAAGGCAGGCGCCGCGTGGGGCGGGCTCGGCAACTTCGCCCTCTCGACGGCCGTCGTGCTGTCCCCGACGACGTGGGCCGTGAAACTCGTGGCGCCCGGTTCAGAGGCAGACCAGTGGTTCGACGACCGCGTCAACGTCGCCGCGACCGGATGGGGCAGCCTCATCGGCTACGACCACCAGGCCGCGCTCGCGGGCGAGAACGGCTTCCACGCGTGGGAGGAGGACGCGGTCGCGACGGGCACCGAGACGATCGCGAACATCGGCACCTTCTTCATCCCAGGTGCGAACGTCGCGAAGGGCGTGTCGACGGCCGGGAAGGTCGGCTCGATCGTGACCCGTGTCGGCGGGGTCGCCGCCGACTTCGCGATTCCCGGCGGCTCGCTCGCGGTCGGCCTCGTGACGAAGGGCATCAAGTTCTCGCCAGACGGCCTGAAGATCACGCCGTACGTGGGCGCGACGGGGGTCGTGGATGCGCTCTCGCCGTCCGGTGGAGTGCCTCCGGTCTCCTCTCACTTCGGACTGGACGCGCCTGAAGCTCCGGCGGCCCCGTCTGGGCCCGCGGGCCCCGTAGCCACGCCGAACCCAGCGGCCGGCGCGCCCGCGCCTGGTGCTGCTTCGCCTTCGTCCGCGCCCGGTGCTGCTTCGCCTTCGTCCGCGCCCGGTGCGCCGACACCGACATCCTCGGTCGAGGGGCCGTCGACCAACGGCGCGTCGCCGTCGGGCGCCGGGTCTGCGTCAACCGGGCAGAACTCGCCGGGTTCTGGTGCGACCGGCGCACCGTCGAGCTCCGGCACCTCTCCGAGCGGCACCAATGCCACGACTGGCACACCTGATGGCCCGAACGGGGTGCGCGACCCTGAGGTGGCTCCCACTCGGACCCCTGAGGGTGACGCCGAGCATCCATCAGGGAACGGCACGCAGGATGCAGGCGGCCAGCAGAACGCGCCTGACCAGCAGAATGGCAATGGCCAGCAAGATGCGCCGGGCACGACGCCAGCTCCAGACGCGAACGGTGGGCAGGTGGCGCCTCACGCAGAGGACACGCCGCCCGGACCGGCCGCCGCTGCGTCCTACCCGGAGCCACCCACGGAGTACCCGCGTCCCGAGCCGACCCAGACAGTCGAGGTGCCGAAGGCGGACGCACCCGGGCCCCGCACGCCGTTCGCGGCAAGCAGCGACCTGGCGCCGAACAGCCTGTACCGGGTCGAGGGCCGTGGCGACTTCTACACGGACGCTGACGGCAAGGTCGTCTACGTCGAGGCGAACTACGGGACGACGGGCAACCTGAACGCCGACTTGATCAACCCTCAGCCGAACGCGACGTACGTGGTGCATCCGAACGTCGGCGAAGTCTCTGAAGGGGCGAGCGCCGCCCACGTCTTCGAAACGGATCACGCCGGCCGCACCGTCGGTGCGCACACGGAGCAGCTGGCCCTCGGAGACGCGGACCGGTCGCCAAGCGTGCAGTCGCGCATCGGAGACGAAGGCGGCGATGGGTACGATGGCGGGCACCTGTTCGGGAACGGCTTCGGTGGCGGCCCAGAGGACGCCAACCTCATCGCCATGTTGAAAGAGATCAACAGGGGTGGTGGCGACAGCTACTTCAACCTGGAGAACTCGTGGCGTGAGCTCCTGCAGAGAGACCCCTCGACGATGATCGAGGTTTCGATCAAGCCGCACTACCCGGACGGGAGCACGGTGCCGGATCGCGTGCAGGTAACGTACTCGGTCAACGGCGAGATGCCGATCAACAAGGAGTTTTCGAATGTCAGATGAACGCGGACTCATCGCTGAGCAGGAAGCCCTCACGCGGGTCGCGAAAGAGCTGCACGGCCTGCTCGGTCCGGGAGACGAACGCGCCGAGTATCTCGGAACGGTGCTCGCCCCGGTTACGTCGGAGCGCGTGCGGGCCGCGAACCCGAACGGGAAGTACAAGATGAGCGACGGGCAGTTCAATGCGCTCCCGTTCACGGAAACCCTGCGTGACGCCGTCCGAGACCTGCGGTCGGCGACCTACCGCGAAGGGGCTGGCACCTGGTTCAGCGCGAAGGTCTCAGTGACAGCCCAAGGGGCAGTCTCGGCGGAGTACAACTACGACGACGAGCCAGAGTGGGATGCGCCAGTCGATGCCATTGCGTACCTGACGGACCTCGAGCAGTTCCCGCGAGACGAGGTCAACCAGCCCGCATGGCTGAAAGCCAAGCTTGAGGAAGCGCGCGCCGCGCGTCACCCGTGACGCTCCGGGTCGGGGGCGCGCACCCGAATGACCTCGACCTCGGGCTTGGGAAGCAGACGACGCCATGACGACGCAGAACATCGCCGACCGAAGCACCGTTGCCCGCCTGAGTGAGGTGCTGACGGGGCTCAGCTGGCCGGTCTCGAAGCAAGAGCTGACCGGGGTAGCTGCAGAGCTGGGATGGTCGGAAGCTCGGTCGACAAGCCGCAGCGCTCGCTACCGGACCGGATACATCGAGTCGCCCGAACGCGTCTCGAACGCCTCAGCGTCCGTCAAGGACGAGTCGGTCACCGAGATCCAGGTGAAGCTCAGCGGTGCGGACGCCAGTGGTGCAGTCGATGTCGCAGGTGCCCGGCGCCACCTCGGCGCGGAGCTCGCGGAGATCCTCGGTGGGGGATCCGCACGTCAGGGCAGCGACATCGCTTGGGACCTCGACAACGGCGGGCGCCTGTGGCTGAAGTCGCTCGACACGAGCGTGGCGCTCATCGCGCTCCAGCCGGCATACGCTGAGATCGAGCGCCGCGAGGAGCGGTCGGGCATCGGCCCTGACCGAGTGCCGGGCGAGGCCATCTGATCCGAGGCACAGCACCGTTCGCGGCCACCGCGTCTTTGAGAACGCCAACGGCGAGCATCCAGTGCCGGATGCTCGCCGCCGCTCATGTCGGTGCGTTGAGTCGCTGCCTAGCTCGGGATCGACGCGCGTGCCGCGGACAGGGCGCGGCGGGCGACGTCGTCGTTCTCGACCAGCGAGTTGCGGATGGCGGCGATGACGTCGCGCACCTGCTGTCCGGCTGAGTTCCACTGCTGCTCGAGGTGCGCGTACTCTTCCGAGACGCCGTCGGCCTGGTAATCGGCCATGGCCGACTTGACGTCGGCGTCGCGGCGGTCGAGCGCCGACTCGAGACGGGCTGCGACCTGCTCGAAGTTCGCCTGCGTCGCCTCGGACGAGCCGATGTTGTAGTCGTTGCGATCCATCTGGTTCGTGAACATGCGTGTTCTCCTCGTTCTCGTCGCGTCGGTGTCTGAGCGCTAGGCCTGCGGGCGGATGCGCGTCAGGAAGGACTCGGAGCTGAAGTCGGTCGATCCGGCCGCGGCCTCGTGCGTCGCGGCTCCGTCGTCGGCGGCGGCGACGAAGGCCTTGTTCTGGCCGCTGATGGAGGTGACGATGCCGACGAGCGCCGAGTTGAGGGCGTTCGAGATCTCGTCGGTCTTCGACTTGAAGTTGTTGAAGCTGGCCTTCGCGGGCCCATTGAAGGTCGAGGAGAGCGGCTCGGCCGCGTCGAAGAGCTGCTTCACGAGCTCGCCGAGGTCGTCCGATTCGGTCTGCGACTTGTTGCCGAGCGTGACCAGGGTCTGGTCTTCCATTGCGAACTTCATGGCATCCTCTCCAGCACCGCGATCGGCGCGCGTTCTTATCGGGAGACGTCAGTCCAGCACGGGTTGCCCGCCGTCGTCCAACTTTTCACCGGGGAGTTCTCCCCTCCCGGCGTCAGGTTTGGCCGACTAGCCTTGCGACTCGTGTGGAAAACGGCCGATCTCCCAGCGGCGACCGCCCAGCTCGCCTGGTCGATCGCGCTCGACGTGGCGCTCGGGCTCGTGGTGGTCGCTGGTCTCTCGCTGCTTGCCGCGGGCCACAGCCTCGCGTTCGCGGTGCTCGTCGGAGTGGTCGTGTCGCTCGTCCTGCTCGCGCTCTGGTGGTGGATGCGCGCTGCGCTCGGCACGAGCGCGGGCCACGTCCTGCTGGGGCTCCGGACCGTCGCCCGGTCGACGGGCATGCCCGCGCATCCGCTCACGGGCGCACGCGCGACGATGGACGTCCGCACGGGGCGTGATCCGCTGCATCTGGTGCCGGCCGCGATCGAGCTCGCCCCGCCGACTCGCGTGCCCCAGCGATTCTCGAGTCCAGACCTCGAGCTGCACTTCGATGACGGGTCGCGTCACGTCGTCCGCGGCGTGATCGTCGTGGGCCGCGCCCCGCAGGTCTCGTCGAGGAGCCAGCGGCCGGTCGCCGTGCCCGACTTCTCACGGAGCCTTGCCCCGACCCACGTGCGCCTCGAGCCGAACTTCGAGGGCGTGCTCGTCACCGACCTCGGCAGCGTCTCCGGCACGTGGGCGTTCGCGGGTGGCGACCCGCAGCGGTTGCAGGCGGAGACGGCTGTCACCGTTCCGTTCGGCACGGTGCTGGCCCTCGGCTCGAGGCGCGTGCGCCTCGGCCGGCCCGGCGTGTCAGGAACGGGGGTGGCCGCGTGAGTGAGACGGACCGCACGCTCATCGACACGACCCGCGCGCACCGCGAGCGGATGCTCGGCGCGCTCGCGCACGGACCGCAGGCGACGAGGCGCACCGTCAACACGAACGTGGGTCGTCTGCTCGGCTCGGTGATCCTCGGCGCCGTCATCTGCTGCGCGTGCCTCGGCACGAGCTTCGTCGTGAACCTGCTCGAGGATCGCAAGCAGCAGGAGGCGATCTCCGCGTTCCAGGCGGCGGCCGCGGCGAATCCCGTCCAGCCAGGCGGCACGGTCGTGCAGGACGAGGCGACCGGCTTCCTGCTCGACCAGGCGACGGGCCAGTACACCGACCCGCGCACGGGTTTCGTCGTCGACCCCGCCACCGGCTACGCGACGGACCCGGCAGGCAAGCTCATCGACACGAGGATCGGCTGGTACATCGACCCGGCTACCGGGTACTACACCAACCCGACGAGCGGCATCACGATCGACCCGCAGACGCTGACGGTGGTCGAGTGAGCAGCGGCAGCCCTGGCATCCGGCAAGCGAACTCCGACGTCCGGCGCCCGAACCCTGAGGAGCACTGAGTGTCGTACACGCGACTCACCGTCATCGGCAGCGAGCGGAAGGCAGAGCTTGCGCTGCCGAGCACCGAGCCCGTCGGAGTGCTCCTCCCTCACGTCCTCGAGCTGCTCGACGAGCACCCGCACGGCGGTGACGTGCTGATCCTGACGACACTCACCGGCGCATCCCTCGACTTCGACGCGACCCTCGAGGAGCAGGGGGTGCGGCCGGGCGCGATGCTGCGCGTGACGACAGCCGACGACGCCCCGCAGGCGCCAGAGGTCATCGACATCACCGACGCCATCACGGAGGCCGGGGCCGCGAGGCGGGACGCTTGGGGGGAGGCGCACGCGCGCACGACGCTGGCCGTCGCCGCCGGGGTCGCGGCCGCGGGTGCCGCCATGTGGGCCATGGGCGCGTTCGCGCTTCCGGCGCAGTGGATGCTCGCCGCCGCGGCACTGCTCGCTGCCGCTGGAGCGGGACTCGCTCGCTCAGACCAGCGGTTCGCGGCGGTCGCCGTCGCGAGCGCAGCGATCGGGTTCTCGCTGCCCGCCGCGTTCGGGCTCGCCGCGGAGGTCGGCAGGGACGGTGGCGCCGGCGGCGCCGCGGGGCTGCTGCCGAACACGGTGCTCGTCGCCGCCATGTCCGCCTGGTTCGTGCTCGGACTCGTGTGGGGCATCGGGTTCCAGCGGGGCTCGGCGAGGTACGGCGCCGCAGTCGGCCTGATCGCCGGCAGCATCCTCTTCTTCCTGAGCCTGGCTGGTTTCGATCGCGGTGGCGTCGCTGTCATCGTGTCCGTGCTGAGCGTCGCGGCCCTCGGCGTGCTTCCTGGCGCCGCCCTCTCCCTCAGCGGCCTCACGTCCTACGACGACCGCATCATGCGCGGCGATCGCGCCTCGACGGTTGACGTGCGCGCTGCGATCGCGGAATCGTTCGCGCAGCTCACCTGGACGGTCATCGCCGTGTCGGTCGTGGCCGCGCTGTCGCTCACCGAGCTGCTGCTCTCGGGCGACCCGTGGCGGCAGGGGCTCGCCGCGGCCCTCGCCATCGTCGCGCTCCTCCGCATGCGCACGTTCCCGCTCGCGCCTCCTCGTCTCGCACTGCTGGCCGCCGCTGTCGTGCCCGGCATCCTGTGGCTGCTGTCGACGCCGCTCCTCGGCGACGGTGAGAAGGCTCTCGCCGCGGGCGTCGTGGCGCTGCTCGCGGTCGCCACCGCCGCGTGGAGCCCGAGCGGGGTCGTCGCCGCCAAGCTCCGGCGCTGGGCCGACGTCGTGGAGCTGCTCGTGGTGCTCACGGTCGTCCCGCTCGCGCTCGGCTCGTTCGGGATCTTCGCCGACCTCCTCGAGGCGTTCCGTTGAACCGACCGAGCGCCTTGCACCTGGCCTGGCCGCACGCGTTCACGGCGCGCGGGGCGGCCGAGCTGCGGGACCTCCGAGAGCGTGCCGCCGTGCCGCTGGCGCTCCGCCGTCGTGTCGGCGTCGCCTCGCTCGCGGTCGGCGCCGGATGCACGACGGTCGCCGTGGAGCTCGCCCGGTTCCTGTCGTCGGTGCGGCGCGACCGAGTGCGCTTCGTCAGCGCGCAGGGCGGGAGCGCTCGCCCGGAACGCGGCCTCGATGGCACGGCCGTCGAAGCGCTCGAGCTGTCGCCGGCCGAGTGGCCCGCCGACGTCGACGCCTGGTGGCGGCTGCACCGCGCGTCCAGCGACGCCTACGACCTCACGGTCACGGACTGGGGCGCGACTCCGCTGGAGCGCATCCGCGACCTCGCGGAGCACTCGCACGTGCTCTGCCTCGTGACCCCGGCGGACCGGTCGAGCGTCCAGCAGGCGCTCGACGTCGCCGCCGCCATCGGCGCGCACACCAGGGTCGTGCTCGTCGCGGTCGACGTGCAGCGTGTCGCTGGTCTCGCGACCGAGATGCTCGTCGATAACCTTCCCTTCCCGTCTGTGCTGCTGCGACACGACCGGAAGCTGCGCGATGGCGCGGGACGGGGCCTCGACGGCGTGCGGATGCTGCGCCTCGGCGCCAGGGTCATCGATGCGGCCGCGGGGGTGGCGGCACCCCCGGTGCCCACCCCGGTCGCGCCCTCGGCTCCGGTCCCGCACGCGCCGCGGGCACCCGTCGCGCCGCCCGCGCAGGCGCCCGTGTTCCCCCCAGCGCCCAACCGACCAGCATCCACCTCCGACCGATCAGGGAGGCGACCGTGAGCATCCGCGACGCACACAGGCCCACCCGGACCGTCTTCCCGGCCCAGAGGCCCGAGCCCCGCCAGCTCGCCTCGCCGCCCACGCTGAGCGACGAGGCCAGCGCGACGCCATTCCAGTTCCTGCTGCCGGTCGTCGGCGCGCTCACGTCCGTCACGATGATGGTCGTCATGCGCAACGGGCAGCCGCTGTTCCTCTTCATCGCCGGCATCGTGTTCGTCGTCGCCATCGTCTCTGGTGTCGGCTTCGCGATCTCGGCCAGGGGTCGCGCCGGCCGGGCGCTGCGCATCCGCCGCAAGCGCTACCTCGATTACCTCGAGCGGCAGCGCACCGAGCTGCGCGACGAGGCGGCCGGGGCGGCGCGGGCCGCGAGGCTCGTGCATCCCGACCGCAGCGGCCTTGCCTCCCTGGTGCAGGATCCCGCTCGCCTCTGGGACAGGCGCCGCGGCGACCCCGACCACCTGCAGGCCCGCGTGGGCACGGCGACCGTGCCGTGGTTCCAACTCGGGGTCTCCGCTGAGGACTCGCCGACCGAGCCCGCCGACCCCATCCTGCTTCGCGAGGCGCAGCTGCTCGCCGAGACGCACAGCGAGGTGCCGGGGATGCCCGCCGTCGCGGAGCTTCGGGGCGCATCCGTCGTCGCGGTCATCGGACCGCGGGAGCGCACCGTGCCCCTCGTGAGGGGGCTCGTCGCCCAGCTGGCGAGCCACCAGCTCCCGGACGACGTGCAGCTCGCCGCCGCCTTCGCTCCGGACCGCGGAGACGACTGGCGTGGCTTCGACCTGCTGCCGCACGCGCAGAACCCGCGCCTCTTCGACGGTCCGATGCCGGCGCGTCGCGTCGCGCCGGACCTCCGCCAGCTCGCCGCCGTGATCGGGAGCGAGCTCCTCGACCGCACCCAGACGGCCGCCGCCGCGAGGCGCCGCGGTGGCACGGCGACGACGCTGACCAGTCTCGTCGTGGTCGACGACCGCCACGGCGAGCCCGCCCGCCCGCTGCAGCTCCCCGACCGCAGCTACACGCCGAGCGAGATCGGCGTGACCATCGTCCACCTCGTCGACGATCGCCTCCACGAGCCGGACGACGTCGACGTGCGCATCGAGCTCGATGCCGACGGCGGTGCGGCGCTCACGCACAACGCGGGCGGCAGCGAGCAGCGCACGCTCTCATTCGAAGCCGACGAGGTGACGTCGACCGCGTTCGAGGGCCTCGCCCGCACCCTGGCCGCGCGGCGCACCTTCGCCACCGTGGGGGCCCGCGACGACGAGGGACCCGCGGCCGACATCGCCGAGATCCTCGGCGTTCCCCTCGACAAGCCAGTCGCACTCGAGCGCGTCTGGGCGCCGCGACAGCCCTCGGAGTTCCTCCGTGTCGCGTTCGGCGTCAACGATCAGGGCCGCCCGGTGCACCTCGACCTCAAGGAGAGCGCGCAGCAGGGCATGGGCCCGCACGGCATCTGCATCGGCGCGACCGGCTCCGGGAAGTCGGAGATGCTGCGCACGCTCATCCTGTCGCTCGCCGTCTCCCACCCGCCGGAAGACCTCGCGATGATCCTCGTCGACTACAAGGGCGGGGCGGCCTTCGCGCCGTTCGAGGGACTCCCGCATCTCGCGGGCCTCATCGACAACCTCGCCGACGACCCGCAGCTGACGGTGCGAGCGAAGGCCTCGCTCCAGGGCGAGGTCGTGCGCCGACAGCAGCTCCTGAAGGCCGCGGACTCGTCACCGTCCATCTCGCACTACCGCGAGCTGCGCCGCACTCGCCCCGAGCTCGCGCCCATGCCGCACCTCTTCGTCGTCATCGACGAGTTCGGCGAGCTGCTCACGGCGGAACCCGACTTCATCGACCTGTTCCTGCAGATCGGCCGCATCGGCCGCTCCATCGGCGTGCACCTGCTGCTCTCGAGCCAGCGCATCGAGGGCGGCAAGCTGCGCGGGCTCGACACCTACCTGTCCTACCGTCTCGGTCTGCGCACGTTCAGCGAGGCGGAGTCGCAGGTTGTGCTCGGCTCCGGCGACGCCTTCCACCTGCCGCCGATCCCCGGCTACGGCTACCTGAAGGTCGACACGAGCGTCTACCAGCGCTTCCACGCCGGCTACGTCTCCGGTCCCATCGACGAGGTGGCTGAGGCGCGCCCAGTCACGGACGACGAGCAACCGCGCATCGTCGAGGTGCCCCTTTTCAACGGCATCGACAGCGGGGGAGACCCTGACGCACCGCTCGTGCTGCGCGCCCCGGAGACGCGCCGGACCCTCATCGACGACCTCGTCGCCCAGCTCGACCGGCCGGAGAAGGTCAGACCGGTCTGGCTGCCCCCGCTCGCCGAGCGCATCTCGCTCGGCGAGGCGTTCGCGGCCGGCGCGGACAGTTCAGCAGACCCCAGCGATTCCGGCGAACACCCCCACGGCCCCGCCAACCCCGGGGGAGCGCATCCGCTTCGCTTCGTCATCGGGGTCGAG
Source organism: Pseudoclavibacter sp. JAI123 (assembly GCF_013409665.1). Lineage (NCBI taxonomy): Bacteria > Bacillati > Actinomycetota > Actinomycetes > Micrococcales > Microbacteriaceae > Pseudoclavibacter > Pseudoclavibacter sp. JAI123. The sequence continues at coordinate 21,362 of NZ_JACCCM010000001.1, read as the reverse complement.
GACGAACCCGGGAACCAGCGGCAGGAGCCGTGGGTGCTCGACCTCACCAAATCGGGTGGCCACGTCGCCATCATCGGTGGCCCGCAGTCTGGGCGGAGCACGGCCCTGCGCACGATCGCGGCATCGCTGGCCCTCAGCGGCGCACCGGGCGCCGTCGGCATCTACGGCATGGACCTGACAGGGGGCGGCCTCCGCAGGCTGGAGGCGTTCCCGCACGTCGGCGGCGTCGCCACGCGAGGAGACGACTCCAGACTCGTGCGCCTCGTCGAGGAGCTCACCGCGATGCTGCGGATGCGCGAGGAGCTCTTCAAACGGCACAGCATCGACAGCACGGCGCAGCTTCGCGCCATGCACGCCGCGGGGAAGCTGCCCGGACTGCCGAACGCCGACATCGTCCTCCTCGTCGACGGCTACGGCGCCCTCCGCCAGGACTTCGAGCACCTCGACGGGCCGTTCACGAAGCTCATGCTGCAGGCATCGAGCTACGGCATCCACCTCATCGTGACGCTCGGCCGCTGGAGCGAGCTGCGCATGGCGCACCAGTCGCTGTTCGGGACGCGCATCGAGCTGCGCCTCAACGACCCGTCCGACTCGGCCATAGACCGCAAGCTCGCCAAATCGGTGCCAGCCGACTCCAGGGGGCGCGCGCTCACCGACGCGAAGACCCTGGCGCAGTTCGCGCTCCCGACGCTCGAAGCCGTCGACCCCGACCAGGTCGGCGACGCCCTCGAGGAACTCGCGGCCAGAGCGGCGGAATCCTGGAGCGGGCCCGCCGCAGCGCCCATCCGCCTCCTGCCGAACGTCGTCGACCCGTCGAGCCTGCCCGACGCGGCCGACGAACCCGCCGCCGTGCCCCTCGGCCTCCGCCAGGACACCATGGACACCGCGCTGTGGGACTTCCTCGACTCCGACCAGCACCTGGTCGTGCTCGGGGATGCGAAGAGCGGCAAGTCGACGGCGCTGCGCGTCATCGCGAAGGGCCTCGTCGAGCGGTTCACTCCAGACGAGCTCGCGATCGCCGTCGTCGACCCGCGCGGCAAGGTGCCCGGCGTGATCCCCGAGGAGTACCTCGCAGCCCACGCCAAGTCGGCGGCGCAGGCGAGCGGGCTCGCCGCGTCCATCGCAAGCGAACTCGCCGAGCGGCCAGGCCGCACCGCCGAGGAGCTCAGGAAGACGCCGAGAGTCGTGCTCCTCGTCGACGACTACGACATCGTCGCGGCCGGCGGCACCGACCCGCTCGGGGCGCTGGTCCCTCACCTGCCTGCGGCTCGCGACCTCGGCATCCACATCGTCGTCACGAGGCCCGTCGCCGGGTCGACGAGGGGCATGTACGCGCCGTTCCTGCAGAGCACGCGGGACACGGGCGGGGCGCTGCTGCTGCTCTCCGGCGATCGCAGCGAGGGGCAGATCGCGCCGCGCCTCTACGCCGAGCGGATGCCCCCGGGCCGCGGCAAGTACGTGCGACGCGGAGAGGCTCCCGCGGTCGTGCAGCTCGCGAACCTCCCCGAGCGCGCCTGACGGGTCGGCGGCTGCTCGGTGGGTGTCTGGCCTGCTGCGTCGCTCAGCGGGTGGTCAGCGGCTGGTACTCGGGATGCTTGCGGATGAACGCCGCCACGTACGGGCACTGCGGGACGATGGTGAGCGCCGACTGCTCGCCGAGCGTCGTCAGCGCCGCATCCGTCAGGACCGCGGCGAGTCCCTGACCCTGATAGGCGGGGTCGACGACCGTGTGATCGATGACGATCGCGTCGGCCGTCGTGACGTAGCTCAGGAATCCGATCTCGGTGCCGTCGCCGTCGTTGAGGGCGAAGCGCGAACGATCCTGCTGGTGCTGGACGGAATTTGACATGCGCAGAGGCTACGCCGTCCCACCGGCAGAAGACTCAGTGATTCCGCCGACGATGCCGAATGCGAGCATCGGTGTCCGCACCCTCGGCCAGTCCCGGACGACCCCGCCAGCGCCTGTGCGAGGGTTGACCGGTGACTGAGGAGCAGCAGGACCATACGCCGGACGGCCGAGCGTCGGAGGCTCAGGCGCCGGATGATCAGGGGCGGCGCGCCGAACGTGCCGGGCGGACCAAGCGCAAGGCCTCAGCGCGTGTGCGCCGGAACCGAAAGATCGCCGCGGCGGGTCTCGCGGTTGTCGTGCTCCTGGGAGGCGGCTTCATCTACTGGGCCGTGACCGCCGCATCGAACGGTGACGCGAGCGTGCCGACCATCGCATCCACCTCGGCCCCCGCGACGCCAACGGCCACCCCGACTCCCACCGCCACACCGACCCCGGAGCCGACCGCGACGGCCGAACCGACTCCGACCGAGACGCAGCCACCGGCCTCCGCGCTCGACATCACGGACCCCAACAGCATCACGGTGCTCGTGAACAAGCAGACACCGCTGGTTCCCGCCGACTACGCGCCCGCCGACCTCGTCGCCATGTCGGAGATCGGCGTCCCCTCCGCCAACGGCCACTCGCTCCGCTCGGAGGCGGCGACCGCGGTGCAGACGATGTTCGCGGCGGCCAGCGCCGAGGCGGGGCTCACCCTGGACATGACCAGCGGGTACCGCGACTACGGGCTGCAGACCGAGCTCTACACCGGGTACGTCGCCGACCTCGGCCAGGAAGCAGCCGACCTCACGTCGGCTCGTCCCGGGTACAGCGAGCATCAGACCGGGCTCGCCGCCGACATCTCGTCGCAGGGCGAGGGATGCGTGCTGGAGCAGTGCTTCTCGACGACGGCGGGTGGTCAGTGGCTCGCCGCGAACGCCCACCGCTTCGGCTTCATCCTGCGCTTCCCGGACGGGGCGACCGCCACCACCGGGTACGAGTTCGAACCCTGGCACTACCGCTACGTCGGCACGGAGACGTCCGCCGCGATGCAGGCGGCTGGCACCAGCACGTACGAGGAATTCCTGGGCGCTCCCGCGGCGCCAGGCTACTGAAGAGGCCAGGCTCGGTAGAGTTCTGCCAGAGCTTTGGAAGCAGAAGCACTCCAAGACCAGGAGGTCGAGATGGCAACGTGCCCCACGTGTGGTGCCGAAGCGCAGGTCGGACAGAGATTCTGCGCCGAGTGCGGTACCAAGCTGACGGCCGTGCGCCCTCGCGCCGCCGAAAGCGACGGCAGCAACGCTGCTCCGCGCCGACCGGCTGATATCGGTGCGGGCGGCTTCCGCTGGAACGCCTCGGCCCCCACTCCGCCCTCGGAGGTCGTCGGCCGCGCTCGCGAAGAGGCAGAGCAGAAGACGGCGCCCACTGACGGTGACGACTTCTTCGCACGGTACCGCCCGAAGGCCTCGTCGCCGAGCGCGCCCGAGACGGACGACGCCGGCAGCGAACCGGAACCCGCGGCTCCGGAGCCCCCGTCGTTCCTCCGCTCGCGTCGCCGCTTCAACCCCGACCTGCGCGCGACGGGTGAGCGAGGCATCGTCACGCCCGAGACGGTCATCCCTCCCACTCCGGCGCGCCCACGCACCCCCGCGCCAGCTGAGCCGCCCGTCGAGGCGCCGACCGCTGAAGAAGCTGCGAGCGCTGAGGCTCCGCAGGCTTCTGCAGCGTCGACGCCGAACACGACGGGTCCAGTCCGGGATGCGTTCGCGTTCGAGCCGCCGACAACCGAGTTCGACGTGCTCCCCATGAACACCCCGCCGGCGCGGTCGTCCTCCCAGCCCGGCGTGCCCGGTGGAGACGACAGCGAGCCGCGCGGACAGGTGCCGAGCTGGTTCTCCGACCTCGAGGGCACGGGCGACCCCGCACCCGTGGAGCAGGCGGCATCCGCCGCGCCCGCCCCGTCCGCGCCCGCACCGCGCCGTGAGGCGCCATCGGAGACCGCTGCTCCGGAGAGCGCTGCACCAGCCAGCGCCGCACCGCAGTTCGGGAGGCCGCCCGAGCGGGCAGCAGCGGCGCCGACCGCCGACTCCGACCAGCGGGCAGCCGCTCCCAGCTCATCAGCTGACGCTGCGACGCCGGCCTCGACCGATACGGGGCTCGAGGGTGTCGGTGCGCAGTCGGGCGCCACCAACGAGGCCCCGCGTATCCCCTCGTTCCGCGCCGAGCCGCCGGCGCTCCCGACGCCGCGCGTCGTCCCCTCACCGCCGCCGATGCCCGCCACGGGAGACCCGTTCCGCGGCGCATCCGCTGCCCCCGTCTTCCCGAGCGGGCCGGCGGTCGTTCCCGGCGAGCCGCCCCGCGCGGCACCTGCCGGGAAGAGCGCCTTCGATGAGCTCCTTGCCGGTGAGCGCAGCGACGGCAGCGTCCTCGATGACTCCGATCGCCCGATCGTGTCTCGCGACTTCGAGCAGACCGGCATCGTGCCGCTGCCGTCTCGCAAGCGCGAGAGCTTCGGTGAAGCGCGCGACTCCGAGCGACAGGATGCGGCCGAGCTGTTCGGTGCCTCCGGCGCCGCGGCAGCGCAGACCCCGCAGATGCCAGAGCCCGCAGCCCAGGTCCCGAGTGCAGCGCAGGCACCGAGTGCGCCGGAGGCTGAGCCGCCGACGCGCGCGCTGCCGAAGCAGCACACCGGGCCCGCCTTCGGCGAGGACGTCGACCAGGGCCAGGGTGTCAGCCACGGCCGGGGCTTCGCGCAGGATCAGGATTCCGCGCAGGGTCGTGACTTCGCGCAGGATCGTGACAGCGACCGGGATGCGCGCTTCGCTCCGCCTGAAACGCCTCAGGGAGGCCAGCGCGAGCAGGACCCTGCCAAGGAGCTGCTCTCCAGCTGGTTCGACGAGGACGACGCGGACGAGTCGTCGTCCGCCCCGGCGTCCGCTGGCGTGCGAGCGCCTCGTGCGCCTCGCCGTCCCGGGCCCGCGCCGCGTGGGGCCGGTGCGCCTGCTGCCGCCCCGCCGCGGTCCACGGGGCCCGTTTCCTCGGGACCGGTCAGTGACGAGCCCGACGTCCAGCCGTCCGATCGGAATCCGTTCGACCGAGTGGGTGCCGCGCTCGGCGGCGGGAGCGGCGGAGGCGGTGGACGCGTCGGTGCGGCCGTGCGTGGCCTCGACAACCGCAACCGTCGACGCCTCGGCATCATCGCCCTCTCGGTGGTCGGCTCGATCCTGCTGATCATCTCGGCGATCATGATCGGCAACGTCGTCGGAGCGAACCGAGACGACCCCATCGCCGGCGGCGACCCCTCCGCGAGCGAGACCGCCGCGGAGCAGCCCGCCACGGAGGAGCCGGCACCGCCCGCCGGGCCGGCCGCCGTCGCCGACCCCAACTTCGCTCCGGTCACCTTCACGAGCGAGACCGGCAACATCCGCTGCCAGATCACCCCGGAGACGGGCGTCACCTGCCAGCAGTACACCGTCGACTTCCCGGTTCCGGAACAGGCGTGCCAGGCCGGCGCGACGGGCGTCGTCGTGGGGCTCGATTCCAACGGCTACACGTTCCCGTGCCTCACGGCCGACATTCCGCTTGAGGGTGCCGTCGTGCAGCCCTACAACTCGCCCGTGGTGCTCGGCGAGTTCGTGTGCGAGATCACCTTCGAGACCGGCGTGACCTGCTTCAACGCGTCGGGTGACATCGTGAGCGTCGAGTTCTCCGCTGGCGTCGGACAGGCTGGCCGCCTCAGCGCGACCAACCCGACTCCCGCCGAAGGCCAGTAGCAACCCGCCGGCGCCCGCCGACACAGAACGCCGCCTGCGTTTCCACCCTCTCGAGCACGTCCAGAGGTGGGAAACGCAGGCGGCGTTCTAGCGGCGGGTGGTGCGGTGCGCTCGGTCAGGAACTGAGCGCCGCGTCGACGATGGCCTTGGCCTCCGCCTGCACGAGCTTCAGGTGCTCAGGCCCCTTGAACGACTCGGCGTAGATCTTGTAGACGTCCTCGGTGCCGGATGGGCGGGCGGCGAACCACGCGTTGTCGGTGGTGACCTTCACCCCGCCGATGGCCGCACCGTTGCCGGGGGCGTGGCTGAGACGTGCGGTGATGGGGTCGCCGGCGACCTCGACCGCTGAGATCGCGTCGCCGTCGAGCTTGCCGAGCACCGCCTTCTGGGCGGGGGTGGCTGGTGCGTCGACGCGCTCGTAGGCCGGGCGACCGAACTCCGCGACGAGCTCCTCGTACCGCTGCGACGGCGTCTTGCCGGTGACGGCGATGATCTCGGCCGCGAGGAGGGCGAGGAGGATGCCGTCCTTGTCGGTGGTCCAGACGGTGCCGTCCTTGCGGAGGAACGACGCCCCGGCGGATTCTTCGCCGCCGAACACGATGGAGCCGTCGATGAGGCCGGGGACGAACCACTTGAAGCCGACGGGCACCTCGACGAGCGTGCGGCCGAGCGAGGCGGCGACGAAGTCGATCATGGTGCTCGACACGAGCGTCTTGCCGATGCCGGCCGACGCGGACCACTCGGGGCGGTTCGCGCACAGGTAGTCGATGGCGACGGCCAGGTAGTGGTTGGGGTTCATGAGCCCCGCGTCAGGGGTGACGATGCCGTGGCGGTCGGCGTCGGCGTCGTTGCCCGTCAGGATGTCGTAGGCGTGGCGTCGCGCGAGCACGGAGGCCATGGCGGACTGCGAGGACGGATCCATGCGGATCTTGCCGTCCCAGTCGAGCGTCATGAACGGCCAGCGCGCATCCACGTCCGGGTTCACGACCGTCAGGTCGAGGTCGTACTCGTCGGCGATGGCCTGCCAGTACCGCACGCTGGCGCCGCCGAGCGGGTCGGCGCCGATGCGCACGCCCTCGCGCTTGATGGCGTCGACGTCGATGATGTTCTTCAGGTCGCGCACGTAGTCGCCCTTGAAGTCGTGGCGGCCCACGTTGCTCGCATCTGGGGTGCCGCGCTTCACGCCCTCGAGGCCGGCCTCGATGAGCTCGTTGGCGCGGTTCGCGATCCACCCGGTCGCGTCGCTGTCAGCCGGGCCACCGTGAGGGGGGTTGTACTTGAAGCCGCCGTCCTGCGGCGGGTTGTGGCTCGGGGTGACGACGATGCCGTCTGCCTGCTCGGTGTTGCCCGGGTCGGCGTTGTAGCGGATGATCGCGTGCGAGAGCGCGGGGGTCGGTACCCATTCGTCGTCGAGGTCGGCGAGCACGGTGACGCCGTTGCCGACGAGCACCTCGAGGGCGCTGCGCTCGGCCGGCTCGCTGAGTCCGTGCGTGTCACGTCCGATGAAGAGCGGGCCGGTGATGCCCTGAGCCGCTCGGTACTCGACGATGGCCTGCGTGATGGCGAGGATGTGCGTCTCGTTGAACGAGGAGTTCAGGCTCGAGCCGCGGTGGCCGCTCGTGCCGAACGCGACGCGCTGCGTCGAGACGGCGGGGTCGGGGATCTTCTCGGCGTACGCAGCGATGAGTGCGTCGAGATCGATGAGGTCAGTTTCAAGGGCGAGGCTGCCAGCGCGATCGTGCATGCCCTCAGTCTGGCACCGCGCGGTGTCTCGTGGGGAGGAACTCATGCATCGGCATAGGCTGAACCCCATGACCGATGCCAGCACCGTGCCAGATGAGCGAGAGACGTACTCCTACCTCGGGCCGGCTGGCACGTTCACGGAGGCGGCGCTCGGCCAGGTCGCCGCCGCCGAGGGTCAGATCTGGCGTCCCGTGAGCAACGTCGGCGAGGCGCTCGCCGATGTCACCTCCGGGCGCAGCGTGGCAGCCATGATCGCGATCGAGAACAGCATCGAGGGCGGCGTCACGGCGTCTCAGGATGCGCTCGCGACGATCCCGGGACTTCGTATCGCGGGCGAGTATGAGGTGGCGATCTCGTTCAGCCTCGTCGTCCGGCCCGGAACGCGTCTCGAGGATGTGCGCACGGTGTCGGCGCATCCGGTTGCGTACGGCCAGTGCCGCAGGTGGCTGCACGGCAACATCCCGGGGCACGAGCACGTCGTCGCGAACTCGAACATCTCGAGCGTCAACGCGCTGTTCGACGAGCGCGGCGACATCGACGCCGCGATAGCGCCGCGCGGGGTCGAGGATCGCTTCGACGTGTCGGTGCTGGGTGAGGGCATCCAGGACAACAAGACGGCGCGCACACGGTTCGCGCTCGTGAGCCTCAGTCGTGAGCTTCCGGCTCGGACGGGAGCCGACAAGACGAGCCTCATCGTCGAGCTTCCTGAGGAGTTCCCGGGGTCCCTCATGGTGATGCTCGAGCAGTTCGCGACTCGCGGCGTGAACCTCTCGATGATCACGTCTCGCCCTCTACCTGACCGCATCGGCTCGTATCGCTTCGTGCTCGACCTCGATGGCCACATCGACGACGCGAGGGTTGCGGATGCGCTGCTCGGCCTTCGCCGCTTCAGCCCGCACGTCATCTTCCTCGGCTCGTACCCGCGGGCGGATCGCAAGCCGGTCGTCGTCGACCCCAAGTGGGGCGACGAGCACTTCGGCGAAGCGGTCGACTGGCTGAGCTCGCTGCGCGGCTGAGGTTCATCGCGCGCTGGCCTCGGTGAGGTTCGCGCCGAGACGGCGTGCGCTGTCGACCGTGAGATCGAGCACCGGGCCGCCTCGCAGGAGGACCGCGAGCCAGGGAACACGTTCGTGGCGTTCTTGATGCTGGACGAGCACCAGCGTGTCGATGGCGAACGCATGCTGACGTTCGCGGTGGGACGCCGGCGCTCGCGTCACCACGGAGACCTCTCTGCTTGCGCCGTAGTGCAGGGTCTCATCGGCATCGAGATGCAGGGCGATGCACCATGCGGGGCAGAGCGGGGTGCCGGATCGCGTGATCATGCGCGTTCTCCTCTGGTGTGCACGCGGAGGGGCTACCCCGGTCCGGCACAGCCGGGGCGGCTGCCGCGCGAAGCGGATGCTGGGCTGTTCGGACAACGTAGAAGTGACCGCCGACATTCTGTGTCGTCTGCCACTCGGCCGGTCTCACACGCCGCCACCGTGCACCACGTAGCGCACCGCACACCCCAGCGCCAGGGGGAGAAGTACCCGAAATTCGCCCCTTGAAAAAGGTCACGTTCCTGTTACGTTGGACAAGCACTTTGCTGACTCCCATCTTCGCGTGCTACCCAACCCCGGTTTCGGGACGGCGACGGTGGGTTGGCGGGACACCGCCTCAGCGCCGCAGAGCCGCAGAGCCGGAGTGCGATCACCACGCGGGTGGTCGCCTCTTGCGAAGCAGCGCCTCGCAGCACCGACACGACCCGCAACCAACGAAGGGGCCCACGCTTGAAGAAGCAGCTCGAACAGCTTGAGTCGGAGACGGGCTCGCGCTCGATGTCGGCTCGCGGCGGCGTCCGCAAGACGCTCGCATCCATCGGACTCATCGGCGGAATCGTCGCCATCTCTGCCGGTCTCGGCTCGGCCCCTGCGCTCGCAGACACCCCGAGCGAAGACCTCACCGGATCTCGGACGGAGCCGGTCGCGGCACCGTCGCGCCACGGCGACGACACCCGCTCGCACCTCTCGCGCTCGACGGAGCCCGTGCGCAACTACGTCATCCAGCCGGGAGCGGAGCTCCCAGCGGGTGTCACGCCCGACGAGGCCGCGATCTGGGAGATCTACGTCAAGATCGCGACGCCGTCGTTCATCAACGAGCACATGTCCACGTACGAGACCTACAACAACCCGAGCAGCAACACCGCGGCTTCGGTCAACCAGGACAGCGCCGACCCCTCCAAGTGGCAGCTGAAGGTCAACCTCGCCTACGCGGACGACCAGGCCATCCTCACCGAGACCCTCATCCACGAGTTCGCTCACGTGCTCTCGCTCAACACGGAAGAGGTCGACCTCACGTACGCCTCTTGCGAGAAGCTCGAGCTCTGGGAAGGCTGCCCGCAGCCCGACTCGCAGATCCTCGGTTTCTACGAGAACTTCTGGGAGCCCTACGGCGACGCGGCTCCGCCGCAGGACAACTACGACTGGAACGTTGCCAACGCCTGGTACGCGACCCACGAGTCGGACTACGTCAGCAACTATGCGGCGATGAACATCGTCGAGGACTACGCCGAGACCTGGGCGGCGTTCGTCGTCACCGACGTCCAGCCCACGGGTGACACGGTGCTCGCCGACAAGTTCGAATTCCTGTGGAGCGACGCAGAGCAGCTCGAGCTGCGCAAGAACATCCGCATCGCCCTCGGCTTCGACGTGGCCCCGACCCCGACGGCTACCCCGACGGTCACGGCGACGCCCACCGCAACGGCAACCCCGACGGCGACGGCGACGCCGACCGCAACGGCAACTCCGACGCCCACGGCTACGGCAACGACCGAGCCGACGGCAACCGCGACGACGGAGCCCACGGCTACGGCAACCACGGAGCCGACGGCAACCGCGACGACGGAGCCCACGGCTACGGCTACGGCGACGACGGAGCCGACGGCAACCGCGACGACCGAGCCCACGGCTACGGCAACGACCGAGCCGACCGCGACGCCCGGCACGACCATCACGGTCACGCCTTCGGCATCCGCGTCGACGTCGGCCACCCCGACTGAGACTGCGGTGGCCGCTGGCAGCGACGACACGCTCGCAACCACGGGTGGAGAGTTCGACGCCGCGCTCGCGTTCGGCATCGCCGGTTCGGTGCTGCTCGCCGGTACCGTCCTCCTCCTCGCGCAGAAGAAGCGCAAGCAGGACGCCTAAGCGCCAGCAGATCCAGGTCCGGCGCACGCCGGTCTGAGAGACTGGGCGGCCTACCCCGACACGGGGTGGGTCGCCCTTTTTCGCGCGCGGAAGGACGCAGTTGTGTCTCCGGATGCGCGTGTCCTTGCGTCCGCAGTCGTACCCGGAGAAGAGACACACGTGTCGTCAGCTATTCGCCACAGCCCTCGCCAGACCCCACGTCAACGCGTTCGTCGCGTCGGACTCGCCGTCATCGCCGTCCTCCTCGGTGCAGCGCTGCTCCTCTGGGGGGCCATGCAGGCGCAGGCCGTCGAGGTCGCCTCGGCTGCTGCGGAGCAATCCGTTCCCCGCGCTGCGGTGGTCACGATCGCCGTGCTCTCCGGGGTGATCGTCGTGCTGCTCGTGGCCTTCGTCGTGTGGATGCGGCGGCGTGCGCGCTCGGAGCGGGATGAGATCGATGAGTCGGGTAGGGGAGCGGCCCGTTCCGACTGACACCCTCGGGTGTCTTCGCGACGTTCAGCGACGCGCGTCGGTTGCGAGGTCGAGGAGTGCGGCGGCGAGGTGATCGGCGCTCAGCGTCGTGAGGTCGAGGACGGCTGCGCCCTCGTGGAGAACCGCGATCCACGGCGCAGGCTCACCCGTCTCCTGGTGGGCGACGAGCTCGAGCGTCATCGGCGTCGCGGACAGCTCTGGGCGGAACAGGCGCTCGCCGGGGCTGGGGCGCCGCATGACCGCGAGCTCGATGCTCGCTCCGTGGTGCAGGGTGTCGCCGTCGAGGTGCAACGCGATGCACCAGGTCGGGCAGGTGTTCGTGCCGGTGGTGTGCGTCATCGATCGCTCCAGGTGTCGGCGGATCAGCGGGAGGGAAGCGAGGGGACCCGGCACAGTCTGTTCTCGCTGCCCTGCACCGACAAGCTACGGCTTGCCACCGACATTGGTGAGGTGAGGCTGCGAGGTCAGGCGCTGGGGGTCGCATCCGTTCGCGCTGAGGTGTCGTCGTCGAGGAGTTCCATGGGGGCCACGCCGAGGAGCTCCGCCATGCCTTCGAGCGTCTGGAGGGTGATGTTCCGCTCGCCTCGTTCGACGGAGCCGATGTAGGTGCGGTGCAGTCCCACGACCGCGCCGAGGGCCTCTTGGCTGATGCCGCGCGAGAGCCGGATTCGACGGATGTTCTTGCCCACGCTTCGCTGGAGTTCACCGACCATGTCCCAAATGATGGAGGAATGCTACTCATGAGTCTACAGAGTTATAAGTAGCATTCTCGCGCTTGATTCCGAGAGGATGCAAGCATTCCGGGCGGCGTCGGCGGAGAAGTGAGGCGCGCGACCGCGGCGCACGCCCGGATCGAGCGTGCTTCCCGGGCGCGCCGCCTCAGCTGAGCGCAGGCTTCTTCGGCGAGTTCTCTTCTGCAGCCAGGCCGAGCCGTCGCGCGAGCGTGCGCAGGCCCTCGTTCTCGGGGATGGGCTTCGGGGTGCGCACGGTGAGGCTCGCGGGCTCGATCCAGATGCGCGCAGCCGTGATCCGGCCGGCCGCATCCCCGTCGACCTCGAACTCCTCCGGGCCCGAGTCGAGGCGGAAGGTGACTTCTTCGACCTGGGCGTACGTGAGCGCGCGCACGTGCTTGCGGCCTTCCAGCAGGATGCGCCGGCCGACGTCGGTGCGACGCATGATGCCGGACTGCACGACGATGCGCCCGTAGATCTGCAGCCACCCGAGGAGCCCGTTCGGGCGCATGATGGCGAGGTCGAGTCGCCCGTCGTCGATCTCGGCGTCCGGGAGCAGGTGGAGCCCGCCGGGCATCAGGCCGCAGTTGCCGACCATCACGGTGGCGGCCCGCAGCGTGCTGGCGTGCGACTTGCCGTCGACCCGCAGCCGCAGGTGGAAGTTGGGCCCGTTGGCCACGGAGCGGATGATGCCCCCGAGGTACGCCACCCACCCGACCTTCTTCTTGAGGTCCTCTGAGGTGTTCGCGATCATGCCTGCGTCGATCCCGACGCCGCCCATGACGGTGAAGGCCATGCGCTCGCGGGTCTTGTCCTCGCGTTCGACGGCGGCCCAGCCGAGGTCGATGCGAGCGTCCACTCCGCCGAAGGCTACTTCCACGGCGCGCGCGACGGTGGTCATGGGCAGCGAGGAAGGCTTTGCGCCCGGCAGGATGGTGGAGGCGCTCTGCACCATCTCCGAGACCGTGTCGGTCACACCCCCGGCCACCTCGATGCCGATGTTGCGGGCGAGCAGGTTGCCGGTTCCGCCTGGCACGACGCCGAGGGCGACATCGGTGCCCGCGAGCGTCTCGGCGACGAGCCGGACGGTGCCGTCGCCTCCGGCGGCGATGACCATGGTCGCGCCGGCGGCGATGGCCTCCTTCGTCTGCCCGGCGCCAGGATCCTCGACGGTCGTCTCGAACCAGAGCGGCTCCGGCCAGTCGTACCGCTCGGCGCTCTCGGCGGCAGCTGCGCGCAGCGCTTTCGTGTCGACTTTCACTGGGTTGACGACGATGGCGGCGAGCTTGTCTGAACCCTGTCGGGCGGTATGCGGCATGCAGTGAGCTTAAGTCAGCCATGGTGTGCGTCAGCGCCGAGCTCCGCTCGTGCCCGTGTCACCTGCGCCAGCTAGGCTTGGCCCGTGATCGACGCCCAGCTTCTCCGTGACCAGCCCGACCTTCTCAAGCGCTCGCAGCTCTCGCGCGGCAACGACCCGGCGACGGTCGACGCGGCCCTCGAGGCGGATGCGGCTCGCCGGTCGGCGATCTCCGAGTTCGAGCGTCTGCGTGCTGAGCAGAACGCGGCGTCCAAGCTGGTCGCGAAGGCCAGCAAGGAGGAGAAGCCGGCGATCCTCGCCTCAGTCAAGGAGCTCGCTGCGAGCGTCAAGGCCGCGAGCCAGGCCGCCAACGAGGCGAGCGCCGCCGCGGACGTTGCGATCGGGCGCATCCAGAACCTCGTCATCGAGGGGGTCCCCGCGGGTGGCGAGGAGAACTTCGAGGTGCTCAAGACCGTCGGGGAGCGGCCGAGCTTCGACTTCGAGGCGCGCGACCACCTCGAGCTGGGCGAGCTGCTCGGCGCGATCGACATGCAGCGCGGCGCGAAGGTCTCCGGTGCACGCTTCTACTTCCTCCGCGGCATCGGCGCGCGACTGGAGCTGGCCCTCATGTCGTACGCCCTCGACGTCGCGATCCGCAATGGCTTCGTGATGCTCACGACGCCGACGCTCGTGAAGCCGGAGATCATGCGCGGCACCGGGTTCCTCGGCGAGCACGCCGACGAGGTCTATCACCTGCAGGACGACGACCTGTACCTGACGGGCACCAGCGAGGTCGCGCTCGCGGGCTACCACTCGGATGAGATCCTCGACCTCGAGGCCGGCCCGCTTCGCTACGCCGGCTGGTCGACCTGCTACCGCCGCGAGGCCGGCTCGCACGGCAAGGACACTCGCGGCATCATCCGCGTGCACCAGTTCAACAAGCTCGAGATGTTCGTCTACGCGAAGCCGGAGGAGGCGGAGGCGGAGCATGAGCGGCTCCTCGGCTGGCAGGAGGAGGTGCTGCAGTCGCTCGGCTTGAGCTACCGCGTCATCGACACCGCCGCGGGAGACCTCGGCTCTTCGGCTGCTCGCAAGTTCGACGTGGAGGCGTGGGTGCCGACGCAGGACGCGTACCGCGAGCTCACCTCGACGTCGAACTGCACGACCTACCAGGCGCGGCGCCTGTCGACGCGGCATCGCACCGAGTCGGGGAAGACGACGCCGGTCGCGACGCTCAACGGAACGCTCGCGACGACTCGCTGGCTCGTCGCCCTGTTCGAGACGCATCAGCGCGCGGACGGCTCGGTGCTCATCCCCGAGCCCCTGCGCCCGTACCTCGGTGGCCTCGAGGTCATGGAGCCCGTCGCGTGAGCGCGGAGAGCCTGACGGGCCTGGGCACCTCGAACGAGGCGGATGCCGCAGGCGAGCGGATGCTCGTGGCGCTCGACATCGACGGAACGATCCTCGGCATCGACGGCGCGATCCCAGACGCCACGTTCGAGCAGGTTCGCCGCCTGCAGGCGGCAGGCCACGAGGTCATGCTCGCGACGGGCCGCAGCTGGGCGGACACGCGCCCCATCGCGGAGCGGCTCGGCCTCGACTCGCGGTTCCACGTCTCCGCCAACGGGGCCATGACGCTCGAGCGGGATGCCGTCGCCCAGGGCGGATACGCGACCCGGTGGATCGAGACCTTCGACCCCACCGAGGTGCTCGTGAGCCTGCGCGGCGCACTCGAGAACGCCATGTTCGCGGTCGAGGACCCGCACGGCGTGTTCAAGTACAGCGGGCACTTCCCCGACGGCAGCTTCGAGGCTCGGGGCCAGGAAGTCCCCTTCGAGCAGCTGCTCAACGCCGAGGCGACGCGTCTGGTCGTCATCTCGCCCGACCATTCGATCGAGGAGTTCACGGCGGTCATCGAACGGCTCGGGTTGCACGAGGTCAGCTACTCGGTTGGGTGGACGGCGTGGCTCGACATCGCGCCGGACGGCGTCAACAAGGGCACCGCGCTCGAGCGTGTGCGTCGCGAGCTGGGCATCCCGATGGAGCGGGTCGTCGTCGCCGGCGACGGCCGCAACGACATCGAGATGCTGCAGTGGGCGGCCAACGGGGGAACGGCCATCGCGATGGGCGACGCGCCTCAGGAGGTCATCGACGCCGGCAACGTGCTGGCGCCGGACTTCGCCCACGACGGCCTCGGCGTGGCGCTGAGCACGCTCAGCTAGGCACGAGCGTGACCGTCGACGTGCCACGGAGGCGGAAGCGGCCGCTCGCCGCCATCGGGCAGGGGCTCGACGGCTTCTTCTTCGTGTTCGCCGGGCTCGCCGCGATCTGGCTCGCGTTCCTCGTCGCCGACGACTCCCTGCAGGTCGGCTGGTGGGGGATCCTGCTCCTGGTCATCTTCTGGGCGCTCCTCGCGTACCTGGTGCTGCCGCGAATGCACCGCATCCTGACGACCGTGTACGTGCCCGACTACTTCATCGGCAGGGCCCGCACGAGCGACGGCCTGCTTGGCGACCCCATCAACCTTGGGCTGCTCGGTCACGAGGCGGAGCTGCATGAGGCCATGCGGGCCGCGGGCTGGACTCGGGCCGATGACATCTCGCTGCGCACGAGCCTCGGGATCATCTCCTCGACCGTCACTCGGCGCAGCTACGACGAGGCGCCGGTGAGCCCGCTCTTCCTCTTCGGTCGGCAGCAGGACTTTGCCTACCAGCAGGAAGTCGCCGGGAATCCCGCGAAGCGGCACCACGTGCGGTTCTGGAAGTGTCCGGAAGGCTGGCTCCTCCCAGGCGGCACGCGCGTCGACTGGCTCGCGGCCGGCACCTTCGATCGTGCCGTCGGCTTCTCGCTCTTCACGCTGCAGGTCACGCACAAGATCGATGCGGACACCGATGTCGAGCGGGACCACATCGTCGCGACCGTGCTCCAGGGCACGCCGCGGGCGTCGGTCGCGATCCTGAAGGACTTCTCCACCGGGTACCACTCGCGCAACGGGGGTGGTGACTCGATCCGCACCGACGGCAACCTCCCGGTGCTGCAGCTGCCGAGCGCCGTGGATGCTGCGACGGGCGTCTCGTCCCCGGTGCTCGAGCCGCTGGCGAACGCCGCGTTCGAGCGCCAGCCCACGGTCGCCCCTGCCCCTGCCCCTGCCCCTGCCCCTGCCCTTGCCCCCGTGACCCCCGGCCCCGCATCCGCTCCCGCTCGTCCGGAGCGCTCGGCGAAGAAGCGGGCGGCGTTCGAGCCCCTCAGCTCGTCGAATCCGGTCGAGGCCTCCGTCGGCGAGGCCGTGCGACGGCACGGCCGGCCGATCACGACGACCTTTGGTGCCATCGTCGTCTTCGGGCGAGGGGTGCTCGCCCTGCTCTTCTTCGGGGCGCTGGCCCTTCTCGGGCCCGACGGCATGCGTGAGGTGCTCACGGATGCCGACCTCTCCGGCACCGATGCGGCGACGCTCGCGGAGCCCGCCTGGATCGTGGCGATGATCGCGGGCGCCATCATCGTCCTCACCTCGCTGCTGCTTGGTGTGCTCGTGCTGCGCGGCGTCAACTGGGCCCGCATCACGCTGCTGCTCTACGCGGCGGCGTCGATCGCCCTGCAGTTCGGCAGCTGGTGGGCCGGCGACGAGGAAATCAGGTTCAGCACTACCCTCGCGTTCACGGCTCTGGATATCCTGTCCCTGCTGGCTCTGTCAGGGAAGCCGGCGCGTCAGTACTCGCGGCAGCGTCCGTGAGGTCGCGGGTCCTCCCCGGGTAACCAGACATTTCACTTTCGGTTACCATGGACACGCGACAAGCTCGAAAACGATACTGAATCGTTGTGAGCAATCCTGGAGGGCTGTCCGAGCGGCCGATGGAGCTGGTCTTGAAAACCAGTGGGCAGCAATGTCTCGTGGGTTCGAATCCCACGCCCTCCGCCACCTAGCCCCTGACGTGAGGAACCCCGCCTGTGACGCACTCCGGACCTTCCCGCGCACGGCGCGGCTTCGTCCCGGGCCAGGGCGTCAAGGACGAAGCGCCGAAGGTCACCTCGGCGCGCCACGGCAAGCTGCACGTGACGACGCCGACGAACTCGGTGGTGAAGACGGGGACGATCGCCCTGTGCGTCGCGCTCGTCAGCGTCATGTTCGTCGGGGCGCTCGCCTGGATCAACCTGCAGTCGAAGGTCACGACCTTCGACATCGCCGACCCGTCAGGTTCTGAGGAGCCCGCGAACTTCGCCGAGATCGAGGGCGGCATCAACGTGCTGCTCGTCGGCAGCGATGACCGCACGGGGCAGGGTGCCGAGTTCGGCGAGGGCGAAGCGGACGCGGACGGCGTGCTCAACGACGTCAACATGCTCCTCCACATCGCGGAGGACCGCTCGAGCGCATCCGTCGTCAGCATCCCGCGAGACACGATCGTCAACAAGCCCGCTTGCACCAACGACCAGGGCGTCGCCATGGAAGAGGCCTACGAGGTCCCCATGAACAGCATCCTCGGCGAGGGCGGCATGAACTGCGTCGTCTCCACGGTCGAGGCGATGAGCGGCATCGAGATCCCCTACGCGGCGATGGTGAAGTTCCGCGGCGTCATCGAGATGTCCAACGCCGTCGGCGGCGTCGACGTCTGCGTGGCGAACGAGATCAACGATGACTACGTCGGCCTGTACCTCCAGCCGGGTGACTACACGCTGCAGGGCGAGGATGCGCTGAAGTTCCTCCGCACCCGCCACGGCGTCGGTGACGGCAGCGACCTCACCCGCATCGCGAACCAGCAGGTGTTCCTGTCCTCCCTCATCCGCGAGGTGAAGAGCGCGGGCACGCTCACGAACCCCGTCAAGCTCTACGGCCTGGGTGTCGCGGCGACGCAGAACATGACCATGTCGAGCTCGCTCACCGACCCGAACACGCTCGTCAGCATGGCGATGGCGCTCTCGCAGGTGCCGCTCGACAAGATCACGTTCGTGCAGCTGCCGACGGGCGAGTACGACTCGGCGCGAGTGCAGCCGCTCGAACCGGACGCGACGGCCATGTGGGAGCTGCTGCGCACCGACCAGTCGCTCGAGGTCGCCGGTGCTCCAGAGGCGACGGAGACACCTGACCCGAACGCGACGGTCAACATCGATCCGGAGACGGGCTGGGTGATCGACCCGACGACGGGCTTCCCGATCGACCCGGCCACGGGCATCCCGGTCGACCCGGCCACGGGCATCCCGGTCGACCCGGCAACCGGCCTTCCGGTTGAGACGGCGCCAACGACGGCCGTGCCGCAGCCGACGCTCGCCGGTCAGCGCGCCGATGAGGAGTCGTGCTCCAACGCGAGCACGTCGCTCTTCTGAGCTCGGTGAACAGCGGCGAGCGCTGCTCGGGCGTGGTCAGGTGATCCACGTTCGCGAGGCCTATGCTGACGAACTCCACGTACGCTTCGGGGGAGGCCCGCACCTGTGACGACTTCTCGACGACGGGGGAGCAGCGCTCAGTGCTTCGACCGGGCCGGCGACGACGGCATCCTGCACCCGGATGCGCGCGGCGGGGTCGCCCAGCACGGCCGGCTGCCCGTGACGTCAGCGGCTCGCTCGCTTGGCAAGGGGCTGCTCATCGCGTTGTCGGTGGCGCTCGTGAGCGTGCTCGCCATCGGCGGCATCGCTGTCGCCGGCCTCTGGGGGCGGCTCGACGTGCTGCCGAATCCCGGCGGAGACGACGAGGACACCGTGGCGTTCGATGAGATCGAGGGCGGCTTCAACATCCTCCTTGTCGGCAGCGATGACCGCACGGGTCAGGGCGCCGAGTACGGGGAGGGCGACGAGGACGCGTCCGGCGTGCTCAACGACGTGAACATGCTGCTGCACGTCTCTGCCGACCGCACGCACGCATCCGTCGTCAGCATCCCCCGCGACACGATCGTCGACCAGCCGGCGTGCACCAATGACCAGGGTGTTGCTCAGGAGGAGCGCTTCGAGGTGCCCATGAACAGCATCCTCGGCGAGGGTGGCATGGGCTGCGTCGTCGAGACGGTCGAGGCGATGAGCGGCCTCGACATTCCGTACGCGGCGATGGTGCAGTTCCTCGGGGTCATCGAGATGTCGAACGCGGTGGGCGGTGTCGACGTGTGCGTCGCGAACGAGATCAGCGACGACTACGTGGGCCTCTACCTGCAACCCGGCAACTACACGCTGCAGGGCGAGGATGCGCTGAAGTTCCTCCGCACCCGCCACGGCGTGGGCGGTAGCGACCTGCAGCGCATCGCGAACCAGCAGGTGTTCCTCTCATCGCTCATCCGTGAGGTGAAGAGCGCTGGCACCCTCGCGAACCCGACGAAGCTGTACGGCCTCGGGGTCGCGGCCACGCAGAACATGAAGATGACGAAATCGCTCGCCGACGTGCCGACGCTCATGGGCATGGCGTCAGCGCTCAACCAGGTCGATCTGTCGAAGATCGCGTTCGTGCAGCTGCCGACGGCCGACTACGACGGTGCTCGGGTCATGCCGCTCGAGCCTGACGCGACCGCCATGTGGGATCTGCTCGCTGCCGACCAGCCTCTGTCGGTTGCCGGGGCGCCGACCGGTGAGGATGGCGCGGCCGGTGACGGCACGACTGGCGACGGCACGACTGGCGACGGCACGACCGGTGAGGACGCGGCGACGGATGCGCCCGTCGACCCGAACGCGCCGGTCGCGACCCCGGCGCCGACCTTCGCAGGCCAGGCAGCCGACCAGGAGTCGTGCTCCAACCCGACGACGCTCTTCGGATAGTCGCTCGACTCGGCTTGGCCGGCGCGTGCCACGAGCAGTCGCAGGCCAATTTGCCGCTCGGTTCGGAACTCGGCTCGCGACCCGCTACGATAGGTGAGTCTTGGAGACGTCGCATAGTCCGGCCGAGTGCACCACCCTGCTAAGGTGGAGTCCCCTTTGAGGGGACCAGGGGTTCAAATCCCCTCGTCTCCGCTCTGCAGAGAACACCAAGATGAAGCCCCGGTCCGAGCCCAGCTCGGAGCCGGGGTTTCGTGTCTCCAGCGGCGGCACCTGTGGTGCGACCACCCGCCGGTCTTGGCGAGACGCGCACGGCATAGGGTTGGTTGGTCAGTGCCCCTGCACTCCCGAACCAACGTGAGGTCACATGCCAGAACGCTCGAGCAGTCCCAAGATCGCCTTCCTCGATGTCGACGGCACGATCCTCGACCACGGGCGTCGGATCGCTCCTTCGACGGTGCGAGCGGTGCGTGAGGCACGTGCCGCGGGGCACCTCGTCTACCTCTGCACCGGCCGAGCGGCCGGGCACATCCCGCAGGCGGTGCTCGATATCGGGTTCGACGGGGCTGTCACCAACGGCGGGGCCTTCGCGGACGCGGGAGACGTTCGCGTGCACGAGGAGACGATGCCGCGGGCCGAGCTCGACGCCCTCATCGCGCACTTCGAGAAGCACGACCTTCACTACTTGCTGCAGAGCGACAAGCGCGTCTACGCACCTGCCGCCACCCGGGCGGCGCTCATGCAGCACCTGCAGGCCGCGCGGGTCGGCAAGGTCGAACCGCAGACGTCGCCGCAAGAGGGGTTCTCTGCCGAGCCCATCGAGGATGCACCGCTCACCGAGATCGCGAAGGCGGTGTTCTTCACGGAGCAGCCTGGCGCCGTCGACCGGGCGAAGGCCGAGTTCGGCGAGCGCTTCCACATCGTGCGCGGGAGCATGCCGCTGCCAGGTGGTTCCGACGGGGAGGTCGGTCTTCCGGGCACCACGAAGGGCGCCGCCATAGAGAAGGTGCTCGAGCACCTCGGGCTGGACCGTGCTGATGCCATCGGCATCGGCGACAGCTGGAACGACATCGAGATGTTCGACGTGTGTGGCGTCGGGATCGCGATGGGGAACGCCGACCCCGAACTGCAGAAGCTTGCTGATGAGGTCACCACCACCGTGCTGGAAGACGGCATCTCCACGGCCTTCGCCCGCCACGGCCTGGTGGAATAGCGCCCGGAGCCGCCCCCAGGCACCCGGAGCCGCCCGGTCCGCGTGCCCGACCACGGGCGCGACACGCCCGGGTTCAAGGGTGGTTTGACCTCTGGATCGAAACGCGGGTAAGTTACACAGGTTGCTTCCGAGCGGCAGGGAAACCGGCCAGGAAGAGGCGCACATAACTCAACATCAGGACCAAGAACGTCCAGTAGCAATTGCGAATCTCGCACAGCTCAAGTTGACAAGGTTCCAAGCCTGATGTAAGTTAGAGAGGTTGCTCTCGGGAGATGGTCGAATAGGCCGGAAACGAGAAGCGTCCGATTCTTGAGAACTCAACAGCGTGCACTATGTCAAATGCCAATTTGATCCCGTGCCTCTTCTTTTTGGAGGGGTAAGGATTCCTTTTGGAAACA